>JBJMVW010000231.1:0-36662 GCA_045810465.1 Massilia sp. | reverse complement strand
TGTCCGAGGCCGCCGTCGCCACCATGGTCGAGGGCCTGCGCCAGATCGCCGCGCTGCCCGACCCGATCGGCGAAATCTCGAACATGAAGTTCCGCCCGAGCGGCATCCAGGTCGGCCAGATGCGGGTGCCGCTGGGCGTCATCGGCATTATCTACGAAGCGCGCCCGAACGTGACGGTCGACGCCGCGGGCCTGTGCATCAAGAGCGGCAACGCGACCATCCTGCGCGGCGGCTCGGAAGCGATCAACTGCAACCGCGCGCTGGCGAAGCTGGTGGCCGAGGGCCTGCGTGGCGCCGGCCTGCCGGAACACGGCGTGCAGGTGGTCGACACCACCGACCGCGCCGCGGTCGGCGCGCTGATCACGATGCCCGACTACGTCGACGTGATCGTGCCGCGCGGCGGCAAGGGCCTGATCGCGCGCCTGATGAAGGAAGCCACGGTCCCGATGATCAAGCACCTGGACGGCATCTGCCACGTCTACATCGACGCGAAAGCCGACCTCGCCAAGGCGCTGCCGATCGCGATGAACGCCAAGACCCACCGCTACGGCACCTGCAACACGATGGAAACCCTGCTGGTGGCGCGCGCGATTGCACCGGCCGTGCTGCCGCAGCTGGCCGAGCTGTACAAGACAAAGCAGGTCGAGCTGCGCGCCGATCCCGAGAGCCACGCGATCCTGCAGGGTTATCCGCACCTGGCCCACGCCAGCGCCGACGACTGGAGCACCGAATACCTGGCCCCGATCCTGGCGGTGAAGGTGGTGGCCGGCATCGACGAGGCGATCGACCACATCAACACGTATTCGTCCCGGCATACCGACGCGATCGTCACCGAGGACTACAGCGATGCGCTGCGCTTCCTGCGCGAGGTCGACTCGGCCTCGGTGATGGTGAACGCGTCGACCCGCTTTGCCGATGGCTTCGAATACGGACTCGGCGCCGAAATCGGCATCTCGAACGACAAGCTGCATGCGCGCGGCCCGGTCGGCCTGGAAGGACTCACCTCGCTCAAGTACGTCGTGTTCGGTCACGGCGAAGTGCGCAGCTAACTCGGGAATTGCATGCTCTGGATTAAAGCCCTTCACATCGTCTTCATCGCTTCGTGGTTCGCCGGCCTGTTCTACCTGCCGCGCATCTTCGTCAACCTGGCCCAGGAAACCAACCCGGCCGCGCGCGAGCGCCTGCTCGGCATGGCGCGCCGCCTGTACCGCTTCACCTCGATGCTGGCGGTGCCGGCGCTGCTGTTCGGGCTGTGGCTATGGCTGGGCTTCGGCTTCGCTGGCGGCTGGCTGCACGCGAAACTGGCGCTGGTGATCCTCGTGATCGGCTACCATCACGCGTGCGGATCGCTGCTGAAAAAGTTCGAGAACGGCGCCAACCAGCGCAGCCACAAGTGGTACCGCTGGTTCAACGAGGTTCCTGTCCTGCTGCTGCTGGCGATCACGATCCTGGTTGTGGTCAAACCTTTCTGATTGCGTTCGATCGATGAGCAAAGTCATCCAGTATTTCTTCGCGCCGCAGTCGCCGTGGACTTACCTCGGCCATGGGCGCCTGCTGGCGCTGGCCCGGCAGTACGGCGCGATGGTCGAGCCGAAGCCGTTCGACCTCGGCAAGGTGTGGGGCATCTCGGGCACGCTGCCGGTGTCGAAGCGCCCGCCTGAGCGCCAGGCCTACCGGCTTCAGGAACTCAAGCGCTGGTCCGATTTCATTGGCTTGCCACTCAATCCCGAGCCGAAGTTCTTCCCGGTCGCGCCAGACCCTGCCGCCAAGCTGATCATCGCCGCGCGCGAGGGATTGGGCGCCGACGTTGCGCTCGACCTGGCCGGCGCCATCATGCGTGCGTTGTGGGTGGAAGAGCGCGACATCGCGGACGACGCCACGCTCGCCGGGCTGGCCGACGACGCCGGCCTGGACGGCCGCATGCTGCTGGCGGACTCGCGCGCCGCGCCGGTGCAGGCGCTGTACGAGCGCCACACCGACGAAGCGATTGCCGCCGGCGTGTTCGGCGTGCCGTGGTATATCGTCGACGGGCACGGATTCTGGGGCCAGGACCGGCTCGATTTTGTCGAGCGCCTGCTCCAGCAGTAGGCTCTCATGGTGGCGGCGGCTGGGCCGCGCCACGGTTTTTTTTCAATTACGGACAAAGGGTACTCCCATATGACCTCTTATTTTTGCCCCTGCCCGCGCGGCATGGAAGCGGCGCTGGCCGAAGAACTCGGCGAGATCGCGCAGCAGAGCACCACGCTGAAGGTGCACAACCAGGTGCCGGGCGGCGTCCACTGCTCCGGTTCCCTGCTCGATTCCTACCGCATCAACCTCCATTCGCGCATCGCCTCGCGCGTGCTGATGCGCATGAGCCAGACCAGCTACAGCAACGAGAACGACATCTACGACCTGGTGCTCGAGCAGCCGTGGGAAGACTGGTTCGGCTACGAACAAACAATCCGGGTCGACGTCACGGCGGTCAAGTCGCCGCTCAAGAGCCTTGAGTTCACCACCCTGAAGATCAAGGACGCCGTGTGCGACCGCTTCCGCGACCAGTTCGGCAAGCGGCCGTCGGTCGACACGCGCGAGCCGGACATGCGCATCGTCGGCTTCCTCGACCAGCGCAACTTCACGATCTACCTCGACACCTCGGGCGAGGCGCTGTTCAAGCGCGGCTGGCGCGAGGAAACCGGCGACGCGCCGCTGCGCGAGAACCTGGCCGCCGGCCTGCTGCGGGTGGCGGGCTGGAAGCCGGGCACGCCGCTGTTCGACCCGATGTGCGGCTCGGGCACGATCCTGGTCGAGGCGGCGCAGATGGTGCAGGGGATTCCGCCCGGCGCCCGGCGCCGCTTCGCATTCGAGCAGTTCCGCGATTTCGACCGCGCCGGCTGGCAGGAGATGAAGGCGGCCATCAAGCCGAATCCGCTGCCCACCGAGCCGACCATCTTCGGCTCCGACATCTCGGGCGACATGGTCGCGATGACGCGCCATAACCTGAAGGTGGCCGGGGTCCTGTTCGAGGTGCCGCTCAAGCAGATCGAGGCGCAGGAAGTCAGGCCGCCAGTCGAGCAGCCGGGACTCCTGCTGACCAACCCGCCGTACGGCGAGCGGATCGGCGTGCGCGGCGACTCGACCGTCCCGCAGGACGAGATGGCGGTGCAGTTCTACCAGGCGCTCGGCACCACCCTCAAGCAGCGCTTCGCCGGCTGGACCGTGTACCTGTTCACGGCCGACCTGTCGCTGCCCAAGCTGCTGCGCCTGAAGGAGTCGCGCAAGACCCCGTTCTTCAACGGCGCGCTCGAGTGCCGCCTGTTCCGCTTCGATATGGTGGCCGGCTACAACCGCCGCCCGGAAGCCACCCCAAAACAAGAATAGTCCATGCTGCCGCCACCCGAACCGTCGAACCTGCCCAAAGACCCAGTCACCCCGGTACCCCTGCCGACGCCGCACAAGATCACGATGCTCACGGCCGGCGGCCTGGCCACGCTGCTGGCCGCGCTGTCGATGCTGGGACCGTTCTCGATTGACGCCTACCTGCCGGCCTTCCCGCGCATCCAGGCCACGCTCGGCGCCTCCGCGATCGAGGTCCAGCAGACCCTGACCGCTTACATGCTGGCGTTCGCCGGCATGGTGCTGTGGCATGGCGCGCTGTCGGACGCATTCGGGCGCCGCAACGTGATCCTGGCCGCGCTGGTGGTGTTCGCGATCGGCACCTTCGGCTGCGCGGCCTCGCATTCGGTACATTACCTGTGGGTGTTCCGCATCATGCAGGGCATCTCGGCGGGCGCCGGCGTGGTGGTCGGGCGCGCCATCATCCGCGACCTGTATTCGGACGCGCCGGCGGCGCGCCTGCTGTCGATGGTGACGATGATCTTCTCGATCGCGCCGGCGATCGCACCGGTGCTGGGCGGCTGGATCGTCACCTGGTTCGACTGGCGCGCGATCTTCCTGGCGCTGTTCGCCTACACCCTGGTGCTGGGCTACATGTGCTGGCAGCACCTGCCCGAGACCGTGCCGCCGTCGAAGCGCCAGCCGTTCAATCCGCGCTTCATCGCCCGGAACTACGGCGCGATCTTCAGCTCCTTCCTGTTCCACATGAAGGCCGGGATTGTCGCGCTCAACTTCGCCGGCCTGTTCCTGTACATCTCGGCCGCGCCGGTGCTGCTGCCGGTGCACCTGCACCTCGGGCCGTCGCAGTTCGCGTGGCTGTTCGTGCCGACCGTGTCCGGCATCTTCCTCGGCGCGCTGGTGGCGAACCGGATGGCCGGCAAATATACCTTTGCGCGCCAGATCGGCATCGGCTTCGGCTTCATACTGGCGGCGGTGGTGGCCAACGTCGGCTACCACCTGTTCCTGCCGCCGGCGCTGCCGTGGACCGTGGCGCCGATGTTCTTCTACACCTTCGGCAGTTCGATCATCGCGCCCGGCGCGACCTTGCTGGCGCTCGACCTGTTCCCGCACATCCGCGGCACGGTGGCCTCGTGCCAGTCGTTCGTGACGACCTTGCTGGGGGCGATCGTGGCCGGGGTGATCTCGCCGGCGCTGTCGCACTCGGTGCTGGCGCTGGCGCTCGGCCAGGCCGGCTTCGCCGTGCTGGCGCTCGCCTTCTGGGTGGTCGCAAGGCGCTACCGGCGGCTCCGGGCGCTGGGCATGCAGGCGTGACGCGGGCGTTACCCGTGCGCACAAGTGCGCACCCTATTGATTTTGATCAATACGGGTGCCTGGCTTTTGTGATTAAAAACGTGGCGAGAACGAGACTTTTTACGGAAAGTATTATTCCCAAGCAGAAATCTCGTGTATATATGCTAAGATAGTTTCTTAAAATATTGAACATTGGGCGAAACACTGCCCAATTCATCAGATCCATAAAAAGAAAACGTCGTCGCCGCTCGGCTAGGGAGCGGCATCCGCAACCGATCGCAGGGCGGCCTTGCTTGAGACAATGCATCAACCAGACCAGGACATTCGCAACCGCTTGCTGATCGCCCGCTTGCCGGCGATGCCGCAGATTCTCGTGAAGCTGCTGGCTCACCTGCAGGCGGACGACCTGGGCATGCCGGAACTGGCCGCGCTGATCGCCCAGGACGCGGGCATCACCGGCAAGGTGCTGGCGGTCGCCAACAGCTCGGCCTACCACCGCGCGAGCCGCAACCCGAACCTGGAGCAGTCGTTGGTCGCGCTCGGCACCGACATGATCAAGACGCTGGTCATCAGCGACTCCGTATTCCAGACCTTTAACAACTTCCCGCATTCGGGCAGCACCGACCTGCGCGCCTTCTGGAAGAATTCGCTGAGCGCCGCGGTGATCGCGCGCGAGCTGGCGCGCCGCATGCAGTACGCGCAGCTCGAGGAAGCCTACCTGGCGGGCCTGCTGCACAACGTCGGCCGGCTGGCGCTGCTGGCCACCGCGCCCAAGGAATACGCGTTCAACTTCACCGCGCGCGACGACGAAGACCTGTGCGCGGTCGAGCAGCGCACGCTGCAGATCACGCACGCCGAAGCCGGCGCCTGGCTGATCGAGCGCTGGCAGCTCGACTCGTTCCTGGCCGATTCGGTGCTGTACCACCACGAGCCGAGCGCGCGGCTGGAGTCGAGCCATCCCCTGATCCGCATCGTGCGCCTGGCGCACCTGCTGGCCGCCCACCCCGACGACGAGCAGGCGCTGCTCGACGGCGCCGCCCTGTGCGGCGTCCCGCGGGCCGAGGTCGGGCAGATCGCCGCGGCCGCCGCCAGCCAGGTCGAGACGTCTGCCGCGCATCTGGGGATCGACCTGTCCGGGGCCGACGAGATCCCGGCGCCGCCGGCCGTCGCGGCGCCACCGCTCGACCCGGTCCAGCAGCGCCTGTCCGAGGAGGTGCGCAACCTGGTGCTGGTGTCCGAGGTCGGGCAGGCGTTCGCGCGCCAGCAGGGCGAATCGGGCCTGCTCGAATCGATGACGCGTTCGGCGCGCATCCTGTTCGACTTCGATAACACCGTGGTCCTGCTCGAGAACCCGACCGGGCACGCGCTGGTCGGCGCCCCCACCGGCAGCACCCAGCGCCTGGCCGAATTCGCGATCCCGCTGGCCAAGGGCGGTGCGGTGGCCGAAGCCGCGCTCGAACGCCGCCTGGCCTTCATCCGGCGCGACGGCCAGCCGCTCGGCCTCGCCGAAGAGCAGCTGTTCCGCCTGCTCGGCACCGACTCGCTGGTGTGCGTGCCGCTGGTCGCCGGCGCGCGCTGCCTGGGCGTGATGATCGGCGGCGTCGCGGGATGGCAGATCGCCAGCTGCCAGAAGCGCGAACGCTTCCTGCAGTCGTTCGGCGCGCAAGCGGCGACCGCGCTCGAAACCGCGCTGTCCGAACGCGGCCACGCGCGCCGCCAGCTGGCCCACGTGGCCGAGGAATACCGCGAAGCCTCGCGCCGCGTCGTGCACGAGGTGAACAACCCGCTGTCGATCATCAAGAATTACCTGTCCGTCCTGGACGGCAAGCTGGCGCGGCGCGAGCCGGTGGCCGGCGAGATGTCGATCCTGAACGAGGAGATCGACCGCGTCGGCCAGCTGGTCAACAGCCTGACCGACCTGCAGCCGATCGATGCCGGTCCGCGCCCGACCGACGTCGGCAAGGTCGCTGCCGACGTGGTGCGCCTGTTCCGCGCCACCGACTTCGTGCCGCCCTCGGTGGAGATCGTGGTCACGATGCTCGATGACGCCAACCGCATCGAGGGCGATGCCGACATCCTCAAACAGATCCTGGTCAACCTGGTCAAGAACGCGGTCGAGGCGCTGCTCGAAACCGGCGGGCGGATCGAGATCGCCAGCCGCGGCCACGTCAACCGCGAGCGCAAGCTGTACCTCGAACTGGTGGTGTCCGATACCGGCCCGGGGCTGTCGCGCGAGGTGCTGGCCAACCTGTTCTCGGCGGTGAAGAGCACCAAGGACGGCGCGCACCATGGCCTCGGGCTGTCGATCGTGCACAGCCTGGTCAAGAAGCTGCACGGCCAGATCGCCTGCCGCAGCGGCGTGACCGGTACCTCCTTTGAAATCCTGCTGCCGGCCTACGCCGGCACCACCAGCGCACCGGCCCTGACGGCGCGCGCATTGGGCTCCGCATAAGGTGACGATGAACACGAACCCCGCCAGCGCCCCCGGCGACTCCGTGCCGCTTTCCCCTTCGTTCGATTCCGACGCCCAGCCGCGTTTGCTGCTGGTCGACGACGAACCGCGCCTGCTGGCGTCGCTGTACGAGCTGCTGAAGGACCGCGGTTACCATCTGGTCACGGCCAGTTCCGGCAGCGAGGCCCTGGCCCACCTGTCGCGGCTGCGCTTCGACCTGGTGCTGCTCGACCTGCGCCTGCCGGACATCGGCGGCCACCAGATCATGGACTTCATCAACGAGAAGGGGATCGACGCCGAAGTCATCGTGATGAGCGGCGAGGTCGGCATCGAGGCCGCGATCGGGGCCCTCAAGCGCGGCGCCTACGATTACCTGAGGAAGCCCTACAGCCGCGAGGAGCTGCTCAAGACGGTGGCCAACGCGCTGCAGCAACGCCTGCTGGCCGCGGCCAACCGGCGCATCGCCAGCCAGCTCGAAAACTCGGAAAAGATGTACCGCTACCTGGTCGACAGCTCGCCGGACATCATCTACACGCTGAACCACGAAGGCAAGTTCACGTTCGTGAACGACCGCGCCTACCAACTGCTCGGCTTCACGCGCGACGACCTGATCGGCAAGCACTATTCGATCCTGGTACACGAGGAGGACCTCGAGCGCGCGCGCTACGTGTTCAATGAGCGCCGCGTCGACGAGCGCGCCTCGCGCAACGTCGAACTGCGCCTGAAGTGCCACAGCGGGAACAGCGCCGACCGCACCTTCAACAACACCTTGATGACGATCTCGCTGAACTCGATCGGCATGCACGTGCCCGACCACGAGGTCAAGAAGCTCGAGTTCTTCGGCACCTACGGCGTGGCGCGCGACATCACCGACCGCAAGCGCGCCGAGGAAGTCATCTCGTACCAGGCCTACCACGACATCCTGACCGACCTGCCGAACCGGATCCTGTTCAAGGACCGGCTTGGCCTGGCCGTGATCCAGGCCAAGCGCAAGCTGACCGAGCTGGCGGTGATGTTCATCGACCTCGACCGCTTCAAGCTGGTCAACGACACGCTTGGCCACGTCAAGGGCGACGAGCTGCTGCAGCAGGTCGCGGTGCGGCTGAAGGATTGCCTGCGCCGCGGCGATACGCTGGCGCGCCAGGGCGGCGACGAATTCACCATCGTGCTGCCGGAGCTGCGCGATCGCGACGACGCGCGCCTGATTGCCGATAAATTCCTCGAGTGCCTGCACCAGCCGTTCGACCTCGACGGCCACGAGGTGCATATCTCGGCCTCGATCGGCATCGCGATCTATCCCGGCGACGGCGAGTCGATCGACGAACTGCTGCGCCACGCCGACATCGCGATGTACCAGGTCAAGGCGCTCGGCAAGAACGGCCACAGCTTCTATCACAACTCGATGCTCGACGTGTCGCATCAGAAGATCGCGCTCGAGCAGAGTTTGCGCCGCGCGCTCGAGCAGGACGAACTCGAGATGTACTACCAGCCGCAGCTCGACGCGCTCAGCGGGCGCATCGTCGGCGCCGAGGCGCTGATGCGCTGGAACCATCCGCAGCGCGGGCTGCTGTCGGCCGGCGAGTTCCTGCCGTTCGCCGAGGAGAACGGCCTGATGCTGCCGATCTCGGACTGGATGATCGGCGCGCTGTGCCGCGACATGCTGCAGTGGAACCTGGCCGGCGGCCAGGGCATCCGGCTGTCGCTGAACCTGTCGCCCCAGTACCTCGACCGCGGCGACTTCTTCGAGAAGATGCGCGGCGCGCTGGTGCGCTACGGGATCTCGCCGAGCCAGATCGAGGTCGAGATCACCGAGAACATCTGCATCCGCAACCCGCAGTACGCGATCGAGCAGCTCAACAAGCTGTGCCAGCTCGGGGTGTCGGTCGCGATCGACGACTTCGGCACCGGCTACTCGTCCTTGTCGTACCTGCACCGGTTCCCGATCCACACCATCAAGATCGACCAGTCGTTCGTCAAGGAGATCCACGACGAACATGGGCACTACCCGGTGATCCTGGCGATCATCTCGATCGCGCGCGGGCTGGGCCTGAACCTGATCGCCGAAGGGGTCGAGACCGAGGTGCAGGCGCGCTACCTGAAGGCCAACGGCTGCCTGACGATGCAGGGCTACCTGTACCACCGCCCGATCGCGCTGCCGAACTTCATCGCCGTGCTGCGCGGCCAGGCGCCGGCGCTGCCGGCCGCGCGCGCCCAGCAGGCCTGACGCGCGCCGGCCGATGTCCACGCCCGCCGCCAGCACACCGGTGCAGGAGCCGCGCTACAGCGCCGAATTCCTGCGCGTGAAGGCGCTTGCCGAAAGCGGCGCCGCGAACGCCCAGCACAGCCTGGGCTTCATGTACGTGAACGGCCAGGGCGTGGCGCAGAATTACGAACTGGCGGTGGCGTGGTACCGGATGGCTGCCGCCGCCGGGCTCGAACAGGCCCAGTACAACCTCGGCGTGATGTACCAGAAGGGCCAGGGGGTGGCGCAGGATTACGAGCAGGCGCTGTACTGGTACCAGCGCGCGGCCGAACAGGGCTACGCGCCGGCGCAGTACAACCTGGGCTGGCTGTACGCGAAGGGCCAGGGCGCGCTGCGCGACGAGCAGCAGGCGATGCACTGGTTCAGCAAGGCGGCCGAGCAGGGCGACCCCGGCGCGCAGCACAACCTTGGCCTGATGTACGAAGGCGGCAAGGGCGTGCCCCAGGACCAGCAGCAGGCGATCGCGTGGTACCTGCGCGCGGCCGGGCAAGGCTATGCGCGCGCGCAGTTCAACCTCGGCCTGCGCTACGACAGCGGCCAGGGCGTGCCGCGCGACCCGGTGCTGGCGGTGTCCTGGTTCCGCAAGGCGGCCGAGCAGGGCTACGCGCCGGCCCAGTTCAACCTCGGGCTGCGCTTCGACAAGGGCCAGGACCTGCCGCAGGACAGCCAGCAGGCGGTGCGCTGGTACCAGCGCGCCGGCGAACAGGGCCACGCCAGCTCGCAGTTCAACCTGGCGCTGATCTACGACAGCGGGCACGGCGTGCCACGCGACGAAGCGCTGGCGCTCGAGTGGTACCGCAAGGCCGCCGAACAGGGCCACGCGGGCGCGCAGGACCACCTCGGGCTGCGCTGCGAACATGGCCAAGGCATGGCGCAGGATTACGCGCAGGCCGCGCACTGGTACCGCAAGGCCGCCGCGCAGGGCTTCGCCGGCGCCCAGTACCACCTCGGCCAGCTGTTCGATGCCGGGAACGGCGTCGAGCAGGACTATGCGCAGGCGGTCGAGTGGTACCGCAAAGCCGCCGAGCAGGGCCACCTGCGCGCCCAGTTCGACCTCGGCCTGCGCTTCGAGAACGGGGTCGGCGTGGCCCGCGACTTGCGGCGCGCGCTGGGCTGGTTCATGCGCGCGGCCGACCAGGAGTACGCGCCGGCGCAGTACATGGTGGGCCAGCTGTTCGACCGCGACGACGCCGGCCTCGGGAGCGGGCGCGAAGCCTGGGGCTGGTACCGCAAGGCGGCCGAGCAGGGCCACGCACTGGCGCAGTTCGCGCTGGGCCTGCGCTACGACAGCGGGCACGATGTCGGCCAGGATTACGAGGCCGCGCATTTCTGGTACCTGTGCGCGGCGCGCCAGGGCCACGCGCGGGCCCAGTTCAACCTCGGCGTGATGTACGCCAGCGGCCAGGGCGCGCAGCGCGACCTGGTCGAGGCCTACGCCTGGCTGCAGCGCGCCACGCAGGGCGGCATCGCCGCCGCCGGCAGCTACCTGCGGCGCGTCGCGTCACGCATGGAGCCGGCGCTGCTGGCGCAGGCGCGGCGCCACGCCGGCGAAGCCGAAGCGGCGTAAGCACTGCCCCGGCAAGCGGGCGACCCGCCTGCGCCGGCAGGCATATACTGTACGCATATACAGTAGATGCCCGCGCCATGCATTTCCCCGACCAGCCCGACAATCGCCAAGCGCCGCCCGCAGGCCAGCCGTGGCCGGTGGGCACGTTCGCCGAATGGCGCGAGGCGGCGCGCGAGCTGCTGGCCGCCGGCGTGGCGCCGGACGCGGTCAGCTGGGGCACGCGGGCGGCCCCAAGCCTGTCCTCGAGTGCGCCAGCCGCGCCGGCCCCGACGCATAATGCGACTGTTCAACTGCACGCACCGAGACCGGCCCCGCAGCTGCCGCGCTCCCTGATGGAGCTGCTGCAGGCGGCCGCCTGCTGCCGCATGCCCGACCGCTGGGACTTCCTGTACCGCGTGGTGTGGCGCTGGCAGCAGGGCGAGCGCGCGCTGCAGGCGGGCGCCGGCCACGACGGCGCGCGCCTGCTCGCGATGGTCAAGGCGGTGCACCGCGAGGAGCACGACATGCATGCCAACATCCGTTTCCGCGAACGCCCGGTGGAGGCCGGGCCGCCGCGCTTTGTCGCCTGGTACGAGCCGCGCCACGACGTGCTGCCGCAGGTGGCGCAGTATTTCGTCTCGCGCATGGGCAAGCTCAGCTGGATGATCGCGACGCCCGGCGCCAGCGTGCTGTGGGACGGCGCCACGCTGCACAACTGCGGTCCGCTGGTGGACAGCGCCGCCGAGCTGGATGAGCCGGGCGAAGCGTTCTGGCTCAGCTACTACCGCAGCGTGTTCAACCCGGAACGCGTCAGCGCGCCGCTGCTGCACAGCCACGCGCTGGCGCGCTTCGGCCGGCGCCGGGTGCCATTGGCGATCGTGCCGCTGCAGGCGGCGGCGCGCAAGCCGCCCGCGCCGGTCCCAAGTGTGCCCGAGAACGAGGATCCCGGGCAGCAACCGGCCCGGCTCGACGAATGCCGGCGCTGCGACCTGTGGCAGCACGCGACCCGGGCGGTCGGCGGCGCCGGCCCGAAGCGCGCCGGGATCATGCTGGTCGGCGAGCAGCCGGGCGACCAGGAGGACCTGGCTGGCCAGCCGTTCGTCGGGCCGGCCGGCAAGCTGCTCGACCGGGTGTGCGAAGCGGCCGGCGTCGACCGCCGCACGCTGTACCTGACCAATGCGGTCAAGCACTTCAAGTGGGAGCCGCGCGGCAAGCGCCGCCTGCACAAGACCCCGGCGCAGCGCGAGGTCGAGGCCTGCCACTACTGGCTCGACAAGGAAGTGGCGACGGTGCGGCCGAGCGTCATCGTCGCGCTCGGCACCACGGCGCTCAAGTCGGTGCTCGGCACCAGCCACGTGACCTTGAAGGACACGCTGGGCCGCCCGATCCGCCACGAAGGTCGCTGGGTGGTCACGATCTACCACCCGTCGTACGTGCTGCGCGTGCCGGACGAGGCCGCCAGGCACCAGGCGTTCGCGACGATGGTCGACGGCCTCAGGCTCGCCCGCGAACTGCTGACCCGCCCGGACGAGCCGCCGGTGGCGCCACCGGGCTAGCGCGGCCGGCCGTGTGCGCCGGCATGCCTACGATGTATGATCATGGCCGCGGCAGAAAAAGCATTGGCGGCCAATGCCTAAACCTTCGCCGTGCTGCGCCTGCGCGACGTGTTCGACCCCAAGGGTTATGTGGCTGTTTTGGGCGCCAAAGGCTACCAGGTGGAGACGCCCGATTGAGCGAACTGCGCCGGGCGTTGTCAAAAACCGTAAAAGCCGCGTAGAATGCGAGTCCACGCGGGTGTAGCTCAATGGTAGAGCAGAAGCTTCCCAAGCTTACGACGAGGGTTCGATTCCCTTCACCCGCTCCAGTGGAATCAATGACCTAGTTGTTTTCCGCATCCGATTCTTTTCCGCAAAATCGGCCGATTTCCGCAAAATTCCCGCTCAGCCTGCATTTCTGGCGACGTTCTCCGTGGCCTGGCTGCGTGTTGCCAGCCCCTTCCCTGAGCTCGTCTGGGCGCCTGCCTGAAGTTTTAAAGCCGCAAAATCAGCTAAACGCACTCATCTTCGTATCGCCTTGCGTTCTGCCAAGTTGCCTGCGATCGAGTTAAGCAAAAATAGCCCTTTGATTGTTTGCTATCCACAACCAGGAGGCGGCATGGCAACTGACGCATATCTGCAGATTGACGGCATGAAGGGCGAATCGATGGACGCGGACCATAAGGGCTGGATTGAGATCACCGGCCTCCACTGGGGCGTAGTGCAGCCCAGAAGCGCCACCGCATCAACGGCGGGCGGTCACACCGCGGAACGCTGCGAGCATCGGACTTTGTCGCTGTCCAAAGTGGCAGACCTGGCTTCGCCCATCCTGATGCAGACGTGTTCCATGGGCAGAACGATCCCGAAGGCCAAGCTTGAATTGATGCGGGCCGATGGGGACGGCATGCGGGTGAAGTACTACGAGGTCGAGATGACAAACGTGATTATCTCGAACATCGATCAGCTGCTCGGCGACGGCGCCCTGCTGCATGACGAGATCGGGCTGCGGTACGCAAAAGTGGTCTGGCGCTATACCCAGCAGAAGATCGGCGGCGGCGCCGGCGGCAACACGGCCGGCGGTTGGGACCTCTCGACCAACCGCTGCACGGTTTGAGGAGCTGCTATGCCCGACGGAGTGCCGATCCAGCCGAAAGACTCCCGTGGCTACTTCATGCTGCCGCAGGCGCCAGAAGATGCTGGCTACTACGTGTATGGAACCTTGCACTACGTGCCTGGGACCGGCGCACAGGCGCAATACGCCAATCCCAACCTGCTCAGCGTCATCTTTCGGATTGAACGAGAGTGGCAGGCCATCTGCGATCGGAAGTTCGGGGTAGGGAACATCAGCATCGATGGCGGAAAACAGTTCGACAAGCACCAGACGCACCAGCGAGGCATTGAGATGGATTGCCGGCCGGTGCGCAAGGATCACCTGACGGGGCAGGCCGCGCGTTGCTCGTACCAAGACAAAGCCGCATACGACCAAGAGGTCACGATCAAGCTCATTCGGTTGTTCATCCAGCACCCTTGGGTGAAGCTAGTGCTCTTCAACGATCCTGCTGTGCAGAAGGCATTGGGCGCCGCGGTGCGCAGCTGCCCAGGACACAACGACCACTTTCACGTAGAACTGTTTGGGAGGTTCGCATCATGAGGACGTACCTTGTGTTGCCCGCCGTGCTCGCGCTGTGCCCAGTGGCCCACGCAGATCAACCGGCCGAGAAAAAGCAGAAGCAGTGGGACGGCAGCCCGAAACCGCTCAAGGGGGATTACCAGGTGTACGGGGGCACCCTGTCCGAAGTAGTACCGCCAACCCGAAATAACCGCAAGGTTGCGTTCATGTTCACCGGGCAGCTGGCCAAAGAACTGTTCGACCAGGTAGGCCCTGACGCGAAGCCATCCTGTGGCGACGCTCCGGGATACCGAGAAAGGAACAGGAGAGATCTTTCCTGCACCTATACCAAGGAGGACGGGTACACGTGCTATTTTGGCCTAGACGTGACGACCGGAAAAAGCACTCGTGGGTCGATATGCTAGCCACGCTGGCCAGTTTCTTTGCTGGTGCTTACTTCGTCGGAGGAACGATGCGTCCTCGGCGCAGGTAGTGTCGCTGCGTCGTCCTGGCGCTCTCGTGACCCAAGAGGGCTAGCGGCCTGTTCTCCGCGTGCGTCGCTGGTGGCATCGGCTGCCTTCGCACCGCAGATCGTAGAACCAAAATTTCTTTATCTCGTCAGCCAGGTTCGGGTGCGCGCTCGCAGCAGCTTTTCTGGCGGATACCAATTGGTTGCGCGGCACCGGAGGAGCAATCCGTCGAGGCACTAGCGCACGATCTGCCCGCGCATCAGCCAGACGCGGCTTCGCTCATCCTGTTTCAGGCTGCTGTTGGCGACGGCGATCCTGCCGCTCGGGCTGACCGCCAGTTTCTTGCCCAGCAAGCCCTGATGGCTGCCGTTGGTGCCGCCGCCCGCATCGCGGCTGCCGGGCACCAGCATTGGCGGGGCGAAGGAGTTTCCATTGTCGGCCGAGAACGTGATACCCAGGCCCCGCGCTCTGCCCGCGGGATCGGGAAAGACTTCCCACGTCACGTACAGCCGGCCCTGGGCATCCAGCGCCAGCTCCGGATAAGCCGCGCCGGCGTCGTCGTGATGTGGCAACACGGGCAGCGTGATGGGCACTTCAAACTTGGCGGCGCCGCCAGACGAGCGCGTATAGCGGATCCGGTAGGGACCGCGCGTCCCGTTCGCGCTTTCCGCGTAGACAAGGTGCAGCACGCCGCGCTGGTCGACCGCGAGCCGTGGCGCGTCCGCATGGCCGGGGCCGGCGCCGACCAGCCAGGGGCGGTGGAAGCTGAGTCCGGCGTCGTCCGACTGGGCCACGTGAATGTCCGCGTGCGGGTCTTCGCCGACGGTCCAGGCCAGGTACACGGTGCGGCCGGGACCGGTTGCCAACGAGGGCGCGCGCGCGGGCAGGCCGGGCTCGCCCGCGACCTGGCGCGGCCGCGAGAAGCTCATGCCCCCATTCACCGAGCGCGCCAGCCACAACATGCCGTCGTATTCGGTCCAGGCCGCGAACAAGGTGCCGTCTGGTGCGGCGGCCAGGTCGAGGCTGCCGTTGGACCAGGTTTCCCGGTCGAGCCGGCCCTTGCCATCGCCACCGCGGGAATTGGACAGGTTGATTGGTTCGGAAAAGCTGGCGCCGCCGTCCTCCGAGCGCGAAAACAGGATCTCGCCGCCATGCGAGCCGCCAGAAAAAATGATTTCCTGCCACAGGACGAAAATGCGGTCCGGAGCGCCAGGCATGGTGACGATACGGGGCAGCCATGAAAACGTTGCGCGATTGCGCGACAAGTCGACTGGCGCGGCCTTGGGCAGGCCGTTTTCCCTTATTGCCTGGAACAGGACATCCTTCCTGCCCTGGTCGACCCATACCACGTCAAACTCGCCGTTCGGCCCGATCGCTACCGAGGCGTCGTCGACATAGTCGTAGCGCGAATCGTTTTGTCGCCACGGACCCTTCTCCCCGCCGCCCCTTGCAACTTCGATGGTCCGGTCCCACCGGATCGAGGGCGGGCCCGCACCTGCCAATGTGAACAAGGCGGCGAGCGGCAGCAGAACGGCGGCAATCGACGAGCTTCGGTATTTCTTTCGCATCGCGAACCTCCGTGCGTGTGCGTGCTGGTCCAGACAGCGTTTGACATGCAACCGCCTGCGACGGTGCCGCGCCGGCACCGGTTGCCGCAGCCTTGAATATCGGACCGGTGTATGCTGGGGCGCTTACCGCGCAGGGCTCGCCGATTCCCCGGCACGCGTTGCCGCTCCTCGGGAGGATTCGCATGCAGCAGCATCAACTGGTGCGCCGGCGCCGGCTTCTTGGAACCTTCCTGGCGCTCGGCGCCGGCGCCGCGCTGCCGGGCCGCGCAGTCCTTGCCCAGGCGCCCGCCGCCGGCCTGATCACGCGGCCCATTCAATCGTCGGGCGAAGCCTTGCCGGTGGTCGGCCTCGGCAGCTGGATCACCTTCAACGTCGGCAACGATCCTGCAGCGCGCGCTGGCTGCGCCGACGTGATGCGCCAGTTCTTCGCGGCGGGCGGGCGGATGATCGACTCGTCGCCGATGTACGGATCGGCGCAGGAAGTCATCGGCGATGGCCTGCGGCGGCTCGGCCAGCAGCCGGCGCTGTTCGCGGCCGACAAGGTCTGGACCGGCTCCGGGCGGCGCGGCCTTGATCAGATCGAGGCGTCGCGCCGCAACTGGAACGTGCCGAGGTTCCACCTGCTCCAGGTCCACAACCTGCTGGCGTGGCAGGAGCACCTGCCGACGCTGTTCGCGATGAAAAGCGCGGGCCGGCTGCGCTATGTCGGCATCACCACCTCCGAGGGGCGGCGCCACCCGGAGGTCCTGAAAATCATGGCCAGCCAGCCAATCGATTTCGTGCAGGTGACCTACAACGTGGTGGACCGCGAGGTCGAACAGCGCATCCTGCCGCTGGCGCGCGAGCGTCGCATCGCCGTCATCGCTAACCGCCCGTTCCGGCAGGGCGAGCTGACGCAGGCGCTCGCGCGCCACCCGCTCCCTGGCTGGGCGGCGGAAATCGGCTGCACCGCCTGGGCCCAGGTGCTGCTGAAATTCATCGCGGCGCACCCGGCAATCACTTGCGCGATACCGGCCACGTCCAGCGTGGCCCACGTGCGCCAGAACATGCAGGCAGCCACTGGACGCCTGCCGGACCAGGCTTTGCGCCAGCGTATCGTTGCCGACGTCGAGCGGCTGCTATGAGCGAATGGTGGACCTACTCGCTGTCGGACTTCCTGATGTTTTCGGCGCGGACCTACTTTCGCCTGCTGGAGTTGTATAACCGGGCGGTGTGGCCCGCGCACCTGGCCGCGGCCGCCGGCGGCATCGCCCTCGTGGTGTGCGCGCTGCGCGGCGGTGAGCGCGCCGGCAGGGATGCGGCGCTGCTGCTTGGGTTGTGCTGGCTCTGGGTAGGCTGGGCCTTTCACGCGCAGCGTTATGCCACGATCAACTCGGCCGCGCCTTACTTCGCGGGCGGTTTTGCGGTGCAAGGTTTGCTGCTGCTGTGGACCGGCGCGGTTCGCGGGCACGAGCTCCTCGGGGGCGCCAGCGGCCGCGCTCGTTTCGGGCGCGTGCTGTTGCTGTTGGCGGTGCTGGGCTACCCGCTGCTTGCCCCTGCGACGGGACGCCCGTGGCCGCAGGCCGAGCTGTTCGGAATCGCTCCTGACCCGACGGCGGCGGCCACGCTCGGCTTCTTGCTGCTGTCCCGCCGTGCCGGCTGGCCCTGCTGGATTGTTCCGCTGCTGTGGTGTGCGATCAGCGGGGCCACGCTGTGGACCATGCACACGCCCGAGGCCTGGGTGTTGCCGCTCATTGCGCTGCTGGCGCTGCTGGCGGCGGCGGGCACCGACAGGCACGCGGCATAGTTGCGAGCACGCGTGGCCTCCCCTCAAATCCCCGCATACCACTCGTACCCCACGTCTTCCCAGTAGCCGCCCTTGCCGCCGCGGATGTCGTCCAGCCGCGCCACCAGGTCGATCCCCCTCAGGTACTTGGCGTGCTTGTAGCCGAGCTGGCGCTCGACGCGCAGGCGCAGCGGCGCGCCGTTCATCACCGGCAGCGGTGTGTCGTTGAGTTCGTAGGCCAGGATCGTCTGCGGGTGGTACGCATCGTCGAAGTCGAGGCTTTCATAATAGGTCGAGCCGGGCGCCTCGTCCTCGGTGCCGTCCATCGGATCGAAGCAGTGGAACACCACGTAGCGCGCCGCCGGCAGCGGCCTGACCAGGGCCAGCACCCGGTGCAGCGGCACGCCGGTCCACTTGCCGATCACGCTCCAGCCCTCGACGCAGTCATGCCGCGTGATCTGCGTGCGCGGCGGCAACGCCCGTAGTTGCTGCAGGCTGAACTGCAACGGCGTTTCCACCATGCCGCCCACCTTCAGCGTCCAGCCGGCGAAGCCGCCGTCCAGCAGCTGCTGGTACAGCCTGCTCTCGGGCAGCGCGGTGCCATTGCTGCGGAACACCTGGGTGATGTAGCTTTCGGGAAATTCCTGGGCCATCGCCTGGCGCCCGGTGACCAGTCGCTGCGCGTCCCGGCTCAGGTATTGGGCGCGGCGCAGGAAGTCGGTAAAGGCCGGGTTGCTCGACAAGCGGTCGCAGGCGGCCAGCGCCGCCGTGCCCAGCGAAGCGCAAGCCAGGCGCAGGAAGCGGCGCCGTGCACCAGCCGGTCCCGGTTCAGGCTGCGTCATGGTGGGCCTCGCGCCGGCCGGGTTCGTCCTCGTGGGGCAGCTCGTAGTAGCCGGTGATCATCGAGCGCAGGTTGTTCCAGAGCCCCGTCACGATGACCTCGAATACATGCACCGCCACGAAGGCCAACAGGCCAAACGCAGCGATGAAGTGCAGGGTGCGCGCCGACTGCCGTCCACCGAGGATCCCGACCCAGCCGCCGAACAGCGTGTCGAGCCGCGGCGACATCGCCAGGCCGGCCAGCACGATCAACGGCAGCAGGCCGAAAATCACGACCAGGTAGGTCAGGCTCTGCAGCACGTTGTAGCGCCGCGCGTCCTCACCCGATGGGTGCTTGAAACGCAGGTGGTCCTTGATCGACGCGCCGATCGAGCGCAGCTCGGGCCGGGTCGGCGTCAGGTCGCGCCGCAGGTGGCCGCTGGCGATCGAATACGTGATGTAGGCAATGCCGTTGAGGAAAAAGATCCAGGCAAAGAAAAAGTGCCAGTTGCGCGCGGTGCCCAGGTACTGGCGGCCCGGTATCGTGGCCCACGAGGGAAAACCGCGCGCCCTCTTCATTGCATCGCCTTTTTCACGCGAGGCGCCGAGGACGCCGTCCGTATCGAAGGTGTGCCGGCCGATCCGCGTGATGCCATGCGGCTGGCCGTCCGGCCCAGGCTCGTTGGCCAGCGACAGCAGCGGGCTCGTAAAGTTTGATTCCTTGCCCCAGTACAGGTTCGGGTGCGCGTTGAAAATGCCGAGGCCGCTCATCAGCATCAGGAAAAAACTGATGACGTTAATCCAGTGCATGATGCGCACTGGCAAACGATGGCGATAGAACGTCCGCGCCGAAGCCGTTGCCGGTTCGGCGCGTGCACCGCCTGTGGGAGAAAAGGGCATGGCAGTTTGCGCACGGGCGCAGGGGAAAGCTTGTGCTGCTTTGACACCCGCCCGCGCTACATCGTTCGGTTCAGTCGCCGAGCAGGTCGCCGGAACGGAAAGCGGTCGCGCCCGCGACTTTGCATACATGCATGCCGCGCAGCAGGTGGCGATGCGCGGTGCTGGCGAACAGCACGCCCGGCCGGGCCGGGCAGATTGGCGTCACGTTGCCGCTGACCGGGTTGACCAGCTCGGCAACCGTTTCGCCGGCGGCGACCTGGTCGCCCAGCTTCTTGCGAAATACCAGCACGCCCGAGTGCGGCGCGGACAACGGTTCGACGCCTTCCAGCGGCGTCGGCCTGCACAGCGGTGCGGGCAGCGGTTCGGCCGGGATGTCGAGCACGCCCGCGTGCGCGAGGTACTGCAGCAACGCGTGCGCGTCGCGCTGCGCGAACTCGTAGTTGACGTCGTTTTCGCCGCGCAGCTCGACCGTGACCGCGACGCAGGCCGGCGGGATTGCTGCGCCGGGGAAGTGTTCCGCCAGGTCCCACCACAGGCGGCTGCACGCTTCATCGAACGGTTCGCCGCCCGACTGGCGCGCCAGCAGCAGCGCGTACGCCTGCAGCAGCGCCGACAGCGGCTGCACCGCCTCGGCCAGCGGCTCGCCCGCGTACATGTGCATCACTGCCTCGTTGTCGCAATGCAGGTCGAGCATGATGTCGGCATCGATCGCCATCGCCAGCAGGGTTTTCTTGAGCACCCCGGCGCTGTCGGCTGGCTTCCATTCGCCGACCGAGCGACGCGCGTGTTCGCGGATCAGGGCGACGTTGGCGGCCGCGTCATGGCCCAGCTTGCCCTCGAGCGAAGCCTTCAGGTCCGCCGCGACGTGCTTGTAGGCGCGGTTGAAATTGACGCCGGTCGACAGGTCGAAGCGGCCGAACGGCGCGCCCTGGATCGACTGCGACAGCCCGATCGGGTTGGCGGCCGGCACCAGGATCACTTCACCCTTGATGCGGCCCTCGCCGTCGAGCCGGTCCAGCTCCTTGCGCAGGAAGTGCGCGACCAGCATGGCCGGCACCTCGTCCGCATGCAGCGAGGCCTGGATGTACACCTTCTTGCCGGTGCCGGACGTGCCGTAATGGAAGGAGGTGAGCTGGAAGGTGGCGATGTTCTCTTCGATGGAGATCGGGTGTTTTTGGGTCTGCATGGACGCCTCGGCGGGACTGGGTCTGGATGGGATCGATTATGTAATATTTTTTGCATAAGCGATCACACGCTCCGGGGAGGCCCGGTGGTGGGTGCGCTAGGGCTTTGATGCAGGAGTCGGCGTGAGCGGCGGCAATTGAATGATGATCGGAGCCGGGGAGACCGGCGCCGCCCTGGGCGTGGCGTTGTTCAGAACGAAAGTCATGATCGTTACGGCCGCAACGCTGGCACCGAAGATGGTGCCCACGACCCACTTGACCATCGAGTTAATTGCTTGCTGCAAGTCGGTCTTGGTCACGGTCTGGTCGAGCCGGGTTTCAATTTTCGCCAGGCGCACGTTCACCGACTGTACCTCATGTCGAGTTTGTTCGAGGCGTTCCTCGAAGCGGTCCATGCGCTCGTCGAACCGGTCGATGCGTTGTTCATTATCCATAGTGGTCGATTTGACAGCGTCTGCCGTATAAGGTTCAGCATCCCGACTGCAGCCCCTACGATATAATGTCGCCCGTCTTTCCTCGCTCATTCGATCCCAATGTCCTCTGATACGCCAACCAACGGCTCGGGCCGTCCGATGCTGTACGACCCCACCGAGCACCGCATCCGCAGCTTCGTCACCCGTGCTGGCCGCCTGTCGACCGCACAGGCGCGCGCGCTCGAGGAACTGGGGCCGAAGTTCCTGGTCGAGTACAGCAAGGCGCCGCTCGACTTCGAGCAGGCGTTCGGCCGCAAGGCGCCGGTGATCCTGGAAATTGGTTTCGGCATGGGCGACACCACTGCCCACATTGCGAAGACGATGCCGGAGAAGGATTTCGTCGGCGTCGAGGTGCACACGCCGGGCGTCGGCAGCCTGCTCAAGCAGATCGGCGAGCAGGGCATCACGAACCTGCGCCTGGTCCAGCACGACGCGGTCGAGGTGCTGAACAATATGATCCCTGACGCTTCGCTGGCCGGCGTGCACGTGTTCTTCCCCGACCCATGGCACAAGGCGCGCCACAACAAGCGCCGCCTGATCCAGGGGCCGTTCGTGAAACTGCTGGCGCAGAAGCTGGCGCCGGGCGGCTACCTTCACTGCGCGACCGACTGGGAAGACTACGCGGTGCAGATGCTGGAGGTGCTGGGCGCCGAACCGGCGCTGCAGAACAGCGCCGAAGGCTATGCGCCGCAACCGGCGTACCGGCCACTGACCAAGTTCGAGAACCGTGGCCTCAAGCTCGGGCACGGGGTGTGGGACCTGGTGTTCGTCAAGAAGTGATCGACGTACGGTGGGCACGCGTGCCCACGCGGAGGTTGGCGTAGGGTGGGCACCCCGTGCCCACGCGGACGGTGGCGATAAGTTAGCGTTCGCGTGGGCAGAGGCTGCCCACCCTACAGCATCTCGCCGATCAGCGCGACGATCTCGTCGCCGTACGACACCAGCTTCTTCTCGCCGACGCCCGACACGCCGCGCAGCTCCTCGAGCGAGGTCGGTTTGACCTTCGCGATCTCGCGCAAGGTCGCATCCTGGAACACCACGTAAGCCGGGACGCCGTGCGCGCGCGCGGTCTCGACGCGCCACCAGCGCAGCTTGTCGAAGATCGCCTGCTCCGACTTCGACAGTTCCATCTCGACGTAGCCCTTCGGCGCCGTGGTGCGCTTTTGCTTGACCGGCTTCTGGTACTGGCGCAGCTGCACCTTCTGCCCGCCCTTGAGCACGGGCCGCGCGGCGTCGGTCAGCTTGAGCGAGCTGTAGGCGTCGTGGTCGACCGTGACGAAACCAAGCGCAATCGCCTGGCGCAGGATCGCGCGCCATTCCTGTTCGGTGCGGTCGCTGCCGATCCCGTACACCGACAGCGCTTTGTGGTGCCACTGCGTGATGCGCTCCGATTCGACGCCGCGCAGCACGTCGATCACATGGCCGGCGGCGAAGCGCTGGTCGACCCGGTAGATCGTCGACAGTAGCTTTTGCATCGGCACCGTGCCGTCGAACGACACCGGCGGGATCAGGCAGGTGTCGCAATTGCCGCACGGGCCCGCGCTCTCGCCGAAGTATTCGAGCAGGCGCATGCGCCGGCAGCTGAGCGTCTCGCACAGCCCCAGCATCGCATCGAGCTTGGTCGACAGCGAGCGCTTGAAGTTTTCGTCGGCTTCGGACTCGTCGATCATGCGGCGCTGCAGGACCACGTCCTGCAATCCGTACGCCATCCAGGCAGTGGCGGGCAGCCCGTCGCGGCCGGCGCGGCCGGTCTCCTGGTAGTAGCCCTCGATGCTCTTGGGGAGGTCGAGGTGGCATACAAAACGCACGTCCGGCTTGTCGATGCCCATGCCGAAGGCGATCGTCGCGACCATCACGATGCTCTCTTCGCGCAGGAAGCGCGCCTGGTTGGCGGCGCGCTTCGGGTGCTCCATGCCGGCGTGGTAGGCCAGCGCGCGGATCCCGTTCTCGTTCAGGAACTCGGCGGTCTCCTCGACCTTTTTTCGTGACAGGCAGTACACGATGCCGCAGTCGCCCGCATGCTCGGTGGTGATGTAGTCGAGCAGCTGCTTGCGGCCGTTGGTCTTCTCGACGATCGAATAGCGGATGTTCGGCCGGTCGAACGACGACACGAACTGGCGCGCGTCTTCGAGCTGCAGGCGGTGCGCGATCTCGGCGCGCGTCATCGGGTCGGCGGTCGCGGTCAGCGCGATGCGCGGCACGCTCGGGAAGCGCTCGTGCAGGATCGACAGCTTGATGTACTCGGGCCGGAAGTCGTGGCCCCACTGCGACACGCAGTGCGCCTCGTCGATCGCGAACAGGGCGATGTTCGAGGCCTCGAACAGGTCGAGGCAGCGCTGCGTCATCAGGCGTTCGGGCGCGACGTAGACCAGGTCCAGTTCGCCGGTGCGCACCTGGCGCTCGACCCGCAGCGCCTCTTCGAAGCTCTGGGTCGAATTCAGGAAGGCCGCGCGCACGCCGACTTCGGCCAGCGCGTCGACCTGGTCCTGCATCAGCGCGATCAGCGGCGAGACCACGACGCCAACGCCATCGCGCAGCAGCGCCGGGATCTGGTAGCACAGCGACTTGCCGCCGCCGGTCGGCATCAGCACCAGCGCGTCGCCGCCGCTGGCCACGTGTTCGACGATCTCGTCCTGGTGCCCGCGGAAGGCGGGGTAGCCGAAGATCGTCTGCAGCAGGTGCAGCGCGCGGCTGCCGGTCTCGCTTGTCATGCTGTCAGTCGGCCCAGACGACCCAGTCGAAGTACGCGGTGGCCAGGATCACCAGGCCAAACACGATGCGGTACCACGCAAAGGCGGTGAAGTCGTGCGAGCTGATGTAGCGCAGCAGCCAGCGCACGCACAGGAAGGCCGAAACGAAAGCGGCGATGCCGCCGATGCCGAACAGCGGCAGGTCGGCGCTCGACAACAGCGCGCGTTCCTTGATCACGGAGTAGGCGGTCGCCGCCAGCAGCGTCGGGATCGCGAGGAAGAACGAGAATTCGGTGGCGGCCTTGCGCGACAGGCCGAACAGCATGCCGCCGATGATCGTCGCGCCCGAGCGGCTGGTGCCGGGGATCAGCGCGAACGCCTGGGCGCAGCCGACCTTGAGCGCGTCGGCCAGCGTCATGTCGTCGACCGTTTCGATGCGCGCGGCGGCGGGCAGTGTCTTGTGGCGCCGCTCGGCCCACAGGATCACCAGCGCGCCGACGATGAACGCGAGCGCCACCGGCACCGGGGCAAACAGCCGGGCCTTGATCGCCTTGTTAAACAGGAAGCCGAGCAGCGCCGCCGGCAGGAAGGCCACAATCAGGTTGACCACGAACTTCTGCTGGCGGGCGTCGGAGGCGAGCCCGGACAGCACGGTCGCGATGCGCGCGCGGTACTCCCACATCACGGCCAGGATCGCGCCGGCCTGGATCGCGATTTCGAACACCTTGACCTTCTCGCCGGTGAAATCAAGCAGGCTGCCGGCCAGGATCAGGTGCCCGGTCGACGAGATCGGCAGGAATTCGGTAAAGCCCTCGACCAGGCCCATGATGAGCGCTTTGAACGCGAGAATGATGTCCATGTGGTGTCAGATAGATTAGGGAAGTATGGAAGAGGACTGCGCGGGGTCGAAGCTTACCACGAGCGGGCCGGCCCATCGCTGAGCCAGCCGCAAAAGCGGAAAGAAAAGTCGTCTCGCCCGCCTGTCCTACCTGGCAACAGCGCCGCGTCGACCACTCATGCCGGCGCGGTCGCCAGCTCCAGCGCATCGAGCCAGCGGATAGCCTGTTCGCGGCTTGCTCCGCACATCTCGGCCGAAGGCTGCAGGCCCGAGCAGCACGCGGGGCGCTCCGGCTGGCCGAAGATGCGGCAGCGGTTGTCGTCGGCAAGCTGGACACAACGGACGCCGGCCGGCTTGCCGTTGGGCATGCCAGGAATCGGACTGGTAATTGAAGGGGCAACGCAGCAGGCCCCGCAGTTGTCACGGCAGTTCATAGCAATAGCAGTTCTGGAACCCCAAGGGTTGCTGATTTTGGCTGTTCCCGTTAGCGTAAAGGCCGCCAAGGGAAGATTGAAGTAGTCGGCCGAGCGCGGTATGGATGAGTGTCCCATCGCGACAAATTCACGCCTTCTAGCTCTCGGACTCGGAAGTAGCCGCGTATGCATTCATCACTGCGGACACAAATTTGCATGTGGTTCTTATCCGTGACACCTGCGTCATCATATAGGTCGTTTCCTTCCCAAAGTGCCCCAATCACAGTGTCATATGCGGGTAAGCCGGCATCCATGCGCGCTTGGTGTAGATATTCCAGCACTGCGCAATCCAGGGCTCGCACGAGGTATGCCCCACTTTTGTCCTTGAATTTATTACTTGGAAGCTGTTTCCCTTCAGCTTCAGCCAAAGATTTAAGCATCTGGTGCGCGGTTCTCATTTCCATTAAACCCGCGTGGTCGAGCAGGTTCAAGCAGTTGCCAAGTTCAATCACTGCACCGACGACATATGGATACCGTATTCTTCCTTGAGAGATTTTCCGGCGGACCTTTGCGGCTCGCGCAAACTCCAGCCCCCGCTCAGGACTGGATTCCCAGAAGTACATGCCATGGCCGAGCCAGTCATAGTCGTTCTTGCTCGACTTTAAATGCCGAGTATGGGAAGCGAGTACCGCTTCCCCGATGCGCCGGTCGCAGCCATGAAAACCATAAATGACGCCAGGACGCCCGTACATTGATCAGGCGGCACGCTTCGATACGATGACTTTGTTGTATCGCTCGGCAACAGCTAGTTTGCCGTCGGTAGTGCGCACGAACACGCCAGCACCAACAAGAGTTGCCTCACGCAAAGCCCCGTCCTTCATCACTCGCTCATGATGCTCGCGCAGCTTCGCCATTTCTTGCTCGTGCTTGGTATACGTCCCGGACGAATTTACGAATTGATGGTGTTTTTTTAACATGATTGCTCGCTTGATGAATCACGCAAACACGAATGGCCGGGAGGAAGGTGGCCATTGCCGACGGTATGACGTAGGAGATTTTGACGAGTTTAGCATACTAAACCCCAGCCGCCCGGCTGTCCTGGCGCCCACCTTGATACGTGTCCGGTGGAGCTAGACAGGGTTCTTTGCCGGGGACGCGCGGCAGGTTGTGCGTGATTAAGCGCCGGGAGTGCCCGGAGCCGGTATTGTGTACGCGATACGACGGCGATTTCCGCCAGCCGCGGTGGCCGCACAGCCGGGAGCACAATGCTTGACTGCCCCCCAGCCCAGGTCTATATTTATTAACTCATTGGTAAGTTGTCGGACAGAAGCATGGAATGCTCTTTTGACCCCAAGCCGCGCTGGGAGCGGCGCAAGGATGCGCGTCCGCAGGAACTGCTGGACGCGGCAATCGACTTGTTCGTCGAGCGCGGCTTTGCGTCTACCCGGCTGGAAGACGTGGCGCGCCGCGCCGGCGTCTCGAAGGGCACCCTGTACCTGTATTACGAAAACAAGGAAGAGCTGTTCAAGGCCGTGGTGCGCAACAGCATCGTGCCGGTGATTGGCGAGGCCGAACTGTCGATCGCCGGGTTCGACGGCCATAGCGCGGACCTGCTGCGCAGCATTATCCACAACTGGTGGCAGCGCATTGGCGCCACCAAGGCGTCCGGCATTGTCAAGCTGGTGACGTCCGAGGCCGGTAACTTTCCCGAGCTGGCCCTGTTTTACCAGGAAGAGGTGATCAATCGCGGCAGCCGGATGATCTCGAGCATGCTCGAGCGGGCGATCGCGCGCGGCGAGTTTCGCCCCGTCGACGTGAACATGACCACCCAGGTGATGATCGCGCCGATGCTCATGCTGATCACCTGGAAGCATTCGGTCGGTCCGTGCGATCGCGCCCAGCTGGAGCCGCAGGCTTTCATCGACACCTTCCTCGACCTGACCCTGCGCGGCTTGCTGCCGATCGACAGCGCGGCGCGCCAGGCCCCCGGTGAGTTGTCATAAACGCCAAATCGGCATTTTCTGGCGTTCATCCCCTCCAAACTGCAGACTGTCGCAATTTCCCGCGATCTCAGCAATCGTGTCGTTAAGATGTGCTCATGAGGCAGTTCAACGATAAAATATCGGATTATTTCTTTTTCCACCGAGTATTAAGATGAATATCGAACAAGCCCGCTTCAACATGATCGAACAGCAGATCCGTCCGTGGAACGTGCTGGACCAGGACGTGCTCGACCTGTTGCACGTGGTTAAGCGCGAACAGTTCGTGCCGCGAGGTTACGAGACGCTGGCGTTCGCCGACGTCGAAATCCCGCTGCCGGGCGGCGAGGCGATGCTGTCGCCGAAGATCGAAGCGCGCCTGCTGCAGGAAATCATGCTGAAGAAGCACGAGAACGTGCTGCTGGTGGGCGTTGGTTCGGGTTACCTGGCTGCACTGCTGGCCCACAAGGGCCGCCAGGTCACCGCGGTCGAGATCTCGCCCGAGCTGAAAGAGCTGGCCGAAAAGAACCTGGCGAAGGCCGCTGTGACCAATGCCACCGTCGAACTGGGCAATGGCGCCGAAGGCTGGACCAAGGGTGCGCCGTACGACGTGATCGTGATCGCGGGCTCGCTGCCGGTGCTGCCGGATGCGTTCCTCAAGCAGTTGAAAGTGGGCGGCCGGGTGGCGGCGATCGTCGGCGAACCGCCGGTCATGTCCTGCAATATCATCACCCGCGTGTCCGACAGCGCCTACGACACCGTCAAGGTGTTCGAGACCAACATCAAGGCGCTGAGCGGCGCCCCGGTGCCGTCGCACTTCGAATTCTGAACAGGGCCTGGCATGCAGTACATTACCGCTCCCGAGTTGGCCGCCTGGCTGGCCGACCCGGCGCGTCCGCGCCCGCTGCTGCTGGACGTGCGCGAGAACTGGGAGTTCGAGACCTGCCACATCGACGGCTCAACCTTGATGCCGATGCAGCTGGTGCCGATCCGCGTTGGCGAGCTCGACGACGACCAGGACATCGTGTGCATCTGCCACCACGGCGCGCGCAGCATGCAGGTTGCGGCTTTCCTCGAGCGCAACGGTTTTAGCAGGATTACCAATTTGACGGGCGGGATACACGCCTGGGCCGTACAGGTCGAGCCTTCGATGCCGAAGTACTGAGACCTGCTTCCAACATCCGATGAACCCGATGGAGATAGCAATGCAGAAACCCCTAATCGCCGTGCTGGTAGCCAGCGCTTTCCTGTCGCTAAACGCACGCGCGGCCGACCTGATCCAGGTCTACCAGCAGGCGCTGGCGAACGACGCGGTCTACGCGAGCGCACGCGCCTCGGCTGCCGCCGGCCACGAGAAGACGACCCAGGGGCGTTCCGGATTGCTGCCAACCATCGGCGTCACGGGTTCTCTCGCCAGGAACAACAACGATTTTTCGCCGTTCAACGATGGTGCAAGCGTCATCAATTCGGCCGGACAGCCAGTCATCGTGTCGGGCGTTGGCGCCAACGTGCGCAGCAATCAATACACGATTTCGCTGTCCCAGCCGCTGTTCCGTTGGGATCGCTGGCAGACCTACCAGCAGGGCAAGCTGCAGGAGGCGGCCGCCGAAGCCACCTTCGCGCAGGCCCAGCAAGACCTGATCACGCGCGTCTCGCAGGCCTACTTCGACGTGCTGGCGGCGCAGGACACGCTGGAATCGACGCGCGCCGAAAAGGCCGCGGTGACCGAACAGCTGGCATCGGCCAAACGTAACTTCGAGGTCGGCACCCAGACGGTCACCGACACCCACGAGGCGCAGGCCGCGTACGACCTGGTGGTGGCGCGCGAGTTCGCCGCCGTCAACGACCTCGACAACAGGCGTGCGGCCCTGCAGGCAATCGTCGGCAATACGCCGGCCGCGCTCGCGACGCTCAAGCCCGGCGTGACGCTGACGGCGCCGCAGCCGGTCGCGATCGACCAGTGGCTGTCCGCGGCCGAGAGCCAGAACTACGGGGTGGTGGTGTCGCAGCTGAACCTTGAAACCGCCAAGCGCGAGATCTCGCGCCAGCGCGCCGGCCATTACCCGACGCTCGACCTGGTGGCGACCGCGACGCGCAACGACGTCAACGGCCAGACCCAGCAGTCGGGCCTGACCAACAACAAGGCGGTGGGCGTGCAGTGGAGCGTGCCGATCTTCAACGGTTTCGCCGTCACCAGCCGCGTGCGCGAGTCGATCGCACTGGAAGACAAGGCCCGCAACGACCTCGAGACAACCCGCCGCAACGCCACGCTCGGCGTGCGCCAGGCCTTCCTCGGCGTGAACAGCGGGCTGGCGCAGGTCAAGGCGCTGGAAGCGGCCGAAGTGTCGAGCCAGTCGGCCCTCGAATCGAACAAGCTGGGCTACCAGGTTGGCGTGCGCATCAACATCGACGTGCTGAACGCGCAGCGCCAGTTGTACTCGACCCGTACCCAGCTGGCGCAGGCGCGCTACACGACGATCATGAACGGCCTGCGCCTCAAAGCCGCGGCCGGTACGCTGCGCGAAGAGGACCTGGTCCCGGTGAACAACCTGCTGCAAAAGTAAGCGGCTGCTTCACGCAAACAAAACGGCGCCGCGGCGCCGTTTTTGCTTGTTGGGCAGTGCGCGCTTACGCCGTCAGGCCGCTGCCGCCCTGGTCATCCTTGCGCTCGATCAGCTCGACCTTGTAGCCGTCGGGGTCGGTGATGAACGCGATCACGGTCGTGCCGCCCTTGACCGGGCCCGGCTCGCGGGTGATGTTGCCGCCCTTGGCGCGCACCGCGTCGCATACCTTGTAGATGTCGTCGGCCGAGATGGCGATGTGGCCGTAGGCCGTGCCCATGTCGTACTGCGCGACGCCGTAGTTGTAGGTCAGTTCCAGCTCGGCGTGCTCGGGGTTGCTGCCGTAGCCGAGGAAGGCCAGCGTGTACTTGTATTCGGGGTTGTCGCTCTTGCGCAGCAATTTCATGCCGAGCACATTGGTGTAGAAGTCGATCGAGCGCTGCAGGTCGCCGACCCGGAGCATCGTGTGCAGGATGCGCATTCGTAGTCCTTGTTGAAAGTGAAAGCAAAGCAGGATTTTATGCGCTGGGGCGAAATCTTGCCGGGCAGGGCGCGCGGCCGGCTGCTGCGAATGTAGGGTGGGCACCCCGTGCCCACGCGGAAGCCGGCGTTCAGCCTACGTTCGCGTGGGCACGGGGTGCCCACCCTACCGGAAGCGCTCGAGATTACGACTCCAGCCGCGGATTCATCGTGATCTTTGCCTTCAGCAGCTTCGATACCGGGCAGCCCTGCTCGGCCGCGCGCGCCGCTTCTTCGAACGCTTGCTGGTTCGCGCCCGGGATATTCGCGACCAGGTCCAGGTGGACCGCGCTGATCTCGAAGCCGCCGTCCACCTTGTCCAGCGAGACGGTCGCGGTGGTTTCCAGCCGCTGCGCCGTCATGCCGCGTTCGCCCAGCTGGGCCGACAGCGCCATCGTGAAGCAGCCCGCGTGGGCGGCGGCAATCAATTCTTCCGGGTTGGTTCCCGGACCGTTCTCGAAGCGGGCGTTGAAGCCGTACTGCGAGTCCTTGAGCACGCCGCTCTGGGTCGACACGGTGCCCTTGCCATCTTTCAGTCCGCCGCTCCAGACGGCGCTGCCTGTACGTTTGATCATGATGCCCTCCCTGGTTGTTGGATCATTGCCGCGTGGCCGGTGTGATGCGCCACACGATGTTGCCGACGTCGTCGGCCAGCAGGATCGCGCCGCTCTTGTCGACCGCGACCCCGACCGGGCGTCCGTTGGCGTGCCCTTCCTTGCTGAGGAACCCGGTCAGCACGTCTTGCGGCGGGCCGCTCGGCTTGCCGTCGTTGAACGGCACGTAAATCAGTTTGTACCCCGAATGGGGCTTGCGGTTCCACGACCCGTGCTGGCCGACCAGCGCGCCATTCTTGAACTGGGGTAGCAGGTTGCCGTCGTAAAAGGCCAGGCCAAGCGAGGCCGTGTGTGAACCAAGCGCATAGTCGGGCAGGATCGCTTTCGCCACCAGCTCGGGCCGCTGCGGCTTCACACGCGGGTCCAGGTGCTGGCCGTAGTAGCTGTAGGGCCAGCCGTAGAAGGCGCCTTCCTTCACCGAGGTCATGTAGTCGGGCACCAGGTCGTTGCCGAGTTCGTCCCGCTCGTTGACGCTGGTCCACAACACGCGGCTTTGCGGATGGAACGCCATCCCGACCGGGTTGCGCAGGCCGGTCGCGTAGACGCGGCCCTTGCCGCTCGCGATGTCGTATTCCCAGATCGCGGCGCGGCCTTCTTCGGCCTCGATGCCGTTCTCGGCGGCGTTACTGTTCGAGCCGACCGAGACGTACAGCTTCTTGCCGTCCGGGCTGGCCACCACGTTCTTGGTCCAGTGGTGGTTGATACCGGCCGGCAGGTCCATCACCTTCACGCCCCTGGCCGTGATCCTGGTTTCGCCGGTCTTGTATGGGAAGCGCAGCAGGGCGTCGGCATTCGCAACGTACAGGTTGCTGCCGGCCAGTGCCATGCCGAACGGCCCGTGCAGGCCTTCGAGGAAGACGGTGCGGGTGGCGGCGGCGCCGTTCGCCCCGACGCCGCGCAGCAGCGTGATGCGGTTGGCGGAGGGCGCGCCGGCGCCGGCCTTTCTCTGCTCGTGCTGCTGCACCATGCCACGGATGCCCGACGGTTCCTTTTCCTCGGGCGGCTTGTTGGTTTCCGCCACCAGCACGTCGCCGTTGGGCAGCACGTACAGCCAGCGCGGATGCGCCAGGCCGTCCGCATACGCGCTTACCGCCAGCCCGGCGGCGGGGAGCGGGCGGGTGCCCGTTGGCCATGGGTCGGCGGGTGCGACGTTCAGGGTCGGGATCAGCGTTCTTTCCGGTGGCGGCAATTCCGGGTTCGGGCCGAAGCCGGGTGGGTAGCTTTGCGCGGCGGCCGACACGCCCAACGCCAGCAAGGCGCAGGCGAGCGGCAGGCGGCTCCTCATTGGTTTTTCCCCTGGGATGGAATCACCGAATCGTGATCGCGCATGTCCTTCGAGCGGTCCGGCTGCGGATTGGCCTGCCCGGTCGCGCCCGGCGCCGGCTGCACCGCCTGCTCCAGGCCCGGGCCGTTGCGCGCGTCGGTGTCGACCAGTCCCTGCGCCAGGTCTTCGGCTGCCTGCCTGACGATGCCGCGCGGCTTCTGGTCCTGCCCGTCGGGCGACTCGTCGCGCTCGTGCGGCTGGCGCTTGACCTGGTCGTTCTCGATTTTGGCGTCGGTATTGACGAAGCGGTCCTTGGTTTCGTTGACCATCGCAGCTCTCCTTCTCACAGTCAGTTGCATTAATCCTAACGCTTCAGCTGGGAGTTGGTCGCGCAATTGGATGATGCAATTTAGCAATTAGTTGGTTAACATGTGGTTTTAACCGGAATGCGAGACGCGCCTTGACCCCTGAAGCCATGCTCCCCCACGACGCCAGCCATTGCCTGAACTGCGGGACCGGCACCGGCGGCCACTTTTGCCAGCAATGCGGCCAGGAGACCACGCTGCACGTGCCATCCGCGCGCGAGTTCCTGCACGAATTCGTCGGCCATTACGTCGCCCTCGAGGGCAAGTTGTGGAAGTCGCTCGGGCTGCTGCTGTTCCGGCCGGGGCGGCTGACGCGCGAGTACGTCGAGGGCCGCCGCGTGCGCTACGTGCTGCCGCTGCGGCTGTACCTGAGCTTCAGCATCATCTTCTTTGCACTGATGAAGTTCAACGGCGCCGATGTGGCCAGGTTCGACGACAAGCCGGCCACCCCGCGCGCCGCGGTCCATGCGCAGGACACGCCGCGCGCGAACAAGGCGGCAGGCGAGGACCAGCCCGGCGATTCCAACAACATCACGATCGGCAACAAGGAGGTGCGCGAGTGGCTCGCGCCGATCAGCCCGGCACTGGCTGCGAAAATGGCGAAGTTCGAGGGTCGCTCGAGCGAGGACAGGGAGCACCTGTTCAAGAGCGCCTTCTTCAGCTACGCGCCGTACGCGGTCTTCTGCCTGATGCCGCTGTTTGCCGGCTGGCTCAAGCTGCTGTATCTCGGTTCCGGGCGCCGTTATGGCGAGCACCTGCTGTTCGCGCTGCACGCGAACGCGTTCGCGTTCCTGATGCTCAGCGTGTTGCTGCTGGTCCCGGGCGGGGTGCCATTCCTGACGCCGGCGCTTGTGCTGTGGCTGGTGTTCTACCTGCCGCTCGCGATGCGCCGCGTCTACGGCGGCAGCCGCTGGGCCACCCTGGTGCGCTGGATCGTCCTGATGACGCTGCACGTGACCAGCGTTTTGCTGGCGATCGTGACCGCGTTCGGACTGGCCATCGTGGCCTGATCTTGCCCTTGGCCGCTGCGGGCCGGTATACTGTCTGTTTGTACAGTATTTTCTGAGCGGCCATGTAGCAGGCGCCGGGATTATCGGTTAATCTCCAGCGTGTTGTCACCCACCCGCCGAGATCCCTATGCCTGCTACGCCTGAACCGCAAAAAATCATCGCGCTGGTCGTGCGGCACAACACGGCCGGGATCGAAGGGCCGGTCGCCGGCATCGTCCAGTTCCTGCAGCACGTCGGCTACCGCGTCGTGTTCGAGGCCGACACCGCGACCCACCTTGGCCTGGAGGGTATCGAGGCGATGAGCGCCACCGAGATTGGCGAACAGGCCTGCGCCGCGATCGTGGTCGGCGGCGACGGCACCATGCTCGGCATTGCGCGCCAGCTCGCCAGGTACGACGTGCCGCTGATCGGCATCAACCAGGGCCGGCTCGGCTTCATGACCGACATCCCGATCGAGCAGATGGTGCCGGTGCTGGGCGAAATCCTGAAGGGCGCGTCGAAAGGCGAAAAGCGTACCCTGCTCGAAGGGCGCGTGATGCGCGCCGGCGAAATGATCTACTGCGGCGTGGCGGTCAACGACGTGGTGGTGTCGCGCGGCGCCGGCGCCGGCATGGCCGAGCTGAAGGTCACGGTCGACGGCAACTTCATGTACAACCAGCGCTCGGACGGCCTGATCGTGGCCACCCCGACCGGCTCGACCGCGTACGCGCTGTCGGCCGGCGGGCCGCTGCTGCACCCGAGCCTGGGCGGCGTGGTGCTGGTGCCGATCGCGCCGCACGCCTTGTCGAACCGGCCGATCGTGGTGCCCGACACCAGCACCATCGTGGTCGAGATCGTCAGCGGGCGCGACATTTCGGTCAACTTCGACATGCAGACCTTCGCCAGCCTGCAGCACGGCGACGAAATCGTCATCTCGCGCTCGCCCTACAACATCACCTTCCTGCACCCGGAAGGCTGGAGCTACTACCACACGCTGCGCGAAAAGCTGCACTGGAACGAATACCCGTCCGGCGAAGGCAAGCTTAAATAACCCCGGGGTCAGAGCCCGGTTTTCTGCAGGAGACCCGTTTTTTCATGCTGCGTACACTTACCATCCGCGACTTCGTCATTGTCGACCTGATCGAACTGGAATTCTCCAGCGGCTTCACGGTGTTCACCGGCGAGACCGGCGCCGGCAAGTCGATCCTGATCGATGCGCTGCAGCTGGCGCTGGGCGGACGCGGCGACGCCAGCATGGTGCGCGAAGGCGCGGCCAAGGCCGACATCACCGCCGATTTCGCAGCCGGCGCGGCGGCCGCGGCCTGGCTGGCCGAGCACGCGTTCGCGGTCGAGGAGGGCGGGGCGCTGCTGCGCCGCGTGATCGACAACGCCGGCCGCTCGAAGGCCTACATCAACGGCGTCGCCGCCACCGCCGCCCAGCTGCGCGAACTGGGCGACCTGCTGGTCGACATCCACGGCCAGCACGCGCACCAGTCGCTGCTCAAGCTTGATGCACAACGAGCTTTGCTCGATAACCAGGTCGCGGTACGCAACCCGGACGCGCCAGGCGAGGTCCAAGCAGTCGCGAGCGCGTACAAGGCGTGGCGCATGCTGTCGCGCCAGCGCGAGGAATACGAAACCAATGCTAAGAACGTGCTGCTCGAACGCGAGCGGCTCGAATGGCAGGTGGCGGAACTCGACAAGCTGGCCGTCAAGCCGGGCGAATGGGCCGAGATCAGCAACGAGCACAGCCGCCTGTCGCACGCGGCCAGCCTGCTCGAAGGGGCGCAGGAAGCGCTGGCTGTCATCTCGGAGTCGGACCACCCGATCCTGTCGCAGCTGTCGTCGCTGAACCAGAAGCTGTCCAGGCTGGTCGACGTCGACGCGGGGCTGCAGGCGGTGCTCGACTGCACGGAGCCAGCCCGTATCCAGCTGCAGGAAGCAGTGTATGCGCTCAACAATTACGTGGACAAAGTGGAGCTCGATCCAGGCCGGCTGCAGCAGGTCGATGCGCGGCTGGAAGCGATCCACGGCACGGCGCGCAAGTTCCGCGTGACGCCCGAAGAGCTGCCCGGCGAACACGCGCTGTTGTCGGAACAGCTCAAGCAGCTGGCCGACGCCAGCGACATCGAAGGCCTGCGCCGGCAGGAAGACCAGGCCAAAGCCGCCTACATGGCGCTGGCCGAAAAGCTGTCGCGCACGCGCGCGACGGCGGCCGACCTGCTCGGCAGCCAGGTCACCGCGGCGATGCAGGAACTGAGCATGAGCGGCGGCAGCTTCGTGGTGGCGCTCAACGACGCCGAGCCGGGCGCGCACGGGCTCGAGCAGGTCGAGTTCCTGGTGGCCGGCCACGCCGGCGTGGCGCCGCGGCCGCTTGCCAAGGTCGCGTCCGGTGGCGAGCTGGCGCGCATTTCGCTGGCCATCTCGGTCATCACGTCGAACGCGACGACCACGCCGACGCTGATCTTCGACGAGGTCGACAGCGGCATCGGCGGCGGCGTGGCCGAGGTGGTGGGGCGCCTGCTCAAGCGCCTGGGCCAGCAGCGCCAGGTGCTGTGCGTGACGCACCTGCCGCAGGTGGCCAGCCAGGCCAACCAGCACTACCAGGTCGCCAAGGGCACGACCGAGCTGGGCAAGACCGTCTCCCGCATCGACGTGCTCGACAACAAGGCGCGGGTCGAAGAAGTGGCGCGCATGCTGGGCGGGCTCGAAATCACCGAGACCACGCGCAAGCACGCGCGCGAATTGCTGGCGTCCTGAGCAAACCGTGAAACCGTCGTTCCCGCGAAAGCGGGAACCCATGCCGAGCTTGATGTTGCTGCGGCGCCGGTTTGGCCAACACGATGCGAACGGGTTATGGGTTCCCGCGTGCGCGCGAACGACGTCCTGGATGGCGCGTGGGCATGGGTGCCCACCCTACCGGCAATCAGAACCCCGACAGCACGATCTTCCCGCGCGACTTGCCGCTTTCGAGCAATTGGTGCGCGCGCCGCAGGTTAGCCGCGTTGATCGTGCCGAAGCGCTCCGTCACGGTCGAGCGCACCAGGCCCTCGTCGACCATCTGCGCCACCCGCTTGAGTAGCCGGTGCTGTTCCAGCATGTCGGCGGTCTGGAACATCGAGCGCGTGTACATGAATTCCCAGTGCAGCGATATGCTCTTCTGTTTGAGCAGCAGGACGTCGAACGCGGCCGGATCGTCGATCAGCCCCAGCCGGCCCTG
>JBJMVW010000230.1:0-27951 GCA_045810465.1 Massilia sp. | reverse complement strand
CGACGGCATCCACCGGCTGGCCGAGATCGCGTTCTCGGTCAACGAGCGCACCGAAAACATCGGCGCGCGGCGCCTGTACACGGTGATGGAAAAGCTGCTCGAGGAGATTTCGTTCTCCGCCAGCGAGTCCGGCGGCAAGGTGCTGGCGATCGACACGGCCTACGTCAACGAGAGGCTCGACAAGCTGGCGGTCGACGAGGACCTGTCGCGTTTCGTTCTTTGACACGCTGGGGATAAAGCGATGGCGAACAAGGCGCTGGCGACACGCCAGAAAATGCGGCTGCGGATCGAGCCGTCGCAGAACTTCGGCAAGCCGCGCAATCCGATCGCGGCGCTGGCCAAGGCACGCTCGGCCGGTGCGCACGCCAAGCCGCTCTCGAGCGAGCGCCAGGCCGCCAAGCGCGCGCTGAAGAAGGCAAAGCTGGAACCGGACGACGAGTGAGCCGGGGTTTGCGGGCGGCCGCCAGCGGGCACCCGCACTGGGCGCCCGCTATCTCAGGCCATTCGATTGCGCCGCAGCCTTGTCGGCTTGTTCGCCTGCCGCGCTGGGTGGGGTGAAACGGGGGCGCCCTGCCGCCCTGCCGCTCCACAACCAGTGTCGCGCCTTTCCCGCTGAGCTGCCAGTCACTTGTGCGAAGTACCGGAGCGCTGTACATTCGGTAGCGCAAGCTGGTACTTTCCCACGGACAGGAGTCCCATGAGTTCCCCCGAACTGGTTCTCGAAGTGCTGCGCGCCGAGCTGCGCGCCGCCAGCATCACCTACAAGGCGCTGGCCGAGCGGATCGGCATGAGCGAGTCGAGCGTCAAGCGCATGTTCGGGCAGAAGGACATGTCGCTGTCGCGGCTGGCCCAGATCTGCAAGGCCGCCGGCATCGCGCTCGAAGACGTGCTGCGGCGCGCCGCCGACACCCGTCCGCACGCGGACACCCTCACCCTGCCGCAGGAAAAATCGCTGGTCGCCAACCCGCGCCTGCTGCTGGTGGCGATCTGCTGCCTGGGCCACTGGAGCCTGGAGCAGGTGATCGAAACCTACCGGCTGACCGAGGCGGAGTGCATCCGCTGCATGGCCGAGCTCGACCGGCTGGGGCTGATCGAGCTCAAGCCGCTGAACCGCTACAGCCTGCGCGTGTCGAATGCGTTCCGCTGGCTGGCGGACGGGCCGGTGCAGCAGTTCTTCCGCGAGCATGTGGTGGCCGATTATTTCAGCGGGCGTTTCGACGGGCCGGGCGAGACCTTGATGTGCCTGCCGGCGCGGCTGTCGATGGCCAGCGCGCACGAGCTGGCGCAGAAAATCCAGCAGCTGGCTGGCGACCTGGCGCGGCTGCACCGCAACGACCGCAAGCTCGATCCGGAGGAGCGCGACGGGTTCACGCTGCTGCTCGGTTTCAGGTCGTGGGAGTTTGCCGCGTTCACGGCGTTGCGCAGGTAATCGCTACAACCTCCCGCCGCGGCGGTGCGGCACGTAGGGTGGGCACCCCGTGCCCACGCGGACGTATGCGCTGTGCCAGCCTGACCTTGAACGCATGGGCAGGAGCGATGGCCCGGGATCCTTCCGGTAGGGTGGGCGGGTCCCCCGCCCACGCGTTCAAACCACCGGGATTCGGCCCGCTCCAGCCCTACCAGATCGGCCCCAGGAACAAATACAAGGTCCGGTCCCCATCCTGCGTCGCGCCCGCCCCGAGGTAGGCCGGCCCGAAACGCGTGTCGACCGACAGGAAGGCGCTGCCCGCCTTGCGCAGCGTGGCCGCGCGCAGCGGGTGCCCGCTGTCGTAGCCGCCACCCGCCTCCAGCGAAAATCCGGCCCGTAGCGTGCCGCCGACGGTGATCGGCAACGCGCCAATCCGGCGCGCCAGCACCATCCGCGCGAACCCGATGTTCTGCCCTTCCACCGAATCGGGCACGGTCCCCGACAGCCGCAGGAAGCCGCCCAGCGTCAGCGGCGCCGAGCCGCGCTGCGCACGCGCCCACTCGCCGTACAGGTGGCCGGCCCAGTTGGTCGTGTGCAGCGCCGCCAGCGCCACCAGCGACGAGCGCGCCAGCGAGGTCGGCGCGCTGGCTGTCGGCGAGCCCTCCAGCGAGGCGTCCACGAAGATGCCGCGGCTCGGGAAGCCCAGCGAGTCGAGCGTGTCGATCCGCAAGCGCGCGAAGTGGGTGGTGTCGTAGACGTAATCGGCGGGCGCACCCGACTGCGGGATCTGCACCGTGACCGCGGCACGCTGGCGCCTGGCGCCCAGCTGCAGGTCGCCCCAGTTGCCCAGCTCGCGCCCGAACACCAGGCTGGCGCCGCCCACGCTGTAGCCTGTCCGCGCCTGGCGCCGCCCTTCCGAGAACACGTCGCTCGACAGCGATCCGTACTGCAGCGATGGCGCCACGTACCACGGCGATCCCGGCCCCAGCGGCTGCCAGAACTGCACCCCGAGTTCGCGCTTGTCGCCCACCCGCAGCACGGTGCGCAGCTCGGCGCCCCAGCTGTCGATCGACGAGCGCACGTGCATCAGCTTGAGCGCGAAGCTGTTGGCGTCGTCGAAGTCGCTGCCCAGTTCGAGGCCGACGCGCACGCGGCTGCTGGCCCAGTCGGCCTCGGTGGCGTGGATCGTGACGTCGCGCTGCCCGCTGCTGTCGCGGATGCCGGCGTCGACCCGGGCCAGGTCGCCGCGCCCGTACAGGCTTTCGGCGGCCTGCCGCACTTCGGCCGTGGTGGCGCGCATGCCTTCCTTCAGCCCGGACTGCCGCTTCAGCGCCTGCGGGTTGATGCGGCCGCCGCCCTCGACCTCGACGCTGTGCAGCACCAGCGCTGTGTCGACCAGCGCCGGTGCGGCCAGTCGCCGCGCTTCGAATTGCGCGTACTCGCCCGCCCCCAGCGACAGCGCCGCCAGGCGTGGCGCCAGCGCGCGCGCGGCCTGCTCGCCGGCGCCCAGTGCGCGATCGAGTTTGTGGAAGTCGAGGAAGCCAACGCCGTCGAGGTCCGGCGCCACCAGGATGTCCTGCGGGCGCAGCTCCTTGAGCGAGCGCTGCACGTTCTGCTCGGTCAGGATGTTGATCATCTGCTGCGCCACGCCGATCGCGCTGCCGAGCGAGCGCTCGGGCGCCAGCGGGGTCCCGACATTGACCGCGATGACGATGTCGGCGCCCATTTCGTGCGCCAGGTCGATCGGCAGGTTGCGTACCAGCCCGCCGTCGGCGACCAGGCGGCCGTTGATGCGCACCGGCGCGAACACGCCCGGCACCGCGAGCGACGCGCGCATGGTCAGGAACAGCGGGGTGGTCGCCAGTTCGACCAGTTCGCCGGTGACCAGGTCCGACGCGACCGAGCGGAATGGCAGCGCCAGCGCGTCGACCGGGGTGTCGCGGGTGCCGGCCGGGAGCAGCTGCGCCAGCGCCTGCTCGAGCGCGGCGTTGCCGGCGGCGCTAGGAGGCAGCGCCAGGCCGTCGCGGTGCAGGCCGAACTCGATCCGCGACGGCATCAGGCTGTCTTCCTCGCGCCGCCGGAACACCAGCGCGTCGCGCGCGGGGCGGTCGGCCACCACGTTGTCCCAGTCGGTATCGCGCGCCAGCCGTTCCAGTTCGTCGATCCCGGCGCCGGCCGCATACGCGCCGCCGACCACGCCCCCCATGCTGGTGCCGACCACCATGTCGACCGGTACCCGCAGCTCGCGCAGCGCGCGCAGCACGCCGATATGGGCGAAGCCGCGCGCACCGCCGCCGGACAGCACCAGCGCGATTTTCGGGCGCGCATGCGGGCCCGCGTCGGCGGCCGCGGCAAGCGATGGGGAAGCCTGCAGCGCGCAGGCGAACAGGATGGCGGCGAGGCCGCGTGCGCCGCGGCGGGCGGCGGGCACCGGGCGCGCCAGGGAAGGCGGCGGCGCCAAGGCCTTATTGCGCCTGGCGCGGCGTGTTGACCGGGCTCCCGCTCGCGCGCGTCGGCGGCGGCATCTGTACCGGGGCCGGCGGCGGTGGCGCGGCGGCCGCGCCCGAGGGCGCGGCCTGCGTGGTGGGTTGGGGAGCCGGCTGCTGCTGCTGCTGCTGCTGCTGCGCCTGCGGGGGCGCGGGGGCCGGCGCCGGCGCCGGCGGAACCGCGACCGGCGGCGTTTCCGGCGGCGCTTCCTGGGTCTGGACCGGGCCCGGCGAGACCGGCGGTTCGCCCCCCGGCGGCGCGCTGCCGCCCGGCGCCGCGCCGCCTGGCGCGGCCGCCGCGGTCCGGGTCTCGGCCGGCAGGTCGATGCGCTTCATGACGCCGCCGTCGGACAGCATCACGTAGCGCGGGTGCACTTCGCTGACCGTCACGCCCGGCACCAGTTCCTTGCCGATCCGGAGCGCCTTCGGCGGCGAGCCCTCGGCCACGATGATCGCCACGCTTTCGCGTCCGGCCGCCACGACGCCGGTCAGCGTGTAGTTGGTGGCCACCGCAGCGGCGGCCTGGCCGCCGAACAGGGTTGCCGCGGCGTCGATCGCCGGCTCCGGCAATACCGCCTGCGGCGCCGCGGCCAGCGGGCGCTGCGGCGGCTGGTACAGCTGCAGCACCCAGTACGCGAGCGAGGCCGCCAGCACGATCAGGGCTAGCAGGCTTAAAAGAATGGGCAGACGCTTCATCGGGCTCCTTGGTTAGCGCACCAGCTGGTTGATTTCAATGATCGGCATCAGCACCGCCAGCACGATCAGCAGCACCACCAGGCCCATCGCCAGGATCAGCACCGGCTCGAGCAGGCCGGCGATGGTCAGCGTGCGGCGCTCGAGGTCGGCCTGCTGCGAGTTGGCGGCGCGCTCGAGCATGCTGGGCAGCTCGCCGGTGATCTCGCCGGCGCGGATCATGTGCACCAGCATCGGCGGGAAGTGCTTCTGCGCCGACAGCGCGCGCGCCAGGCTGACGCCCTCGCGCACGCTGGCGGTGGCCTGCTCGACCAGCTCGCGCATCGCCACGTTCGACAGGGTGTCGCGGCTGGTGTCGAGCGCGCGCAGGATCGGCACGCCCGAGCCGGTGGTGATCGCCAGCGTGCTGGCGAAGCGCGCGGTGTTGAGGCTGCGCTCGAACTTGCCGTAGATCGGCGCATCGAGCAGCCAGGTGTGCCAGCGCCGCTTGAGCACCGGGTTCTGCAGCGCGCGGCGCCACGCGAACCAGGCGCCGACCAGCAGCAGCCCGACGTAGATGCCGTAGGCGCGCACGAAGTTCGACACGCCCAGCATCATCACCGTCAGGAACGGCAGCTTCTGCTTGGTGTTGGCGAACACCGACACGATCTGCGGCACCACGTAGGTGAGCAGGAAGATCACGATCGCGAACGCGACCACGGTGACGATCGCCGGGTAGGTGAACGCGAGGCGCACCTTTTGCACCAGCGCGTTGCGCCGTTCGATGTAGTCGGCCAGGCGCGACAGCACGCGCGAGAGCTGGCCGATCTGTTCGCCCGAGGCGACCAGGCCGCGGTAGATCTCGGCGAAGTCGCGCGGGTGGCGCGCCAGCGCCGCCGAGAACGAGGCGCCGCCCATCACTTCGGAGCGGATCGACGCGATCAGGTCGCGCATGTACGGGCGCTCGGCCTGTTCCAGCAGCGCGGTGAAGGCCTGTTCGAGCGGCAGCCCGGCTTCGAGCAGGCTGGCCAGCTGGCGCGTGAACAGCGCCAGCTCGACCTGCGACAGGCGCTCGCCGAAGCCGCGGCTGCGGGTGGCGCCGCTCTCGTCGACCTGGGCCGAGATCGCCTCGACGTTGAGCGGCGTCAGGCCCTGGGTGCGCAGGTCGGCGCGCGCCGAACGCGGGTTGTCGGCGTTGACCACGCCCTTGCGGGTGGCGCCGCCGGCGTCGACGGCTTCGTAACGGAAGGCTGGCATGCGTCAGTCCGCCTTGGTCACGCGCAGCAGCTCGGCCTGCGTGGTGGTGCCATCCTGCAGCCAGCGTTCGCCGTCGTCGCGCATGGTCTTCATGCCGTGCTTGAGCGAGGTGTCGCGGATCTCGGCTTCGGACGCGCGGTTGTGGATCTGCGCGCGGATCTGCTCGGTGGTCTCGAGCAGCTCGTAGACGCCGACCCGGCCGTGGTAGCCGGTATGGCCGCAGCGCTCGCAGCCGACCGCGTGCCAGTGCTCGCCGTCGCTGCGTTTGCAGTGCGGGCACAGTTTGCGCACCAGCCGCTGCGCCATCACGCCCAGCAGCGAGGACGACAGCAGGAACGGCTCGATGCCCATGTCGAGCAGGCGCGTGACGGCCGAGGCGGCGTCGTTGGTGTGCAGCGTCGCCAGCACCAGGTGGCCGGTCAGCGAGGCCTGCACCGCGATCTGCGCGGTTTCGAGGTCGCGGATCTCGCCGATCATGATCACGTCCGGGTCCTGGCGCAGGATCGCGCGCAGCGCCTTGGCGAAGGTCATCTCGATGCGGGCGTTGACCTGGGTCTGGCCGACGCCGTTCAGGTCGTACTCGATCGGGTCTTCCACCGTCATGATGTTGGTGGCGGCCGCGTTCAGGCGCGACAAGGCCGCGTACAGCGTGGTGGTTTTACCGGAACCGGTCGGGCCGGTGACCAGCACGATGCCGTGCGGCTGGTTGATCAGCTTGTCGAACTGCGGCAGCAGGCCGGGGCTCATGCCGAGGTGGCCGAGGTCGAGGCGGCCGGCTTCCTTGTCGAGCAGGCGCAGCACGGCGCGTTCGCCGTGGCCGGTCGGCAGCGTCGAGACGCGCACGTCGACCGGCTTGCCGCCAATGCGCAGCGTGATGCGGCCGTCCTGCGGCAGGCGCTTCTCGGCGATGTCGAGCTGCGACATGATCTTGATCCGCGAAATCAGCGAGGCGTGGATCGCCTTCTTGGGACGCACGATGTCGCGCAGCGTGCCGTCGATGCGAAAGCGCACCACCGAGGTCTGTTCGAACGGCTCGATGTGGATGTCGGACGCGCCTTCGCGCAGCGACTGGGTCAGGAGCGCGTTGATCATACGGATCACCGGCGCGTCGTCGGACGACTCGAGCAGGTCTTCGATCGCCGGGACGTCCTGCAGCAGCTTGGTCAGGTCGAGGTCGGCGTCGAATTCGTCCGCCACCTGCGAGGCGTCGCCGCCGGCCGACTGGTAGGCGCTGGCGATCGCATCGTCGAGCTCGGAGCGCTCGAGGCGGCGCAGCGCGATGCGGCCGAAGCGGCGCGACACCTCGGCGATCGCGGCCGGGGCAGTGGCCTGCGACACCAGCACTTCGACGCTCTGGGTTGGATCGCCGTTGGAACGCGCCAGCACGCCATGGTCGCGGGCGAAAGCGTAAGGCAACAGGTTATTCATGTGTCATTCATCTCTGGTTCGGCGGTGTCACCGGCCGGTACTGCTGCTCCGGCGGCGTGCCCGGCTGCGCAGCGGGCGCTTGCGCAGGGGCCGCGGCCGGCGCGGCGGCCGGTTTCGGTGGCACCGGGGCCAAGATGCCGCCCGCGGGCGGCTGGCCGTTGTTCAATGGCGGCAGCATCGGCGCGCCCAGGTTGTTCAGCAGGATCGATTCTTCGGGCTGCTGGGCCTGGCCGGTCGCCCGCATGAATTCGTAGCGGTCGAGCGCGATGCTGTGCGAGGCTTCCTTGCTGCGCACCACCACGGGGCGCAGGAATACCATCAGGTTCGTCTTGCTGCGTTTGCGCGTGCGGTACTTGAACAGGTTCCCGATCACGGGAATGCTGGCCAGGCCGTGCACGCCCTCCTCGCCGTCGCCTTGCGTGTCCTCGATCAGGCCGCCGAGCACGATAATCTGGCCGTCGTCGGCAACGACGTTGCTTTCGATGGCGCGCACGTTGGTCGTGACGCCGGCGGTGGCGCCGATGGACGCCGGGTCGACGCTCGAATTCTCGTGGTAGATCGCAAGGCGCACCGTGCCGCCCTCGGAAATTTGCGGGCGCACCTTCAGCACCAGGCCGACGTCCTTGCGGTCGATGGTCTGGAACGGGTTGTTCGAGGCGCCGCTGGCCGAGGTGGTAAACGAACCGGTGATGATCGGTACGTTCTGGCCAACCTTGATGGTCGCCAGTTCGTTGTCGAGCGTAATCATGTTCGGCGTCGACAAGATGTTGGCGTTTCCCTGGGTTTCAAGGGCGCGCGCAACCGCGCCCAGCCCGAGCTGGCCGTTGATCTGGCGGAACAGGCCGACCGTGAAGCCGCTCGGCGCCGTGGCGCCGGTGACGGCGGCAGCGCCGCCGCGCGCCGCGGCCGCCAGGTTGACGATGTTGCCGGCGCCGGCGCCCGGGAACGACTGCAGGCCCCCGACCCGGAACGCGCTGTTCTGGTCGCCCGAGATGCCGACCCACTGGATGCCGAACTCGGAAGCCTTGTTCGAGGTCACCTCGACCACCAGCGCCTCGATGTAGACCTGGGCCCGGCGCACGTCGAGCTGGTCGATCACGTTGCGCAGGTTGCGGTAGACGGCGTCGCTGGCGGTGATGATCAGGCTGTTGGTGGTGGCGTCGGCCTGGATGAAGCCCGAGCCGGCCGCGCCGGCCGCGCCGCCCGCCGTCAGCTGGCTTTGCTGGCCGAAGGTGGCGCCGGTGCCGGCCATGCCGGTGCTGCTCTGCTGGCCCTGCTGGCCGCCCAGCGTGCCGCCGCCGCCAGCCTGGCCGCCCTGGGTGCCGGCCTGGATCGAGCCGCCCGACGTGCCTTGCTGCTGCACCGGCACCGCCGAGGCGTCCTGCGCCACCACCGCGCGCAGCGTCTGCGCGACCCGGGTCGCGTCGGCGTTCTTCAGGTACACCACGTGGATGTTGCCGGCCTGCGAGGTCGGCTGGTCGAGCCTGGCGATCAGCTGCTTGGCGATATTCGCGCGCGCCGCCGACGGCGCGCGCAGCACCACCGAGTTGGTGCGCGGGTCGGCCACCACCGACACCCGGCCCGAATCGCCGCCGGGGGCCGGCTCGAGCAGGCGCGTGGCCAGCACCGCGACGTCGCTGGCGATGCCGTTGCGGATCGGGATCACGTCCAGGTTCGACGCGACCGGCGCGTCCAGCGCCGAGATGATCTGCGACAGCCGGCGCAGGTTGTCGGCGTAGTCGGTGATGACCAGGCTGTTGTTGCCCGGATCGGCCATGATCGAGTTGTTCGGCGAAATCAGCGGCCGCAGCACCGCGGTCAGGTTGGCCGCCGATTCGTAGTTCAGGTGGTAGACCTGGGTCGCGATCACGTCGCCGCGCGCGCGCGAGCCGCGGGTGCCGACCTGGGTCGGCGAGCTCTGCAGCTTGGCCTCGGCCTCCGGCACCACCTTGGCGAAGCCGTCGCCGGTGACCACCGCGTAGCCCTGCAGGCGCAAGGTCGAGGTCAGCAGCTGGAAAGCCTGGGCCTTGCTCAGCGGCTTTTCCGACACCAGCGTCAGGGTGCCTTTCACGCGCGGGTCGATGATGAAGGTCATGCCGGTGTACTGGCCGATCGCCTTGATCACCGATTCCATGTCGGCGTTGACGAACGACAACGCGGCGCCGCCGGCCGCGGGCGCGCGCGCCGCTTGCTGGGCCAGCGCAGGCGCCGGCGCGAGCGCCGCCACGCTGGCGCAGCACAGCAGCGCGCCGGCCACGATCTGGCGCAGCGCGCGGCGAGGAGTTTCGGGTGTGCTACGGGAGTTTGTTTTCATCATCTGAACTCTAACGCGATTATGTTTTTACCGTTTACCATGCGGCGCTGGCCTAACAGGTTGAGCAGGTTGCCCAGTGTCTCTTCGTACCCGGTGGCCGCTTCGGCCTGGCCGGAAAACTGCAGCCGGCCATGGCGCAGCTCGCCCGTGCCCGACAACAGCAAGGCGCCGCGCACCGTGCGCAGCACCACTTCGGCCTGCTGGCCGTGCCAATCCATTGCCATTTCATAGCTGCCGAGCGGCTTGACCGGGGCCATGCGCGAGCCCATGTCGGTCATCGACAGGACGGTGCGGCCGATCACCGACACGGTCGGCGGCTGGCGCACCAGTTCCAGCGTGTTCCACGACAGCTTGATCGTGCCCGACGGCGCCAGCGTGTTGAGCGGCGCACCGAGCCCGGCCAGCCCTTCGGCCGGCAGCAGCAGTTCGCTGTCGGACACTTGCCATTGCGACCAGCTGCCCTCGGCATGCACTGGGCGCGACAGGGCTTGCGGGTTCTCGAGGTCGACGCTGACGTGGCCGACCAGCACCAGCGGCGACAGGCGCCACGCAAAGCGTCCCGGCAACAGCGGCGTCACCGCGCCGCCCTCGCCCGCGGCCCCGCCCACAAAGGCTGAGCCGCGCCACAGCGTACCCTGCGCATCCCCGAGAGTCAAACGGCCGCCCGTTTGCTGTTCCACGATCGGGCCGAGCCACGCGGCCGGCAGGAACGCCAGGATCGTGACGGCCACCGCCAGCGCGACCAGCGCCAGCCACAGGACGGCCCGCTTCATCGGGCCGCCGCCCCGCCGGCGCCATTGTTCTGGCGTAGCGTGAGGCTGGCGTCGACCTGGCCGGCGGTTGCCAGCGCGGTCACGACGGCGTCCTGCACCGCGATCCGGTTCTCGCGCCGCTGCGCGTCGAGCCAGGTCACCAGGTTGGCGAACGACACCCCGTTCAATTGCAGCTTGGCATATTGGCCGCTCAGCGACAGCGACTGCGGGCTCAGCCCGCGCGCCGACAGGCTGGCCGCCAGCGCTTCGCGCGTCATCGGCGCGACCTGCGGCACCGGCGTGCTGTTGAGCGCGGTCGCCTCCTGCGCCAGCGTCTGCAGCTCCGCCGCCTGCTGGCGCAGTTGCGGCAGCGAGCGGCGCAGCTGGGCGCGGCCGTCGAGCGCCGGGCTGACGAACAGCAGGTACACCAGCGCCAACAGCGCCACGGCGGCGCCGGCGCCAAGGAAGGTGCGCTCCTGGTCGGTGCGCGCTACCCAGTAAGCCAGCGCGCGTTCGCGCAGCTGGCCGATCGTGCTGGCAAAACTCATTGCTTGGCTCCTGTACTGCGGATCAGCCATGTGGCCGGGCCTGCTTCCTGCAGGCTCATTTTGCGCGCGGACAACGCCGCCCGCAACTGGCTGGTCAAGGCGGGGTCGACCGTCTCCGGTTTGACCTTGACGCTCAAGGCACGTTCCCGGAATTCAATTGCCGCGATGCCGGGTTGGCGCGGCAACGTGCGCGCGGCCTCGCCGAACGCAGCCGCCAGGTAGGTGAATTCGTCGGGCCCGACCTCGCCGGTGTTGGCGCGCGCACGCGCCAGGTTCTGGCGCATCTGCGCGACCGGGTCGATGGCCGGCTCGCGCGGAAAGGCGGCGCGGAAGGTGGTGACCATCTGCTGGCGGATGGCGTCGGCCTCGTGCCGCAGCCGGATCCATTCGATGTTCAGGCCGGCCAGGTTGACCACCACCGCCAGCGCCGCCAGGCGCAGCGGCCAGCGCCAGCGGCGCCAGTCGCGGGTCGGCGCGCCGGCCGCGCCCAGGCCTGGCGCCAGGTCGAGCGGTGCGCTCTTCGCCCCGGCGATCCAGTGCGCCCAGTCGTCGGCCTCGAGCGCGATGCCGGGGCCGGCTTCCTGCGCCAGCGCCTGGTATTCGCCGAGTTGCTCGTGCGGCACGTACAGCACCAGCGGTGCGTCGCCAGCCAGCGCGCGCGCGGTCTGCAGCACCGAGACCGGGGTGCCGTCGAGCGTCAGCCCGAAGCCCTGGTACAGGCTCTGGCGCATGGTCAGCTCGCCGCGCCCGACCGCGGCGCTGACGCTGCCCGGCTGCAACGGCAGGCACAGCTGGGATGGCAGCGCCGTCACCGTGCGCGCGCCCTGCGCCAGCAAGGTGCGCACCAGCGGCTCGAGGAAGTCGCGCTGGACCACCGCCACCGGGCGCGTGCCGCCCGGCTGGGCCGGGCCGGCCACCAGCACCGCGTCGAGCGGATCGCCGAGCACCTGTTCTTCGACCAGGCCGGGCAGCGCCGCCTTCAGGCGCGCGCCCGACAGCGGCGGCATCGGCACCGACAGCAAGGTGACGTCGGTGGCGGCCAGCAATAGCACCACGCGTCGGGTGGCGGCCACCACGTCGGTCAGGCTGCGCAGCGCGCCATCGCCCTGCTGCTCGATGACGCCGCCGTCGCCCACGACCGCAAAGCGGCATGGCGCGCCATCGCCTTCGGCGCGCGCCGGATGCCGGATATAAAGTGTACTCAAACCATCTCGCTTTCTTCTAGTTTTGGCGGGTCCATACCACCCTGGTGTTGCCCACGGTGAGTCCGAAGCCGCCCAGCGGCCGGTACACCAGCGATTCCGCATTCAGCGCCGCGCGGTCGAGCTGGATGCGGCTGTCGACCAGGAACCAGCTGCTCTTCACGTCGGCGACGTCGGCCGACAGGTCTTCCTCGTTCATTTCGGTGCGGAACTTCATGAAGTCGTCCCACGGCGCCTGCTTGCGCCGCGCCAGCAGCGCATTCGCGCCCGACAGCGACATCTTCGGCAGCACCGCCGCCAGCACCTCGGGCGGCGCCGTGTTCACGTTCACCGGCGCCTGCATCGGCAGCACGATCACGAACGGGCGCAGCTTGTCGACCATGGCCTGGTTGAAGCCCGGTATCGCCAGCAAGTCGTCCACCTGCAGCAATTGCATGGTGGTCGACGGCGCGCGCGTCACCTGCGCAACACCGGCGCCGTTGCCGTTGCCGCGGCCGTTGCCGTTGCCGTTGCCGTTGCCGTTGCCGTTGCCGTTGCCGTTGCCGTTATCGTTGCCGTTATCGCTGCCGTTGCCGTTGCCGGTCACGTCGGGCGCCGCCGCCGGCGGCTGCGCCGCGGCGACGAAGCGCGCCGTGCGCTCGGCCAGCCCCTGGTCGAGCTGCAGGTTCTGCAGCAGGCGCCGGAACACCATGACCTGGTCCGGCAACAGCTGCCGGTCCCTGGCCAGGTTGGTTAAATTGTAACGCGAGCAGGCGTCGATGATGTTACCGGACAGCGTGGCGTTGAAATTTTCGCCCGCGACCCGCTCACGCTCGATATATTGGTCGAGCCGGGTTTCGGCCAGCGGCGTCGCCCACACGTGGTCGAGCGAGGTGTAGCGCACATGGTCGTAGCCGTCCTGGCGCAGCACCAGCGTGGCCCAGTCGAGCGCGCCGCGCAGGATCCACTTGGTCTGCAGGTGCAGGCGCTGGTTTTCCATCGAGCGCACCTGCACTTGCTGTTGCCAGAACAGGCTGGCGACGATCGATATCGCCAGCGTGGTCAGCAGCAACGCGGTGATGACCGCGACGCCGCGCTGGCGCTGCAGCGTTTTCATGGCCCCCCCAGCAGGAAAGATTTGATCATCGGCGCCTCGGCGCCAGTCGCGCGCAGCGCCACCTGCAGGCCGGTGGGCGCGAGCGCGGACGGCACCAGCGGGTTGTTCGTGTTGGCAGTGTTATCCACCGTTTGCGCACCCTGGCGCCAGCTGTTGTTTTGCCAGGTCAGCACCGCCATGCCGACCACGCCCGGCTGCAGCGCCACCGGGGCGGTGGTGTCGGCATCGGTGGTGGCGGCATTCCACAGCGCGTCGAGCTGGGCCAGGTCGCGCGTGGCGACCGACTCGCGCCGCGTCAGCGTGCCGTTGACGATACGGTAGGCCACCACCTGCAGCCGCGACGGCTCGTTTTCGGTAAACACCGTGCGCACGAGCGTGATGCGGTCGTCGGCAGACAGCAGGAACGGGCGCTTGTCGAGCAGGTCGGCGCTGGCGATGTGTTCGCAGTCGCTTTGCATCTGCGCGAACGCGAGCTGCATGCCGCGCGTGGTTTCCATCTGCTCGGTCAGGGCGACGCGGGCGCGCACGATGCTGTCGAGTCCACGCCAGCCGAGCACGGCGACGATGGCCAGGATGCTGATCGCGACGAGCAGCTCGACCAGCGTGAAGCCGCGCGTAATACGTGCAGGGCGCTTCATGACGGTGTCCGTGGTTGGCGCAGCACCAGTTGCACCAGCTTCACGATGCGGCGCCCCGGGTTCTCGATGTCGTACACCGACACCTCGATCCGGCGCAGCAGCGGGTTGGGGCTGGTGATCACCTCTTCCTGGCACACCAGGTGCAGGTCGCCCTGCGGGCAGTCGAAGCCGCGCGTGCCGACTTCGGGGAATTCCTTGTTCAGGCGGATCTGCACCAGCCGGTTCTCGGCCGACCAGGTCGCCATCATCGCGGCGCGCAGGCCGGCGCTGTTCTGCGTCAGGCTGCCGACCGCGCGCAAGCCTGCGCCGAGCGCGGTGCCGACGATGACCAGCGCGACCAGCACCTCGAGCAGCGTGAAGCCGCGATTGCGTTGGATTCGAATGGTCATTGTTCAACCGTGAAATGGCCGACGCCGTCGGCGTGGATCGCGACACTGTTGTCGCCCGTCGCCAGCGTCAGCACGAAGGGTTTGTCGACCGGTTCCTGGCCGAAGGTAATGCGCAGCGGATTGGCCGCGCCGGCACTCGGCGGATCGAGCAGCAGCTGCAACGGCGCGTTCTTGAAGCTGCGCTCGCGCAGCAGGTCGTCGTTGGCAAGCGCGTCCCAGCGTGTGTCGTTGCGCACCAGGAAGCGGTAGCGCTCGCCATCGGCGACGAAGGTCACCTGCCGGTTGCGCACGATGGCCTCGTCGCGCGCCAGTTGCAGCAGCAGCGCGAGGCGCTGCGCTTCCTTCTGCAAGTCCTGGCGCGGGCTCGGGATCGCGTTAAGCGTGGCGAGCCCGAGCGTGAGGCCGATGATGACCATCACGACCATCAGCTCCACCAGGGTGAAGCCGGATACCTTGCGTACTGCTTTGGTGGCCGGCATTGCTCTCCTTACTGTTCCCAGGAGCCGACATCGGCATCCTCGCCGGTGCCGCCGGGCTGGCCGTCGGCGCCGAGCGAAAACACTTCGGCGTCGCCGCCGTGAATGCCTGGCGACAGGTATTGATAGGGGTTACCCCACGGGTCTTTCGGCAGCTTTTCGAGATAGCCGCCGGCCTTCCAGCCGTTCGCGGCCGGGCCGCTGGTCGGTTTCTGGGTCAGCGCGATCAGGCCCTGCTCGGTGGTCGGGTAACGCTGGTTGTCGAGTTTGTAAAGGTTGAGCGCCTGCATCAGGGTCGAGATGTCGACCTTGGCGGCGGTCACGCGCGACTCGCCGGTGCGGCCCAGCAGCTTGGGCACGACCAGCGCGCCGAGGATGCCGATGATAACCACGACGACCATGATTTCAACAAGGGTAAAGCCGCGCTCGAGGCGCCGGCCGAATGGACGATGCGAAACGATATGCATAGATTTTCTTGGGTGGTGGGTCAGGTGGATCAGACTAGTATAAGGCCGAATGGCAAGCAGCGGCCATCGGCGGCGGGGTTAACCATTGTAAGGCAGAGCGAGCTGGCCTGCACTGCTTAACAGAGTGTCTACGGTCGCGCTGAGCAGACCGGGCAGGCCCGGTTGCGCGCCACGCCGATGCTGGTCCATTCCATCGCCCGGCCGTCGAGCAGCAGCAGGCGGCCGGCCAGCGAGGGGCCGATGCCGAGCAGCAACTTCAGCGCTTCGGCCGCCTGCATCGCGCCGATCACGCCGACCAGCGGCGCGAACACGCCCATCGTGCTGCAAGCGACGTCCTCAAACTTGCCGTCCTCGGGGAACAGGCAGGCGTAGCAGGGCGACTCGGGCTGGCGCGGGTCGAACACCGAAAGCTGGCCGTCGAAGCGGATCACGGCGCCAGCCACCAGCGGCACGCCGGCCGCGACGCAGGCGCGGTTGACGGCATGACGGGTGGCGAAGTTGTCGCTGCAGTCGAGCACGACCGAAGCGGTCCGGGCCAATTCGAGCAGGCGCGCCGGACCGGCGCGCTCGCGCAGCGCGGTCACCTCGACTTCCGGGTTGATGTCATGCAGCGCCTGTTTGCCGGACTCGGCCTTGGGGTGGCCGACGCGCGCGCTGGTGTGCATGACCTGGCGCTGCAGGTTGGTCAGGTCGACGTCGTCGTCATCGACCAGCGTGATGTGGCCGACGCCGCTGGCGGCCAGGTACAGCGCGGCCGGCGAGCCGAGGCCGCCGGCGCCGATGACCAGCGCGTGCGCGGCCAGCAGCCGCGCCTGGCCTTCGATGCCGATCTCGTCGAGCAGGATGTGGCGCGAGTAACGCAGGAGCTGGTTGTCGTTCATGGGAATATCAGGAGCTGTGAGTACCGTCGTTCCCGCGAAGGCGGGAACCCATGCTGAGGTGCAGAAACCAATGCAACCGATGCAATCGTTAATTCAAGCTCAGCATGGGTTCCCGTTTGCACGGGAACGACGTGGGTGCGCGCGGGAACGACGTGCCTGGACTTACTTCTTCGCTGCGCCCTTCAGCTCGGGCGGCTTGGTCTCGCTGCCCGGCGCTGCCTGGGCCGGCGTCGGCATCGGCGCCGGCCTGGCGTCGTCGGGGTCGACCTTGGCCAGCTTCACCGGCAAGCCCTTGAAATGGTTGATCGCCTGCGCCAGCTGGAAGTCGTCCTTGCCGCCGAATTCGAGCGGCTTGCGGTTCTTCAGCAGCGCGAGCGCGCGCTGTTCTTCTTCCAGTTCGTCGCGCTTGGCTTTCACCGTCTGCACGTCCTTGTCGGCCTCGTTCGACAGGTGGCGGTCGAGGTCGGCTTCGCGCACGCGCAGCGCGTTCAGGCCGTCGCCTTCGGCCGATTCGTCGACCTGCAAATCGGGCACGATGCCGGTGGCCTGGATCGAGCGGCCCTTCGGCGTGTAGTAGCGCGCCGTGGTCAGCTTGACGGCGGTGTCGGCGGTCAGCTGGCGCAGCGTCTGGACCGAGCCCTTGCCGAAGGTGGTGCTGCCCAGCACGATCGCGCGCTTGTAATCCTGCAGCGCGCCAGCCACGATTTCCGAGGCCGAGGCGGAGCCGGTGTTGACCAGCACTACCATCGGCACCTTCTTGAGTGCGGCCGGCAGCTTGGCCAGCGGATCGCCCGCCCTGGCGCTATAGAACTCGCGGCGGCCGTAGAAGGTCTGGTTGGAGTCGGGCAACTGGCCCTTGGTCGACACGATCACGTCGTCCTTCGGCAGGAACGCCGCCGACACCCCGATCGCGCTTGGCAACAAGCCGCCCGGGTCGTTGCGCAGGTCGAGGACCAGGCCCTTGATGTTCGGGTTCTGCGCGTACAGCGCATTGGCCTTGCTGGCCAGCTCGGCGACCGTCTCTTCCTGGAACTGGCTGATGCGCAGCCACGCATAGCCGGGCTCGACGATTTTGGCCTTGACGCTCTGGACGTGGATTTCCTCGCGCACCACCGGCACCACCCATGGCTTGGCGTCGCCGCGGCGGGCGATGGTCAGCACCACCTTGCTGCCCGGGGCGCCGCGCATCTTCTTGATCGCATCGTCCAGCGACAGGCCCTTGACCGGGCTGTTGTCGATGCGGGTGATCAGGTCGCCCGCCTTGATGCCGGCGCGATACGCCGGCGAATCCTCGATCGGCGACACGATCTTGACGTAACCGTCTTCAGCCGCGACCTCGATGCCGAGGCCGACGAACTTGCCGGCCACGCTCTCGCGCATTTCGCGGAACGATTTCTGGTCCAGGTAGACCGAGTGCGGGTCGAGCGAGGCGACCATGCCGGAAATGGCTTCCGACAGCAGTTTCTTGTCCTCGACCGGCTCGACGTAGTCGCTTTTGATCAGGCCGTAGACGTCGGCCAGCTGGCGCAATTCGTCCAGCGGCAGCGGCGCGCCGAGGTCTTTCTGCGCAAACGCCGAGAACTGGAACGAGGCGGCCACGCCGGCCACCATGCCAAGGCCGATCAGGCCGATGTTCTTCATTTTGTTGCCCATTTGTTTCGCTGCCTTAAGAATTGATTCACGCCGGCCCGCAGCCGTCGCCCTCGCGAACGCGGGGGCCCATGCTGAGTTAAGCGAAGTCGCCATGCCGTTGCATAGGCAAGCTCAGCATGGGTGCCCGCTGTCGCGGGCACGACGTGCTTGGGTGAACTAGAATTTAATCCACCCCGCCGGGTCGAACGCCTTGCCGAGATGCCTGAGCTCGAAGTATAGACCCGATTCCTCGTTACCGCCGGTGTTGCCGGCGCTGGCAATCGACTCGCCTGCCTTGACGGCGTCGCCGGCGTGCTTGAGCAGGGTCTGGTTATTGCCGTAGATCGACAGGTACTCGCTGCCGTGGTCGACGATGATCAGGTTGCCAAAGCCGCGCATCCAGTTCGCGAACACCACCCGTCCACCGGCCACCGCGCGCACGTCGGTGCCTTCGGGCGCCTTGATGAACATGCCGCGCCAGGCAGGACCGTCGCCGCGCTTGGCGCCGAAGCGCGCCGCGATCTTGCCGGCGATCGGGGCGCCGAGGCGCCCGCGCAGGCTGGCGAACGCGCCGTCCGGCGCCGCCGGCGCCAGCGTGATGTCCTGCTGCGGCGCCGCCTCCGGCTTCGGTTCGGCCGGCTTGGGCTGCTCGGCCAGCGCCGGTTCTTCGGGCGCCGGCGCCGGCCTGGCCGGCCGCGTGCCCGGCTTGGCGTGCTGCTGCGCCAGGCGTTCGCGCTCGGCTTGCGCCGCCTTCGCGCGCGCCATCGCCAGTGCGCGCGCCTTGGCCTCGGCCTCGGCCTTGGCCCTGGCGGCGGCCAGCGCCGCCTGGCGCCGCTTCTCGGCCTCGGCCTGTTCGCGGATCAGCCGGGTCAGCTTGTCGACCAGCCCGCTCATCCGCTGTTCGTCGCGCTCGAGGCTGTCAGCCTGCTTGCGCTGGGTAACCAGTCGCGACGACAAGCTGGTCAGCAGTTGGGCGCGGTGCGCCTTTTCCTTTTCCAGCACGGCCTTCTGTTCGCGCTGCTCCTGCGCGATTTCTTCCAGCTCCTGCTTGGCATTCTCGGCCTTGTCGCGATTGGCCTCGACCTGCGCCAGGTTGGCGCGCAGCGCGGCCAGCAGCCGGGCCTGGGCCTGCGACACGTAAGCCATCAGTTGCAGGTCGCGGTTGATCCGGTTCGGGTTGTCGCCCGATAGCAAGAGCTTGATCCGGTCCTCATTGCCGGCCACGTAGTGTTTGCGCAGCAGCCTGGCCAGCTGCTGCTTCTGGGCGGCAATAGTCTTGGCCAGGCGCTCCTGTTCGTTGGCAAGGTCCTGCAACGAGGCATTGGTCTGGGATTGCTCCTGGGCCAGGTCGTGCAGCGCCCGGTTGGCGTTCGAAATCGCCTCTTCCGACTCGGCCAGTTCGTCGGCCGCGTCGTCCTTGGCGTCCTCGGTGCGGCCGATGTCGCGCTTGAGCGCACTGAGCTGTTGCTGGATACCGGCGCGCTGCGCTTCGGCGGCCGCCTTCTGCTTGCTGCGCTCGGTGGGCCGGGCGCCGGCCCCGGCCGCGACGCACAGCAACAGGCCGCACAGCAGCGCGCTGCCGGCCGACTTCTTGAATGGGAAACGCAAAACTTACCTGGCCTTCCCTTGGTTGGCCACCGCCGCCTGGGCGGCGGCGATCGCGGCCGGATCGCCTAGGTAGTAGTGGCGGATCGGCTTCAGGTCGGCGTCGAGCTCGTACACCAGCGGCTGGCCGTTGGGAATGTTGAGGCCGACGATGTCGTCGTCGCTGATGTCGTCGAGCATCTTGATCAGCGCGCGCAGGCTGTTGCCATGGGCCGAGACCAGGATCTGCCTGCCGGCGCGGATGGCCGGGGCGATTTCTTCATTCCAGCACGGCAACACGCGGGCCACGGTGTCCTTCAGGCACTCGGTCAGCGGAATGCTCGACTTCGGCAGGCCGGCGTAGCGCGGGTCGTTGAACGAGGTGCGCGGATCGTCTTCGGCCAGCGGCGGCGGCGGGGTGTCGTAGCTGCGGCGCCAGACCAGCACCTGCTGGTCGCCATATTTGGCGGCCGTTTCGGCCTTGTCGAGGCCCTGCAGGGCGCCGTAATGGCGCTCGTTCAGGCGCCAGTCGTTCTTCACCGGCAGCCACATCATGTCCATTTCGTCCATCGTCAGCCACAGCGTGCGGATCGCGCGCTTGAGGACCGAGGTGTAGGCCAGGTCGAAGCTGAAGCCGGCCTCGCGCAGCACGCGGCCGGCGGTTTTGGCCTCCAGCGCGCCTTTTTCGGTCAGGTCGACATCGGTCCAGCCGGTAAAACGGTTGTCCAGGTTCCAGGTGGACTCGCCATGGCGCATGAATACGATTTTGTACATAAGCTCTTCTTCAAAAAGTGTGCGAAAGATTTCCAATCCTGCTTCTATTTTATAATGCACGGATTCAGTTCAACCATTGGAAGCTTTGTGAAATTCATCCTTGACCATATTTTTGTCGTGGCAATCGTGGTGCTGTCGGGCGGCGCACTGCTGTGGCCAGCCCTGCGCCCGAGCGGGCGCCGCGCCACCGCGCTGCAGGTAACCCAGATGATCAATCGCGGCAAGACCACGATTGTCGACGTGCGCAATAGCGACGAATTTGCGGCCGGCCATCTGCGCGACGCGAAAAACATTCCGCTGGCAGACTTGTCCAGCCGGATCGCCGAACTGGATAAATCGAAAAACCGTACCGTGGTGGTCCTGTGCCAAAGCGGCGTGCGCTCGGACAAGGCAGCGCGGCAACTGGCCGCCGCCGGGTTCGAAGACGTGTACAGCCTCGAAGGCGGCATCAGCGCCTGGCAGGCGGCCGGTTTGCCGGTGACCAAGTAACCCAAGAATGGAAGGAAAGCCCATGACAGCCCATGTTGTTCTCTACCACACCGCAAGCTGCCCCTACTGCGTGCGCGCCGAGCGCCTGCTTGAAGCGAAGGGCGTGACCGACATCGAAAGGATCCGCGTCGACCTCGATCCCGAGCAGCGCCAGGTCATGATGCAAAAGACCGGGCGCCGGACGGTGCCGCAAATTTACGTGGGCGACACCCATGTCGGCGGTTTCGACGACTTGTATGCGCTCGATCAGGCGGGACGCCTCGATCCCTTGTTAAATGGCGGCTGAGACGCCACTACCCCCCAGCGACGACGGCTATTGCAAGCGAGTTGTTTTTGCTACAATTGCCGTCGCCCGCAACAGCAAGCACATTCGGAACGGCCACGAGCCGTTCTTCATACATCTAACGAAAGCGTTCCATGGCTGACGAAAACCTGCAACCCGTATTTCAAATCCAACGTGTCTACCTGAAGGACTTGTCGCTGGAACAACCGAATTCCCCGGCCATCTTCCTCGAGCAGGAAGCGCCAACCATCGAGGTGTCGCTGGATGTGGGCGCGGAAGCGATTGCCGAAGGCATCTACGAGTCGACCGTGACGATCACCGTGACCGCCAAGGTCAAGGACAAGGTTGCGTTCCTGGTCGAAGGCAAGCAAGGCGGCATCTTTGAAGCGCGCAACATTCCGGACGAGCAGATGGATCCGCTGCTGGGCATCGGCTGCCCGAACATCGTCTATCCTTACCTGCGCAGCAATATCGCCGACGTGATCACCCGCGCCGGTTTCCCGCCGGTCCACCTGGCGGAGATCAACTTCGAAGTGTTCTACCAGCAGCGCCGCCAGGCCATGGCTGAAGCCGCCGCCGGCGCATCGACCCAGATCCAGCAGTAAATCCCGACCGGGCCGCGCGGCGCGACTGCCGCCGGCCCTGTTCCCCCGGCTTCTGGATGCTCCAGGCCAAGGCCCCGCCCATGCACCCTACCCGACTGTTCGCAAGCCTGACCCTGCTGTTGGCCTCGAACGCCGCGTTCGCCTTCGATTTCCGGACCATCGGCACGCCCGTGGCGATCCTGTACGACGCCCCCTCGCCGAAAGGCGGCAAGCTGTTCGTCGCACCGCGCGGCATGCCGGTCGAGGTCGTCACCACGTACGGCGACTGGGCCAAGGTGCGCGATGTGAGCGGCGACCTGGCCTGGCTCGACGCCAGGACACTGTCGGCGCGCCGCAATGTCGTGGTGCGGGTGGCGAGCGCGCGGGTGCGCTCCGGACCGGATGACGACGAACCGGTCGTGTTCACGGCCGACAAGGGCGTGCTGCTCGAGCTGGTCGACCCGCGGCCAGCTGCATGGGTGCGCGTGCGCCACCGCGACGGCATCAGCGGATACGCACGCGCGGCCGACGTCTGGGGCCTCTGACTATTCCCTCGGTTTTCATGCTCGAACCCAAAACAACACACAAGATTTCCGTCCTCGGCGCCGGCGCCTGGGGCACCGCGGTCGCCATCGCACTGGCCGCGCGCCACGACGTGCTGCTGTGGGGCCGCAACGGCGCGGCGATGCGCGACACCGCGGCGGCGCGCGAGAACGCGGCATACCTGCCGGGCTTCGCGCTGCCCCCGGCCCTGGGCGTGACGGCCGACTTCGACGCGGCGCTGGCGCACCTGCTCGACGCCGCGCCGGACCAGCGCCCGCTGCTGATCGCGGCCTGCCCGGTGGCCGGGCTGCGTCCGCTGCTCGGCCAGCTGAAGGGCCGCGCGATCCCCAACATCGTGTGGCTGTGCAAGGGCTTCGAATACGAAACCGGGCTGCTGCCGCACCAGGTGGTGCGCGAGGTGCTGGGCGATGGCGTGCCCGGGGCCGCCTTGTCGGGGCCGTCGTTCGCACAGGAAGTGGCGCGCGGGTTGCCGTGCGCACTGACCGTCGCCTCGGCATCGGAAGCGCTGCGCGAGCGCGTGGTATCGGCGGTGCATGGCCGCAACATCCGCGTCTATTCCTGTGACGACATGGTGGGCGTCGAGGTCGGCGGCGCGGTCAAGAATATCCTGGCGATCGCGACCGGCGCGGCCGACGGGCTGGGGCTGGGACTGAACGCGCGCGCCGCGCTCATCACGCGCGGACTGGCCGAGATCACCCGGCTCGGCACCGCGCTCGGTGGCAAGACCAGCACGTTCATGGGGCTGACCGGGATGGGCGACCTGATCCTGACCTGCACCGGCGACCTGTCGCGCAACCGGCGCGTCGGGCTGGCGCTGGCGCAAGGCAAGCCGCTGGCGACGATCGTCGCCGAGCTGGGGCACGTGGCCGAAGGCGTGCCGTGCGCCAAGGCGGTACGTGAACTGGCGCGCAACATGGGCGTGGATATGCCGATCACCAATGCGGTGGCCGGAGTCCTGTTCGACGGCGACAATGCCACCGATATGGTCGGCAAGCTGCTCGCGCGCGATCCGCGGGACGAGTTGGCGTAAAAACCGTAGGGTGCGCTCTCGAGCGCACGCGTGAGGTCCGCGTCGCGCCAGCGCGTGGGCACGTCATTCCCGCGCAGGCGGGAATCCATGCCGAGCTAGCAATCCTGCCAAGTTTTCGACCGCTCGACAGCTCGTGTCGTAGCAAACTCAGCATGGGTTCCCGCTTCCGCGGGAACGACGTGCGTCTGCTGGTTCACTCCGCCGCCCTGCGCGCCTCGTCCACCGGCCCGCCCGCATTGTCGCCGGGGTGCAGCAAGATCGTCATCAAGCCCACCGCATCCACGTTCGCGCGGATCCCATGCGGCACCCCGCCGTCCAGGTACAGCATTTCGTTCGGCCGCAACACCGTTGTGCGTCCGTGCGCGTCGACCGCCAGCTCGCCTTCCAGGCACAGCAGCGTGACCTCGCCCTCGACCCAGTGCTCGGGCATCGGCTTTTCCGTCGGAACCACCAGCCGGATCAATTCCATGTGATCGGTCTTGACCAGCGCCACCGACGTGAAATGCGCGATATCGTCGTCGCTGCGCGTGAGTGGTATCCGTTCGCCCGATGCTGCGTGTTGCAAGGCCATGTCGCCCTCCCTGTTTTTTGTCCGTCTATTGCTCGTCGTAAGTTTGCGGCACCCCGCGCAGCCACGTGACAAACGCGACGGCGTCCTTGAAGCCGCGCGCCAGGGTCGGCACCAGCTTGTCCGGTGCGTTCAGTTCGAGGTCGACCTCGGTCCACACGAAAAAACTCTTCAGCTTCAGGTATTCGATGTGCTCGTGGCTGGGATCGACACCCTTCGGCGGCCGTTGCAGCTTGTCTTCCGCCTGCAGGTCGCCGTAGGTGGCGCGCAGCTGTTTATTCTTCAACATTTTGGCGAAGCCTGTCGCATCGTTGACCATGTGTTCGCGGATCGCCTTGAGCCGGTGCGACGGCGGCAGGTGCTCGCCGGCGCCGAACAGCATGCGGCCGCTGCCTTCAATATGGAAGTAGTAGGTCGGCCCGCCGGCCGCGCTCGGGCGCCGCTTGTCGCTGGGCGTGATGCCGGCCGAGAAGCGCGTCTTGTACGGCGTCTTGTCGTTCGAAAAGCGGATGTCGCGGTTGATCCTGAACATCGCCTTTTTCGGGTCGCAGGCCGCCACCGCGCGGTCGAACTTGCCCAGTTCGCGGATCAGCTCGGTGACGACGGCGAGGTATTCTTCGCGCAGGATGTCGTAGCGCGGCTTGTTCATGATGAACCAGGGGCGGTTGTTGTTCTCGCTGAGCTCGCTTAAAAATTGCGTCAAATCGCGCAGGTGCATGTTTGTCCTGAAAAAAGGGATTACGAAAAACTACGGGGTCTGGCGCGGCCGCTTGCCGACCATGACGTCGAGCGTGGACTGGCGGTTGTTGCGCATGACCGTCATCTTGGCCTTGCCGCCGGGGGCGAGCTGGGCGATGAGGTTGAGCATGTCGCTGGTGCTGGCGACCTGCTTGCCTTGGACAGTGAGCAGGATGTCGCCCGGCCGCATGCCGGCGCGGTCGGCCGGGCCGCCGCGCACCACGCCGGCGATGATCGCGCCACTCTTGCGGCCGAGGCCGAAGTTGTCGGCCAGCTCAGGCGTGATGTCCTGCGACTCGACGCCGATCCAGCCGCGCACCACCTGGCCGTGCCTGATGATCGACTCGAGCACCTGTTTGGCGGTCGAGACCGGTATCGCGAAGCCGATGCCGACCGAGCCGCCGGTCTGCGAATAGATCGCCGAGTTAATGCCGAGCAGGTCGCCATGGCTGTCCACCAGCGCCCCGCCCGAGTTGCCGAAGTTGATGGCGGCATCGGTCTGGATGAAGTTTTCGAAGTGGTTGATGTGCAAGTTGTTGCGCCCGAGCGCCGAGATGATGCCCATCGTGACGGTCTGGCCGACGCCGAACGGGTTGCCGATCGCCAGCACGACGTCGCCGACGCGCGCCTCGTCGGCATGGCCGAGCACCATGACCGGCAGGTTGCGCTCGTTGATGCGGATGACCGCCAGGTCGGTCTCGGGGTCGGTGCCGACGATCTTGGCGGCGGCCTTGCGGCCGTCGGCCAGGCCGACCTCGATCTCGTCGGCCGCTTCGACCACGTGGTAATTGGTCAGGATGTAGCCGTCGCTGCTGACGATCACGCCCGAGCCGAGGCTGGCCATCTGCTCGTCGCGCGGCAGGCGGTCGCCAAAAAAGCGGCGGAAAAACGGGTCCTTGAGCAGCGGATGGGCTTCGCGCAGCGCCTTGCTGGTCAGGATGTTGACGACTGCCGGCATCGCCTTGCCGGCCGCAACGCGGTAGCTGTCGGAGGCCGGCAGCGGCGGCGCCTGCAGCACTGGCACGCCGCGCGGACCGGCGCCGACCTGGGCCGGCACCGGGCTACGCGCGAGCCAGTCGGGGCGCAGCGCGGCGACCACGAAATACAGCGCCAGCGCGACCGTCACGGTCTGGGCGAAGAGGAGCCAGTAGCGCCGCATGGGGGCAATCCGGTGGGTGTGCTCAGCGCTTGAGTGCGTCGCGGATTTCTCGCAGCAGCACGATGTCTTCCGGGGTGGCCGGCTCTTTGACCTGCTCGGGCAGTACACGGTTGCGCATGCGGTTCATCAGGCGCACCATTTGGAAAATAATGAAGGCGAGGATGACGAAGTTGAGCAGAACCGTCAGGAAATTGCCGTAAGCGAGTACGGCGCCGGCCTTTTTCGCTTCGGCCAGCGGCAGCGAGCTTGCCTGGTGATTCAAGGGGATGTAGAAGCTGGAGAAGTCGAGGCCGCCGAACAGCTTGCCAACCGGCGGCATGATGACGTCCTGCACGAGCGACTCGACAATGCGCCCGAACGCGCCGCCAATGATCACGCCCACGGCCAGGTCGATCACGTTGCCGCGCAAGGCAAAACGTTTGAACTCCTCTAACATCGCCATCGATCACTCCTGAAAAATTGTCGAAATCACTAACGGATGATACCGCAAGCGGTTAGAAGCCGGAGTGCAGGCGCAGGTTCCCCCCGGTCGGGCGCCGCTGTGCACGCCGACCGGAATGTATTTACCGCTGACTGGCCCCGAGCGCGGTACGTGCATCCCACAATTGACGGCATCTCAATATTTTCTCCAATAACGTTATGTGTTCACATATAATTTTGTGTTGCTGGAAGCTCTTTATTGATTCTTAAGTTTCGTATTTTCACGGAGTGGGGTTGGTATGAGTAATGAGAAGCAGGTCCATACGGGCCGACGCGGCCTGCTCGTCGCGACATGTGCGGCGGGCGGCGTAGTCGGTGTTTCCACGGCGGGAGCACTGGTCAGCACTTTCCAGCCTTCCGAGCGCGCCAAGGCGGCAGGCGCGCCGGTCGAAGTCGACATTTCGGATGTCAAGCCGGGTGAAATGAAGGTCGTCGAATGGCGCGGCAAGCCGGTCTGGATCCTGCGCCGCACGCCGGAGATGATGGCCAGTGTGACGAGGAACGACGACAAGGTCGCCGACCCGGCTTCCGACAAGATCTACCAGTTGCCGATGCCCGAGTACTGCAAGAACGAAACCCGTTCGCGCAGCGAGCACAAGGAAGTGCTGGTGGTGGTCGGCATCTGTTCCCACCTGGGCTGCTCGCCCTCTTCCCGCTTTGCCGAAGGCGCCCAGCCGAACCTGCCGGACGACTGGCATGGCGGCTTCTTGTGCCCTTGCCACGGCTCGACCTTCGACCTGGCCGCGCGCGTGTTCAAGAACAAGCCGGCGCCGACCAACCTCGACGTCCCGCCCTACATGTACCTGTCCGACAATAAGCTGTTGATCGGCAAAGACGAGAAAGGCGAGGCGTAATCATGGGCACCGCTTTCAAGGAAACCAAACTGCCGGACAGCGCCAGCCGCGGCGAGAAAACCCTGGCCTGGATCGATGACCGCTTCCCGTTGACCAAGCTGTGGAACGAGCAGTGGGGCCGCTACTACGCCCCGAAGAACTTCAACATCTGGTACATCTTCGGCTCGCTGGCGATGCTGGTGCTGGTGCTGCAGATCGTCACCGGCATCTTTTTGACCATGCACTACAAACCGGACGCCACCCTCGCGTTCGGCTCGGTCGAATACATCATGCGCGAAGTGCCGTGGGGCTGGCTGGTGCGCTACATGCACTCGACCGGCGCGTCGGCCTTCTTCATCATTGTCTACCTGCACATGACGCGCGGCCTGCTGTACGGCTCGTACCGCAAACCGCGCGAGCTGATCTGGCTGTTCGGCTTCTTCATCTTCCTGGCGCTGATGGCCGAAGCCTTCTTCGGCTACCTGCTGCCGTGGGGCCAGATGTCATACTGGGGCGCGCAGGTGATCGTCAACCTGTTCGGCGCGATCCCGTTCATCGGCCCCGACCTGTCGCTGTGGATCCGCGGCGACTACGTGGTGTCCGACGCGACCCTGAACCGCTTCTTCGCGTTCCACGTGATCGCGATTCCGCTGGTCCTGCTGGGCCTGGTGGCGGCGCACCTGATCGCGCTGCATGAAGTCGGCTCGTCGAACCCGGACGGCGTCGAGGTCAAGGAAACCCTCGGCCCGGACGGCCACCCGCTCGACTCGATCCCGTCGCATCCGTACTACACGGTGCACGACCTGTTCGGCGTCTCGGTGTTCCTGCTGATCTTCTCGGCGGTCGTGTTCTTCGCGCCCGAGATGGGCGGCTACTTCCTCGAGTACAACAACTTCCTGCCGGCCGACTCGATGAAGACCCCGCCGCACATCGCGCCGACCTGGTACTTCACGCCGTTCTACTCGGTGCTGCGCGCCACCACCGCCGACTTCATGTGGATCGTGATGGCCGGCCTCGCCGCGTACGTCGTGTTCATCTGGCTCAGGTCGCGCCTGTCGTTCAAGACCAAGGCCGCGATTGCCGTGGTGGCGATCCTGGCCGAGATCGGCATGCTGCCGCAGGTGCTCGACGCCAAGTTCTGGGGTGTGGTGCTGTTCGGTTCGTCGGTGGTGATCCTGGCCACGCTGCCATGGCTCGACCACTCGCCGGCCAAGTCGAT
>JBJMVW010000229.1:0-11390 GCA_045810465.1 Massilia sp. | reverse complement strand
CCTGCCAGCGTGGGCAAGTGGCAGCCGCGGATCCCGCAATGGCGAGCCACCGGCGAGGCTACCTACCGCGCCAGCGACGCGCTCGCGCGGACGCTGGCCGCCCGGTACAGCGGAAAGCAGTACTCGACGCTCGACAACTCCGATCCCAACGGTTTCGCGTACCAGGGCGCCAGCAAGTACTTCACCGTCGACGCGCGCATGACCTACCGTCTCGACAAGCACTGGACGGCGGCCATCGGCATCGACAACCTGAACAACTATCAATACTGGAACTTCCACCCTTACCCGCAGCGCACCTACGTCGCGGAGCTGAAGTTCGATCTCTGAAACCTCGGCCTCGGCCGAGGTGACTCGCTACAGCGGGTTCAGCACGCGCTTGGCTTCAGGCGTTCGACTTCGAGGCCGAACAGCGGACGCAGCCGTGTGCCGATGACGTTTCCGACGAACGCGGCGACGAGCCAAAGCCAGCCGTGCAGGCTTCCCGACACGATGCCGCTGAAATACGCGCCGATGTTGCAGCCATAAGCGAGACGCGCGCCGTAGCCGAGCATCAAGCCGCCGACGACCGCCGCGACGAACGAGCGCAGCGGCAGGCGCCACACCGGCGCATAGCGGCCCGCGAGCGCCGCCGCGAGCATCGCGCCGAGCACGATGCCGATGTCCATCACCGAGGTCACGTCATGCGACACCGGCGCGGCGAGCGCGGCAGCGTTCGCCTTGGTGGACCAGTACGTCCAGCTCGCAACGTCGACACCGATCAGCGACGCGGCCTTCGCGCCCCACAGCGCGAACGCGGACGTCACGCCCCACGGCCGCCCGGACAGCGCGAGCGTCGCGAAGTTGAGCACGACGAGCGCGATGGCGCCGGCGATCAGCGGCCACGGACCGTGCAGCCACGTCGAGGCACGCGCTGGCTGCACAGGCGGGGCGACGAGCCGGCCGTGACGGCGCTTTTCGACGACAACCGTGATTGCCGCGATCAGCGCAAACACGATCCAGTTCAGCGCGAGCGCGGGCGCAAGGCCCAGCGCATTGACGAGGGACACCGGCTTGAGTTGAGGCAGCGAGGTCCAGAACGGCATGTGCGCGCTGCCGATCAGCGAACCGGCGATGAACGCGATCAGCGTCACGATCATGCGCGTGCTTCCGCCGCCGACCGTGTAGAGCGTACCGGACGCGCAACCGCCGCCCAGCTGCATGCCGATGCCGAAGATGAATGCGCCCACGATCACCGACGTGCCTGCGGGCGACACGAGGCCGGTGACGGGCGTGCCGAACAGCGTGCCGCTTGCCAACGCCGGAAAAAACAGCGCCACGCCGACCGCGAGCATGAGCATTTGCGCACGCAGACCGGCGCCGCGTCCATCGGCAATGAAGACGCGCCACGAGGACGTAAAGCCGAACGTCGCGTGATAAAGCGAGACGCCGAGCAGCGCGCCGACCACGAACAGCGCGGACTGGCGCGCGCCGACGTTCTGCGCGAGATACCACGCGCCGAGCACGATGAGAAAAAGCGAAACGCCGAGCGGCCTCGGGGTGATGTCGGCGCGGCGACGAAGGGACGAAGAAGCTAAATCGGACATGGCGAGAGGATGGTGGGTGGGAACGTAACCCGTTATTTTCGCGTATTTTTTTGTTTTCTGCAGACGCCGGTCGGTTCAGTCCGCGTATTTCGTTGCATGTCAGGCAATTTTTCCCTACACTAGCTCCGGTCCTTGACGACTCTCCGCCTGTCCGTCTTTCCTGGATTTTTATCTGTCCTGATAAATCGGACGAATCTACAAAGGCCAGTACTGGCGCCGGTTTCGGACGATTCAACGAACTTGCATAACGGCTCGCTGCTTGCATAACGGCGCGAGCTGCCCTGTTAAACACGCAGTTTGGCGACATCCAGAGCGATGAGAGGAAAATCATGAGCAAGGTATTCGTAAACATCGGGTTAAGCCTTGACGGCTACATGGCACCAGAAGGAATGACCATGGAGAATTGGGATAAGCCCGAGTACAAGAACTGGGGCGCAAAGTGGGGTGCGCTGATGCGCTGGATATTTAACCAGCAGCTCTTCCGTGAGAACCTCAAGCTGGGTCCCGGGGGAGAGACCGGCCCCGTAAATGACATGCTTCGGAAAACCACGGAGCGCATCGGCGCCAACATCATGGGGAAGCGAATGTTCGAACAGGGCGAGCGCGCTTGGCCAGAGGAGGCGCCGTTCCACACACCGGTGTACGTTCTAACTCACGAGAAGCGTGAACCTTGGGTCCGCCCAGGCGGTACGACCTTCTACTTCGTCAACGACGGAGTGGAAAGTGCCCTCAGGCAGGCTCGCGAGTCTGCGAGCGGTCGCGATATTCGGATCTCAGGCGGCGCGGACGTGATCCAACAGTACTTGAACATGGCTGTCATCGACGAGCTCGAAATTGCCCTAGCGCCAGTCCTGTTCAGCGGCGGAAGGCGTCTCTTCGAGAACCTGCACGAGTCAGTGTCGCAGTTCCGAATTGACAATGTGCTTCAAAGTCCAACTGCTACACACTTGCGCTATGTGCGTGAGTAGGAACGGACATTGACTGCACAATCCGGCACAGAACTCTGGGAGCCAACCACATGCAAGTCACACGAACTGTCCTTGATGAGGCGACAGCCAAGGGGCTGCTTAGAGAGGAGCAGAGCGTCGCACTCTGGGCCTTCCTTGTTGAGCGTGAGCGCGAGACGCCGAGCTTCAAGCCGACGCATATCTTGTACTACCTTGGAGGGATGATCGCGATAGGAGCGATGACCCTGTTCATGACGCTCGGCTGGGAACGCTTCGGGGGCACCGGCCTACTTCTCATCTCGGTCTGCTACAGTAGCATCGCTCTCGTCCTGACGGAATACCTCCTTGGCAGGCGGCACTTGGCTCTTCCAGCAGGCATTACCGCTGCGCTTGCGGTAGTCCTGGTTCCGCTTGCCATCTACGGCGCCCAGCACGCACTTGGCTTCTGGCCCTCGGATGGTTCGACAAAATGGGCTTATCGCGACTACCACACTCGGATCGACTGGCGCTGGGTGATCATGGAGTTCGCGACGCTCGCGGCCGGCACCATCGCCCTTTGGCGCTACCGACTCCCATTTCTGGTTATGCCAATTGCAGTGACGCTCTGGTACATGAGCATGGATCTGACGCCTTTCCTGTTCGGCGGCGACACGACGAGCTTCTTTTCCGACCGAGGCAAGCTAGTTTCAACCTGGTTTGGACTTGCGATGACCCTCATCGCCTTCTGGTTAGATGTTCGTTCTCGACAGCCTAGGGACTTTGCCTTCTGGCTCTATGTCTTCGGCGTGCTCACCTTTTGGGGTGGTCTGACGAGCATGGATTCGAACAGCGAACTCGGTAAGTTCCTGTACTGCTGCATTAACCTCTTGTTGATCGCCGTTGGCGCCGCTCTCTCTCGTCGGGTTTTCGCCGTTTTTGGGGGAGCTGGCGTGGCGCTATACCTTGGTCATCTGTCGCACACCGTGTTCAAGGACAGCATGCTGTTCCCGGTTGCACTTACCGCGATCGGACTGATCGTTATTGCCACCGGCCTCTTCTGGCAGCGTCGCGAGGCGGCCGTCGGCACTTGGCTGCGTTCCTTTCTGCCCGCGCCCGTACGCTGCCTGGTAGAGCGTCGCGCTTCCTGTTGAGCGCTTGCGTAACCTGTCCAGCCTAGCACAGGCTAGCCCTTCGCTCGAGCGGACCGCCACCGGCTGTTCGCTCATGGGCGCATGGGGCGAATAAAGCTGAGTCGCTATTCCGCGACAAGCGGCCTCATCGGCGCGCCACCTCCCCGGCTCCAGTGCTAACTTGACCTTCACAGATACAAACAACGTGGAGGCGCTCATGAAACCCATCTTCAAACCGCTTGCCGTCGCCGGCATCTTCGCAATCGCCACAGGCGCCGCGCGAGCGGACGCGCCGGTCGTGACCTTCACCACCAGCGGAACAGTTGCCCAAGGCTACGACCAGCTGAGCACGTTCGTCTATTCCTCGCCTGGCGCGGACATCCCGCTTGCCGGGATGAAGTTCACGATGTCGATTACGGTCGACACGAGCAAGCTGACGAACCTCGAATCATCATCGCTGGCAACCACGTACCGGAACGACACGTTCAGCGGCGCCAGCAAAGGCGAGCTCACGATCAACGGGCGCAGTTATTCATGGACGATCGACCAGTCCAACGCCGAGGTAAGCCTGTACCGCCCGATGGAATGGTTTGGGAGGGAAGCCCATTCGGCCTATGCCAATGGCTGGGGCAACGCCACCGACGGCATGAAGATCTGGGCCAGTTCCCAGGTTGTATCGTCAAAGACCCCTTTCCTCTCAAGTGTGGACATTGCACGGAACATCGTCTTCGATACCGCCTTGCCAGGCGTCGATTCCTACACTTTTTTCCAGGCATCACGGGAAACCGATGTGGTGCACCCGGGCGGGGTGCATGAGACGGAGGGCTTCTGGTTCCAGTCCGTCGAGCCATTGTCGAGCGCCACGTGGACCGTGAGTGCGGTGCCGGAGCCAGGGCAGTACGCGATGCTGCTGTTCGGCGTGGTCGCGCTCGCGCATATACGGCGCAAGGTTGGAACCGTGCAGCCGCGCTTGCGTCGCGTTGAGTTAAATGTCTGATAAAGTTCACGATAAGACCACCTGAAGTAGCTTCGGGTGCAAGGCGATCCGCTACTACGAAAACAACGGCTTGCTGCCATAAAGCGAAAATGAACATGTTGCCCCCACTTCCAACAAATAATGCGATGGCTGGAGCAATCCTTGATTCCGTCGTGACCTGCCCGCACTGTGGACTGAGCAACCACGAGACCATGCCCACCGACGCCTGCCAGTTCTACTACGAGTGCAAGGGCTGCGCAGTCGTCTTGCGTCCGAAGCCTGGCGACTGCTGCGTGTTCTGTTCATACGGCAGCGTGAAGTGCCCACCAATCCAATTGCAGCGCGGCTGTTGCGGTTAGGGAAAACGCGGTACTCCCTGGCTGCCGGCTATCATGGTGACACCTGTCACCTCTGGAGCAATTCATCTTGATTTTGAAAACAGCCAGCCTTTTCATTGTGACGGCGCTCGCCGAGATAGTTGGCTGCTTTCTGCCCTACCTTTGGCTCCGCAAGGACGGGCCGATGTGGTTACTGGTTCCGGCGGCGGCAAGCCTGGCGCTTTTTGTCTGGTTGCTGACGCTTCATCCGGCCGCTAGCGGTCGCGTCTATGCCGCCTACGGTGGCGTCTACGTGGCTACCGCCTTGGTCTGGCTGAGGGTTGTGGATGGCGTAAAGCTGTCGCCGCTGGATTGGGTGGGCGCGGCTGTAGCCTTACTCGGTATGTCGATCATCGTGCTGGGTTGGCGCACAGCGAATTAGCGTACTTTGCCAGTCGCAGCCGTTTTCTGATCGATGCGCTGGCCCAGCCATTGCTTGAAATCGCCGACCATTGCGTCATCGAGAACATGGCCGGCGGCGTACTCGCGGTAATCCAGCGGCAGCTCGAGTTCCGATAGCACCGCCTTTGCGTGATGCGCAAAATGCACGCCCAGTTTTTGGTCCTGAACCCCGTGCGCCACGAACGCGTGCACGCTTCGCAGCTGCGGGCTGTGCTGCACGGCTGGCAGGACCTCCGGCAATATCCTGCCGCTCAGTATGGCGAAGCCAGCGATGCTGGCCGGCGCCGTCAGCCCCACGCTTGCGCTCATGATTCCTCCCTGGCTGAACCCGGCGATCCAGATTCGCTCTGGATCAATGTCATATGCCTTCGGCAGCTGGTGGATGAAGCTGACCAGTTTGGAGCGGGACCGCTCGGCCTGTTCGGCATCGATGACCGGCCCGGCCTGCTCGAAGCGCACTGGAAACCAGCCAAACTGCGCCGGCCCGAACACGACCGGACCACGGACCAGGATCACGACCAGGCGCGGATCCATCTGGCGCGCCAGTTCGACGAACCCGCTCTCGTTGGCGCCGACGCCGTGCAGCAGGAGAAGGCAATGTGCCTTCGGCTGCGCGGCCCCAGCGGGACGGACCCGGTGCGCCAATCCCGAGACCGGGTCGACGAGAACGTCATTTAGCTTGGCAGTCATCTCATCTCCTCAATCAAAAGCATACGCGTCCATGGCCAGCACGCCGTGCTCGAAGCTCGAGTGCAGCAGGCTTGCCCGGGCATTTGGACCGGCCGCGCCCATCGCGACGTACAAGGGCAGCAGATGCTCTTCAGTCGGATGGTTGTGGGCGGCAAACGGCGCTACCTGGCGATAGTCCAGCAGCGCGGCGCGATCGCTGTTTTCCAGGCGGGCCTTCATCCAGGCTTCGAACTCGCTCACCCAATTCGGAACTGGTGCGTCAATTCCCTGCCCGCGGAATTCGTACAGGTTGTGCGTCAGCGAACCTGACCCGACAACGAGCACGCCCTCCCCGCGCAAGGTTTCGAGCGCGCGCCCAAGCCGTTCGTGCTCTGCCGGACCCGCACCGTGCAGGATCGACAGCTGCGTGACCGGGATGTCCGCAGCCGGGTACATCAGGCTCAGCGGCACCCAGGCGCCATGGTCCAGGCCGCGCTCGGCACTGCGGCTGACCGCGAAACCTGCAGTTTCCAGCAGGCCGGCAGCGCGTTCGGCGAGCGAGCGCGCGCCCGGCGCCGGGTACTGGATCTCGAACAAGGCGCGCGGAAAGCCGCCGAAATCATGGATCGTCTCGGGCTGCTGCGCCAGGCTCAGCGCCGCTGCGCCGGCAGTTTGCCAATGCGCCGAGACGACGAGAATCGCAGCCGGACGGGCCAGGGACGTGCCGAGCTCCTGCAGGAAGCGGCGCGCAGGGCTGTCTTGCAGGGCAAGCATGGGCGAGCCATGCGAAACAAAAATACTGGGGAGCAGAGCCATGTAATTCCTCCTTGAATCGAGAGCGCCAACAACATGATTCACATCCTATTCCTGGCAGCTTTGTTGATAAAGGAGTGATCAGTGGCTAGACTATTTCCTTTAAGTTGACAATCAGCGCAAAATGGACCTTCTCTCGGCGATGAAAGTATTCGTGGCCGTGGTCGACGGCGGTAGTTTCGCCGTCGCCGCGACCAGACTGGACACCTCAAGGGCCATGGCGTCCAAGCAAGTCCAAAAACTCGAGGAACATCTCGGCACGCGCCTCCTGAACCGGACGACGCGCAAGCTCAGCCTGACCGAAACCGGGCGCGAGTTCTACCAACGGAGCGCCCAGATCATCAGCGACGTCGAGGAAGCCGAACAGGCAGCCAGCCAGATGACGAGCAACCCGCGGGGCATGCTGAAAGTCAGCATGCCGCTGTCCTACGGCCAACATAGGCTGGCATCGATCATCGGGGAATATGCGCAAAGCTACCCGCAGGTGCAGCTCGACATTTCGCTGAGCGACCGCAAGGTGGACCTCGTCGAGGAAGCCTTCGACCTCGCCGTGCGGATCGGCGCCCTGGCCGAGTCCGACCTCATCGCGCGCAAGATCGGCGGGGTACGCAGCGTGGTCTGCGCCGCTCCTGCCTATCTGGCCAAGCACGGCATGCCAACATCGCCGGCCGATCTGGCCGGGCACGCCTGCCTCGGTTATACGCTCACGGGGACAGGTGGGGAATGGCGGGTCGAAGGCCCGGATGGGGTGACCGTGGTGCCGGTTTCCGGTCCGATCAAGGCGGACAACGGCGACATCCTGCGGCTTGCGGCGGTCGCCGGCGCCGGCGTGCTGTTCCAGCCGCAGTTCATCGTCGGCACGGATATCGCGGCGGGGCGCCTGGTCAGGATCTTGCCCGAGTGGCAGTCCGGGGAATTAGGGGTGTACGCGGTGTACCCCAGCCGCAAGCACCTGTCGGCCAAGGTGCGCACCTTCGTGGATTTTCTCGCGGCCCGGCTTTCGGCCTAGTCCGCCGATGACAGCTTCTGGACGATCACCCTGGCATATTTTGAAGATCGGCCGTTGGAGATTGTGAACTTGCTAGCATTCTCGCCTCCGGCAGCAGCGCGTGCGCTTGCGTCACATCGCCAGCTGGTGCTGACTAGCGCCCGGCGCGGCCTTCCTCAGGTCGATCAGCTGCCGCAGACGCTGGCTCGTGAGCAGCCCGCACACCCGGCGCCGGCGCGGACGACGGCTCTAAGTTCCCGGCAGCCTTTTCATCCAGACAATGAATTTTTTCGTTCATGACACGCGCACGTTCGTTGGCAGGCGCGGCAGAGTCCAACTCAACCGTCACTTTGTGGCCCTTTGAGTCAGAGAGAACGTAAGTTTCTATACGCGGCCGTCTTTTCAAGGCACTCCAAGTGACGAAGTAGCCGACCGCCAAGACAAAGTATACGACTGCAAGAGGCTTTAGACCGCTCCACATGCTCACAAAGTCAATCATGTGTGTTCCTTCACTTCCGTCAATACCGCCGCGATTGCGTACACTATAGCTCCGATCGATAGTTGGACGTCGTACGGTTCGAGCCGTTTCCTGAGCGGCGACGGTAGAGTTCCGCCAAGGCTCAAGTATAAGCAGACAGTCCATGCGGCGAGTCCCATCAGCAATACGATCAGAACAACACCTACAAGTTGCTCATCTCCAATCTTACGGATCGAATAAGTTGCCGGAAAAACATATTTCTCAGGCAGATTCAGCGTTGACACATGCACCGCTTTAGGAGCGGTGAGTGGTATCAACAAAGCCAGCGCCGCAGAGCACAGCGACGGGCCAAGGAATTCTCCAGCGTCCGCGTTATGCATGATCCTCCTCATGAGCCACTCAATCAACCATAGCGGGCCCGGGAAAATAATGATAAGGATCCGGTATAGCATGCTCATGAATTGTACGAGAAGACAAGGGTGCAGCATTGGGCAACTCATGCACCATTTTGGCAAGAACCCGGCGAAGATACCTGCAACTGGAATCACATCAACGCGGAGCAGGGAGAATTTCGCTGACGCTAAGACAAGAGAAGACCACTGCTCTATAGAAAATGGAATGAATGGCGGAGTAAGCTGTGGGCCGCAGGGGCCATTATCCGGACAATGCCACTCCGGATAATTGACGCTGCTCACAGTCTTACCGGCTCTTTGGGCAGCTCAGCGGCGCATGTCAAGGCGCGAGGCTTTTCTTCGGTCTCGGCCAACCAGTTCCATCGCGATTCGATCAAAGTTCCGTTGGCTGCGCACGCGCACCTGGCCCGACGAGGTAATTTATTTGTTCGCGTTGGCAATGCGAAGAAGTCTGACGGCGGACGATTTGAAGCCGCGGTGGCGCCCGCCAAGGTAATCGGTTAATGAAATAACGTCATACGGGAAAGAGTATGGCCCAGCCCCGAAAAATCGAACCATTCGGCTCTATTTTTTGATCAGATACTCTTGCACGGCATATCTCAAGGCCGGAAGAACTTTGTCTTCGAACCAGGGATTGCGCTGCATCCAGCCGATACTGCGCCAGGATGGATGTGGCAGCGGAAAAAACGTCGGTTGGAAAGTCTGAAATGCCTTGACGGCATCGGTCAGCGAATGGCTGGCCGTCGGCCCTAGGTAATGCGCCTGGGCATAGCTGCCGACCAGCAGGGTGAGGCGATCGCGAGGAAGTAAGTCTAGAATCGCACCATGCCAGAGAGGCGCGCATTCCCTCCGCGGCGGCAAATCGCCGTTTCTTCCTTTGCCGGGATAACAGAAGCCCATCGGCATCAGCGCCACTTTAGAGGGATTGTAGAAATCTTTTGTCGACAAACCTGTCCATTTTCTCAAATGGTCTCCGCTTTGATCGTCCCACGGGACGCCGCTCGCATGGACGCGCGCCCCCGGCGCTTGACCGATGATAAGAATACGTGCGGTCGGGCTGAACTGGACGACCGGCCGGGGGCCGGCACTGAGATCGGCCGCGCAACGCGTGCACGCGGCTATTTCGTTGAACAGTGCGAGCGCCACATCCGCACTCTTTTTCATGTTGTCCGATGCCTTATATAGATGATCCGTACGAGGTACGAAAATTACCGCAAGTTATGATGGTCTGCGGACCCAAATCGCCGGCGATAAATCGACATATGGTATCGACGGCGGTACTTCGCATGCTGCCATTGACCGATTTCCTGGCCACTGCTCTATCCTCTTCGCGACCACCTCAAGCTGAAAAGGGAATTTGGGGTACAACGATAGTGTATACGGCCCCAGCTCGATCGTGGATGCCAAGGCGATCATGCTACCGCTTCGATCCGGATTTCTCGACCGTTGAATTCAAAAGTATCGCCGGCGGCTTTACCCTGCATGGCTTCGAAGATCGGCGCTTCCTTTGATATCCCCATGTAGGGAATGCCGTCGCACATAAATTCTTTGGTAGCGATTGCAACCACGAACCAGTGTCCATTGAAGCGAACGGAAGCTCCCTCCACGACCTCTGACTTCGGACCGAAATCGATTTCGCTTAATTTGGCGATAGCTTCCACATTCGTTTGGATCGGACATTCGAACGCCTGGGCAATTTCGGCATCCTCGAACTGTTTCGCAGCTTGTCCATGATCTCCGGCTTCACTCTGGTCGCGTGCGCTACGGCCTAGATAATCGGCGTAGGCACGCTCCGAATAAGCCAGCCTATCAGTTGCGAGATTCAGCATGGTGGTCTTTAGAAGTGCTTTGTTGGTCATCATATACTCGCGCTTTTTAGAATCAGGTTGAAAGAAATTTTTCTGGATCGTTCTAGATCGCAGCTTGTCACGCCAGCAGTCATTTGATCCGAGAACGGGGCTGGCCGTTCCACGGACTGTTGATCGCTTAGCCGGTAGTGCGACGGATCGCAACCGTAGGTTTTGCGGAAAGCCCGCAGGAAACTGCCGCGGTTCGCGTAACCCGCACAGTGCGCAATCTGGGCGATCGAAATGCAGGTCATGCGTTCGAGGCCCTCGTCAGATCGTTATTTTTGATGCACGCAAGCGCGTGGCTTGCTCTCCAAACGACTCTACGAGTTTTGTCCAGCCATTAGAAGTTGCGGTGCGCAATATAGGACGATTAGGCTCTTCTAACGGACTTTCGGAGATTCAAACTGATCCCGCCACGATCCATAATGGAAAAATTGTTCAACCAGACCAGGATTGACAGACCAAATGGACATGTTCGATAAAACAGTAACACTGGGCCGCCATCGGAATGCCTTCCGGGTCGATGTACTCGCCGGGCTCTCTCATCGCCAAAAAAGCCTCCCTTGCCGATGGCTATACGATAACGTTGGGTCGGAACTATTTGAGGCGATCACGCAGTTACCGGAGTACTATCCGACGCGCACCGAGTCGGCGATCTTGCTGGCCAATGCTAGGGCAATGGCCGACTTTGCAGGCAATGGCGCTACGCTGCTTGAATATGGCGCGGGCGCCGGTATCAAGACCGAAACGCTACTTGCCGCGCTATGCGCGCCGCGTCAATATAT
>JBJMVW010000228.1:0-2406 GCA_045810465.1 Massilia sp. | reverse complement strand
TGTCGCAGGCCGATCAATTCGATTGCGGCGATGTGCCCGACGCAGGCTGGGCGCGGCCGGTCGGTTACGACGGCCGCCTGTTCTGGCTGCACGAGCAGGGCCAGCTTGTGTGGCGGCCTGGCGAAGCGCCGCGCTTCCTGAAGTGGCCACAGGGCTGGCAGCCGCGCCTGGCGTTCGGCGGACCGACCCAGAGCCGCGACGGCCGCCTGTGGCACATCGGGCACGACGGCCAGGAGTATTCGTTCCTCGAGCTCGGCGCCGACAATCCACAGCGCCAGCCGATCGACGGCGCGCGCCTCGGCTTTGCCAACCTGCTGTTCCGGCGCGGGCACCCGGTGCTCGACGAGCCGTGGTCGGTCGAGCATGTCGAGGAGCTGGTCGATGACGATTCGCTGGTGCTGCCGCTGCTGCGCAGCTTTAACAACAACCGCAGCCAGCCGAGCGGGCTGGTGCTGCGCTTTCACAAATACACCGGCCGTGCCGAGGACGCGCTGGCCACCCGCGTGATCCCGCGCACGACGGTCGAATGGATCGGCAAGCGCAACGTGATCCTCGACGAGGTCGCGCGCCTGGCGCGGCCGCTCGAGTGCGTGCCGTTCGTGTACGACAGCTGCCTGTGGCTGCATCACCCCGACTGGAACCAGATCCGCGGCTGGCGCCTGGAAGAGCTGTCGTGATCCGCGCATTCGTTCGCGCCATCGCCCTGGCCACGCTGTTGTGCGCAGGCCAGCCGGCGTTCGCCATTCCGCAGGTGTTCCTGGTCCAGAACTCGGGCTGGATGGAGCCGTTCTACAGCGACCCGCAATCGCAGTTCAAGCCATTGGTGACCGAACTGGCGATGGCGGCCGTGCAGCCCGGCGACGCGCTGGTGCTGGCGTCGTTCAACCAGGCTTTGCCCGGCGCGCCATCGCCGAAGGCGCTGCTGTCGGTCACGGCGGATGCGAAGACGCGGCAGGCGGTAAGCACCGCGCTGGCGAACCTGCAGGCGGCGCACAAGCCGGGCAGCAGCGCGCTGGCCGACACCGACCTCGGCGAAGCGGTAAGCGCGGCGATCCGCACTGCGCTCGCGGGCAGGCCCGGTGTGGTGTGGCTGGTCACGAACAACCGCAACAGCCCGAACAACGACCAGGCCACGGCGCGCCGCAACCGCGAGTTCTATGAACTGATCCACGAAGGCGGCGCGATCGACAAGGCGCTGGCGTTCCCGCTGCGGATGCCGGTGCAGGGCGCGCACTACCGCGCCAACGGGCTGATGGTGTACGCGTTCGGGATTGGCGCCGAAGGCGCGCGCGAGCTCGATCGGATGCTGGCCTCCGGCCGCGTGCGCAAAGTGATCACCGAGCCGCCGGCGCGCCTCAAGCCGCTCGACCGCGACACCGTGCGGCTGGTGCCGCGTCGGGTCGAGGATGCGCCCGGCGTCAGCTTCTCGATGGCGCAGGGCGGGCTGCTGCGGGCCGACGTCGATCCCGGTGCGCGCACGCCAAGCGCAAGGATCCTTTGGCACCTCGAGAATACGGTGTACCCGTACACCATCGCCGGCGCGACGCTGAGCGCGCGCTCGATGCTGGCCGGGGAGCGCCGGCCGATCGCGCTTGGCAGCGCGCAGGTCACCGCGCTCGCGCCGGGCAAGCCCGAGCCGCTGGCCTCGACGATGCAGCTGCCCGTGGCGCAGATTCCATCGAAGTGGTCGATGGCGGCGGTGAAGTCGGCCGGGTCGGCGTACGTGCTGCCCGGGACTATCGAGGTGCACCTGGCGGGCCAGAAGCTGGAGCTGTCGCGCGCCTTCCGCGAGCGCATGGACGCGCTGTTCCCGGGCGACCCGCTGCCGGATATCTTCGTGCCGCCGCGCGACGTCAAAGCCTCCACCGCGGTGCTGCCGATCGAGGTGCGCGTGCATTATCCGCTCGCGCCGCTGGCGCTGATCGGCGGCGCGGGCCTGCTGGCGCTGCTGGGCGCGGCGGCCGCCGGCTACGCATTCGCGCGCCCGCGCCGCGCATACCTGACGGTGGAAGACGAACTGCGCACCGTGCACACGCGCGCCGGCACCACGCAACCGATTTTCGACAAGGCGGGCAACAAGGTCGCCCAGCTCAAGACCACCCTGTTTGGCCACCAGTTGACCGACCTGCGCGAGGGTGCGCAGGTGCGGCTGGGCCGCTGACACCAAAAAGGAAGCACATGCAAACGACCCAGCAACCAGGAACCCCGCAGGCCGACCCTGGCTTCAAGCTCCCCGCCGATGCAGCCAAACCAGACGAGGCGCTGCCGAAGACCACCCCGCCGACGGCCACCGAACCGGTCGAGATCGCGCCGGGCGTCGCCACGCCTGTCCAGGGCGCGCCGGCGACCGACACCTCGACGCGCGACCTGGCCATCGGCGGCGCGGCGTTCCTGATCCTGCTGGTG
>JBJMVW010000227.1:0-1647 GCA_045810465.1 Massilia sp. | reverse complement strand
CCCAAAGCCGAACCCGGCAAGTCGCCGGTGCGCGCGGCTGCCGCCAGGGCGGAGAACGACCCGGTGGAAGACCTGATCAGCGGCGAGGCCGTGCCGGCCAAACCGACCCGCGCGCGCAAGAGCAAGGCCGCGCTGCTGGCCACAGCGGCAGCGCCGGCGGTGGTACCGGCCAACCCACCGGCGCCTGCGCGCGCCGACAAGGGCGGGTTCAGCGCCAAGCTGAAAGACAACGATACCGAAGTGCTGCACCCGCCCAAGCACAAGCCGGGCGAAATCAACGTCAAGTCGTCGACCAGCCGCAAGGCCGACAAGGCCGGCGCGACCAAGGTATTCGTGCTCGACACCAACGTCCTGATGCATGACCCGACCTGCCTGTTCCGCTTCGAGGAACACGACGTCTACCTGCCGATGATGACGCTGGAGGAACTCGACAACCACAAGAAAGGCATGTCCGAGGTCGCCCGCAACGCGCGCCAGGTCTCGCGCACGCTCGACGCCCTGATCGCCAACGTCGACGACGACGCGATCGAATCGGGCATTCCGCTGGCCAAGCTGGGCAACAAGGACGCCAAGGGCCGGCTGCTCTTCCAGACGCGGCTGAACGGCATCGCCGCGCCCGAAGGCCTGCCGATGGGCAAGGCCGACAACCAGATCCTTGGCGTGGTGCAGGCGCTCGAGAACGAAACGCCGGGACGCCCGGTGGTACTGGTGTCGAAAGACATCAACATGCGCATCAAGGCGCGCGCGCTGGGCCTGCCGGCCGAAGACTACTTCAACGACCACGTGCTGGAAGACACCGACCTGCTGTATTCGGGCATCGTCCAGTTGCCGGACGACTTCTGGGACAAACACGGCAAGAACATGGAGTCGTGGCAGGAGAACAAGAACGGCAGCTCGGCCACCTACTACCGTTTGACCGGCCCGTTCATCCCCAGCCTGCTGGTGAACCAGTTCGTCTACCTCGAGCCGAAGAGCGGCGAGGCGGCGTTGTACGCCCAGGTCAAGCAGATCAACGGCAAGACCGCCGTGCTGCAAACCCTGCGCGACTTCAGCCACAACAAGAACAATGTGTGGGGTGTCACGGCCCGCAACCGCGAGCAGAACTTCGCGCTCAACCTGCTGATGAATCCGGAGATCGATTTCATCACCCTGCTCGGCCAGGCCGGGACCGGCAAGACCCTGCTCGCGCTCGCGGCGGGCCTGGCGCAGGTGCTCGAGACCAAGCTGTACAACGAAATCATCGTCACCCGCGTCACGGTGCCGGTGGGTGAAGACATCGGCTTCCTGCCCGGTACCGAGGAAGAAAAGATGGGGCCGTGGATGGGCGCCTTCGACGACAACCTCGAGGTGCTCAACAAGTCCGATTCGGACGGCGGCGAGTGGGGCCGCGCGGCCACGCAGGACCTGATCCGTTCCCGCATCAAGATCAAGTCGCTGAACTTCATGCGCGGCCGTACCTTCGTCAACAAGTTCCTGATCATCGACGAGGCGCAAAACCTGACGCCCAAGCAGATCAAGACCCTGGTGACGCGCGCCGGCCCCGGCACCAAGATCCTGTGCCTGGGTAACATCGCGCAGATCGACACGCCGTACCTGACCGAAGGCTCGAGCGGCCTGACCTACGTGGTCGACCGCTTCAAGGGCTGG
>JBJMVW010000226.1:0-3188 GCA_045810465.1 Massilia sp. | reverse complement strand
GTAAACCGTGCTCCGACCCGCGATGTGCTCCGCAATGTCGAGGTCAGAGCACAAGCGAGTAAACCGTGCTCCGACCCGCGATGTACTTCTGAAATGTCGAGGTCCGAGCACAAGCGAGTAAACCGTGCTCCGACCCGCGATAATTATAGCTTTGCCAAATCCCGCTGCAATTCGTCGAACTTCAAACGCCCCAGATAGGTCTTGCGCACTTGCCCGTCCGCGCCGATCAGCACCGTGTACGGCAGCCCGCCCGCGCTATTGCCGAACCCGCGCGACAGCTCGGTGCCGCCCATGCCGGCCACATACAGCGGATACGAAATCTTGTATTTGGCCGCGAATTCGGCGATGTTCGACGGCGAGTCGATCCCAATGCCGATCACGTTGAAGCGCTTGCCGTTTTCGCCGGCCGCCAGATGGGACAGCTCGGGCATCTCCTGCACGCATGGCCCGCACCAGGTTGCCCAGACATTAACGAGCAGGGGCTTGCCCTTCCATTGCGACAAGGCCTGCGGCTTGCCCGACACATCATTGAGCGACTGGGCGTACAGCTCAGTTACCACGGTGTGCGGTGCGCCGCCGGTCGGGGCGATCGCGGTCGTGACCGGGCCGGCGGGCGGCTTTTTGTTAATCGCAACCAGCGCGCCCATCACGCCGAACATCGCGGCAACCGCCGCATAGCCGGCCAACTTCTTGTTTTTCATTCGTCTTGTTCCAGGGTTTCGTCTGTGCTCATCAAGGCGCGCAGGCCGGCAGCGTCGACTCGCTGCAGGCGGCCGTCGGCGCGCGGTTTCAGTGCCCCGCGCAAGTCATTCAATTCATACAACTCGGCGTGCACGGCCTCGTTATGCCACAAGAAGCTGACGGTTTCAACAGGATCGTGGCGCGCACCCTTGAAATGGGACGTCTCCGAGATCTCTATATTGACGTTCTTATTGAGCAGGTGGATTTCGACGTCCTTGGCGCTGTCTGCGAACAATTGCAGGTGAATGTCGTCGTGCTCGCCGGCGGTGCCGTTCAACACGGCCCCGGTCAGGTAGGGACGGAAATCGGCCAGCGCGTCCATCACTTCGAGCGCCGCGACGCGCAAGTCGCGCAGGCGCGCGGCCTGGCCCGGCCCCTGGAACAGGGCCTGGTACTTGCGCACCTCGTCTTCGATCTGGATATTATCAGGGAGCAGGTTGGGCGAAGGCTGGTCGACGCCAAGCACCTGGCGTGCCGCCTTGCGCCGGGCGGTGCCGTAATCGGCGCCGTCCTGGGCGATCAAACGTGCTGCCGCGGCCGCGATCTGGGAGCGCAACTGTAAGAGATCGTTGTTCTGGTTAGGCATGATGTCCGAGATAATACTCTTGAACGGAAAACGGCATCGCGTCGGGTAGAATCGCGTATTCGCCATTTCCTCCCCACGACCCATGCATATTCATATCCTCGGTATTTGCGGCACCTTCATGGGCGGCCTCGCGGTCCTGGCCAAGGAAGCGGGCCACCGCGTCACCGGTTGCGACGCCAACGTCTATCCCCCGATGAGCACCCAGCTCGAAGCCCAGGGCATCGAACTGGTCCAGGGCTACGGCCCGGAACAGGTGAGCCTGAACCCGGACCTGTACGTGGTCGGCAACGTGATGACGCGTGGCAACCCCTTGGTCGAGGAGATCCTGAACCGCGGCCTGCCGTACATGTCGGGCCCGCAATGGATCGGCGAACACATTTTGCGCGACAAATGGGTGCTGGCCGTGGCCGGCACGCACGGCAAGACCACCACCTCGTCGATGCTGGCGTGGATCCTGGAAGACGCCGGCTACGCGCCTGGTTTCCTGATCGGCGGCGTGCCGATGAACTTCGGCATTTCGGCCCGGCTGTCGGGCGACGCCCCGGATGGGTCCGACTTCTTCGTGATCGAGGCGGACGAGTACGACACCGCCTTCTTCGACAAGCGCAGCAAGTTCGTGCACTACCACGCGAAGACCGCGGTGCTGAACAACCTCGAATATGACCACGCCGACATCTTCCCCGACATCGGCGCCATCGAAACCCAGTTCCATCACCTGGTGCGCACCGTGCCGGGCGTGGGCCGGCTGGTCGTCAACGGCGACGAGGCGTCGCTGGCGCGCGTGCTCAAGCGCGGCTGCTGGAGCGACAAGGAAAGCTTCGGCGCCTCCGAGGGCGTCAACTGGACCCTGGTCGAGCACCCGGGCGGCGCCAGCTTCGACATCTACTTCGATGGCGACAAGCAGGGGACGGTCCGCTGGGACCTGACCGGCAAGCACAACCGCTCCAACGCGCTGGCCGCGATTGCCGCCGCGCGCCACGTCGGCGTGCCGGCGAGCCAGGCGGCCGAGTCGCTGTCGCGCTTCCAGAGCGTCAAGCGGCGCATGGAAGTGCGCGGCGTGGTGAACGACGTGACCGTCTACGACGACTTCGCGCACCACCCGACCGCGATCGCGACCACCGTCGGCGGCCTGCGCCAGAAGATCGGTGCGAGCGGGCGCATCCTGGCCGTGCTCGAGCCGCGCTCGAACACGATGAAACTGGGCGCCATGAAGGACGCATTGCCGGGCAGCCTGAAGGACGCCGACCTGGTGTTCGGCTTCGGCAGCCAGCAGGCGCTCGGCTGGTCGCTGGCCGATGCGCTCAAGCCGCTGGGCGGCATCGCCCACAGCTTCGACCAGCTCGACTACATGGTGCAGGCGATCGTGCAGGCGGCGCAGCCGGGCGACCACATCCTCGTGATGAGCAATGGCGGCTTCGGCGGCCTTCACCAGAAATTGCTGCAGGCGCTGGCAAAATGATTTTGTATTTGCACGGATTCCGCTCGTCGCCGCGCTCCTATAAGGCGCGGGTGGTGCACGAGCGGATGGAGGCGCTCGGGCGCGCGCATGAACTGGCCTGCCCGCAGCTGCCGGCCTCGCCGCAAGAGGCGATGCAGCTGGCGCTGCGGCTGGTGGACGGCTGCGCGCCGGCGAAGCTGGCGATCGTCGGCTCGTCGCTGGGCGGCTTTTATGCAACCTGGCTGGCCGAGCGCCTGGGCTGCCGCGCGGCGCTGCTGAACCCGGCGGTGAACCCGCTGAAGGACCTCGACAAGCACGTCGGCGTCACCACCGCGTGGCATTCCGACGAGCGCTTCGAGTTCAAGCGCGAATACATCGACGAACTGGCCGCGCTGAAAATTGAGCGCATCACGCGCCCGGAGC
>JBJMVW010000225.1:0-29285 GCA_045810465.1 Massilia sp. | reverse complement strand
GGTCTCCCGCCCACGCGTCCAACCGGGCTTCGCTCAGCCGCGGGACACTTTTACGTGCCTTGAACGCGTGGGCGGGGGACCCGCCCACCCTACCAAACCCGCGTCAGCTTTGCGGGATCGTGACCTGCGCCCCGCCCTGCGCGCTGGCCAGCTGCGACAGCGACGCAAACAGCTCGCTGCCGTCGCGCGTGTTGCGCCACTCGGCGCCGACGCGCTTGTAGTGATAGCCGCCGGCGCGCGCCGCCACCCACATCTCCTGCAGCGGCGCCTGGCTGTTGACGATGATCTTCGAACCGTTGTCGAGGAATTCAATCTCCAGCACGTTGCCGCTGCGCTTGCATTCGACGTCGAGCAGGTCCTCGTCGTTCAGCCGGTCCAGCGCGGACTCGATCGCGTCCAGCGTGGATTCGGCCAGGTCCAAAAATTCGGTTTCGCTCATGCTACACTCCAAGGTCTGCTAATCAAACCTTGATTCTAATCGTGAAGCCTTCCTTTGCGCTCATCCTCGGCGCGGCCGCCGCCGCGACCCTGGCCGCTTGTGGCCAGCCGGGCCCGCTGTACATGCCGACCCCGCCCGCCAAACCGGTGCCGGCAGCGACCGCTCCCGCCCCGACGCCAGCTGCCGGCACGCCTTCCTCGTCACCCCTCCCCACCCAACAATAATCATGTCGCACTTCTCGTACCAAAACGGCGTCCTGCACGCCGAGAGCACCCCATTGTCGAGGATCGCCGAACAATTCGGCACGCCGGCCTATGTCTACTCGAAGGCGTCATTGCTGGACAACTTCGGCGCGTACGCCGATGCCTGCAAAGGCCGCGACGCGCTGGTCTGCTATGCCATGAAGGCCAACTCGAACCTGGCGATCCTCGACCTGCTGGCGCGCCAGGGGGCAGGCTTCGACATCGTCTCGGGCGGCGAACTGCTGCGCGTGATTGCCGCCGGCGGCGACCCGGGCAAGGTGATCTTTTCGGGCGTCGGCAAGACGGTCGAGGAAATGCAACTGGCGCTCAACAAGGGCATCCTGTGCTTTAACGTCGAGTCGATCCCGGAACTGCACCGCCTGAACCAGGTCGCGGGCGCGATGGGCAAGCGCGCGCGGGTGTCGCTGCGGGTGAACCCGAACGTGGATGCAAAGACCCATCCCTACATCGCGACCGGCCTGAAGGCCAACAAGTTCGGCGTCGCCTTCGACGACGCGCTGGCGACCTACCGCACCGCGGCCAGCCTGCCGCACCTGGAAGTGGCCGGCATCGATTGCCACATCGGCTCGCAGCTGCTGGACGACGCGCCGCTGCTCGAAGCGCTGGACAAGCTGATCGACCTGATCGACACGCTGGCGTCCGAAGGCATCGTGCTGCATCACCTCGACATCGGCGGCGGCATCGGCATCGACTATGGCGCTTCCGGCGAGAAGCCGCCGGTTCCGGTCGGCGACTACCTCGGCCGCCTGTTCGAGCGTATCGACGCCTGGCGCGCACGCAAGTACGACGGCCAGCCGATCACGGTGATTTTCGAGCCGGGTCGCTCGATCGTCGGCAATGCCGGCGTGCTGTTGATGTCGGTCGAATACCTGAAGCCGGGCGAGGAGAAGAGTTTCTGCGTGGTCGACGCGGCGATGAACGACATGGCCCGCCCGACCCTGTACGACGCGTGGATGGCGGTACAACCGGTGACGCCGCGCGACGCTGCGGCGACGCGCTACGACATCGTCGGCCCGATTTGCGAATCGGGCGACTGGCTGGCGCGCGAGCGCGAACTGGCGGTGGAACCCGGCGACCTGCTGGCCATGATGACGGCGGGCGCCTACGGCATGACGATGGCGTCGAACTACAACACGCGCGGCCGCGCGGCGGAAGTGCTGGTCGACGGCGACCAGGTGCACCTGATCCGCAAGCGTGAAAATCCGGCGGATTTGTTTGCGCTGGAATCGATGCTCAAGTAATGCAAGGCTAAGTGTTGGCGAACACCTCCTCGATGCTGTCGGCGTCGAGGACACGTTCGCTCCAGAGATCGACGTTTACCTCAGAACCGGTATCGACGCGGGCCTCATCGGCTAAGGACAACGTGCCGAAGCGTTTGCCAAGTTGGCGCTTCAGCATCGAACGCTTTCCCATCACACGCCCTACGCCCACAGCGAGCTCATGCGGGCCAATACCTGACAGCAGGTCGGCTAAGGTTTCGCGCGTGCTATGTTCGCTTTCTCCCATGTCGACTTCCTTCATTGGTTGCTGCCCGTTCGCCTGCCGTGCAGCTCGTAACGCCGCGTTGTGCGAGCGCATAAGCCAACTATTGATACTGCGCCGCAACGATGCACGCGAGTCGGACTCGAGCCAGGCGGTCAAGGATGCCAGAACATCAATTAGAACTTGTGTGGAGTCGGATAGTTCGACTTTGAACAGGGCGGCAACCAGATTCTTTGCCCCTGCCAGCTGTTCCGGCTCGATCCGCTGCTGGTCGATCACCAGATAGCGCTGACTCGCCTGAAAATCATCGAGCTCGCTCGGTCCGTTTTCAACCAGCTCGCGTAGTTCAGAGCGGACATGCCAGGGCGCGGCGCCGTTATAAAAAACCACAGGCAGTACGGGGGGCAATTTCCCGTCCGGTGACAGTTCGTGTCGCTTGACCAGATCCTGATACAGCAATCCCACGTACACCTGGATCCTCAGGGCCATCCAGCGCTCGGCCTGCGACTGGAACTCCAGCAGCAAATACACGTACAGCCATTCGCCACCCAGCCGCACGCGCCACACCATGTCGCCATGCCGCTCACTGAACTGCTCGCTGACGTAGCTGGCGTTGACCCGCTCGAATGCCGCTGGGCCGAGATCGCGAAAACACGCGAACGGCGTAAACCCCGACAGCAGGTCGGGCACCAGTTCGGGATGCCCGAACAATTGCTTGTAACCGAGGTCGTGGTCGCCGGACATCCACCCAGCCTAGCGGCGTTATCAGGAAGCGCTTGGCGCAGCCTCAAGCGAGCGGCTGTCCTGCCCAGGCTCTCCGCAACCGCTCCAGTTAATCGTCTGCTAATATCGTCCGTGTTGCTTATCCAGGAGCAATCGCGATGAATTCGCCGCATGAAGTTGGGAAGCCGCAGCTGCCCGAGTCGCTGGCCACGCCCGGCGTCGGCCTGGCGCGGCTCACTGCCGGCTTGGTCCAGGGCCTGTTGCTGTACCTGCTGTATCGGGCCGACCAGGAGCGCACGTGGCCCGCCACCGAGCCGCTATGGTTCGCTCCACTGGTGATGTCGGCGCTGTTGGTTCCCGTGATCCTGGCCGGCAGCCTTGGGCACATGAACCGCAGGCAGCTACTCATCTGGGTCTGCACGTCGGCGGCGATCATTGCGGCGCTCGCCGCTTATGACATCTGGCGCGTGTCGGACCCGGACCCGCAACGCCTTGTGGCTGGTAACGCAGGCGCGCGCCCGCAGCCAAAGCCAGGGTCGTCGCCGCTTCCGCTGTTCCTTGTCGCCGGCTTCTTCATTGCCCATTCGCTGGTGCTGGCCGGGATCCGGGACCGGCGCAAAATCGCCTTTTACCAGAGCCACTTCGAGATCGCGTGGAAGCTCCTCATCCAGCTTCTGTTCAGCGCCGGGTTCGTCGGCGTGACCTGGCTGGTCCTGCTACTCGGCGGGCAGCTGTTCCTGCTCGTCAAATTGAGCTTCCTCCACGAACTGATCCGGAAGCCCTGGTTCGCCATTCCCGTGGTCGCGTTTGCATTTTCGTGCGCGATCCATTTGACCGACGTGCGGCCGGCAATCGTGCAGGGAATCCGCGCCTTGCTGCTGATGCTGATGTCGTGGGTGCTGCCGGTCATGACGCTGATCGTCGGCGCATTCATCCTCAGCCTGCCTGCCACCGGACTCGCCTCGCTGTGGGCCACACGCCATGCCGGAGCGGTGCTGCTGTGCACCGCCGCCGCTTTCGTGGTGCTGATCAACGCGGCCTGGCAGGACGGCACCGCGAGCGCATCCGTGGCATGGGTGATCCGGGCCAGCGCGCGCGCCGCGTCGCTGCTGCTGGTGCCTGTCGTCGCGCTCGCGGTGTATGCGCTTGCCTTGCGGGTCGCGGACCATGGCTGGACCGACGACCGGATCATTGCCGCCGCATGCCTGCTGGTAGCGAGCTGCTACGCCCTGGGGTACGCGGCCGCCGCACTGCGCGGCGGCTGGCTCGATGCGCTGCCCATCGTGAATGTCGGGGCCGCCTTCGTCGTGCTGGCCACGCTGCTGTTGCTGTTTTCGCCGGTCGCCGATCCCGCCCGCCTGTCGGTCATCGACCAGCTTGCTCGGCTGTCGTCCGGGAAGGTGCCTGTCGACAAATTCGACTTCGCCTACCTGCGCTTCGACGGAGCGCGCTACGGGCGCGCGGCACTGGCGCGACTGGAGGCGGCCGCGAGCGGCAACGCCGTGCTCCGTGAACGGATCGCGGCAACCCGAACATTGCGCGGCGCCGGGGATCGTGAGGCTGTGGTGGAAGATCCGCTGCAGGATGTTGCGGGAAACCTAACCGTGTGGCCAAGCGGCGCACACTTGCCGGACAGCTTCATGCGCAACAACTGGAATGCCCTCGCGCATCAGCCGCTGTTGCCCGAGTGCCTGAGGCAGGCGGGGAAAACCTGCGATGCCTACCAGCTCGACCTGACGGGCGACGGCAAGCCCGAGGTCGTCGTCATCGGTAGCACGCGTGGCATCGGCGCCGCTGTGCTCGGCGAAAACGCGCAGGGCCAATGGCATCGCGTCGGCGGCTTGCCTTCTTTTCTTGGCGGGTGCGAATCGGTGCGCAAGAATCTGGTCGCCGGGAATTTCCGGGCAGTCGCGCCGCAGGTGCACGACCTCGAGGTCGCCGGCCTGCGGATTCCGGTCAATGTTCCTGTCGCTGGGACCGAAGCCTGTCCGGCGCGGTAGCCGGGCGGGTTGCGCCCGTTGCTGCGCCGGGCCGCGCCCCGGCCAGCCGCCAGAACAAACGTGCGCCGAGCAGCAGCGCGACGATCCCGCCAAACAGCAGCGGCTGCCCGAGGTTGTTCTTGGCCGCCTTCATCCACCAGAAATGCAGGATGCCCAGCGGGGCGATCAGGTAGATGAGCCGGTGCAGCGCCTGCCAGCGCTTGCCGCCCAGCCGCCTGACCATGGCGTTGGTGCTGGTCGCCGCCAGCGGCAGCAGCAGCACGAAGCCGGCGAAGCCAACCGTGATGAACGGGCGCTTCATCACGTCCTTCCACACCGCGGCCAGGTCGAAAAAGTGGTCGAACCACAGGAAGGTCATGAAGTGCAGGCCGGCGTAGAAAAACGCGAACAGCCCCAGCATGCGGCGTAGCTTGAGCAGCCAGTTCGCGCGCGCCAGCCGCCGCAGCGGCGTCACCGCCAGCGTGATGCACAGGAAGTAGAGTGTCCAGTCGCCGGTGCCGTGGGTGATGAATTCGAGCGGTTCGACCAGCTGGCCGGCCAGGGTCAGCCATACCATGCGCGCGAACGGCAGCAGCGCCAGCACGAAGACCGCGGACTTGAGCAGGGTGAGCTGTTTCGCGCTTGGAGTCGCAGCCATCATTTAAAAGAACTTTTTCAGGTCCATGCCGGTGTACAGCGAGGCAACCTCGCTGTAGCCGTTGAACATCAGCGTCTTGCGCTTGCGCTGGAAGAAGCCGTCTTCGCCGATCCTGCGCTCGCTGGCCTGCGACCAGCGTGGATGGTCGACGTCCGGGTTCACGTTCGAGTAGAACCCGTATTCGGATGGCGCCGAGTTCATCCATGCGGTGCGTGGCTGGTCCCTGGTAAAGCGGATCCGCACGATCGACTTGGCCGACTTGAAGCCGTACTTCCACGGCAGCACCACGCGTACCGGCGCCCCGTTCTGGTTCGGCAGCACCTGGCCGTACATGCCCACCGCCAGCAGCGCCAGCGGATGCATTGCCTCGTCCATGCGCAGGCCCTCGACATACGGCCAGTCGAGCACCCTGCCGCGCACGCCCGGCATCTGGGCCTTGTCGGCCAGGCTGGTGAATTCGATGTATTTGGCCGAGCCGAGCGGCTCGGCGCGTTTGATCAGGTTCGACAGCGAAAAGCCCACCCACGGGATCACCATCGACCAGCCCTCGACGCAGCGCAGCCGGTAGACCCGCTGTTCGAGTGGCGCGAGTTTGAGCAGGCTGTCGATGTCGAGCGTCAGCGGCTTTTTGACCTCGCCTTCGATCGACACGGTCCACGGCCGGGTGCGCAGCGTGTGGGCGTTCTCGGCCGGGTCCGACTTCTCGGTGCCGAATTCGTAGAAATTGTTGTAGCTGGTCGCGTCCTTGAACGGCGTCTGCTTTTCCGGGGTCGAATACGCCGGGTTCATGGTGGCGGGCAGCCTGGCGCCAGCGGCCGCCTGCGCGAACGCCTGGCGGTTGGCCATCTCCCACAGCGCGCTGCCGGCCACGGCACCGGCCGCGATGCGGGCCAGGAACAAGCGCCGCTCTTCAACCACTTCGCGTGGCGTAATTTCAGATGGGAACGGCAGGTCGATGCCATTCGGACGACGTTTGATCAGCATAACTTACTCCGGAAAACAAGTGGTGGCGGTTGGATTTGTCGCTACGGCAAATCCAAACCTTACACTAACTTGGCGCCGGGCGCGCAGCTTACAGTTTTCCGTACGAGTGCAGCCCGGACAGGAACATGTTCACGCCAAGGAAGGCAAAGGTGGTGACGAGCAGGCCGACCAGCGCCCACCAGGCGGCGGCGCGCCCGCGCAGGCCCGACATCAGGCGCATGTGCAGCCAGGCCGCATAGTTGAGCCAGACGATCAGGGCCCAGGTTTCTTTCGGGTCCCACGACCAGTAGCCGCCCCACGCCTCGGCCGCCCACAGCGCGCCAAGGATGGTGGCGACGGTAAAGAACGCGAAGCCGACCGATATCGCCTTGTACATCACGTCGTCCAGCACGTCGAGCGGCGGCAGGCGGTCGGCGAGGATGCCGTGCGACTTGAGCAGGTACGCCGAGCCGACCATCGCGGCCAGCGCAAAGGTGCCGTAGCCGATGAAGTTGGCCGGCACGTGGATCTTCATCCACCAGCTCTGCAGCGCCGGCACCAGCGGCTGGATCTCGGCCGCGTCGCGCGTGACCGTGTACCACAGCAGGAAGCCGACCGCCGCCGAGATCACCAGCAGCACGAACGGGCCCAGCTGGCGGGTGGCGTAACGCTGCTCGTAGTACAGGTAGAACAGCGCGGTGATCATCGAGAACAGGATGAACACCTCGTACAGGTTCGACACCGGGATATGGCCGACGTCGGCGCCGATCAGGTAGGACTCGTACCAGCGCACCATCATGCCGGTAAAGCCGAGCACCACGGCGGCCCAGCACAGCTTGGAGCCGACCGCGGCGCCGAACGGCGAGCGGCTGGCCAGCCCCAGCCAGTAGAAACCGGTCGAGAACACGAACAGCGCGCTCATCCACAAAATTGCGGACTGGCTCGACAGCATGTATTTGAGGAAAAATTTTTGATTGGCGGCATCGAGCGTGCCGCCATATTGCGCCACGCCGCACAGCGACAGCGCGGCCACCAGCGGGATCAGCCAGCGCACCGGCTTGAAGTGCCAGCCGAGCGCGGCGAAGGTGGGCGCCGCCAGCAGCAGGATGGCCTGCTCGTAGACGTCCATGTAGGACCCGAAGCGTTGCAGCGCAAACAGCGCGGCGGCCAGCAGGCCGGCGCCGTAAAGCCAGTCGAGCGCGGACAGGCGCCGAAAGTAGCCTGGTTGCGCGCCGTAGGTTTGTTCCAGGCCGGCCACATGGCCTGCCGCCGGTGTCACTTCTGATACTTCCATTATTCTTTCTCCAGTACTGCTTCCTGATCGAGGCTGCCGCCAGCTTACGCCGATTGCGGCAATTTGGCTTTCAGCTCGTCGAATTCACGCTCGAAATCGAGCGTTTTGCGCTGGCTGCTCATCGCCATCAGCGCGTGGGTAGCGCCGTCGCGCTCGCGCAGCCACACCCACAGGCGCCGCTCGCGGATGTAAAACATCGAGAACACGCCCGTCACCAGCAACAGGCAGCCCAGGTACACCACTTTCTTGCCGGGCGAGCGCGTCACCTGCAGCACCGACGCCTTCACTTCAACGAAGTCGTCCAGTTGCAGGTAGACAGGCGCGCCATAAAAAAAGCTGTCCGACAGCGCATTGGTGGCCAGTTGCAGGAAGCGGCCATGCGCTTCGGTGGGCTCGACCGGCGCTTCGCCGGCGCGTTCGCGCGCGGCTTGCCACAGTTCCCACATGCTGCCGTTCAGCATCTTCATGAAGATATTGGCGGCCTTTTCCTGCTCCGCAACCGGGATTTTTTCGAGGAAGCGCGAGACCGCGACGAAGCCGCCCTGGCTGCCGTCGCCGCCGAAGATCGCGAGCGCCTTGGCGGCCGACTCCTGCAATTGCTGCGCCAGCCGGGCCTGGGCCGCATCGGTGGGCGCCGCCATCGCGCGCCGCGCGTAGCGCCTGGCCGCCTCGGCGCGCAGGGCCGGGTCGGCAAGCGCGGCGCGCAGGCCCATCCACTCGCGCACGCTGTGGCCGTCGTCGGCCGGGATGCGCAGGAAGCTGAACTGGTCGGCGGGGTCGTTGCGCACGCCGGCCAGGAACACCTGCGCGCCCTCGAGCGTGACCGGTTGCATGTAGTTCAGGAATTCGCGCGCCTGGCCGGTCTGGTCGCGCAGCTTGTACTGCACGCTCGGGCCGACGTTTTTCAGGTTCTTGTTGTTGGCGTTCCGGGCGGCCGAGCCGGACGCCTTGCCCAGGGTCGCGGCGAACTGGTCGCCCGGCGACTGGCCCTTGGCCACCGCGCGCACGTCCTGGCCCACGCTCATGTTCTCGACGTTGAATGGGCGGAAGCCCGACCATTCGACCGAGTAGGCCAGGGCGCCGCGCTTGAGGTCGGTCGCGCTGCCGACCTCGCCCGCAATCTGGAACGGCTTCGCTTCGGTCCCGCTCATCGGGAAGCCCGTCAGCTTGAGCTTGCTGCCGCCATCGTCAAAGCTCGACTGGTACACGGCGACGCCCTTGTAGATCAGGGGCTGGTTGACCTTGATGGTGGCCGGGAACGTCTTGCCGGTCTCGTTGTCGCGCACCACCACCTCGCTGGCGAACAGCTTCGGCATCCCGGTCGAGTAGAAATCGATAATGAATTTGTTCAGGTGGATCGTGAACGGCAGTTCCTGCACCAGGAAGCCGTTCGCGCGCGGGATGATCGCGGTATTGCTGTTCTGGCCTTCAGCGAGGAAGGTATTGCCGCGGAAGGTGGGATTGCCAAGGCCGAGCCGGTGCCGCGCCGGGATCTGCGCGATCGCGCCGCCGCCGTCGAACGGGGTCTTGTCCATGAACCATTGCTGGAACCGGATAGGCAGGTCGGAGTCGAGCGTGCCGCCCAGCAGGATCACGATGATCGCGGTGTGCGCGAAGATATAGCCGAACTTGTTGCCCGCGCCTTTTTTTGCCGCCACCAGCGTAGCGCCGCCCTTGTTGACGGTCTTGACCGCATAGCCGGCGTGGCGCAGCCGCATGGCGGTCTGCGCGGCCAGTTCGGCGCGCTGCAGCGGCGCGCTCCATTCGGCCTTGTGGTGGAAGTTGCGCAACGAGTCTTCGCGCACGTTGTCGCGCCAGCTGCGCATGTCGCGCACGAACTTGGGGGCATTGCGCAGCAGGCACAGGCTGGTCGATACGATCAGTACGGCCAGGATCAACAGGAACCACCAGGCCGAATAGACCGCGTACAGGCCCAGCTTGTCGAACACCTCGAACCAGAACGGGCCGAACTGGTTGACGTAGTTCGGCATCGGCTCGTTCTGCTTCATCACGGTGCCGATGATGGCGGCGATCGCGATGACGACCAGCAGGCTGATCGCGAAGCGCATCGACGACACCAGCTCGACCGTTTCGGCCAGGCTGCGGCGCCGCGTTTTCAATTCAATTCCGGTGGTACTCATTCTGTAAATCCAATGTACGGCACGTCAAGCCGGCAGCATACAACAAAAAGGGCGGCATGCTCCCGCGTGCCGCCCTTCGGTTACCTCAGCCTGAGGCGTTATTTGATGCCGGCGATGTAGTCCGCGACGGCCTTCATTTCGTCATCGGACATGCGCTTGGCCAAGGTCGCCATCTGCGGGCTGTTGTTGCGCGCGCCGCTCTTGAACGCCTGCAGCTGGGCGGCGGTGTAATCCTGGTGCTGGCCAGCCAGGCGCGGATACTGGGCCGGGATCCCGGCCGCGGTCGCGCCGTGGCAGCTGGCGCAGGCGGCGACGCCCTTGTCGGCGATGCCGCCGCGGTAGATCTTGCGGCCCAGCTCGACGGTGTCCTTGTTCTTCGCCGCGCCCGGCTTGGCCTTCTGCGTGGCCAGGTAGGCCGCGATGTTCTTCTTCTCGTCGTCCGTCAGCATCTTGGCGAAGGTGCTCATCACCGGCTGGTTGCGGTTCGCGGTCGTGAAGTCGACCAGCTGCTTGTAGACGTAGGGTTCGATCTGGCCGGCGAGCTTCGGATTGACCACGATCGTCGAGTTGCCAGCGGCGCCGTGGCAGGACACGCACGCCGGCAGGCTGCGGGCGGCGTCGCCGGATTCGTACAGGGTGCCGCCTTTGGCCGGATCGGCCTTCACCGCGGTGTGTTGCGCTTCAACGGCATGCGCTAGCCCGGACCACGCGATGGATGCAACCAACAACGATTTCAACAACGGTTTCAGCACACGATTCATTCAAGCACCCTGATAAAGTCAAAAAACAGTTTTGTATTTACAGTGCAGCAGCTTGGCCATTACTCGCGCCCGCAGGCGTCGCCAACGATCGGTAACCCCTTATTGTACAATAGCTTGTTTCCCAAACGCCTCACTTTGTTGCCTTTTCCGCCTCTCCCATGTCCAAACTCTGGCAAGCCCGTTTTTTCACGACCGTCAACCAGTTGCGCGATTTGCCCGCGACCCAGGTGCCGGAAATCGCTTTCGCCGGACGCTCCAATGCGGGCAAATCAACGGCGATCAATATCCTGACCAACCAGAAGGGCCTGGCCTTCGCGTCGAAGACGCCGGGCCGCACCCAGCACATCAACTTCTTCTCGATCGGCGGCGCCCACGTCGGCCAGCACCGCAAGGACGCGGTGCGGGTCGACGAGATCGAAGCGCTGCTGGTCGACCTGCCGGGCTACGGTTATGCCGAAGTGTCGGGCAATGCCAAGCTGCACTGGCAAAAGCTGCTGGGCGACTACGTGCAGCGCCGCGAGCAGCTGGCCGCGCTGGTGCTGATCATGGATTCGCGCCGCCCGTTCACCGAACTCGACGTGCAGATGCTCGAGTGGTTCGCGCCGACCGGCAGGCCGATCCACTGCATCCTGACCAAGGTCGACAAGCTCAATCGTAACGAAGCCACCAATGTGCTGCGCCAGGCACGCCAGATCCTCGACAGCTACGTCGACGAAGAAGGCAACGGCTTCCCGTTCACGGTGCAGCTGTTCTCCGCGCTCAAGCGCATCGGGGTGGACGAAGCGAACGACAAGATCATTGAACTGCTCGGGCTGGCAGGGGACGAGGCCGATGGCGCCGAGCCTGCCCCGCAGGACCATGAGAACGATTAATTCCAGGACTCGACGATGACGATCATTACCCCAGCCCAGTACCCCGCCGCCCGCATGCGCCGCATGCGCCGTGACCCGTTCTCGCGCGCGCTGATGCGCGAAAACACGATCACCGCCTCCGACCTGATCTACCCGGTGTTCATCCTCGACGGCGTCAACCAGCGCCAGCAGGTGGCATCGATGCCGGGCGTGGAGCGGGTGTCGGTCGACCTGTTGATGAAGGTCGCCGAGGAATGCGTGGCGCTCGGAATTCCGGTGCTTGCGCTGTTCCCGGTCGTCGATGCGTCGCTCAAGACCTACGACGGCATCGAGGCGACCAATCCGGAAGGCCTGGTGCCGCGCGCGGTGCGCGAACTGAAGCGCAATTTCCCCGAGCTCGGCATCCTGACCGACGTGGCGCTCGACCCGTACACCACCCACGGGCAGGACGGCCTGCCGGACGAGAGCGGCTACATCGTCAACGAGAAGACCATCGCGATGCTGACCCGCCAGGCGCTGGCGCAGGCCGAGGCCGGCGTCGACGTGGTGGCGCCATCGGACATGATGGACGGGCGCATCGGCGTGATCCGTGGCGCGCTCGAGGAACAGGGTTTCATCCACACCCGCATCATGGCCTACTCGGCCAAGTACGCGTCGGCGTTCTACGGCCCCTTCCGCGACGCGGTCGGGTCCAGCGCCAATCTCGGCAAGGCCGACAAGAAGACCTACCAGATGGACCCGGCCAACAGCGACGAGGCGCTGCGCGAAGTGGCGCTCGACCTGGCCGAGGGCGCCGACATGGTGATGGTCAAGCCGGGCATGCCCTACCTCGACGTAGTGCGCCGCGTGAAGGACGAGTTCAAGGTGCCGACCTTCGCCTACCAGGTCAGCGGCGAATACGCGATGCTGCAGGCGGCGTTCCAGAACGGCTGGCTCGACCGCGACAAGGTGACGCTGGAAACCATGATGGCGTTCAAGCGCGCCGGCGCTGATGGCGTGCTGACCTATTTCGCGCTGGAGATTGCAAGGATGCTGAAGGCGGGCGCCTAAACTGCTTGCCGCTGATAAAAACCGTGCTTATCCAGCACGGTTTTTTTGCCCGCCACCCCAGGCACGTCGTTCCGGGCATTGCCCGAAACGACTTCCCGCGAAGGCGGGAACCCCAGTTTGCGTGCACAGCGCTACCTTCAAACGCAGCGGGAACGACGTTAAAAAGGTGCGGCGTCAACGCCCGGGCTTGTACTCCGGGAACATTTCCTTGTACAGGAAGGCCTGCAACTCGGCCGTATCCTGCGGCCGCGCGCTCATCGTGATCACCCGGCCGAGGCGGTGCGAATCCCATTCGAAGTCGCCGGTCTTCTCCTTGCGGATCAGCTCGATCATCTTCTTGACCACCGCCGTCTCGACGTCGCGCTCGCCGCCCTGCTCCACCGTCAGCTGGGTCAGCCAGCGCCGCTTGAAGCTCGGGTTCCAGCCGCGGAACTTCAGGTCCATGCTGTGGAAGGTCTTGTTCGACACGCTGAACACGCCGCCGCTCTCGTTGCTGTCGTCGCGGCTGCGGCCATTGATGGCGGCGATGTTGGCCAGTGCGTTGCGCATGCCGCGCGCGTCGTCGCTTTCCGGCGCCGGTTCGCTTGGTGTCGGCGCCCCGCGCGCCCTGCGGCGCGCTTCGATCGCCGCCTGCATGTCGATTTCCTGCGGCGCTTCCTTGGTCGGCGCCGCCTTCGCTACCTGGTCCGGCTTTTCGTCCGGCAGCGTGATCGTGTTCGGCAGCCGCTGCACCTGGATGCGCTCGGGCGCGCTCTTCTTCTTCGGCGTGACCTTGGCCGATTTCTTCGGCGCCTGCTCCGCCGGTTTGGCCTTCGGCTTGCTCGGCAGTGGCGAGATGTAGACGATCGCGCCACCGGCCGGCGGCCTCGACTTCTGGCGCGTCATTTTCGGCTGGAACAGGTAGATCGCGACCAGCAACAGGTGCAGCAGGATCGTGACGATCAGGCCGGTACGGCTGCTGCCCTTGTCACCATAGGTCGGCTCGGCGGCGCGCAAGGGCTGGCCGCAATGTGCGCAGACTTCGGAGCCATCGGTCGAGATGTGGGGGTGATCGCGCAAGTTGGGTCGTTTTCCGGTAGCGGCTTGAACAAAATGCAGCCAAGTGCCGCAGTCTATACGTTTTGGCGCATCGCCGCACAGCGGCGGAGCAGTGCACAGTTTATAAGCATGGGCTGCTAACGGTTGTTACAGAATGTATCTTTCGTTCCCGACCAGAAGTTGACCGAAAGCCGCCGGGATGGCCCGGCGGGTTTCAACGGTTCAGGCCGCTACTGGCTCGCGCTGCGGCGCCGCGTGGGCGTGCGCGTGCGCGTCCGCGTCCTTGTCGTGCTGCGCTTCAAACCGGGCCAGTTCCTCGTCGGTCATCGGGCCGCTGCCGCTGTAGCGGTCGAGGAACAGGTAGATCACCGGCGTGATGTACAGCGTGATCACTTGCGAGAAGATCAGGCCGCCCACCACCGCCAGGCCGAGCGGCTGGCGCAGCTCGGCGCCGGCGCCCAGGCCAAGCGCGATCGGCAGCGCGCCCATCAACGCGGCCAGGGTGGTCATCAGGATCGGCCGGAAGCGCAGGATGCAGGCCTCGCGGATCGCATCGACCGGCTTCATGCCCTGGTTGCGCTGGGCGTCGAGCGCGAAGTCGATCATCATGATCGCGTTCTTTTTCACGATGCCGATCAGCATCAGGATGCCGATGATCGCGATCATCGTCAGGTCCAGCCCGAACAGGCGCAGCGTCAGCAGCGCGCCGACCGCCGCCGACGGCAGGCCGGCCAGGATCGTCAGCGGGTGGATGAAGCTTTCGTACAGCACGCCGAGCAGCACGTAGATCACGCCGATCGCCGCCACGATCAGGATCAGCTGGCTCGACTGCGAATCCTGGAACACCGCCGCGTCGCCGCCGTACTTGGTGATCACCGCGGCCGGCAGCTTCATCTCGCGGCCCATCTGCTCGATCGCGCTGGTCGCTTCGCCCAGCGGCACGTCGGGCGCGAGGTTGAACGACAGCGTGATCGCCTGCAGCTGGCCCTGGTGGTTGACCGCGATCGGGCCGACCGTGCGCCGGACCGACGCAAAGCTCGACAGCTTGACCAGCTGGCCGCCCTTGGCGCGCACCGCCACCCGCGACAGCGCGTCGTCGAACTGGCGGTCGGCGGTGGCCGCCTCGAGGATCACGTAGTAGCTGGCGGCGCTCGAGTAGATGGTCGAGACCTGGCGTTCGCCGAAGGCGGCGTACAGCGCGGTGCGCACGTCGGCCATCTGCACGCCGAGCAGGTTGGCCTTGTCGCGGTCGATGTCGAGCGAGGCCTGCAGGCCGCGGTTCTGCGAGTCGCTGGTGACGTCGCGGAACATCGGGTTGGCGCGCATGCGGTTCATGAACTCGTCGGCCCAGTTGCCGATCTCGCCGCCCGACACGCTCTGCAGCGTGTACTGGTAGCGGCTCTTGCTCGGGCGGCCGCCCAGCTGCAGGTTCTGCACCGGCGCCATGTACACGCTGATGCCGGCGATCGCCTGGGTCGCCTTGCGCAAGCGGTCCAGCACCTGCGGCATTTTCGGACGCTGGCTGCGCGGCTTGAGCACCAGGAACATGCGGCCGCCGTTGCCGCCGCCCGAGAACGAGGTGACGTCCTGCACCGCCGGATCGGTCTGCATCGCCGCCACCACCTTCTCCTGCAGCTCCACCAGCGCCGAGGACGAGATGTCTTCGGCCGCTTCGGTGGTCACGCGGATCTGGCCCAGGTCCTCCTCGGGGAAGAAGCCTTTCGGGATGGTCGTGTACAGGACGGCGGTGAGCGCGAAGGTGCCGATCGCGATCGCCAGCACCACGTTGCGGTGCGCGAGCGCGATGTCGAGCGTCTTCGCGTAACCGTTGCGCAGGCGCGCGAACCCGGCTTCGAAATGGCGCCCGACGAAGCTCTTTTCTTCGCTGGCGTCGTGGCCGTGGGCCGGCAGCAGGCGCGAGGACAGCATCGGCACCAGCGTCAGCGACACCACCGCCGAGACCAGGATCGACAGGCCGACGATCACCGCGAACTCGTGGAACAGCAAGCCGATCACGCCCGGCATGAAGAAGATCGGGATGAACACCGCGATCAGCGAGATCGAAATCGAGATGATGGTGAAGCCCATCTCGCGCGAGCCGTCGAGCGAGGCGCGCAGGGTCTTCTTGCCCATCTCGATGTGGCGCACGATATTTTCGAGCACCACGATGGCGTCGTCGACCACCAGGCCGACCGCCAGCGTGATGCCGAGCAGGGACACGTTATCGAGGCTGTAGCCGAGCCAGTAGAACAGCGACAGCGCGCCGAGCAGCGAGATCGGCATCGTGATGGCCGGGATGAAGGTCGCGGCCACGCGGTGCAGGAACAGGAAGATCACCAGCACCACCAGCGCCACGGTCAGCGCCAGCGTCAGGTTGACGTCGTGGATCGCCTCGCGGATCGAGACCGAGCGGTCGTTGACCAGGTTGATCTTGATCGAGCTCGGGATCTGCGACTGGAAGCGCTGCAGCAGCTTGCGCACCGCGTCGACCACTTCGACCGTGTTCGCGTCCGGCTGGCGCTGCACCAGCAGCACGATCGAGCGCTCGCCGTTGTAGCTGCCGTAGGCCTTGACCGACTGGTAGCTGTCCTCGACCTCGGCCACGTCCTTCAGGCGCACCGGCTGGCCGTTGCGGGTGGCGACGATCAGGTCGGCGAAGTCGGCCGCTTTCATCATCTGCGCGCGACCCTGGATCGTCAGGGTCTGGCTGGGGCCGTCGAGGATGCCGAGCGGGGTGTTCGAGTTGGCCGACCGCAGCGCCTGCCCCAGTTCGTCCATCGTCAGGTTGCGCGCGTTCATCAGGTCCGACTTAGCGCGCACCCGCACCGCGAACTTCTTGCCGCCGTTGACCGACACCTGGGCCACGCCCGGCAGCGTCGACAGCGCCGGCGAGATCAGGTTCTCGGCATAGTCGTTCAGCTGCGACAGGTTCATCGACGGCGAGTTCATGGTCATGAACAGCACCGGGGCGTCGGCCGGGTTGACCTTGCGGTAGGACGGCAGGTCCTGCATCTCCTGCGGCAGCTGGCGTTGGGCGCCGAGCAGCGCGGCCTGGACGTCGACCGCGGCGACGTTGACGTTGATCGAGGTGTCGAATTCGAGCGTCAGCGAGGTATTGCCCTGGGTGCTGGTGGAGGTGATCAGGTTGATGCCGGCGATCGTCGAAAACGCCTTCTCGAGCGGCAGCGCGACCGAGGACGCCATGGTCTCGGGGCTGGCGCCGGCGAGGTTGGCCTGGACGTTGATGACCGGCGTGTTATAGCTGGGGAGCGCCGCGACCGGGATGTGGAGGTAGGCCAGCACGCCGACCAGGATCAGGCTGATCGACAGCAGCACCACCATCACCGGACGGCGGATGCACAGTTCGGACAGATTCATGCCGGTTCGCCCTTCGTGGCGTGCGCTGCGCCTTCGCCCGCGGCGGGAGCGGCCAGCCGTACCTTGCCGCCCGGGCGCAGGTTCTGCTTGCCTTCGGTGATGACCTGCTCGTCGCCGGCCAGGCCCGACACCGCCGCGTTCAGGCCGAAACCGTGCAGGCGCCGGACCGGCACCAGGCGCGCGGTCTGGTCCTTCTCGACCACGTACACGTAGGTGCCTTTGGCGTTGATGATGATCGCCGCCTGCGGGATCACGACCGCGTCCTTGATGGTCTGGACCGTGACGCTGGTGTTCACGTACTGGCCCGGCCACAGGTTCGCGGCGCGGTTGTCAAACTGCGCCTTGACGCGGATGGTGCCGGTGCTGGCGTCGACCGTGTTGTCGACGAAGCTGAGGGCGCCGCTGACCGGCTTGCCCTCGCCGGCGTGCGCCGCCACCTCGACCTTGCCGCGCTGTTGCGCCGCCAGCAGCGCCGACAGCGCCGACTCCGGCAGCGTGAACGCGACGTCGATCGGGTCGAGCTGGGTGATCGTGGTCAGCGAGGTCGCAAGCTGCACCAGGCTGCCCGGATAGACATTGATGGCGCCGACCCGGCCCGCCATCGGCGCGCGGATCGCGGTGTAGCTGGCGCTGACGTGGGTGGCGCGCGCGGCCGCGTTGTCGGCCTTGAGCAGCGCGCGCGCCGCCTCGACCTGGCTGTGCAGCGAGTCGACCGCGCTCTGGGCGATGAACTTCTGGGCGAACAGCTCCTGGCTGCGCTTGTACTGGCGTTCGAGGTCGGACAGCGTGGCCTGGTCGCGCGCGACCTGGGCCTGGGCCTTGTCGACGTTGGCGCGGTCCTCGCGGTCGTCGAGCGTGAACATCAGCTGGCCAGCCTTGACGAACTGGCCCTCCTTGATGTGCACCTCGCGGATCGTGCTGGTGGTCTGCGGGTGCAGGTCGACCGTACGCTGCGGCGTCACGGTGCCGTTGGCGGCGAGCTCGACGCCGACGTCCCGGCGCACCGGCGCCACCACGTTGACCACGGTCGGCCCTTGCGGCCCGCGCCCGCCCTTGCCGCCTGCCGCAGCGCCTTCGGCCTGCGCGCCGCTACCGTGGTTGAAATACCACACGGCGGCGGCAACGATCACGACGGCGCCAGCGATAAATCCAAGATTCTGCTTTTTCATTCAAGTCCCTGGCCGCCAGTCCCGGCGGCTTTTTCAATCAAATATGGATGGGCCAGGCGCCGGTTAGCCGCGGCGCGCGCCCCCTCAGTCTGTCATTGTCGCACGGAAATATCGACCAAAGATCATTTACCGGGGTAGTACTCCGGCAACATCAGGGTCACTTCGAGCCCGCCCTCGGGCAGGTTGGCCAGCGCGATGCTGCCGCCATGCTGCTCGGCGATGTTGCGCGCGATCGTCAGGCCGAGGCCGGTGCCGCCGGACTCGCGCGAACGCGACGTTTCGACGCGGTAGAACGGTTCGAATACGCGCGCCAGTTCGCCGTCGGCGATCCCCGGGCCGGCGTCGCGGATGCGGATGCGCGCGGCGCCGTTGATGCGGTCGACCGCAACGCGCGCCTCGCGCCCGTATTTGATGGCGTTGTCGATCAGGTTCACCAGGCAGCGGCGCAAGTCGAGCGGCCGCCCCAGCAGCGCCAGGTTGGCGCGCCCGGCCAGCGCCACGCTCTGGCTGGCGTCGGTCGCGTCGGCGCACACCGAGTCGAGCAGCGAGTCGAGGTCGAGCATCTGCATGGTTTCGGTGGTGTCCATGCTGCGCGCCAGGTCGAGGCCTTCGCGCACCATCGCCTGCATCGCCGACAGGTCGCCGACCAGCCGCTCCTGCAGTTCGGGATCGGCCACCTTCTCGAGGCGCAGGCGCATGCGCGTGAGCGGCGTCTGCAGGTCGTGCGTGATCGCGGCCAGCATCTGGGTGCGCTGCAGGATGTACTGGCGGATGCGCGCCTGCATCGCGTTGAAGGCGGCGCTGGCCTGGCGGATCTCGCTGGCGCCGGTCAGCTCGAGCGGCGGGTGGTTGATGTCGTTGCCGAGGTCCTTGGCGGCCTGCGCCAGCTGCTTGAGCGGCCGGGTGGTCATGCGCGCCACCAGGTAGGCCAGGAACCCGATACTGACCAGGAACAGCGCAATCACGAAGCGGTAGTTGGCGGTCGGCGCCGCCGGGTTGGCGCGCGGCGGCAGCACCGACAGGCGCAGTTCCTCGCCGTCGCGCAGGCGCACGTTGATGCTCTCGCACGAGCCGCGCCAGCGCAGCCGCAAGAGGCCGAACAGCGCCCGCTGGTGGTGCGGCAGCTCGCAGGCCGCCGGGCGCAGCGCCGACGACTCGATCAGGTAGGCCTTGCCGAGGCGCGCGCCGAGCGCGGCCGCGAACTCGCTCGGCGCGGCTGGCGCCTGCGGAGTGCCGACCTCCAGCTTCAGGCCCGGGCGGTTGGCCACCCCCAGGTAGGCCGGACGCGCCGACGCCGGCACGATCTCGGTCGCCATGATCAGCTGTTCGGCGCGCTCGAGCAGGTGCTGGTCGCGGTAGTCCTCGATGACGCGCTGGCGTTCGGCGTCGGCCAGCACCTGGGTCAGCGCGGCCGATCCCAGGATACCCAGCAGCAGGGTGATGAAGACGCGGCCCGTCATCGAGCCGAAAAACGACCTCACGCGGAAGGCTCCACCGTGACCTGGCCGGCCAGCACGTAGCCGCCGTTACGGACGGTCTTGATAATCTGCGGCATGCGCGCGTCCTCGCCCAGCTTCTGGCGCAGGCGGCTGATCTGGATGTCGATCGAGCGGTCGAACGGGTCGGCGTCGCGGCCCTGGGTCAGGTTCAGCAGCTGGTCGCGGTTCAGCACCCGGTTCGGGTGTTCGAGGAACACGCGCAGCAGCCGGAATTCGGCGCCCGACAGCATGATCACCACGCCTTGCGGGTTGACCAGGTGGCGCGCGGTCAGGTCCAGCGTCCAGCCGGAAAAGCGCATCTGCTGCACGTTTTCGGACAGCGAGTTGGACGGCATCGCGTGCGAGCGGCGCAGGACGGAGCGGATGCGCGCCAGCAGTTCGCGCGGCTCGAACGGCTTGGGCAGGTAGTCGTCGGCGCCCATTTCGAGGCCGAGGATGCGGTCGAGCGGCTCGTTGCGGGCGGTGAGCATGATCACCGGCAGCGTCGAGTGGGCGCGCAGCTTGCGGCACAGCGTCAGGCCATCGTCGCCCGGCAGGTTCAGGTCGAGCACGATGAGGTCGGGGCGCGACTCGTCCAGGATCTTCCACATGGCGCTGCCTTCGGCGGCGGCCAGGGCGCGGTAGCCGTTCGACTCGAGGTAGTCGGCCAGCAGCGAGCGGATATCGCGGTCGTCGTCGACGATCAGTATGGTAGAAGGAGTATCCATGGCCTCAATTATCTCCAGTTCCCGACACCCTGAACAGCGGCTTTGTATCGGCGTGTATATGGACCGTTAGTCGAAACAAATTGATACAAAGTCAGTGGCTCAGGACATGCAGTCGATACAGGCAAGCGACATGATGAACACCGTGCAGCGAGTACTTGGGTTGCACGCCCCAAACTGTGGGAACGACACTCAAACCAAAGGATAGAACATGAATACCTTACGCAAACAGATCCTGGCCGGCCTGGCCGCACTGTCGATGGGCGCGGCCGCAATCGGCGCACATGCCCAGACGCAGGCGCCGGAAGGCCGCCACGGCAGCGCCGCCAACATGGAACAGCGCCAGGCCAAAATGGCCGAGTTCCGGGCGCAGCGCCAGGCCAAACTGCACGACGCGCTGAAACTCAACGGTTCACAGGAAGCGGCGTGGAAGAACTTCGTCAGCGCGACCGCGCCGGCGCCTCGCGGCGAGCACATGGACCGTGCGGCATTCGCCAGCCTCCCGGCACCCGCCCGCATGGAGAAGATGATTGCGCTGTCGAAGGAGCGCACCGCGCACATGGAGTCGCAGCTGGCCGCGCTGAACACCTTCTACGCGGTGCTGACGCCGGAACAGAAGAAAGTCTTCGACCAGAACACGATGCGCGGATTCGACGGCAAGCATCACGGCCATCGCGGGCATGAGGCGCAGCAAGGCTAACCGGCCTGTCGTCCACCCCAGGAAAAGGCGCTTCGGCGCCTTTTTTTGATTCCTTTTCGGACCGGCCTGCGCGCGCCGGAACTTGATCCGCGCCAAGCGCCACACGATGCCCGTTTGATCTTGCGCCGGGCATGGCCGCCGCCCTGCCTCATACTCCGTTTCGCATCGAAAACATTTCCTAATAGCACTGCCACCCAGCCGGACACAAGGGAGCCTCGCTCGCATGCTGCGCCAGATCGTTGCCATTGTTCTCGCCAGCGCCGCTCCCTGCGCCATGCCGGCTGCGCCCGAGGCGTCGGCAGCAGGAGCGGGCAACGCCGTCGCCGGCGCCAGATTCGCGGAGGAAGCGTTTGGGGCGAGCGTCACCAACCAGACCATCACCGTCGCCGGGCAGGAGTTTTACCGCGCGTTCTGCGCCTTCTGGCACGACAAACCGTTCAGTGAGCGGTACGCGGTCGCGGTACGGGAAAACCCGTCTGTACGGCGCGGCAATCAGGTCGTCGTCGAGTTCGCAGGCCGCACCGTGTTCCAGGGCATCCTGCCTAACAGCCGAAGCAACATCAAGCCGATGAGCGAGCGGGCAGTCGAGATCGCGTACGACACCGCGTTCAATGCCCACGTGCAGCGCCTGCTGTTTCGCGAGCAGGACCTTGGACCGGACGAGATTTAGCACGAGGAACCCCACATGCCAGAAAACCTGTACCGGATGCTCGCTGTAACGATGTCGGCCATGCTGCTGGCCACGGTCGCCTGCGCCAGCGAGCTGGTCTATGTCCCGGTCAATCCGGCGTTTGGCGGCAGCCCGCTGAACGCTTCCGGACTGCTCAGCACGGCACAGCTGACCAACAAGCACAAGGACCCGGCGGCGATAGCGGCGGCGGCCACCAAGCAGACCCCGCTGCAGCAGTTCACCGACATGCTGGAGCGTTCCGTGCTGGGGCAGCTTTCCTCGGCGGCGACCGCCGGGATCATGGGTTCCGGTGGCAAGCTACAGCCGGGTACGGTCGAAACCGGCAACTTCCGGATCGCGATCGTCGATGCCGGCGGTGGGCGTCTCATCATCACGACCACCGACAAGGTCAGCGGCGCCTCCACCTCGTTCGAAGTCGGCGGGCAATGAGCGCGCGCCGCGCCCTGTTGCGCACAGGCCGTACCGGCGTCGCGCTGGTGGCGATGGCGTCATTGCTGCCTGGCTGCGTCACCCATCGGCCGTCGGCCGTCAACGACGGCGCGCAGCTGACGCCGGCCACCGCCGCCACCCGCGATTTGTGGCAGCTGCCGCCGCCCAAAGGCCGCATCGCCGTCGCCGTGTATGGCTTCCGGGACCAGACCGGCCAGTACAAACCGGCCCCGGACAGCTCGTTTTCGACCTCGGTGACGCAGGGCGCGACGCCGATCCTGATCAAGGCCTTGCTCGACTCGGGCTGGTTCGCCCCGGTGGAACGGGAAAACCTGCAGAACCTGCTGACCGAACGCAAAATTCTGCGGGCGTTGGAGTCGCCCCAGGACAAGGATAGTTTGGGGGTGCAAGTCCCGTCATTGGTGCCGGCGTCGATCATTGTCGAGGGCGGGATCACCGCCTACGAAAGCAATGTGCGCACCGGCGGCATCGGCGCGAGTTTCCTCGGCATCGGCATCTCGAGCCAGTACCGGGTCGACCAGGTGACGGTCAGCCTGCGCACGGTCGACACCCGCAGCGGAAAAATCCTGACGAGCGTGTCGACCACCAAGGCCATCTATTCCTACGAACTGCGGCCGAGCGTATTCAAGTTCGTCAACTTCAAAGATTTGGCGCAGTTTGAAACCGGCGTGACGCACAACGAGCCGGCCCAGCTGTGCGTCAGGGAAGCGATCGAGGCGGCGGTGGTGCACCTGGTCGCCCAGGGCCTGAAGGAAGGCAACTGGGAACTGCGAAACGACAAGGATCGCGCCCACCCGCTGATCCACTCCAATGGGCAGGAAGAGCGCGCTTCGGCGGGCAGCATCACGGACGAAATTCCACGCGGCTAATCGAGGAGGACAGATATGCGCAATATCGAACACGGCGACAAACGGGGCCGCCCTAGCCCGGCCGGCAATAAGTGGCTGCCCGGTAGGCAGCTTGCGGCTGGCGGCGTGCTGGTCGCGGCCGCCCTGGCCATCGCAGCGCCCGGGCTGGCCAAAGCGGGCGATCTCGCGCCGCCGGAGTTTTCGCCGCCCTCGCTCGCCGGTGATGCCCCGCGCATTGCGGCGCCGAGCCCGGCAGAGGCCAACCGCTACGGGCCCGGTTCGCGCGTGAGCGTGTACCAGTCGGGCCATGGCAACTGGCTCGACTTGCGGCAGCAGGGCCGTGACAACGTGGCCAACATCGCGCAATCGGGCCAGTTCAATGTGGTCCTGCTGGAACAGATGGGCACGGCCAACATCGCGAACGTGACCCAGCAAGGCGACCGCCACATGGCCCTGGTTGAACAGTTTGGCTACGGCAACCACGCGAATATCGTCCAGGGCCACGGTGCACCGGATGTCGTGGTGCGCCAGCACGGCAACAACGGTACCGCAAACCTGATCCAGTACTAGGCCGCTGGATCGATCGTCGGCAAGGCCTTTTTATCCAAGGAGAAGATCATGAAACGTCCGTTATTCGCACTCTCGCTCGCGCTCGGCCTGGCCTGTGCAGGCGCCCCGGCGCTGGCCCAGGACAACGTGCACATCGACCAGTCAGGAAACGACAGCACGGTGGCCATCAACCAGGTCGCCAGCGGGGGAGGTAACTCGGTAATGGTCATGCAGGGTGACGCCGGGTGGGGGTACTACGCCCCGGCTGGCTTCAACAACGTCAGGGTGAACCAGGTGAACGTGGCCGGCGCGGTGGCCGAAGTGACCCAGTCCGGGATGGAATCGTCGGCATATGTCGAGCAGATGGAGGGCGGTTACAGCATGGCAAAGATCATGCAGACGGGCTACGGCGGCATGAACCTGGCCGAGGTGTATCAAACGGGTCACGGAAACTCCGCGAACATCGAACAGGCCGGTAGCAACCTGTCGGCGAGCATCCGGCAGGCCGGCTACAACAATACGGCCACGGTGCTGCAGCGCTACTAACATCTGCAGGAAGCCGGCGCACGGAATGACAAAGGGGACGCTGCAGCGTCCCCGCTTTTTTTGTCCATCGCCCACTCCTAGTTGAGTTTGTTGAGCGATACCAGGAACTTTTGGGTGTCTTGATAACCGATGACCCGGCTGTCAGCAATCTCGCGGCCGGCGCGATCGAACATGATGATGCCTGGCGGACCGAACAGGCCGAAACGCTTGAGCATGGCCTTGTCGTCGGCGTCGTTGGCGGTTACGTCCACCTGCAGCAGCACGGTGTTGGCCAGCTTCGCCTTCACCGCCGGGTCGACAAAAGTCAGCTTTTCCATCTCCTTGCACGACACGCACCAGTCGGCGTAGAAGTCGAGCATGGCGGTCTTGCCGCCGGTTTGCGCCAGCGCGGCGTCGAGCTGGGCGACGGTCTTGATGCGGGTGAACGCGAGCGGCGGCTGGCTGGCGCCGCCCAGGTGCGCCAGCGGCGCCAGCGCGTCGCGCCCGCCGCTGGCCGCGCCTACCAATTGCACGGCGCCGAGCACGGCAAAGGCGGCGCCGAGCGCCATCGCGGTCCAGTGGCCCTTGGCGCGCAGCAGGTAGAAGCCGTAGCCGAGCAGCAGCGCGGCCCACAGCAGCATCTGGACGACGGCCGGGATCACCGGCGACACCAGCCACAGGGCCATTGCCAGCATCAGCACGCCGAAGAAGCGCTTGACCGACTCCATCCAGGCGCCGGCGCGCGGCAGCAGCGAGCCGGCCGAGACGCCGACCAGCAGCAGCGGAATGCTCATCCCGATCGCCATCGCGAACAGCGCCGCGCCACCGATCACCACGTCGCGCGTCTGGCTGATGTAGAGCAGCGCACCGGCCAGCGGAGCGGCCACGCACGGGCCGACGATCAGCGCCGAGATCGCGCCCATCGCGAACACGCCGGCCAGCTTGCCCGGGCTCTGGCGGCCGGATGCGCCGGCCAGCCTGGTCTGCAGCACGCCGGGCAGCTGCAGCTGGTAGAACCCGAACATCGACAACGCCATTGCAACGATCAGCAGCGCGAACGCACCCAGCACCCACGGGTTCTGCAACGCCGCCGCGAGGCCCTCGCCGATCAGGCCGGCGGCCACGCCGAGCACAGTGTAGACGATGGCCATGCCGAGCGAGTAGGCCAGCGACAGGACCAGCCCGCGCGAGCGTTTCACCTGCCCTTCGCCGACGATGATCGACGACAGGATCGGCACCATCGGCAGCACGCACGGCGTGAACGCGAGGCCCAGGCCCAGCAGCACGAAGGCCGGGACGATCGCCAGCAGGCGGCCGCTGCCCAGGATGGCGCCGATGACGCCCAGTTCGGACTCGACCTTGTCCGGCGCCACCGGCTGCGCCTGTTCGGCGCTGGCCGGCGCCGCTGCCTGCGGCGCCGCGGCGCCAGGGCCTTCGCTGGCAGGCGCGGCCGACAGCCCGGCAGCCGGCGGATACACCGCTGCGCTGCCGGCGCCCGCCGGCAGGCTCATCTGGGGCGTGGCGCCGCCCGCAGCGCCGCCCGCCACCAGCCGGACGCTTGCGTCCTGCGGCGGGTAGCACAGCCCCTTGTCGGCGCAGCCCTGCCCGGTCGCGTTCAGCGTGAACATGCCGCTGCCCTCGACCGGAATCCGGATCGTCACGCCCTTGTGGTAGGTTTCCACGTCCTTCTGGAAGGTCTCGTCGAACTTGACCTTGCCCGGCGGGATCTGCGGCTCGCCCAGCCTGGCGCCGGTGGCGGCGAACTTGAAGCGTTCGCGGTACATGTAATAGCCATCCGCGATCTCGTAGCTGACGACGATGGTCTTCGGGTCCTCCATCCGGGCCGAGAACTTGAAGGCCACCGCCGGATCGAGGAAGTCGTCGCCGGCGCGCGCAAACGCGGCTGCCGACAGATACACGGCGGCGCCGAGCAGCAAGGCCAGCAACTGCTGCAGGCGACGGGAGAACTGGGTGGACCAGGATTGGAACATGATTTCCTTTGCAGATACCGCACGCGATGGCGCGCACCCCGAATACTACTACACCGGGGAGCAGCATTCCGCCGCCAGCAGCCGCCCGGTTTCGCCAGTTCAAATGAACATGCCGCCCGACGCCTCAATCCGTTGCGCGTTGATCCAGCCGCTGTTTTCGCTCAACAGCATAGCCACCGCGCCGCCGATGTCCTCGGGCAGCCCGGCGCGCCCCAGCGCGGTCTGCGCGGCGACGAACGCGTTGACCTGTGCGTTGTCGCGCACCGTGCCGCCGCCGAAATCGGTTTCAATCGCGCCCGGCGCGATCGCGTTGACGGCGATGCCACGCGGCCCCAGTTCCTTTGCCAGGTAACGGGTCAGCACCTCGACGCCGCCTTTCATCGCCGCGTAGGCGGCCTTGCCGGGCAGCGCGAAGCGCGTGAGGCCGGACGACACGTTCAGGATACGCCCGCCGTCGGCGATCAAGGGCAGCAGCTGTTGCGTCAGGAAGAAGACGCCCTTCAGGTGGACATTGCACAGCTGATCGAACTGCGCCTCGGTGGTCTCGGCAAACGGGGCATCGAGGCCGATCCCTGCGTTGTTGACCAGATAGTCAAAGCTGCTGCGCTGCCACTTCTCGCCAAGTACCTGCCGCAGGCTTGCGGCAAACTGGGCGAAGCTGCCGACGTCGCCCGCGTCCAACGGCAGCGCAACGGCGCGCGCGCCGCCCTGCTCGATCTCGGCCACCACGGCCTCGGCCTCGGCGCGCTGGCTGCGGTAAGTCAGGATGATGCCCACGCCCTGCTGGGCAAGCTTGAGCGCCGCGCTCTTGCCCAGTCCGCGGCTGGCGCCTGTGATCAATGCGATTTTCTGGTTCATGATGTCGATCCTCTGGTTCGGTTGATGGATGACGAAAGTCTATTGTCAATCCCCGCTCGAATAAAGCGCGAATCCGTGGCATCATTGTTTAGCCGATCAGAACAATCAGGAAGACGATGGACCGAATCGATGTCATGCGGATTTACATCCGGGTCGCCGAGCTGGGCAGCTTCACGCAGGCCGCCGACAGCCTCGGACTGTCCAAGGCCAGTATCTCGAGCGCGATCCGCGAGCTCGAAACCGTGCTGGGCGCACGCCTGCTGCAGCGGACCACGCGCAAGGTGCGGATGACGCCCGATGGCCACCTGTTCTACGAACGCAGCCGCGACATGCTGGCCGAACTGGATGAACTGGAGGCCATGTTCCAGCACGACGAGGCGGCGCTCGCCGGGCGCGTGCGGGTCGACCTGCCGGTCGCGGTGGCGCGCAACATCGTGATCCCGGCCCTGCCCGCGTTCCTGCGCGCGCACCCGCGCCTGCAGCTCGAACTGAGCAGCACCGACCGCCGCGTCGACGCCGTGCGCGAAGGCTTCGACTGCGTGCTGCGCGTCGGCCTGCTTGCGGACTCGTCGCTGGTGGCGCGCCCGCTGGGCCACTTCCCGATGCTCAACTGTGCCAGTCCGGACTACCTGGCCCGGCACGGCGTGCCGCATACGCCGGACGACCTGAAGGCGCACTACCTGGTCGATTACGCACCGGCGCTGGGGGGCCGCGCGGCCCTGTTCGAGTACCTCGAGGGCAGCACCCGCCGCAGCTGCGAGGTGGCGGCGGCGCTGGCCGTGAACAATAGCGACGCCTACCAGGCCGCCTGCCTGGCGGGCCTGGGTATCATCCAGGCGCCGCGCGCCGGCATGGCCGACCTGCTGGCCCAGGGCCGGCTGGTTCCGGTACTGGAGGCCTACCCGGCGCCGCCGATGCCGGTAACGCTGCTGTACCCGAGCCGGCGCCATGTCGGCAAGCGCGTGCGCCGCTTCATGGAATGGCTGGCCGACATCATGCAGCCGCACGTGGCCTGAGCAGTGGCGAAAAAAAACCAGGCGCGAGGCCTGGTTTTTTTATCGAACGCGAAGTGGATTACTCAGCGGTCGGCGCTTCGTCGGCCGAGGTGACTTCCGGACGGTCGAGCAGTTCGACGAAAGCCATCGGTGCATTGTCGCCCACGCGGAAACCCATTTTCAGGATGCGCAGGTAGCCGCCGTTGCGGTTGGCGTAACGCGGGCCCAGTTCGGCGAACAGCTTCTGCACCATTTCGCGGTCGCGCAGGCGGGCAAATGCCAGGCGCTTGTTGGCCAGCGTGTCGGTCTTGCCCAGGGTCAGGATCGGCTCGATGACGCGACGCAGTTCCTTGGCTTTCGGCACGGTGGTCTTGATGGCTTCATGACGCAGCAGCGAGACGGTCATGTTGCGCAGCATGGCGAGGCGGTGGGACGAAGTACGGTTCAGCTTGCGAAGGCCGTGACGGTGACGCATGGTAATTCCTTTCGAGTGTTTTCAATTCCAGTTCTTCGATCGGTTATGCCTGGGGCAAAACCGCGGACCGGTTAAACAGGTTTAAAACTGCCCGCACGACATGTGCGGGCAGGTACGGCAAATTTACTTCTCGAGGCCGGCTGGGGGCCAGTTCTCGAGTTTCATGCCCAAGGTCAGGCCGCGCGAAGCGAGCACTTCCTTGATTTCGTTCAGCGACTTGCGGCCCAGGTTCGGCGTCTTCAGCAGTTCGTTTTCCGAACGCTGGATCAGGTCGCCGATGTAGTAGATGTTCTCGGCCTTCAGGCAGTTCGCCGAACGGACGGTCAGCTCGAGGTCGTCCACCGGACGCAGCAGGATCGGGTCGACCAGCGGAGCACGGGACGGTGCTTCGGCGGCCGCTTCCGTGCCTTCCAGCGCGGCGAACACGTTGAGCTGGTCGACCAGCACGCGCGCCGACTGGCGGATCGCTTCTTCCGGCGTGATCACGCCGTTGGTCTCGATGTTGATGATCAGCTTGTCGAGGTCGGTACGCTGTTCGACACGGGCCGATTCCACGGCGTAGGACACGCGACGCACCGGCGAGAACGATGCATCCAGGATGATGCGGCCGATGGTCTTGTTGGTGTCTTCCGACAGGCGGCGCACGTTACCCGGCACATAGCCGCGGCCCTTCTCGACCTTGATCTGCATGTCCAGCTTGCCGCCGGCGGTCAGGTGGGCGATCACGTGATCCGGGTTGATCAGTTCGACGTCGTGCGGCAGGTCGATGTCCGATGCCAGGACCGGGCCTTCGCCTTCCTTTTTGAGGGTC
>JBJMVW010000224.1:0-29770 GCA_045810465.1 Massilia sp. | reverse complement strand
AGTAGCGAGCTGCGCGTGCCGGCGGACGCCGAGATCGTGATCGAGGGGCGGCTGCTGCCGCGCCTGCGCGAACCCGAAGGCCCGTTCGGCGAATTCCCGAAGTACTACAGCGCGCAGGAGGACCGCGAAGTGATCGTGGTCGACGCGGTGACCACCCGCACGAACCCGATCTACCACACCATCGTGCCGGCCGAGATGGAGCACCTGCTGCTGGGCGCCATCCCGCGCGAAGCGACCATGCTGGCCCACCTGCAGCGCAGTTTCCCCGGCGTGCTCGATGTGCACCTGTCGGTCGGCGGCGTCGCCCGCTACCACCTGTTCGTGAAGTTCCGCAAGCAGCGCGAGGGCGAGCCGAAGAACGTGATCCTCGGCGCGTTCGGCGCCCACTACGACATCAAGCAGGTGATCGTGGTCGACGACGACGTCGACGTGCACGAGCCGCAGCAGGTCGAATGGGCGGTCGCCACCCGCTTCCAGGCCGACCGCGACCTGGTCGTCATCAGTGGCGCGCAGGGCTCGGTGCTGGATCCCTCGACCACCGTGGCCGGCGGCTGGGCCGACAGCGACGAGCCGGCTCCGGTTTATCTGCAGGGCATCGGCGCCAAGATGGGACTGGACGCGACCCGGCCGGTGGCCTACCGCGGCTACGTGTTCACCAAGGTGCGCATCCCGGGCGAAACCGAGATCGACCTCGACCGGGAGATCGTGCGCGGCGCGGCGGTCGACTGGAACGCCGGCACCGTGCAGGCATGAGCACGAGCATGAGCACAAGCGCCAGCAAACCGCGCCTGATCATCGCCATTACCGGCGCCAGCGGGGCCGTCTACGGCGTGCGCCTGCTCCAGCAGCTGCGTGCCTCCGGGGCCGCCGAAACCCACCTGGTGATGTCCTCGTCGGGCGTGATGACGGCCCAGCAGGAACTCGACCTGCGCCGCAGCGACATCGAGGGCCTGGCCGACGTCGTCCACAACGTGAAGGACATCGGCGCCACCATCGCCAGCGGCTCCTTCCGCTCGGCGGGCATGGTGATCGCGCCGTGCTCGATGAAGACGCTGGCCTCGATCGCCAACGGCCTGGCCGACAACCTGGTGGCGCGCGCCGCCGACGTCATCCTCAAGGAAAGGCGGCGCCTGGTGCTGGTGGCGCGCGAGACCCCACTTAACCTGGCCCACCTGCGCAACATGACCAGCGTGACCGAGATGGGCGGGATCGTGTTCCCGCCGGTACCGGCCTTCTACACGCGCCCGGACTCGCTCGACGACGTGGTCGACCACACGGTCGGGCGCCTGCTCGACCTCTTCGACCTGCCCCATGAAGGCCTGGTGCGGCGCTGGACAGGCATGAACAAAACTCAAACCGACGGAGATTAGCATGACCCAACTGAAGCACCCCGCCCACGACCTGCTGGCCCAACTCGACGGCTTCCGGGTCGAAGTGGCCCCCGAGCGCCAGCGCGCCGACATCGTCCTCGCGAACGGCCAGTTCAACATCATCTCGATGCTTCAGCGCGAGCAGCTGCGCCTGGTGTTCGAGTCGCTCGATGCCGACGCGCGCGTACGCGTGATCGTGCTGCGCGCCGAGGGCCAGCACTTCTCCAGCGGCGGCGACATCAAGGGCTTCCTGGAAGCCTCGCCGGAGCACGTGTCCAAGCTGGCCTGGAACATCGCGGCCCCGGCGCGCTGCAGCAAGCCGGTGATCGCGGCCAACCGCGGCTTCTGCTTCGGCGTCGGCTTCGAGATCTCGCTGGCCTGCGACTTCCGCCTCGTCACCGACACCACCTTCTACGCGCTGCCGGAGCAGAAGCTGGGCCAGATTCCCGGCTCGGGCGGCTCGGCGCGCCTGCAGAAGATGGTCGGCATCACCCGCACCAAGGACATTGTGATGCGCTCGCGCCGCATTCCCGGCCAGCAGGCCTACGACTGGGGCGTGGCGACCGAATGCGTGCCCGACGCCGAACTGGAAGCGGCGACCGACCGCCTGGTCGAGGAGCTGGTCGCGTTCTCGCCGATTGCCCAGCGCACCGCCAAGAAGCTGTTGAACGACACCGAGGATTCGCCGCTGAGCATCGCCATCGAGCTGGAAGGCCACTGCTACAGCCGCCTGCGCTCGTCGAATGACTTCCGCGAGGGCGTCGAAGCCTTCCATGGCAAGCGCAAGCCGGCCTTCAATGGCACCTGAGGTAGAACTGAGTCCCTAACCGCCGCCCGCTTCCGGCGCCTGCCCGGGTCCCGCGGCGGCCGGGGCGGCGCCGGCGCCCAGCCGCAGGTTCGCTGCCAGCATCGCGAGGAACAGCTTGGCGGCCGGGTTCAGCGGCCGGCGAGGGTGGGAGACGCTCACCACGCGCCGCACCAGGCGCGGCGACGAGATCGCGTGCGCACGCAGGGTCCCGCCATCAACCTGGCGGTGCACCGCCACGCGCGGCACGATGGTCGCCACCGGGGTATGCTCGACCAGGCGGACCGTCGCCACCAGCGAATCGATCTCGAATTTGGGCGTCAGCTCGATGTTTTCGCTCTCCGCGAAACTGTCGATATTGCTGCGCAGGCCGTGGCCGCGGGTGGGCAGCACCAGCGGCAGGCCGAGCGAGGACAGCTCGCGCAGGCTCAGGCTTGGCGGCACATCGGTCTGGAATGCCGGGCCTGTGATCAGGATCATCTCCTCGTCCACGATGTGCTCGACGTCGAGCGCCAGCGGACGGCGCGGCTTGTTGACGATGGCGGCATCGAGCCGCCCGCCGGACACCCAGTCGACCAGCGTGCTGGTGTAGCCATCGGCCACGCTGACGTCCACCTCCGGATAGCGGCTCGCGAAAACGCTCAACGTGTCGACCAGCACGCCTTCGGTGATCGAGGCGGTCAGCCCGATCTTCACATGCCCGCGGATCGCGCCGTCCCTGCTCAGGAGCTGGGCCTGGGCATTCGAGAAATCGCGCATGATGGGCAGGAACAGGCGGTACATCTGGCGCGCCGCCGCGGTCGGCACCATGCCCTGCTTGCTGCGCTCGAACAGATTTTGACCGAGGAAATCCTCCAGCTTCGCGATCTGCATGCTCAGGGCCGGCTGCACGATGTTGAGCCGGTACGCGGCGCGGGTGACTGTGCCCTCTTCGTACAGGGCGATGAAATAGTTAATCTGGCGGAATTCCATGGGCAGGCGCGGACGGCGGGACGATGAGGGGCAACCCGTCCATCTTAACTCACCGGGGCCGACCCGGACGCGATCACATCGTTCCCGGCTGGCTGGACAAGTCGATGCCGTGGCGGCGCACGCGCGGAGCGAACGAATGGCCGAAGCGTTGGCGCGCTGGGCCGAGAAGCCAGACCTGGGGCTCGCTGCCGACCTGTAGCGCGATCGGCCACCACGCGCCGGCTGGCGCGCCCTTGCGTCGGCTCAAGCATCAACGGCGCGGGCTGCGTAACATGGTCCGGTCGAGCTCGTCTGCTCATCGCCCCGGGAGCCCCTGATGCCACTTCGCCTTGTCGCAGTGTTGTGTTGCCTGCTGGTGCTGCCGTGGACGTGGGCCCGGGCGCGCGACACCGGCACCGACCCGGCGGTCGTGATCGACAAGTACATCCAGCACTTCGTGGTCGAGCCCGATGGCAGCTACACGCTCACGGTCGACAACGCCAAGACGATCGCCGAGCAGCGCGCGATCCAGTCGCACGGCCAGTATTACATCAGTTACAACAAAACGCTCGACGAGGTGACGGACGTCGAAGCCTACACGCAAAAGCCGGACGGACGCCGGGTCGCGGTGCAGCCAGGCCAGATCCGCGACCAGCAGGAAGCCGCCTCGACCGATGCGCCGATGTTCCAGGACACGCGGCTGAAAATCGTCGTGTTCCCGGAGGTGGCGGTCGGCGACCAGCTGGTCGTGCATTACCTGATCCGCCGCAGCAAGCCGCTGTTCCCCGGCCATTTCGAGGACCTGTCCTCGTCCCAGTTCTATGTCAACAAGCAGTTCCAGCTGGTCTACGACATGCCCGAGTCGATGCCGCTTTATTCGGATGCGGTCGGCTTCGTCCCGATCGCCGGCGAAAGCCCGCCCGGACGGCGCCGCTACCAATGGCGCTATGTCGGCGGCGACAACGAACGCATCGAGGCCGACTCGGTCAGCTACCTCGATTACGGCAAGCGGCTGGCGGTGTCGACTTTCCCCGACTACCAGGCATTCGCGCGCGCCTACCAGGCCGGGGCGGCCGACAAGACCCAGGCCAGCCTGGCGATTGCGGCTCTGGCGCGCCAGCTCACCGCCGGCCTGCCCGACCCACGCTCACGTGCACTTGCCCTGTCGGACTGGGTCCGCCGCAACATCCGCTACGTCGGCGTCTACATCGGCCCGGGCGGCGTGGTGCCGCACGCAGCCGCGCAGGTGCTCGAGAACCGCTACGGCGACTGCAAGGACCACGCCGGCCTGCTCGAGGCAATGCTGGCGGCGGTCGGCATCGACAGCACCGGCGCGCTGATCAACAACGGCAACGCCTACCGCCTGCCGCGCACGCCGACGTTGGGCATCTTCAACCACATGATCACCTACGTGCCGAGCCTGAACCTGTACCTCGATTCGACGGCCGAATCGACGGCGGCCGGCTACCTGCCGCCTTCCGACCTGGGCAAGCCGGTGCTGCTGACGAAGACCGGGATGCTGGCGGCCGCGCCCGCAAGCCAGCCCGAAAAGAATCGCACCACCACCTGGTTCGACATCCAGCCGGACGGGCGGAGCAATTTCAAGGTGGCCAAGACGAGCCAGGGCGCGATTGCCGAACCGTATCGGCAGGCGGTACGCGACACCCGGCAGGCGGACCGCGAGCAGTTGGTCCAGCGTATGTTGCAGGGATTGGGCCAGAAGGGGTTTGGTGTGTTCGATCCCGGCAAGCTGGACAGCACGAGCGACGAATACAAGCTCGGCTTCGCCGGCACCAGCGAGAACTTCGCCAACCTGCCCGGCCCGACCGGGCTGTCGACCACCTACAATTTCTGGGGCGGGCTGGGCGAAACGGTGGTGAACTTTGGCCAGGAAAAGGATCGCCGCCAGGATTTCGTTTGTCCGGCCATCGATTCGGAGGAGGAGTCGGGTTTCCGCTTTCCGAAAAGCGTGCGGATCCTCGCGATGCCCAAGCCGCTTGCGATCAACGCCCCTGGCTTGTCTTACCAGTCGTCGTACGCTGTCCGCGGCAACGCCGTGGTCGTCAAGCGCAGGCTCGCGTTTCGCGGCGCCGGCATCGTCTGTTCGCCCGACGACTACCGGCGCATGCAGCCCCTGCTCGACCAGATCATGCGCGACCTGCGTGGTCAGATCATCATCACCGGCCGCTAAGTCATGCCGAATGCAGCTGCATCATCGCGACGTCGAACTTGCCCTCGCATACCAGCGCAATGATGCGCAGGCTCTTGTCGATTGACTCTTCGATCAGCGCCTGCTCTTCGCGGCGCGGGCGATGCAGCACGAAGTCGGCCACCGCCTGCTGCGACTGCTGGTTGCGCGGATGGCCGATGCCAAGGCGCAGGCGCCAGTAGTCCTGGGTGCCGAGCGCGGCCGTGATGTCCTTGAGGCCGTTGTGCCCGCCCGAGGAGCCGCCCTTTTTCAGCTTGGCCACACCCGGCGGGATATCGAGTTCGTCGTGCACGACCAGCACCTCGTCCGGATTGACCTTGTAAAAGCGCGCCAGCCCACCGACCGACTGGCCCGAACGGTTCATGAAGGTCTGCGGCTCGAGCAGCCAGACGTCGTTGCCGGCGATCGAGCATTTGCCGAGCAGCGCGTTGAAGCGCGACTCGCGCTGCAGGCGGCAGCCCGGCAGGCTGTTGGCGAGGTTGTCGACCAGCCAGAAGCCGGCGTTGTGGCGGGTTTGCTCGTATTCCGGGCCAGGGTTGCCGAGGCCGACGATCAGGCGGATGGACATAGCGTAAAAATCAATGGAAAACAGGATTATCGCGGAAAACGAACGGAGCGTTGAGCGATGAAGGAGGCGCTGTCTGCGTTAAGTGTCAAGGACGCTACGTGGCCAAATCCAACACTTAACGCACGCAGCGCATAAAAAAACCCGCCGTGCGAAGCGCGGCGGGTTTTTCTGTACACCGCATTGGCGGTGGAAGAATTACTTCTTCTCTTCAGCAGGAGCAGCAGCGGCTTCAGCAGCTACCTGGCCAGCCGGGACCGAAGCGGTGGCAACGGTCAGGTTCTGGCCGTGGGTCAGCGCGGTCACGCCGGCTGGCAGGGTCAGGTCGTTCACGTGGATCGAGCCGCCGGCGTCGATGTTGCCCAAGTCAACGGTGATGAACTCTGGCAGTTGGCCTGGCAGGCACGAAATTTCCAGCTCGTTCAGCACGTGCGACACTGTTGCCGCGTGCAGCTTGACGGCCGGCGAGGTCTCGACGTTGATGAAGTGCAGGGCCACCTTGGTGTGGATCGGCTGCGATGCGTCGACGCGCTGGAAGTCAGCGTGCAGGACCAGTTGCTTGTATGCGTGCATCTGGAAGTCGCGCAGCAGGACTTGCTGGCTCTTGCCGTCAACTTCGAGGTCCAGGATCGAGCTGTGGAAGGCTTCTTTCTTGAGCGCGTGGAACAACGCGTTGCCGTCCAGGGCGATCAGTTCCGGGGCTGCGGCGCCACCGTAGATGATGCCTGGGGTCTGGCCAGCGTTGCGCAGGCGGCGGCTCGCTCCGGTCCCCTGCTGAGTGCGGTTGAATGCGACTACTTTCATGTGAAACTCCAAAAGTTGGGCGCGCGCCTGGAGCGAATGCCCCGGGCCGATTGCCCTGTTTATGGAAGTCCCCGCGACCAGGGACTCCCGTGGGTTGAGCGCAGCTTCGCACTCAAGAAATTCCGAATACTACACGGTACAACGGCGCGCCGGCTTTCCAGCCAGGCGCGCCGCGCAAAACAATGTATGCAGCTCAGTCGACGAACAGCGACATCACCGAGTCGCCCTTCACGATCCGCTTGAAGGTTTCTGCCAGCAGCGGTGCGCAGGTCAGTTGGCGGATCTTCGGGCAAGCCGCACCGGCCGGGCTCAGCGGGATGGTGTCGGTCACGACCAGCTCGTCCAGCGGCGAGTTGGTGATGCGCTCGATTGCCGGACCCGACAGCACCGGGTGCGTGCAGTAAGCAACCACTTTCTTCGCGCCGCGCTCTTTCAGCACTTCGGCGGCCTTGGTCAGCGTGCCTGCGGTGTCGACCATGTCGTCCATGATCACGCAGTTACGGCCTTCGACTTCACCGATGATGTTCATGACTTCCGACACGTTCGCCTTCGGGCGGCGTTTGTCGATGATCGCCAGGTCGCAGCCGAGGCGCTTGGCCAGCGCACGGGCGCGCACCACGCCGCCGACGTCCGGCGACACGACCAGCAGGTCGTCGTAGTTGCGCTTTTGCAGGTCGCCCAGCAGCAGCGGCGAGGCGTAGATGTTGTCGACCGGGATATCGAAGAAGCCCTGGATCTGGTCAGCGTGCAGGTCCATGATCAGGACGCGCTCGACGCCGGCTTCTTCGAGCATGTTGGCGACCACTTTGGCCGAGATCGCGACCCGCGCCGAACGCGGGCGGCGGTCCTGGCGAGCGTAGCCGAAGTAGGGAATGGCGGCGGTAATGCGGCCAGCCGATGCACGCTTGAGAGCGTCGACCATCAGGATGATTTCCATCAGGTTGTCGTTGGTCGGAGCGCAGGTCGATTGCAGGACAAACACGTCCTTGCCACGAACGTTCTCGTTAATTTCGACCATGACTTCGCCGTCGGAGAACTTCGAGACCACGGCCTTACCGAGAGGAATACCGAGGTTTTTTGCGACCCCTTCTGCTAGCGCCGGATTGGCATTGCCGGTAAAAACCATCAGGTTTTCGTAAGCCATGGGAGTCCCAGTGAGGTAAGCGTTGATACTTGAAAAGCAATCAGCCGGGGAGACCGGCTGAAACTATACTAAAGGATGGCCCGCGAGGGCGGCGCCACCACGTTCGCCCGCTGGACGCATGCAACGCATCGACAGACCAGGCAAAACGAATGGCAGGGGAACAAGGATTCGAACCTTGGAATGCCGGAATCAAAATCCGGTGCCTTAACCAACTTGGCGATTCCCCTACGCGACTTGCAGCTTGCCGTTGAATTCAACGTTTTATCGTCAAACCCGCCGACAGGCGAAATTTTATTCTACAACTCCTTGAGTTTGCAAGAGCGATTTCAGCGGATGGCTGCTTAACGATTTCGCTTTCCATGCGGTCCAGGCCGGTGGCACCATGGCCAACACCCGATCCGCTTCGCTTTCGCTGGAAAACGCGCAAAACACGCACGCCCCTGAGCCAGTCATCCTGGCATCGCCGTAGCTGCCCAGCCATTCAACCGCCCTCGCTACCGGCGGGAACAAACGTGCTGCTACTGCTTGCAAATCATTTTTCCCGAAACCGCTCCCATCGCTATGATTGTCGAGGTGTCTGGAAAAGTCCGCTATTGTGACGGGTTTCGTGTCACGTGTCAAATCCATTGCCGAGAAGATTGCCGGGGTCGGCACCGCCACACCCGGCTCGATCACCACGTACCAGCAGTCCGGGCCCGCAACCGGCTGCAGGTCTTCCCCGACGCCTTCGGCAAACGCGGTCTGGCCGAAGATGAAAAACGGGATGTCCGCGCCCAGCGGCAAGCCGAGCGCCATCAGCTCCTGCTGGCTCAGGCCGGCCTGCCACAGGTGGTTGCCCGCCATCAGCGCGGTCGCCGCATCCGACGAGCCGCCGCCCAGCCCGCCACCCATCGGCAGGCGCTTGTCGACCGCCACGTCGATGCCTGGCGGATTGTGCCCGTGGCGCCGCGCGTACTCCGCGGCCAGGCGCCGCAGCGCGCGCACGATCAGGTCCTGTTCTTCGGGCACTCCCGGCAGCTCGGTGGTGCGCACGATCCGTTGATCGGCGCGCAGGTCGAAATGCAGGGTGTCGGCGCGGTCGACCAGCTGGAACACGCTCTGCAGCAGGTGGTAGCCGTCGGGACGGCGTCCGGTCACGTGCAGGAACAGGTTCAGCTTGGCCGGGGCCGGGCAATGGTGCAGCGAGGTCGGGCGCATCTCAGGTTGCCGGGTCGATCACGATGCGGATCGCCAGTTCGTCGGCAGTTGCGGTCGCGCTGCGCTCGGCATCGATGCGGCGCGGCTGCGGGTGGGCGGCGGCCTCGTCCTGCCACGAGACGAAACGCAGGCGCCAGCCGTCGCGCGTGAACACGCTGTTGTTGGCGGGGGAAGCGGCGAAGCGCTTGCCCTGGGCGTCGGTCGCGTAGCCCTGCAGCCAGTCGCGCAGGCCCGACACCGGTAACTCCCAGCCCAGCGCCTGCGCCGACAGGGTGTCGATGTCCTGCGCCACGCGCGGCTCGCCGCCGCCCTGGGTCAGCGTGGCCGACTGCGGCGTGACATTGATCGTGGCAATCGTCTGCCCCAGCGGCGAGGCCAGGCTGACATCGATCCGGCCCGGCCGCTGCGACCAGTTGAAGTTACCCGTCAGCGACTCCGGCCGCCCTGCCCTCTGGTAGTTGACCGACAGGCGGCCGCTCAGGTCGATGTTGTCGCGGTAGTCGCCAACGGTGGCGCGCGACAGGTTGGCGGCCGGGGTGGCGCAGCCGGCCAGCGTGGCGGCAAGCGCAAGGAGCGTGAAGCGGCGGGTAATGGTCATTGGTCAGTGGTTTTGTTGGGATCAGCGCCCGTCGTTCCCGCGCAGGCGGGAACCCCAGTTCGCTGTGTAGTCACGCTGTAACTGAGGTTCCCGCCTGCGCGGGAACGACGGGCAAGATTATTTCACAAGGAAAGGCGCAGGCGCGCGAGGGTGGCGCGCAGGGCGTCGTTCCTGGGGTCCTTGGCGCGCGCCTCGCGCCACAGTTTTTGCGCGTCGGCCTTCTGGCCCTTCTGCCACAGCACCTCGCCCAGGTGGACCGCAATCTCGGGGTCGTTGCGCAGCGCGTAGGCGCGCCGCAACTGGGTTTCGGCCTCATTCAGGTTGCCGAGACGGTACTGCACCCAGCCCATGCTGTCCATGATGAACGGATCGCCCGGCGCCATCTTCATCGCCTTGTCGATCAGCTGGAACGCTTCCTGCAGGCGCACGTTACGTTCGGCCAGCGAGTAGCCCAGCGCGTTGTAGGCGTGGTGGTTGTCGGGCGCCTTCACCATCACCTGGCGCAGCGTGGCTTCCATCACGTCCGTGCGGCCGGCCTTTTCGGCCAGCAGCGCAAAGTCGTACAGCAGGTCGGGATTGTCGGGGAAGCGCTTGGTGGCCGCTTCCATCACCGCATACGCCTCCTCGACCTTGCCGGCGTCGCGCAGCAGCGCCGCCTCGGTCGCGGCGACCTGCGCCTGCTCGGCGGGGTCCTCGGGCTTGAGCGTGGCCAGCAGCTTGCGCGCACCGGCCACGTCGCCCTGCTTGGCGATCAGCTGTGCGCGGCGCAACTGGGTGCTCAGCACCACCTTCGGATCGTCGGCCGGGATCTTGTCGAGCCATTGCAGCGCCGCTTTCGTGTCGCCGCGTTCCTCGGCCAGTTGCGACAGGATCAGCATTGCCTTGGACGGATCGCGCTCGTCCTCCTGGCTCTTGCCCAGCTGGTCGACGAAACGGGTGAGGTACTGCTCGGCTCCCGGGTTGTCATTGACCTGCATCGACAGCACGCCGAGCGCGTACAGCGTGGCCGGATTGTCGGGCTGGTCCTTGAGCAGCACCAGGAATTCCTGGCGCGCCTGGCCGAATTGCTTCTGGTTCACCAGCAGCCGCGCGCGCGCCGAGCGCACCTCGCGCGCCTGCGGATGCGCGGCCAGGAATTTGCCCAGCTCGTCGATGATCCGGGGTTCGTCGTCAAGCGCCTGCGCCAGCGTCAGCACGGCGATCTCGGAATCGGGCTTGAGCGCCTGCGCCGCCTGCGCCTCGCGTAGCGCGACGGCCTTGGCGCCGCGTGCAAACGCGGCCTGTGACAGCACCACATGCGCTTCCATCGTATTGCCATAAGGCGCCACCAGCCGTTCGAGCATCGCGGCCGCCTGTTCCTTGTCGCGGGCGCGCATCAGCAGTTGCTGCATCTGAAACATCAACAGGCCGCGCGTGGCCGGGGTGGCCTGTTCCAGGCGCTGCTTGAAAATCGGTTCGGCTTCGGCCGGGTTGTCGGAGATGACCACCAGCCCCAGGTAGTATTGCGCCGCCTCGTCCGAATCGGGGGCCAGCTGGCGCCACAGGCGGATCGCGGCGAGCGCGTCGTCGGCCTGCTTGGCGGTCAGCGCCATCTCGGCCGCGCGGCGCGCCAGGCGCGGGTCCCTGGTCTGCTGGGCCAGGCTCAGCATGGTCAGGTACGGCCCCTGCCAGTCGCCCTTCTTGAACTCGAGCTCGGCTTTCATCAACTGGTACAGCAAGGTGCTGTTCAGCTTGATGTTGGGCAGTTTCTCGTCCGTCGCCGCGGTCTCGTCGCCGTCGGGCCGCGCATTGGCGGCCTGCGCCTGCGACACGGCCCCAAGGGCTGGATTGTCCGGCTGGTGTTTGGGCGCGACGGCGCACGCCGACAGCAGGCCGGAGAGGGTTACAATGACGAAAGCGTTTTTCAAGGCAAGTCCGGTTTCCGTGATGATGTCCGATTCTACGCTGATGGCTCCGCGCGCGTGCGCGGCTGCAATACGAATTTACATTGTTTTTACCAGATTTTCATGCCTGAGCTTCCCGAAGTAGAGGTCACCCGGCGCGGCGTGGCGCCACACCTCGAAGGCCGCGTGGCCGAGGGCGTGGTGCTGCGGCGCGAGGGGCTGCGCTGGCCGTTTCCGGCGCGCCTCGGCGAGCTGCTGGCCGGGCGCCGCATCCTGCACGCCGGGCGGCGCGGCAAGTACCTGCTGCTCGGGTTCGAGCACGGCACCCTGATCATCCACCTCGGCATGTCCGGCCACCTGCGCGTGCTGCCGCTCGGCACCGAGGCGAAGAAGCACGACCACTTCGACCTGGTGGTCAACGGCCCCGACGGGCGCCAGGTGCTGCGCCTGCACGACCCGCGCCGCTTCGGCGCGGTGCTCTGGCACGGCAACGACGATGGCGAACTGGAGCAGCACATCCTGCTGCGCGGCCTCGGCGTGGAGCCGCTCGAAGCGAGCTTCACAGGCGCCCTGCTGCACCGCGAAACGCGCCGGCGCAGCGCGCCCATCAAGCAAGTGCTGCTGGCCGGCGACATTGTGGTCGGGGTCGGCAACATCTACGCTTGCGAGAGCCTGTTCCGCGCCGGCATCAACCCGAAGACGCCGGCCGCGCGCATCAGCCGCGCCCGCTACGACAAGCTGGCGGCGGCGATCCGCGAGGTGCTGGCCGCCGCCATCGTGCAGGGCGGCAGCACCTTGCGTGACTTTATTGCAGTCAATGGGCAGTCGGGCTACTTCCAGCAGACCTATTTCGTCTATGATCGTGCAGGAGTGCCTTGCTGCAACTGTGGCGCGCCGGTCCGCCAGATCAAGCAGGGCCAGCGCTCCACGTTTTACTGCGTGAACTGCCAGCGGTAAGGACCAACACGGGGCGACGAACATGGTGCACGATTTTCAACAATATGGGGCGTGGCGGACAGCGGTCGCGGCGGCGCTGGAAGACTACCGCGGCTGGGCCGAGGCAGCCGACCTGCTGGACGCGGCCACCGCGCAGCGCATCGCGCGCGCCCAGGCCCGCCTGCGCGACGACCGGCTGTCGGTCGCCTTCGTCGCCGAGTTCTCGCGCGGGAAATCGGAACTGATCAACGCGATCTTTTTCGCCGACTACGGCCAGCGGATCCTGCCCTCGAGCGCCGGGCGCACCACCATGTGCCCCACCGAACTGCTGTACGACGCCGCCTGGCCGCCCTCGATCCGCCTGCTGCCGATCGAAACGCGCGCGCAGCAGCTGTCGACCAGCGACTTCCGCGACGACCCGTCGGCATGGAGCGCGGTCCCGCTCGAGCTTGACGCGCCCGAGCGCATGATCGAGGCGTTCCGCCAGGTCAGCATGACGCGCCGGGTCACGGTCGACGAAGCGCGGCGCTACGGCCTGTACGACGAGACCGATCCGACGCTGGCCGCCGCGCCGGGCGAGGACGGGCTGGTCGAGATCCCGCAGTGGCGCCACGCGATCATCAACTTCCCGCATCCGCTGCTCAGGCAGGGCCTGGTGATCCTCGACACCCCGGGCCTGAACGCGATCGGCACCGAGCCCGAACTGACGCTCAACCTGATCCCGAATGCGCATGCGGTGCTGTTCATCCTGGCCGCCGAAACCGGCGTGACCAAGAGCGACATCGACGTCTGGCGCACCCACATCGGCGGCGGGCCGGGGCGCATCGTGGTGCTCAACAAGATCGACGCGATGTGGGACGAGTTGAAGACGGCCGCCGGCAACGACGCCGAGATCGCACGCCAGCAGCACAGCGTGGCGCAGCTGCTGGGGCTCGATGCGCGCCAGGTGTACCCGGTGTCGGCGCAGAAGGCGCTGGTCGCCAGGATCAACCAGGACAGCGCGCTGCTCGAACGAAGCCGTGTCGGGCTGCTCGAAGCGGCGCTGTTCAACGAGCTGGTGCCGGCCAGGCAGGACATCATCCGGCGCCAGCTGGAGGATGACATGGACGTGCTGCTGGCGGTCCACAATGCGCTGCTGGCGGCGCGCGGGCGCGACCAGCTCGAGCAGCTGCAGGAGCTCAAGAGCCTGCGCGGCAAGAACCAGACCGTGATCGCGCACATGGTGCAGCGGATCGACGCCGAGAAGAAGGAATTCGACGCCAGCCTGTTCAAGCTGCAGGGCACGCGCGCCGTGTTCGCCAGGCTGTCGACCGAGCTGTACACCACGCTCGGCATGGACGTGGTGCAGCGCGAAGCCGACGCGGTGCGCGCGGCGATGGAAGCGTCGCGCTTCACGACCGGCATGCGGGCGCCAGTGCGGGCGTTTTTCGACGCCGCGCGCGCCAACCTCGACCAGTCCAACGCCAAGCTGGGCGAGATCGCCGCGATGATGGACACGATGTACCGCAAGTTCTCGGCCGAGCACGGGCTGTCGCTGGCCGCCCCGGGCGGGCTGTCGCTCGATCGCTACCGCGCCGAGATCGACGCGATCGAGGCGATCTACCAGAAGCAGTTCGGCACCGCGACCTTGCTCATCACCAGCCGCGGCACGCTGCTGCAGCGCTTCTTCGACTCGATCGCCTCGCGCGTGCGGCGCAGCTTCCGGACCGCGAATGCCGACGCCGAGGCGTGGCTGAAGGTGGCCATGGCGCCGCTCGAGGCGCAGATCCGCCAGCACCGCTACCAGCTGCGCGGGCGGCAGGCATCGATCCAGCGCATCCACGACGCGACCGATAGCCTGGAGCAGAAGATCGCCGCCTTCGAAGGCAGCCAGGGCGAGCTCGACGCGCAGACGGCGCGGCTGGCCGGGCTGGCCGGCGGCGTGGCGGCGGCGCTCGGGGCGCGCCAGCCGGAACCGGTGGCGGCATGAAGCGGCTGACCGAATTCGACGACCTGGCCGACCCGACCTTTTCGCAGGCGGTGATCGACTGGCAGCGCACGCACGGGCGCCACGAACTGCCATGGCAGAACACGACCGACGCTTACCGGATCTGGCTGTCGGAAATCATGCTGCAGCAGACCCAGGTCGCGGCGGTGCTCGCCTATTACGCGCGCTTCCTCGAACGCTTCCCGACACTGGCCGAGCTGGCGGCCGCGCCGATCGAGGACGTGATGGCGCACTGGAGCGGGCTCGGTTACTACACCCGGGCGCGCAACCTGCACGCCTGCGCGAAGCGCGTGGTTGAACAGTACGGCGGCGTGTTCCCGAGCGACCCGGCGCTGCTGGCCGGCCTGCCCGGCATCGGCAGGTCGACGGCGGCCGCGATCTCGGCGTTTTCAAGCGGGACGCGCGCCGCGATCCTCGACGGGAACGTCAAGCGCGTGTTCGCGCGCGTGTTCGGCATCGACGAATATCCTGGCGTGAAGCCGGTGGAGGACGCGCTGTGGCGGCGTGCCGACGCGCTGCTGCCGGAACAAGGCATCGAAGCCTACACGCAGGGGCTGATGGACCTGGGCGCGACGCTGTGTACGCGCAGCCGGCCCGATTGCGCGCGCTGCCCGCTGCAGGCGCGCTGCGTGGCGTATGCGACTGGACGCACTGCTGAACTACCGGTGCGAAAACCCAAAAAGGCTACGCCGGAAAAGCGCGCCCTGATGCTGGTGGTCGTGGACCAGGGCGAGGTGCTGCTCGAGCAGCGCGCAGCCAGCGGAATCTGGGGCGGGCTGCTGTCGCTGCCGGAGGTGGACGGCCATGTAGCGCTCGACAAGGCCGGCGCCGATGAAGGCGTCATCGATGCCGCCGCCGCGGCTTTCGGACAGATCGAGGAGATGCAGGCGCTGCTGCCGCTGGTGCACGTGTTCACGCACTACAAGCTGCACATCGTGCCGTACAAGGCGGTGCTGGCAAAGCGCGGCGCCACGCCGCCGGGGCATGTGTGGTGGAAGCTGGCCAGCATCAGCGAAGCCGCCCTGCCGGCGCCGGTCAAGAAGCTGCTTGCCGAACTGGCGCAGCCAAGCCTGTTTTCGTGAGCCGACAAAGCCAACACGTCGTTCCCGCGCAGGCGGGAACCCAAGTTCGCCCGCGCGCCACAAGCTCAATTTGTAGCGCCAGGCGCAGGAAATGGGGTTCCCGCCTGCGCGGGAACGACGTGGGGTTCCCGCCTGCGCGGGAACGACGGGCAAACCGTTTACAGCTCGTCGAGCGAGAAAATACGGCGATGTTCGCGGATCGCGTAGCGGTCGGTCATGCCCGCGATGTAGTCGGCGATCTTGCGCGCCTGCTTCGTCAGGTCGCCGGATGCGACCTGGTAGTCCGGCGGCAGCAGCACCGGCTCGGCCATGAAGGCCTCGAACAGCTCGCGCACGATGCGGCTGGCCTTCACCCGCATGCGGTTGACCTGGAAGTGCCGGTACAGGTTCGCGTACAGGAAGCGCTTGAGCGTGGTGGCCTCGGCGCGCATCCGTTCCGAAAAGCGGATCAGCGGCGCACTGGCGCGCACATCGTCGATGGTGCGCGGGGCGGCGTCCAGCAGCAGCTGGCTTGAGGTCGCCACCAGGTCGGCCGTCATCTCGGTGATCATCAGCCGGATCGTCTCGTACAGCGCGCGCCGCCCCTGCAGGCCGGGATACGCAGCCTCCACCGCATGCCGGTTGCGCGCGAACAGCTCGACCTCTTCCATCTGCGTCATCGCCAGCAGGCCCGAACGCAGGCCGTCGTCGATGTCGTGGTTGTTGTAGGCGATTTCGTCGGCCAGGTTGGTCAGCTGCGCTTCCAGGCTCGGCTGGGTGCGGTCGATGAAGCGCTGCCCGAGTGCGCCCAGCTGGCGCGCATTGGCCAGCGAGCAGTGCTTGAGGATGCCTTCGCGCGTTTCGAACGTCAGGTTCAGGCCGTCGAAGGCGCCGTAGTGCTCTTCCAGCGCGTCGACCACGCGCAGGCTTTGCAGGTTGTGCTCGAAGCCGCCGTACTCCTTCATGCATTCGTTGAGCACGTCCTGCCCGACATGGCCGAACGGCGTGTGCCCGAGGTCGTGCGCGAGCGCGGTGGCTTCGACCAGGTCTTCGTTCAGGCGCAGGCTGCGCGCCAGCGTGCGGCCGATCTGCGCGACTTCGATCGAATGCGTGAGCCGGGTGCGAAACAGGTCGCCCTCGTGGTTGAGGAATACCTGGGTCTTGTATTCGAGGCGGCGGAACGCGGTCGAGTGGATGATGCGGTCGCGGTCGCGCTGGTATTCGCTGCGCGAGCCCGGCGCCGGCTCGGCATGGTGGCGGCCGCGCGACTTCGACGAGTGCGCCGCGTACGGCGCCAGGTGCGCGTCGAAGTCGATCATGCGACCGAGGCCGCCAGGGTCGCGAGCAGCTGCTCGCGCGGCACGCTGGCGATGCTCGGGCTGCCCAGCGGCTTGAGCAGGATGAACTTGATCGCGCCGCCCTCGTTTTTCTTGTCCACTTCCATCAGCTCGATCCAGCGTTCGGCGCCGAGGTCGGGGGCCACCACCGGCAGGCCGGCTGCCTTGACCAGTGCGCGCACCCGCTCCACGGTCGCGCTGTCGACCAGGCCCATGCGCTGCGACAGGTCGGCGGCCATCACCATCCCGCAGCCGACCGCCTCGCCGTGCAGCCAGGTGCCGTAGCCCAGGCCCGCCTCGATCGCGTGGCCGAAGGTGTGGCCGAAGTTGAGCACCGCGCGCAGGCCGCCTTCGCGCTCGTCCTGGCGCACCACGTCGGCCTTGATCTCGCACGAGCGTGCGATCGCATAGGCCAGCGCCGCCGGGTCGCGCGCGACCAGCTTGCCGATGTTCTGTTCGATCCAGTCGAAAAACGCGGCGTCGAGGATCGCGCCGTGCTTGATGACTTCGGCCAGCCCGGCCGCCAGTTCGCGCCCGGGCAGCGTGTCCAGGGTCGAGGTATCGGCCAGCACCGCGCGCGGCTGGTAGAACGCGCCGATCATGTTCTTGCCCAGCGGGTGGTTGAGGCCGGTCTTGCCGCCGACCGAAGAGTCGACCTGCGCCAGCAGCGTGGTCGGGATCTGCACGAACGGCACCCCGCGCATGTAGCTGGCCGCCGCATAGCCGGTCAGGTCGCCGATCACGCCGCCGCCGAGCGCCACCAGCGTGGTCTTGCGGTCGCACTTGTTGGCCAGCAGCGCATCGAAGACCTGCATCAGCGAGGTCCAGGTCTTGTGCTCTTCGCCGTCGGGCAGCACGATCTCGACCACCTCGCGCCCGGCCGCGCGCAGCGGCGCGGCGACGCGCTCGAGGTAGAGCGGCGCGATGGTGGTGTTGGTGACGATCGCCACCTTGGTGCCGTTGGCCTGGCGCGCCAGCAGCGCCGGGTCGCGCAGCAGGCCGGGGCCGATCATGATCGGGTAGCTGCGCTCGCCCAGTTCGACGTTGAGGGAGATGTTGGTGGTTTGGTTCATCGATGCTTGTGGCAGCCGGCCGGCACGCGACGCTTCGAGCGCCGCCAGCTGCTCCAAAATGGTCTGGACCATCGATTGTACGTTAGGTCGGCCGGTATCGATGACGAGGTCGGCAATCTCGCGGTACAGCGGCTCGCGCTGGCTGGTGAGCTCCTCGAGCTTTTTGCGCGGGTCGGGCGTTTGCAGCAGCGGGCGGTTCTTGTCGTGCGAGGTGCGCTGCAGGATGCTGCCGACGCTCGCGCGCAGGTAGATCACGGTGCCGCGTTCGGCCAGGAAGGCGCGGTTGGCCGGGTCCAGCACCGCGCCGCCGCCGGTGGCCAGCACGATACCGTGCTGGGCCGTCAGTTCGCGGATCATGTCCGCCTCGCGCCGCCGGAAACTCGCTTCCCCCTCGATTTCGAAAATCCACGGGATCGAGGCGCCGGTTCGCGCTTCGATGGCGTGGTCCGAATCGATGAAGCGCTTGCCCAGCCTGCGCGCGAGCTGGCGCCCGATGGTGGTCTTGCCGGCCCCCATCAGGCCTACCAGGAAAATATTGTCGTTCTTCGCGTCAGGCACTGTTCACGGTTCGTTCGAATGAAAGACCTCTAGTGTACCTCGTGGCAGGCCCGGCGCCGCTCAAATCGCCGTCAGCTGCAGGTAAACTTCAGCCTGAACGGGTAGGACGTGACGTTCCCTTTCGGGGTCGTGATCACGACGCTGAAGGTCGCCACCCGGTCGCCGGTGCATGGCGCCGTGATGGTGCCGGCGACGGTGATCCGGTGCAGCGAACCCTGGCGCCCGCTGACGTTGACGCCGGTCGGGTCGTCCGCGCCATTGGCGTCGTGCGGGAAAATGTTCTGGATCGAGGACGGCAGCACATCGACCACCTTGGCATTGGCCGGGTTGCTGACCGCCACTGTGGTGCCGGTCGGCATCGGGTTGTTGTTCGCGTCGTTGATTTCCAGCGTGAACGAACTGGACTGTTCGAACTGCACGCTGCCCAGGTCAACTTCGGCACCCGACAGGCGGGTGCCGCCGAGGTAGACATTGGTGGCGAAACTGCCGCTGAAGAACAGCGCGCGCTTGGCAAACAGGATATTGCTGCCATCGGTCGTGCTGGCGCAGATGGTGGCCAGGCCCGGCCGCGTGCTGTCGCTGCTGCTGCCGGCATAGGACGGGCTGTTGCAGGCGGTCACCGGGGTATTCGGCAAGGCGGTACGCGGGTTCTGGGTCCGGAACGGCACCGAGCAGCCGCCGTTGACGGTATTGCAGCCGCCCTTGTCGGCCGAACCGATCGCGCCCATGTTGGTCTGGAACGCGACCGGCGTGCCATCCGCGACCGGGTTGCCGAACTGGTCGGCTAGCAGGATGCTGAAGGTCGCGGCATTAGTGTTGTCATAGGCAGCCTCGACCGCCGTGATGTTCGAGCTGAACGACAGCGCCCGCTGTACCGGCAGGCCGCTGGTGACCACGATCGAGTCGGAGAAGGTCGAGATGCCGCCATCGAGCGTGGCCTTGACGCGGAAGGTCGTGGCCAGGCTGCCCGAGTTGACGGTGGTGATCACTTCGCCGTTCTGGTCGGTGGTGTCGCTGGCCTTGTTCAGCGTGACGTCCGCCGGGAACACCGAGAAGCTCACGGTCTTGCCCGACAACGGACGGTTGAAGATGTCGACCACCTTGAACTTGACGGTGGCCGTCTCGGTACGGCCGATGCCGCCCTGGCCCTTGATCACGATCGATTGCCCGACCGGCTCCGCCGAGACGAACTGGACCGATGCGGCGGCCGGCGCGGCGATCTGCAGCTGGGCGCTGGACGGACGCGCCACGCCATCGATCGAGGCCGACAGCGTGTCGGTGGCGCCGCAGCCGAGGTCGCGGAAGACCGCCTGCGCGATGCCGTTGACGGTGCGCGCGCTGGCGGCCAGCGTGGCCTTTCCTGCAGCCGCGCAGGTCGAGCTGAAATTGACCGTCAGCTGCTCGTCCGCATAGCGGGCGCCGTTGGCGGTCACGTCGACGCTGACCACGGTCGAGCCGTAGGCGTCGATCTGCGCGGCAGCCAGTGTCAGCGGGCCGAGCGCCAGCGCGGTCGCGCCGACCGCCACGTTGGCTTCGCCGGTGACGGTCGCGCCGTCGATGGTGGTGGTCGCGGTGACCTTGCCGGCGCCGCCGGCGGCCAGGCTGGCCGGGCGCAGCGTGACGCTGGCCACCCCTTTGGCGTCGGTCAGCGCAGTGCCGGCCGACGGCGAAAACAGGACCAGCGTGTTGTCCGTGGCGAACACGACCAGCGCGTTCGGCACCGGTTTGCCGGCCTTGTCCCTGACGGTCGCGCTGGCGACCAGCGGCGAGCTCGCGCTGAGCGCGTTGCTGGCCTGGCCACTGCTGTTGACAAAGGAAACACCGACCGTCGGCGTGCCCGTCACCGGGCCGCCGGCGCCGGTGCCGCCGGTGCTGCCGCTGCCGCTGCCGCCGACCGCGCCGGGGCTGCCGCCACCGCCGCCGCAGGCCGCCAGCGCCAGCGCCAGTACCAGCGCCAGCAAGCGGGAACAGGACCGCGGGGTTGAGTTGTCTCGAGGGATGTTCATGGTTGCCCGCTTCTTGTTAGTGATTTATTCGTCGGCGGCGCTCAGCGTGCCGGCGCCAGCTTGTCGGTCACGATCTTCGGCGTGATGAAGACGAGCAATTCGGTCTTGGTATTTTCCTGGCCCGAAGTCTTGAACAGGTAGCCGAGCACCGGGATGTCGCCCAACAGCGGCACCTTGGTCTGGTTGTTGACCACGGTCTGCTGGTAGATACCGCCCAGCACCACGGTGCCGCCGTTCTCGACCATCACATTGGTCTTCACGTGCTGGGTGTTGATGGCGAAACCGGCGCGCGTGTCGTCGCCCTTCGAATCCTTGCTGACGTCGACGTCGAGCACGACGTTGCCGTCGGGCGTGATCTGCGGCGTCACTTCGAGGCGCAGGCTGGCCTTCCTGAAGCTGATCGAGGTCGCGCCGCTGCTGGTGGCGACCTGGTACGGCAATTCGATACCCTGCTCGATCACCGCCTGCGTCTTGTCGGCAGTGACCACGCGCGGGCTCGAGATGATCTTGCCCTTGCCGTCGGCCTCGAGCGCCGACAGCTCCAGGTTCAGGAAGCGGTTGGCGGCCGACGAGAACAGCGAGAACGCGAGCGAGGAGGCGGGCACCCCGCCGATGCCGGCGGCCGGCAGGTTGACCAGGGTGGTGTTGGTGTAGCCGTCGCCCTTGTCCGGGGTCTGGCCGGTGACCTGGCCGACGCCGACCAGGTTGCCGCCGATGGCAACGCGCTGGTTGCCGCTGACCTGGTAGCCGGCATCGCCGCCGCGGAAGTTGCGCAGGTCGGCGAAGCCGAGCTTGGCGCCGAGGTTGCGCGAGAAGCCATCGTTCGCTTCGACCAGGCGCGCTTCGATCAGCACCTGCTTCGAGGCGACGTCGGTCTTCTGGATCAGCTTGCGGATGTCTTCGATCTTCGACGGGATATCCGTCACGAACAGCTGGTTGGTGCGTGGATCGATGATCGCGCTGCCACGCTTGGACAGCACCCGGTTCTTGGTATCCGAGCTGGCGCTGCCGCTGGGGTCGAGGCCGAACACGGTGCGGAACGCTTCCGCCTTCTGGTAGTTGAGCTGGAAGATCTCGGCACGCAGCGGCTCGAGGTCGGAAATCTGCGCCTTCTGCTCGAGCTCGAGCTTTTCCTTGGTCAGCAGTTCCTCCTTCGGCGCAATCCACAGCACGTTGCCGTTCTTGCGCATGTCGAGGCCCTTGGCCTGCAGCACCACGTCGAGCGCCTGGTCCCACGGCACTTCCTTCAGGCGCAGCGTCAGGCTCCCGGTCACCGAGTCGCTGGTGATGATGTTCAGGCCCGAGATGTCGGCGATCGCCTGCAGCGCCGCGCGCACCTCGACGTTCTGGAAATTGAACGACAGCTTTTCGCCGCGGTAGCCCTGGGATCCCTGGGCCAGCCGGTTCGGGTCTTCCTTGATCGGCTTGACGTCGATCACGAGCTGGGTGTCGCTCTGGTACACGGTCTGCTCCCACAGGCCCTGCGCCTCAATCGTCATGTGCACGTTCTCGCCCTGCGGCGTGGTGGTCACGCGCGTCACCGGGGTGCCGAAGTCGCTGACGTCGAGGCGGCGGCGCAGCGCCGGCGGCACGGCGGTCTTGAGGAAGTCGACCAGCACCTGGTTGCCGGCCTGGCGCACGTCGACCGCGACCTGGCTGTGCGGCAGGTCGACCACGATCCGGCCTTCGCCGTTCGGGCCGCGCCGGAAGTCGAGGTCACGCAGGGCCTGGCGCGGGGCGCCGGCGGCAAGCGCGGGCGCTGCGGCCGGCATCCCGCTGCTGTTGACCGCGCGGGCCACGCCGCCCGAGCCTTCGACCGTGACGATCACCGACTTGCCGTCGATCGCGGCCGCGTAATTGAGCGCGCGCGACAGATTGAACACCAGGCGGGTACGCTCGCCGGCCTGCACCACGTTGATGCCGCGCACGTCGCCGAGGTTGATCTCCTGCACATTTTTCCCGGTCGCGTTGGCGGTGGCGCCGAAGTCGAGCGCGATGCGGGCCGGATTGGTGATCGAAAAGCCGATCGGCAGTTTGGCCGGTGCGTTCTTCATCGCGATGTTGACCACCACGTTCGATCCTTGCTGGTTGGCGGTGATCGACTCGATCGCATTCTCCTGCGCCTGTGCGGCGCCGGCGCCGAGCGCCAGCAGCAGCGCGGCGCCAAGATGCACCAGCCAGCCCTGCCCGGCCATTGCCGTCGTTCCAAATCGGGTCATTTCCCAGTCTCCTTACTTTGCTGCAACTCGAGGCGCGACTTGCGCTCGACCCATTCGCCGGCGGCGTCCTGTACCGTTTCCCTGATCTCGACCGCGCTGTCGGTCACGCGCGTGACGGTGCCGAAGTTCTGGCCCACCCGCTGCCCGACCTTGACCTGGTACACGTTGCGGTCAATTTGCAGCAGTGCGTAACTGATGCCGCCTTTTTGCATCGCAGCCACCATCCGCATCGTGTCGAGCGGATAGTTTTCAAGCACCTCCCTGGGACGCTGCATGTCCGGCTTGAACGGGCTGTTCGAGGCCTCGGCGGCCTTGGCCAGTTCGACCAGCAGCTTGTTCGGGCTAAACGGGTCGACCGCCTGCCCCGCGTTGTAGGCGTAGGGGATGAATTCCTTCGGCTCGGGCAAGGGCTTGACCCCGGGCGTGGTGGTTTTCTCGACCTGGGCCATCCAGTCGCGCACTTCCTTGACGTCGCTGTCGCTGCAGCCGCCGAGCAGCAAGGCGGCCAGCGCCAGCGCGTGGATCCGGGTTGCCGTCATTTGGCTTCTCCCTTGGCGCCGTTCGCGTCCTTGGTGTCTTTCTTCTTCGCGCGCGCCTTGCGCTGCGACGCCAGTTCGTCGGGGTCGAGGTAGCGGAAGGTCTTGGCGACCGCGTCGAGCGAGAGCACGCCGTTGGCGCCGCTGGCGAGCGACAGGTTGTTGAGCGTGACGATGCGCGGCAGGTTGGCCATGTCGGCGGCAAACGCGCCGATGTCGTGGTAGGTGCCGGTCACCTTGATGTCGATCGGCAGCTCGGCGTAGTAGTCGCGCACCACCACCTGGCCCGGCTTGAACAGCTCGAACTGCAGGCCGCGCCCGAGGCCTGCCTGGTTGATGTCCGACAGCAGTGCGGCCATCTCGGCCTTGCTCGGCAATTGCTTCTCGAGGCGGACCACGTAGCGGTCGACCAGCTGCTTTTGCGCCTGCAGCGCCTCGAGGTTGATCGCCTGCGCCATCTTGGCGCGGTAGTCGGTGCGCAGCCTTTCCTCTTCGCGCGCGCCGCGCCCGAGGTCTTCGTACTGGGTGTCCCAGTAGAAAAAATAGCCGAGGCCGGTGACGGCAGCCATCACGCCGGCCGCGCACAACAGGCGCGGCGCCAGCGGCCACTGGCCCGGATGGCGGCCCTGCAGCCCCTGGAACTGGGCCGACAGCTGGCCGGCCAGGTCTTTCAGGTCAATATTCATTGGGTCTTCGCTCCCGTGGGCAGCGAGGCCGTGGCGGCGGCGCCTTTCAGGCCCGGGCTGGCGCTGTCGTCGGTGTCGCGCGCGCGCTTGATCGCCACCGCCAGCGTGAATTCGACGACCTTGCGCCCGGTCTTGCTCTGCGCCAGCGTGCCGGCGCGTACTTCGGTCAGGTCCGGGTGTTCCAGCCACGGCGAGTTGCCGGACAGGTTGCGCAGCAGCTCGGCCACGCGTTCCTGCGACTGGGCGTAGCCGGACAGGGTCACGCGCTGGCCTTCCTGCTTGAAGGCTTTCAGGTACACGCCCGCGGGCGTCTGCCTGACCAGCTCGTCGAGCAGGTAGACCGGCTGGTTGCGGTCGCCCTGCAAGTCCTCGACCGCCTGCTGGCGCGCCTTGAGCGCCTCGATTTCCTCTTTCAGCGCCTTGATCGCGGCGATCTTTTTGTCGAGCTCGGCATTGGCGCCCTTCAGCACCAGGTTGCGTTCGTTCTGGATCGAGATGCGGCTGGCGTTGTACGCGCCCACCAGCAGCACCACGGCCACGCCGACGATGCCGCCAAGCGCCATCAAGGCGACGAAGGCGGCCTGTTTCTGCTTGCGTTTCGCTTCCCGGTGCGGGAGCAGGTTAATCTTGATCATCAGCCAAACCTCCGCAGGGCCAGCCCGCAAGCCACCAGGTAGCCCGCCCCGTCCTGGCGCAACTGCTGCTCGCGCACGCCGGCGCCCAGCTGCATGCCCTTGAACGGCGAGACCACCGAGGTGGCGATGCGGGTGCGGCCGGCGATGATGTCGGGCAGTCCCGGCATCTGGGCGCAGCCGCCGGCCAGGAACAGCTGGTCGATCCGAGTGTACGGGGTCGAGGTGTAGAAAAACTGGATCGCGCGCGTGATTTCCAGCGCCGCGTTCTCGAGGAAGGGCGTGAGCAGGTCGGCCGCATAGTTCTCGGGCAGCTCGCCCGACTTCTTGCGCGCTTCGGCGTCCTCGAACGACAGCCCATAGGTGCGCACGATGTCCTGGGTCAGCTGGTTGCCGCCGAACGGCTGCTCGCGCTCGTACACCGTTTCGCTGCCGAGCATGACCGAAATATGGGTCGACTGGGCGCCGACCTGGAACAGCGCGACGATCTGGTCCTTGCCCGCGTCCGGCAGCTGCGCGATCACCGGCTCCAGCGCGGCGCGCGCCGCATACGATTCGATGTCCATCACGGTGGCGGTCAGGCCGGCCGTCTCGGCGATCGCGACCCGGTCCTCGACCTTTTCGCGGCGCGCCGCCGCCAGCATCACTTCCATGTCCTCGGGCGAGTTGGCGACCGGGCCGATGACGTCGAAGTCGAGGCTTACCTCATCGAGCGCAAACGGGATATACTGGCTGGCCTCGGACTCGACCTGCATTTCGAGCTGGTCGTCCGACAGGCCTGCCGGCAGCATGATTTTCTTGGTGATGACGGCCGCCGGCGGCATGCCGAGCGCGACCAGCCGGGCCTTGGTGCCGCTCTTTTTGCAGACCCGGCGCACCGCTTCCGACACGGCCTCCAGGTTCTCGATATTGCCGTCGACGACCGCGCCGCGCGGCAGCGGCTCCTGGGCGTAGCGCTCCAGCCGCACTTCGCCCTTGCCGGCATCGGCCAGCTCGACCAGGCGCACTGCGGACGTGCTGATGTCGAGCCCTATCAATGGCGGGCTGGACTGTCCGAACAAGGAACCTAGATTTATCACGAGCGTACTCCCTTACCTGCACCACCTGCACTTGTGCAGGATCGAATTACTGAACGCCCGCGCCCGGGATCTGCTTGTTACAAAACGGTTAGTTAGTGCGTTTATATCAGGCACTACATTAAATCGTAGCAATAAGGGTGAGCCCGGGCAAGATATTTCTGCATTGTAACATTATGATCCGGCGCGAGAATGCCACAGGTTGCCATTGAGCCAACGCAAGGACCGGGTCGCCGGCGCGCCGCTCGGCCGTCCGCGGCGCCGTGCTGGCGGCCCCTGTCCGGGCCCTGCCTTATAATGAATTGCATCAACAAAGCGAGCATTCCATGAAACCGACCCAACCGTCCTCGACGCCCCCTACTCCCCAGCCAGGCAAGGGCAAGCGCACTCCGAAACGCCTGGTTTTGATGACGCTCGCCAGCCTGGCCGGCCTGGCGCTGGTCGGCGTGCTGGTGATCGTGTTCGCGCTGGCGATGGCCTACCCGAACCTGCCCGCGCTCGACACCATCACCGACTACCGCCCCAAGATGCCGCTGCGGATCTTCACCGCCGACAACGTCCTGATCGGCGAATTCGGCGAAGAGCGGCGCACGCTGGTGCACTTCAAGGACATCCCCGACGTGATGAAGAAGGCCGTGCTGTCGATCGAGGACAGCAACTTCTACGAACACGGCGGGATCGACTACCTGGGCATCCTGCGCGCGACGCTGCACAACGCGACCGGCGGCGCGCGCCAGGGCGCCTCGACCATCACCCAGCAGGTGGCGCGCAATTTCTTCCTGTCGTCCGAACAGACCCTCAAGCGCAAGGCGTATGAGGCGCTGCTGGCATGGAAGATCGAGAAGAACCTGACCAAGGACCAGATCCTCGAGGTCTACATGAACCAGATCTACCTGGGCCAGCGCGCGTTCGGCTTTTCGTCGGCGGCCCAGATCTATTTTGGCAAGGACCTGAAGGACATCACGGTGGCCGAGGCGGCAATGCTGGCCGGCCTGCCGAAGGCGCCGTCGGCCTACAACCCGGTGGTCAACCCGACCCGCGCGCGCACCCGCCAGCAGTACATCCTGCAGCGCATGCACCTGCTCGGCTACATCAGCGACGCCCAATATGAACAGGCGAAGAACGAGCAGCTCAAGATCAAGTCCGACAGCAGCGCCTTCGGCGTGCACGGCGAGTACGTGGCCGAGATGGCGCGCCAGCTGGTCTACGAGCAGTTCAAGGAAGACACCTACACCCGCGGCCTGAACGTGTTCACCACGATCACCAAGGCCGACCAGGACGCGGCCTACCTGGCGCTGCGGCGCGGCGTGATGGACTACGAGCGGCGCCACCCGTACCGCGGGCCGGAGTCGTACATCGAGATCCCGCGCGCCAAGACCGAGGCCGACGAAGCGGTCGAGGCCGAACTGGCCGAGCATCCGGACAGCGACGACATCGTCGCCGCGATCGTGCTGCAGGCTTCGCCGACGCTGGTGCGGGCGGTGATCGCGTCGGGCGAAGAAATCAAGATCACCGGGCCGGGCCTCGCGTTCGCGCAAAGCTGGCTGTCGCCGAAGGCGGCCGAAACGCGCCGCGTGCGGCGCGGCGCGGTGATCCGCGTGACGCAGGACGGCGGCTCGAGCTGGAACATCACCCAGATGCCGGAAGTGGAATCGGCGTTCGTGGCGGCCGACACCGAAGACGGCGCGATCCGCGCGCTGGTCGGCGGCTTCGACTACAACCGCAGCAAGTTCAACCATGTGACGCAGGCGTGGCGCCAGCCGGGTTCGTCGTTCAAGCCGTTCATCTATTCGGCCTCGCTCGAGCGCGGGCTGTCGCCGGCGACCATCATCAACGACGCCCCGATCTCGTTCGACGCCGGCGCCACTGGGGGCCAGGCCTGGGAGCCGAAAAACTACGACAACAAGTACGAAGGCCCGATGTCGATGCGGCGCGGCCTGACCAAGTCGAAGAACATGATCTCGATCCGGATCCTGAACAAGATCGGTGCGCGCTACGGCCAGGAGTACGCCACCCGCTTCGGTTTCGACGCCGACAAGAATCCGCCCTACCTGACGCTGGCGCTTGGCGCGGGCAGCACCACGCCGCTGCAGATGGCCGGCGCGTACGCGGTGTTTGCGAACGGCGGCTACCGGGTCAGTCCGTACCTGATCTCGAAGGTGACCGATGCCGATGGCAAGGTGCTGTCGCAGGCGCGGCCCGAGAAGGCCGGGGTCGAGGCGAACCGCGTGATCGACGCGCGCAACGCCTACCTGATGGACAGCATGCTGAGGGACGTGGTGCGTTACGGCACCGCGGCCAAGGCCGGCCAGATGCTCAAGCGCCCCGACCTGTCGGGCAAGACCGGCACCACCAACGACTCGATCGACGCCTGGTTCGCCGGCTACCAGCCGAAGCTGGTGGCGATCGCGTGGATCGGCTACGACCAGCCCAAGAACCTGGGCAACAAGGAAACCGGTGGCGGCCTGGCGCTGCCGATCTGGATCGGCTTCATGCAGAAGGCGCTGAAGAACGTACCGGTCGAGGAGCGCACCGCGCCGGAGGGCCTGGTGCAGGTCGGCGACGAGTACTACTACGCCGAGAACCCGCCAGGAATGGGCGTGCAGACGCTTGACGTCGGCACGCCGCCCGCGCCGGCCGAGCAGAAGGCGCGCGACGCGGTGAGGAACGAGCTGTTTTAAAGGCCCGGCGGTGCTTCGGGTAGGCCGACGTGAACGCCCGGAGCGCGGCGATCGCCTGGTCGTAATTCCCCGCTTCCCAGAGACGAAAACCTTCGGCGTAGGCTTCCTCGCCTGGATCATTGGCAGCGGCGGTCGCGGTGGAAACGTCGGGCGGTGCGGTCCGCTTGGTCGACGTCGACGGTTTCGGCTTGGCGGACGGCGCTGCAGGCTCCGGCTGCGTCGGCGACGCCTCGACAGGCGCCGGCGGCGCTGCCGCGTTCATCCGCTGCTCGAGCGCTTCGATCCGCTGCTCCTGGTCGGTCTTCATCTGACCGATCCCGGTCTCGAGATTGAGCAGGCGGTTCCCGTTCTCCTCGCTCTGGCGGAGCATGTCGGTCATCTGCCGCTCGAGCGCATCGAGCCGCTGGTCGAGCGTAACCACCGACGACTGGGTCGCCGCGGGTTCATCGGAAAAGCCCGCGGTGTCCGCCGGCCGGCCCTTGGGGAAAACCTGCCGCTGCACCTGCTGCATCTGCTTTTCGAGCCGTTCAAGGCGCTGGTCGGGCGTCGGCGGCTGGCGCTGGGCCGAGGCGGTCGAGGGAACGAGCGCGAGGGCCGCACAGGCCGCGACAGCGAGGATCAAAGGAGACTTCACGAATTTTTACCCCAAGCTTGGATGTGAGCCGTTGTCGCGATCTCAGCCTTACGCGTCGATGAATCGCGATGAATTATTGCGTGACCGGCGCCGCCGGCGCGGGAACGGTAGCCGGCTGGGCGCCGCCGCGCATCAGGTCGGCCGGCAGCAGGCTGACCTTGGATACGACCTTCCCCGCCGGCCCAACCGGCGGCGCGACCGCAGCGCCGACCTTCACTTGGAGCGCTTCGGGCTTGCCGGCTTTCAGCAGGGGTGCGGTTGCGGTCGGTGGCACGGCAAAGCTCTGCCCGGGCTGGAGCTCGCCCTGAAACAAGGCCTTGCCCTGGTCGGTGACTTCGATCCAGGCCGGAGCCGTCGCGGTCAGCACCACCGGTCCCTGCGCGGCTGCCGAAGCGACGGGTGCGGGCGCTGGCGCCGCTCGCTGCTGAGCGGGAGCCGACGCAAGCGGCGACTGCTGATTGGACGTTGGTTCTTCAGATTGATCGAGCGAGCGCCGGTTGAGCGCGCTCATCACGACCACCAGCAGGATCACCGCAACGACCGCTCCGATCACGAGCCATTTGGGCATGGTGCGTGCGGGGTCCGCCGGCTCGAACACCTCGGACTGCGTGCTGGTGAAGCGCTGTCCGCCCATTTCCTCGCGCAGCTGATCGCCGATCTCGCTCCGGTCGAGCCCGACCGCCGAGGCATAGCTCTTCGCGAATCCAATTGTGTAGGTCGGCGCGGGAAGCTTGTCCCAATCGCCAATTTCAATGCTTTCCAGGTGGCGCTGCGGGATTCTCGTTTGCGCGGCGATGTCTTCGAGGTTGAGTTTCTGCTTCT
>JBJMVW010000223.1:0-1542 GCA_045810465.1 Massilia sp. | reverse complement strand
TTCGACGTCGCCGACGGCCCGGAAATCGAGACCGACTGGACCAATTTCACCGCATTGAACAGTCCGGAAAACCATCCGGCACGCTCGATGCAGGACACCTTCTACATCGACGGCAAGGATACGCAAGGCAAGCCGTTGCTGCTGCGCACGCACACCAGCCCGATGCAGGTGCGCTATGCGCGCATGCACACGCCGCCGATCAAGGTCATCGCGCCGGGCCGCACCTACCGCGTCGACAGCGACGCCACCCACTCGCCGATGTTCCACCAGGTCGAAGGCCTGTGGATCGGCGAGGACATCAGCTTCGCCGACCTGAAGGGCGTGTACCTGAACTTCGTCAAGGCCTTCTTCGAGACCGATGACCTGCAGGTGCGCTTCCGTCCGTCCTACTTCCCGTTCACCGAACCGTCGGCCGAGATCGATATCGCGTTCGGCAGCGGCCCGCTGAAAGGCCGCTGGCTGGAAGTGTCGGGCGCCGGCCAGGTGCACCCGACGGTGGTGCGCAACTTCGGCCTCGATCCTGAGAAGTTCATCGGCTTCGCGTTCGGCTCCGGCCTCGAGCGCCTGACGATGCTGCGCTACGGGATCAACGACCTGCGCCTGTTCTACGAAGGCGATCTACGCTTCCTGAAACAGTTCAATTGAAAAAAAAGCCCATTTGACTGGCTAATTTAATATATCAAGCAGGACAAGGCACGCATATGCAATTCTCCGAAAAATGGCTCCGTACGATGGTCGATCCGAAGATGACTTCGGACGAACTGGCCCACCTGCTGACGATGTCCGGCCTCGAGGTCGAGGAAGTCGAGGCGGTCGCGCCGCCGTTCACCAACGTGGTCGTGGGCGAAGTACTGGAAGTGCAGAAGCACCCGAACGCCGACCGCCTGAACGTTTGCACCGTCAACGTCGGCACCGGCACCCACCTGAACATCGTCTGCGGCGCGCCCAACGTGCGCCCCGGGATGAAGGCGCCGGTCGCGCAGGTCGGCGCGGTGCTGCCGCCAGGAGCCGACGGCCAGCCGTTCGAGATCAAGCTGGGCAAGCTGCGCGGCGTCGAGTCGCAAGGGATGCTGTGCTCCGCGAAGGAGCTGAAAGTGTCGGAAGAGGGCAGCGGCCTGCTGGAGCTGCCGGAAGACGCGCCGGTCGGCCAGAACATCCGCGACTACCTGCTGCTGAACGACCTCAAATTCACGATCAAGCTGACCCCGAACCGCGCCGACTGCCTGTCGGTGCTGGGCGTGGCACGCGAAGTCGCCGCGCTGACCGGCTCCGAGCTGTCAGTGCCGTCCGCGCGCCCGGTCCCTGTCACCACCAGTGAAGTGCTGCCTGCGAAGATCAGCGCGCCCGACCTGTGCGGCCGCTTCACCGGCCGCGTGATCCGCGGCCTGAACGCGAAGGCGGCCACGCCCGAGTGGCTCAAGCGCCGCATCGAGCGCAGCGGCCAGCGGTCGGTGTCGGCGCTGGTCGACATCTCGAACTACGTTATGCTCGAACTGGGCCGCCCGTCGCACGTGTTCGTAATAGTTATTTTAGTGTTTGTGT
>JBJMVW010000222.1:0-9226 GCA_045810465.1 Massilia sp. | reverse complement strand
CGTGCTGCGCCTGCCGATGGCGTTCTTCGACCGCGCCATGACCGGCCAGCTGGTGAGCCGCGTGACCAACGACACCGAGGCCGTCAAGACGCTCTACATCCAGGTGCTGTTCGTGATCCTCGACAGCAGCATCGTCCTGGTCGGCACCACGGCCGCCATGGCCTGGCTCGACTGGCGCCTGATGCTGATCGTGCTGGCGCTGGTGCCGGCGGTGCTCGGCATCGTGTGGCTGTACCAGCGGCTGTCGGCGCCGGCGGTCACCCGCGCCCGCGCCCTGCGCAGCGAGATCAACGGCCAGATGGCCGAGTCGATCGGCGGCATGAGCGTGCTGCAGGCGAATAACGCCGAGTGGCGCTTCGCCAGCCGGTTCGGCGACACCAACAAGTCGCACTACAAGGCGCGGGTGGCCGAACTGCGCGCCAACGCCTTCCTGCTGCGTCCCGCGCTCGACCTGCTCAACGTGGTGCTGCTGGCGGTGGTGATCTTCAGCTTCGGCCAGCGCACCATGAGCTCGTTCGAAGTGGGGGTGCTGTATGCGTTCATCAGCTACATCGCACGGGTGGTCGAGCCGCTGATCCAGATTACGATGCAGTTCAGCGGCCTGCAGCAGGCTGTGGTCGCAACTGCGCGCGTGGCCACGCTGCTCGACGAAGCCGGCGCGCCGGAGCATAGCGCAACGCGCCGCAGCGGCGCCGCGGCCGATCCCGACGATGCAGCCGACCACCCGGCGGTGCGGGTGCGCGATGTCAGCTTCGGCTATTTGCCGGGGCAGACCGTGCTGCACCACCTGTCGCTGGATATCCCGCAGGGCGCGTTCTTCGGCATCGTCGGCCACACCGGCAGCGGCAAATCCACCCTGCTGTCGCTGCTGCTGCGCTACTACACGACCGAACAGGGCGCGATCGACATCAACGGCGAGCCGCTGGCGGCGATCGACAACGAGCGCTTTCGCGCCGAGGTCGGGCTGGTGCCGCAGGATCCGTTCCTGCTGGCCGCGTCGGCGCGCGAGAACATCGACATGGGGCGCGGGCTCTCGCAGGCCCAGATCGAGCAGGCCGCGCGCGCCGCGCACGCGCACGACTTCATCGCGGCGATGGAGAACGGCTACGATACGCCGCTGGGCGAAGGCGGCTCGCGCCTGTCGTCGGGCCAGAAGCAGCTGATCGCGATCGCGCGCGCGCTGGCCGGCAAACCGCGCATCCTGCTGCTGGACGAGGCCACCTCGCGCATCGACAGCGCGACCGAACAGATCGTGCAGGAAGCGCTCGACGAGTTGCGCGGCCAGGTCACGATCATCGCGATCGCGCACCGCCTGTCGACGATCCGCGACGCCGACCGCATCGTGGTGCTGAACCACGGACGGATCGCCGAGTCAGGCTCGCACGAGGACCTGATGCGCATCGAGGGCGGGCTGTACCAGCGGCTGTACCTGCTGCAGCAGTTGGCGGCGTAACAGGCACTGGCCGCCGCTGTTGTCGCGAGGGGTCTTTTTTTGTAATCCGGCACTAAAAATACCGTTTCTCATCTGCAACAGGCTTATAATTTCCTGCATACCGTCCCGCGCCAGGGACACCCGACCCCCTGAGGGACCCATGCTCGCAGGATTGACCGGTATATTGCCGCGCCGTCGCGGCCTCGCGCTGCTTTGCTCGCTGTTGCTTGCCTTCGCCCCTGCTTCGGCCCAGTCGCCGCAGCAGCCGATGGCCGCGCGCCTGGCTGAAACCCGGGAACTCAGCCGTTTTGTTGCCGAGCGCGCGCTGCCGATCCTGCAGGGGATGGCCGGCGAGGCCAAGCGCGCCGCACCGGCCGACCAGGCCGAATTCCTGGCCCAGCTGTGCAACGCCTACCTGTCGGTCGGCAAGCACCATGAGGCGCTCGCTTCCTGTGACGAATTGATCGCGTTCGGCCGGTCCACCAAGGACGAAGTGGCGCTGGCCAAAGGCTTGCTGCGCAAGGGATACGTCGAGTTCGCGCTGAACGAACTCGCGCTGTCGCACAAGCTGATCTGGGAAGCCGAGCGGCTGGCGAACCGCCATAACGACGTCGAACTGCGCGTGCGCGCGACGATCGGGTCGGGGCAGTCATATGCGGAAGAAGGGAATTTCCCGCTCGCGCTGGCGCGCCTGCAGGCGGCCGCCTCGCTGGCCCGCGAGAATGGCGACCCGATCCAGATCGTGATGGCGCAAAACGCGCTGGCCGAGTTTTATGGCCAACTGCGCGAATACGACAAGGGCTTCGAGGCCCTGGCCGAAGCAACTGCCGCGGCCGAGCAAAGCAGTTCGCCGGGACGCCTCGCCACCTTGCGCAACACCGAGGCCTGGCTGGCAATCCAGTCAGGCCAGTACCGGCGCGGCCTGAAGGCCTTGCTGGCTGGGCTCGAGCAGGAGCAAAAGATCGGGGCCACCTCGCTGGTCGCCAATTCGCTGGTCAACCTGTCCGACTGCTACCTGAAGCTGCGCGACTATCCGAACGCGGTCGCCTATGCACAGAAGTCCATCGCCGCGGCGCACGCGATCAACGATGAACGGACCGAAGCAACCGCTCGGGTCAACCTGGGCCAGGCTTACCTGGGGATGGGCCGGCTGGAGGAAGGCAAGCGCAGCATCGAGGCCGGGCTGGCGACCTACGAGAAGGCCGGCAACAAGCCGGAACTGCAGGCGGTGCTGGCCGAATATGGCGATGCCCTCGAGCGCGCCGGCGACGTGGCGGGCGCGGTGGCCGCCTACCACCGCGAGCGAAAGCTCTCCAACGAACTGTTCGAAAAACGGCGCCAGCAGGCGATGCTCGAACTGCAGGAAAAGTACGAAGCCGACAAGAAGGCGCGCCAGATCGAGCTGCTGCGGCGCGAGAACCAGGTCAAGTCGGCCGAAATCGACAACCGCCGCCTGCAGCAGCGCGTGTGGGCACTGGTGATGGTGGTGTGCGCGCTGGCCGCGATCATCGTCGGCATCTTGTACCGCAAGGTGCGGCATGCGAACGCCCAGCTCTACGAAAAGAACCTGGAACTGAAGAAGCAGAGCGTGCGCGACCCGCTGACGGGGCTGTACAACCGGCGCCACTTCCAGGAATACATGCGCAACCACCAGCATACCGAGAAGCGCGGCGCAGGCACCTCGGGCGACGAGATCGTGGGCGCGCTGTTCCTGCTCGACGTCGACCAGTTCAAGCACATCAACGACAGCTACGGCCACGCGGCCGGCGACGCCGTGCTGAAGTCGATTTCCGAGAGCCTGCGCGAGATCCTGCGCGAGACCGACATGATCGTGCGCTGGGGCGGCGAAGAGTTCCTGGCCTTCCTGCCGGCGATTCCGCGCTCCGGCCTGGACGAAGTGGCGCGGCGCCTGCTGACCGGCATCGGCGACGCCATCATCGAGTACCAGGGCACGTCGTTGTCGGCCAACGTGTCGATCGGCTTTGCCCCGTTCCCGCTGGCCCCCGGCGGCACGCTGCTGCCGTGGGAGCGCGCGGTCAACCTGGTCGACATGGCGCTGTACCTCGCGAAGGGACACGGCCGCAACCGCGCTTATGGCGTGCGCGGCTTCGACAACTTCGACCAGACCTCGATGGAAGAGATCGAACAGGATCTCGAACGCGCGTGGCGCGGCGGGTTTGTCGACCTGTCGATCGTGCTGGGGGGATGGCCGGAGTTGCGCGCGACGGCATAAGGCCGGCCGTAGGGTGGGCACCCCGTGCCCACGCGTGACGTTCGAGGTTCGCTTGCCTGCGCGTGGGCACGGGGTGCCCACCCTACCTGGACGCGCGGTCGGGTCTCCCGCCCACGCGTTCGACGCCACGCCGTCCGACACGCGCCGCGCTTACTTTGCCGCTGCGTCCTTGATCTTCTCCCCCGCCTGCTCGACCTTTTCGCCGACCTTTTTGGTCGCGTGGCTGAGCCCCTGGCTGGCGTCCTCGGTCGCGTCCTTGATCTTGTCGCGCGCCTGGTCGGCCTGGTCGGTCAGTGCCCTGGCGGCCTGGTCGGCCTTGTCGAGCTGCTCGTGCAGTTTGGCCGCGACCTTGTCGCCCGCCTCGTCGACTGCCTTGCCGGCCTTTTGCGCCGGCCCGATCGGCTCGTCGCGCCGGGTGCAACCTGCCGCGCCGGCCACCAGCGCCAGCACCAGCAAGGTCCTTAAAACGGAAGTTGGTTTCATGCTCGCTCCCCTGATTGTTATTGCAGAGTAGCATACACCCGCCGCCGCACCCGGGGGGCGCGCGGTCACGGTGTGTCGCCGGCCAGCGGGTGACCGCTAGCCGTACCCGGCCGCGCCACGCCGTCGACCGCCGCCAGCGGACGCTCGCCCTGCCCGGCGCCTGTGCGTAACTTGCTGCGCTGGCGTTGGCGCCGGCATTCGGTCGCGGCGTCGTTGAGCGCCTGCTGCACCTGCCGCAGCTGTTCCGGCGTCGCGCTGGTGGCGCGCAGCGCGATCAGCTCCGACTGGGCCTCGCGCGGCTTGCACTCCTCCGCCAGCGCAATGGCGCGGTCGATGCGCGAATCGACCCTTTTCGACGATGGCTTGGCCAGGAACCAGACCGCCCACAAGGCCGCCAGCGCCAGCAGCCACCAGCGCAGGCGAATTGGCTCGCGCCGGGGTGGACGGGCCGCGCCCGTGGGTGGCGGGCCCGCGGTGGATGTTGACGCAGCTGGCTGAGCGGGCTGTGGCGACGCTGGCCGCTGTGCGGATGCGCCCCAGCCGGTGCCGATCGGCGCCGACGTGGGCGCGGCGCTGGGCGGATGGGGCGCGGGGTTCCTGAAGCGCTCGGGGATATGCCCGGCGTTGGCGGTGCCGGGTGACTCGGCATGGGTTCCCGCGTGCGCGGGAACGACGGGCAGGCGCTGGTTGTCATCCGCCAGGGGCTGGGGCGCGGCCGCCGCAGAGTGAATCCGGCGGGCGTCGGCCGCACCCGGCTGCGCGGTCCCGCAGTACGGGCAAAAGCTCACGCGCCGCGGCAGCGGCCTTGCGCACAAGGGCCCGGTGCAGCGGTAGATCGCTTCGTCTTGCACGGTCAGTCCCTCATTCGGGATCCGGGACCTGGTCGTCGGGATCGGGGATCGCGGCGCCCAGCAACGCGGCCAGTTCCGGAATCTCGCCGATCGTCTTCCAGCGGTCGGCCTTCGGATCCCACTGCATGTTCCAGGCCCGGGTCGCCGCGTCGACCTCGCCGCGCACTGCCTGCCGCGCGATCTCGTCGACCGGATACGGCCCGCGCTGCGCGCCGTTCATGAACAGCTTGTAGCGCCCCGCCCCGCCAGCGGGCTGCGGCGTGCCCGATGCAGCCCGGCGCTCCACCGCTTGCGCGGCACGCGCATCGCTGCCCAGGTACTCCGGGTTGATGACGCGCTTGTCCACCGGCCGCTCGACCTCCCAGCTGTAGGCGTCGCTGGCCGAATCGGGCACCGGATCGGTCCACTGCCCGAGCGTTCCCAGCGCCACATCGACCTGCGCGGGCGACAGCGCCGGGTCGAGCGCGACGGCGCGCTGGAACCACAGTTCGTACAGCCGCCGCGCGGTGATATTGGGCAGCGACGGCGACGGCAGCTGGGCTCCGGTCTCGTCGACTTCCAGCCTGGGCTCGTAGACGCGCAGCTGGTAGTGCCGCATCAGCGCGGCCAGCAGCAGCAGCTGGTGCGGGCCCATCGCCGCCAGCCGGTGGCGCACGGCCGCGATCACCTGGTCACGGTAGTACGGCGGCAAGCCGTTCGAGCGGATCGCCCACTCGTTGCCGATCTGGAGCCACTCGCCGGAGCCCGGTTCGACCTCGAACACATACTGCCCGCGCGGCTGGAACGAGGCTTCGCGGTCGCCAAGGTCGGGCTTGCGCCGGATGACGCCCAGCGCGTTCGCCGCCAGGAACCACTCGTAGTCGTCGGCCAGCCGGTTCAGTTCATCCATTGACGGCGAAATCGGATGGCGAAAGCGCGTCGAGTCGAAGTGCAGGTGGGTCGGGATCTTGGGGTTCTCGATCTGGTACGAGGCGCGCCAGGTCGGCAGGCCGCGCAGCACCGTCATCGGAATGCCGGACAGCTCGATGTAGCACACCGCCTTGCCGCCGATGCCAGTGTTGACGATCGAGACCAGCTCGCCGTGGAAGAAGCCGGTCGGAATGGCGGCGCGGATCTCGGCCTCCATCTTGCGCCAGGCGTTGACGTCGCCCACGCCCACAAAACACTTGAACTGGTCGGCGCTCGGCGTGAACTCGGCCGAGAAGCGCGCATTAATCCATGGCATGGCGCTCCTGATCCATTCGCCGAATACGCGCTGGCGCTCCTGCGGCGACATCGCGCCCAGCCGCTCGAGCAGCGGATCGGCGGGCTCGGCGCCGGCCAGCTCGCCGCTCGAGAGCTGCGTCTGCGCGCGCCGGAACAGCTTGAGCAGCAGGTCGGCGCGCAAGCGTTCGTCGGCCAGCTGCGGGAACAGGCGCGCCGAGCCGCCGAATTCGAGCAGCACCTCCTCGCTCCAGGCACTGACGTCGCCGGTCAGGCGCACCGGCGCGGGCAGCACGTCGCTGGCCAGCTTGATGTAGGTGGCGTGCTCGTGGCGCGCGTCGGCGCGCAGCTGGCCGATGCGCTGCTCGCTCGCTGCCAGCATCGCCTGCACATGGCGCCGCCCTTCCTGGAACTCGCCGGCGATGCCGCTCCACTGCGCCTGGCCCTGTTCGTCGGTCGATTGCGGGTCGCCCAGCCAGGCCGACATCGCGCGCATCACGTCGATCGACTGCCCGGCCGCGACCGCCAGCAGGTGAAAGCGCAGGTAGTCGGCGATGTCGCGCTTGAGGTGGTTCATCACTTCGCGCGCCTGCGCGTCCTTGCCGAACAGGCGGCCGGTGGCCTGCGACAGGTTGTTGAGCGACTCCTCGACCTGGCGCGTGCGCAACGCGTCACGGATGTCGCGGTAGCGCCGTCCATTACGCTCGGCGTGCGCCAGGTCGCGCTGCAGCAGGCGTGCCTTGACCTGCTCCAGCAGCGACAGCACGAACTCGAGCCCGCCCTGCTTGCGGTCGTCCAGCAGCGCATACAGGCGATCGCGCACGCGCGCCTTCAGCTGCGCGGCCAGCTCCAGCGTATGGCGCTTGATGCGGTCCTCGCTGGTCTCGGCGGTCGCGCCGGCTTCGCGGATCGCGTCGCGTTCGAGCTCGGGCAGCAGCTCGGCCACCTTCTCGCGCCACAGCTTGATGTCGTAGCCGGCCATGATGCGGTCGATCTCGAGCTGTACCTTGCTCTCGACCCGTTCCAGCAGCGAGCGCTGGTCCTTGTCGAGCAGGAGCATCTGGGTCAACGCGTATTCCTGGAACGGCGTCACGTCCACCGTGCCCTTTTTAAAGTCGGGGAACTCGGCGAACGGGCGCTCGCTCATGCCCATCTGCTCGCGCATGAAGTTGTCGCGTTCCTGGTCGCCCGCCCTGCGCGCCGCCGCCCCGTCGGTGCCCACCAGGCCAAAGAACGCCTTGACCATCAGCGCCGCCAGTTCGTACGCGCGGATGTCGTCGCGCAGGCCTTGCTGGGTATCGAGCACCGACTGGCCGAAGCTCGAATACACCTTCGAGTACGACAGGCGCATGTCGCCAAAGCGCTGCTCCGGCACCTTGGGGTTGTACGGCCCCAGCTTGTGCTGCTGCTGGTTGACGGCCACCGAGCGCTTGCGGTTGGCGAAATCGGCCGAGGCGAAGTCCTCGAACAGCGTGTCGGCCACCATCTGGTACACGTCCTTGACGTCCAGCGTGGCCTTGTTGGCGAGGTTGGCGGTATCGACGAAGTACACGTCGTCGAACGGCGCGCCGCGACCGGTGATGCTGTCCGGGTCCATCCAGTGCACCCGTGCGTCCATGTCGCGCATCGTGGTCTCCAGCTCCATCAGCGTCGCGTAGGCGTTCGCCTCGGTGCGCTCCTTGTTGGCCCTGGCGAAGCCCGAGGGCAGGAACATCACCAGGTCGACCTGGCTGTCCGACACCTCCTGGCGCGCGATCGCTTTCGAGATCCAGCCAAGGTCGATCGCGCTGCCGGCCCCGGTGCCACCGGCGCACGAGGCGATGACGACGATGCGGAACTTGGAGGTGTCGACCTGCAGGCCGAGGCGCTGGTAATTCTCCTTGCGCTCGATGCCGGCGTTACTGCTCAGGAAGTTGAGCGCGCCCTTGATCCGGCCGCGCAGCTTCGGATATTTATCGAACAGGTAGAGCCGGCCAAGCGCTCGGATCTGGCCCGCGCCCTTGGACGGGTCGATGCCGAGCGAACGCAGTTTTTTCGGGCGCAGCGGCATCCAATTTTCGATCAGCGGAAAGCGCGCGAGGCTGTCGTCGGACTCGTGGTACTGCGGCAGGTCGAGCGGCTCGACCAGGCGCTCCTCGTCGGACAGCTTGACCAGTTCGAACCACGGGTCGGTGCGCTGCGACTTGCCCTCGTCGATGATCGCGTGGCTGTCGAGGTCGAAGTGCAGGAAGCGCGCGACCGGGAAGTCGGCGAGCGATTCGACCCGGGTCGGGTTGTGGCGGTTCCAGACCGCCGACAGGATGCGGCGGCGGATCCGCATCATCACTTCCATGCCGGTGCCGCCGGCGCCGATGAACAGCGTCGGCCGCAGGTCGACCTTCAGTTCGGACTTCCGGCCCAGGCTCGCGGGGTTGGGAAAATCTGCCATATCGTCTCTTTCCATGTTATTAGCGGCGGCCGATGAACAGCGCCGCCACGAGCGCCACGAGGCCGACCGCGACCAGCGGAGCGGTCACGGCGAAGGTCAGGAATTTGCTGGCGTTGATGATGGCCAGCACAGCGGCGGCCGACAGGAAGCCCAGGCCGACGAACATCAGCCAGCCGGCGCTCCCCGCCGACGACGGCGCCACGCGCTGCACGACCAGGTGGTGCACGTAGGCGTTACGGGCGAAGAAGTAAACCACCAGCAGGATCAGGAACGCCGCGCCGCCGATGGCCAGGTCGCGCGTCGAGGTGTCGGTCGCCGGCGCGCCCTGGACAGGCGTGGCGACGCCCGGCGCGATCTCGACCGGTTCGGTGGCCGTCGGCGGGGTGGTCTTCGGCAGCGCCTCGTCCGGCTTGGCTGCATCGGCGGGGAGCTTGAAGCCAGGGTCGGCCTGCGGGGTTCCCGGTTGCTGGGTCGTTTGCATATGCTTCCTTTTTGGTGTCAGCGGCCCAGCCGCACCTGCGCACCCTCGCGCAGGTCGGTCAACTGGTGGCCAAACAGCGTGGTCTTGAGCTGGGCGACCTTGTTGCCCGCCTTGT
>JBJMVW010000221.1:0-160650 GCA_045810465.1 Massilia sp. | reverse complement strand
CATCATCCTGATCGAGCACCACATGGACGTGGTGATGTCGATCTCGGACACCGTCACGGTGCTCGACTTCGGCCAGAAAATCGCGGAAGGCACGCCGGCGCGGGTGCAGGCCGATCCCAAAGTCATCGAAGCCTACCTGGGCGGCGCCAGCGAAGGCGAGCCGCCCGCGGTCGCGGCGGTTTGAGGAGGACAGCCATGTTAACTATCCATAACCTGCAAGCGGCCTACGGCAAAGTCGAAGTCCTGCACGGCATTTCACTCGAGGTCCCCAAGGGCAAGCTGGTGACGCTGATCGGCTCCAACGGCGCCGGCAAGACCACCACCATGCGCGCCATCTCGGGCATGCTCAAGCCCAAAGGCGGCAAGGTCACGCTCGATGGCAAGGACATCACCGGGCTGGACTCGCACCGGATCGCGCGCGCGGGACTGGCCCATTCGCCGGAAGGCCGGCGCGTGTTCGCGACGATGAGCGTGACCGACAACCTGCTCCTCGGCGCATTCCCGCGCTTTACCCGGGCGCGGCCGAAGGGCGACATCCAGCGCGACCTCGACAAGGCGCTCGACCTGTTCCCGCGCCTGAAGGAACGCCGCACCCAGCTGGCCGGCACGCTCTCGGGCGGCGAACAGCAGATGCTGGCGATGGCGCGCGCCGTCATGCTCAACCCCGATGTCGTGCTGCTCGACGAGCCGTCGATGGGACTGGCGCCGATCCTGGTCGACGAGGTGTTCCGCATCATCACGCGCCTGAAGGACGAAGGCGTGACGATGCTGCTGGTCGAGCAGTTCGCGGCTGCCGCGCTGAACGTGGCCGATTACGGCTACGTGCTGGAGAACGGCAGCATCTCGGTGCACGGCCCGGCCGAGAGCCTGAAGAACGACCCGAAGGTGGTGGCCGCCTACCTCGGCGGCGCGCACGCGCACTAGCGGGATGGTGCAAAGTACTCGCTTCTCGGGCCGCGACTACGCGGCGGCGCTCGCGGTGATCCTGATCTTCGGCACCAACTTCGTCGCGATGAAGGTTGCGCTGCGCGAGCTGACGCCGTTCCAGCTCGGGGCCGGCCGCTACCTGTTCGCGGTGCTGCCGCTGGTGCTGTTCGTGCGCCCGCCGAAGCTCGCGCCAAAGTGGGTGCTGCTGTACGGGCTGCTCCAGGGTGTCGGCCAGTTCGGGCTGCTGTTCGTGGCGCTGCGCGTCGGAATGTCGGCCGCGCTGGCCTCGGTGCTGCTGCAGACGCAGGTGTTCTTCACCGCGCTGTTCGGGTCTGCGCTGCTTGGCGAAAGGCTCGGGCGGCCGCTGCGGGCCGGCCTGGTGCTGGCGGCGGCGGGCCTGGCCTGCTTCGGCGCGCACTACCTGTCGTCCGCCAGCGCCATCGGCGGCACCACTCCGGCCGGCTTCGCGCTGTGCGTGGCGTCGGCGGCGATGTGGGCCGCGTCGAACATCGTCGTGCGGCGTGCCCAGCGCGCCACCCCGCAGTTCGACGTCATTCGCTTCATGGTCTGGAGCAGCCTGGTGCCGATCGTCCCGTTCGCACTGCTGTCGTTCGTGTTCGATCCGCAGGCCGACCACTGGGCCCTGCACTCCGTATCGTTGAACTGCCTGGCCGCGCTCGCCTATCTCGGCTGGTTTGCGACGATCCTCGCGTACGCCTTGTGGACTGGCCTCCTGAAGCGCCACCCGGCAAACCGGGTCGCGCCGTTCAGCCTCGCCGTGCCGCTGGTCGGCGTTGCGGCGGGCATGCTCGCGCTGGGCGACGAGATCATCCGCTGGCAGTGGGCCGGGATCGCACTGCTGGGCGCGTCGCTGGTCGTGGCGCTGGGGATCGGCCGGCGGCCGTCGCACCAGGCGATACCATCGGTTGCAGCGGCCCACGGCACGATCGCGAAATCGCAGCATGACTGATACGCTTTATATTCGCCCACTCGACGCCGCCGATGCGGCCGCCTTCAAGGAAATCCGCCTGTGCGCGATAGCCGATTCCCCCACCGCTGTCTGGCCCACACTGGAGGAAGAAGCCAAGCGCGGCCTGGATGAGGTCGAGGCCAGGATCCGCAAGAGCGCTACCCAGGTCGTGTTCGGCGCGTTCAGCGGACACGAGTTGGTTGGCATCGCTGGCCTGCGCCGCGAACCGCTGGCGCAGGTGGCGCATAAAGCCGTGTTGTGGGGTGTGTTCGTCGCGCCTGCCCATCGCAAGGAAGGCGTTGCCCGCAGTTTGTTTTCGCAAGCGCTGGAACACGCCCGCGCGACCGGTATCCTGCAGATTCAACTGTGCGTGAATGCCGGGAACACGCGCGCGAAAAATTTATACCGTTCGCTGGGCTTCGAGTCGCTCGGCGTCGAGCCACGCGCGATGCGTGTGGGCGATCAGTTCCATGACGAGGAACACATGGTTCTTCGCGTCGACGCACAAGACGCTTAGCGCCGCGCCGGCGGTCAGGAAACCGCTGCCACCGGATGGATGCGTTCCGCCTGGCTGCGCGCCGGCTGGGCTGCCGGCCGTGTCGTGGCGCTCCGGATCGGGCGTCGGCCATTACATCAGGCGACGACATCATACGTAAAACAAAATGAGCAAACCGATCCGGCAGGCGCGCCAAATACTCGCTGACCATCCGTTTGGCGTGCTGCTGGGCGCCGCGCTGGAACAAGTCGCCGCATCGCCTTAACTTGCACCGCCTGCTGAAAATTTAGTTACCAGGATTTCCCTGGCTTGCTCCAGGTGTTCGCGCAACATCTCGATTGCCTGGTCCTGTTTGCCGGCGGCCAAGAGCAAGACCATTTCCTCGTGTTCGCGGACGCCCTGCTCGGCCCAGCCTTCGTCTTCCAGCGAATAGGCCCGAAAACGGCAGATCAGGTCATATAGCGATTCCAGGAAATCGCGCAGCCGCTTGTTATTCAGCGAGGAAGTCAGGAGCATATGAAACTCCGTGTTGGCGGTGCGTAGCTGCTCGCTGTCGTTCTCGGCAACGGCGCGCTTCGAACGATCGACGCAATCCTGCAATTCGGTCAGGATATCGGTGCGCTCGGCAGTAATGCGGCGCAAGGCTTCCGTTTCCAGCACCAGCCGGATATCGTAGATCTCGGCGATATCCTGCCGGTCGGGTGTCGACACCACCATTTTCCGGCCCGGCAGCAAGGTCACCAGTTTCTCTTGTTCGAGCATACGGATCGCTTCCCGCACCGGCGTGCGGCTGACGGAAAGCTGGGCCGCGATAGCATTCTCCCTGAGCACCGTGCCCGGCGTCAGCACGTCGTTGACGATGGCTTCCTTCAGGCGCGCCAGGACCGCAATCCGCAACGGGATATACGACGACGTGGTATCCAATGGGGCCAACCTGGATAAGCAATCATTTTCAGGTACCGCTTGCATGTGTACTTGCTCTGTTTGCGCTTGCCATACCTTTTGAGTATTGCAAGCGCTTTAGGTTTAATTTGAAGGAACCGCCTTCATAACGGTTCCGCGACGCTTTGCGCAGGCTTCCAGACTAGCAGACGCCGCTCGACCGCGCCCACCAGCGTATCCAGGATCAGCGCAAAAACAGTCAGCACGACAATACCAGCAAACACCGTGTCGATATCGAAGACGCCTTCCGCCTGCAAAATCAGATAACCGACGCCGCCGGCCGAGCCGAGATACTCGCCCACCACCGCGCCCACAAAGGCCATGCCGACCGAGGTATGCAAGCTGGAAAAGACCCAACTTGTCGCTGAGGGCAAATACACCGCTCGCAACAATTGGCTTTTACTCGCACCGAGCATGCGCGTGTTGGCCAACACCACCGGGCTGACCTCGCGGATGCCCTGGTAGACATTGAAAAATACAACAAAGAACACGAGTGTAATGCCGAGTGCGACTTTCGACCAGATGCCGAGCCCGAACCATACCGCAAAGATCGGCGCCATGATCACGCGCGGCATGGAATTAAAGGCTTTGATATACGGGTCGGCCAGCGCCGACGCGACCGGATTCAAGGCCAGCCATAGGCCAATCACCATTGCGGCAGCCGAGCCCAGTACGAACGCCAGGGTCGTTTCGACCAGCGTGATGCCCAAGTGGTGATAAATTTCGCCACTTACGAACCACTCCCAGATGCGCATCGCGACTTTCAATGGCTCGCCAAAGAAGAACTTCGGCAATATTCCGGTTTCGGTCAGCCCGTACCAGGCCAGCATGATGGCGATGAACAGCACCACATGAAACCAGCCGATGTTGCCGGCGTGGATGCGGAACCCGCGCGCGGACGTCGAAGCGGCGGGTTTCCCGGTGGTGACGACACCCGCCGGATTACTTGCGTTGACTTTGAACATAGCCTTTCATTACCTCCTCTTTCATGACGTTCCAGATCTCCTGGTGCAATTCGGCGAAGCGCGGGGTGTGCCGGATTTCGGCGACATCGCGCGGGCGTGGCAGGTCGATTGCGAACTCGCTGATCGGATGGGTGCCCGGTCCGGCGGACAGCACCACCACGCGGTCGGACATCGAAATGGCTTCATCCAGGTCGTGCGTGATAAAAATGACCGACTTGCGGTCGGCGGCCCACAGGTCCAGCAATTCGTTTTCCATCAAGACGCGGGTTTGCGCATCGAGCGCACTGAAGGGTTCGTCCATCAGGATGATTTTCGGATCGAGTATCAGCATCTGCGCCAGCGATACCCGCTTACGCATGCCGCCCGAGAGCTGGTGCGGGTAGCGTTGTTCGAATCCGCTCAGGCCGACGCGTTGCATCCAGTAGCGGGCCCGCTCGTTCGCGCTTTTCTGATCCACGCCGCGAAACTCGAGGCCGGCGGTGATGTTCGCCAAGGCGGTACGCCACGGCAGCAAGGCTTCCGATTGGAACATGTAACCGGCCTGCCTGTTCAGGCCCTCGAGCTGCTGGCCGAAGATCTCGACGCTGCCTTCCGAGGGGCGCATCAGGCCGGCCGCGATATTGAGCAATGTCGACTTGCCGCACCCGGTTGGGCCGACCACCGACACGAACTCGCCGTCGAGCACCGACAGGCTGGCATTGGCCACCGCGGTGTACGTATCGTTACCGTCTTTCGCGCCGCGTTTTACTGCGTTAGTCGCCTTGAAGCGGCAACTGATGTTCTTGAATTCGACTGCCACTGCACGCGGCGCAATGCCGTGGGTCGTCACATCGGGAATCTCCATCACCTTCATTGTCGTCTCCACAAATTATCCAGTCCAAGCGTTGATTCGCCGACTTCTACGGCCGGCTGAATCTTGCCGTGCGATGCCTGCGCTTAGTGTGCGAACCTACCTCGCCGGCTTGGCCAGCGCCTGCTTCACGAACTCGTTGGTATAAGTCTGGCTCAGATCGAGCTTGGCATCGCGGACATTGGCGTCAATCGTCGACAGCGCCTTGCGCACGATGGCGCCGCCATCAGCCGGGAACAAGCCATCTGCCGAATAGGTCGGCAGCATCGTTTTCAGCGCAAGCAGGAAGGTCTTTTGATCGCCGCCGGCAAATTCCTTCGGCAGCGCTTTCATGACTTGCTCCGGCGTCGCACCGTTCAGGTAGCGCAAGGCGCGCACGGTGGCGTTGGTCAACGCCTGGATCGTACGCGGATTCTTCTTGATGAAGTCCTCATGGGCATACAAGGCGCCGGTCGGGTAATTACCTCCGTAGACCAATTTGGAACCGGCTTCAGTACGTCCGTCCGCGATAATGCGCACGTCGCCCGACTGTTCGACGATCGACATGACCGGATCGGTATTCGCGATCGCATCAACCTGCCCCGAACGGACAGCGGCGACGGCCCCGGCCGACTGGCCGACGCTGATCAGCGATACGTCGCTCGATTTTAGCCCGCCCAAAGCCAGCACTTGTTTGACAAACAGGTCGCTGCCGGAACCGGGCGAGGAGACGGCGATCTTCAGGCCCTTCAAGTCTTTCGGCGACTTGTAATTCGGCGCTTTTCCCTTGACGATGCCGAGCGAATAATCGGCTAATTTGCCTTCCAGCACGAACGCGCGCAGCGGGATTTTCTTGGCCTGCAACTGCACGGTGTGATCGTAAGCGCCGCTGGTCACATCGACGCTGCCGCCGATCAGTGCTTCCAGCGCTTTGCCGCCAGAACCGAGGTCGATAATTTGCACCCGCAATCCCTCATCCTTGAAATAGCCGAGATGATCGGCCAGCAAAGTCGGCAGGAAAAACAGCCCGACTTTACTGCCGACTGCAATTTTCAGGTCTGGCTTTTCAATGCCGGGCGTCTGCGCGTGCGCCACCGAAGCGGCGGCCGCGCAGCCGATGAATAACATTTGCAGAAAAACCCGTTTGATCATGTCTCCTCCTGTTTATAACGTTATCGACCGGCCGGACAGCCCGTAGCGCTTATCGTGTCATGCGCCGGCATGTGTCGAACACTATTTGGCTCGGCCCGGATTCACGCAGCTTCCGCAACCGTCGATGTATGGCGGTCACCGAGGAATACGCGGTCGGCCAGCAGTCTGGCCTGCAACTTGCGCACGTCCAGCGCAGGCAGGGCCACATTACTGGCCGCCGCCATGGCGGCCGCGGTTCCGGCTGCCTGCCCCATCACGAGGCACGGCGCCATATTGCGGGTCGCACCGTGCGCATAATGCGTGGCCGACACGCAGCGGCCTGCCACCACGGTGTTGCTGAGTCCGATTGGCAACATCGCGCGGAACGGAATATCCATCGCGCCGTCGCCGCCGATCTGGTAAAAGTGCGCCTGGCCGGTGTCAGGATCATGGATATCGACCGGGAAGCAGATCTGGCCGATGGTGTCATCGAATTTCTGGCCGTTCAGGCAATCCTGGTCGGTGATTTCGTACAGGCCATGGATATTGCGGGTCTCGCGCACGCCGGGGAAAATCGACGGACTGAAATAGCTGTTCTCGAAACCGGGGACGTTCTTCTTGAGGAATTTGCCGATTTTTTCTGCTTGCCGGACCAGCTGCACTGTCGCCATGCCCATCGCCGCCGGATCGAGCGCATCGATATTGAAGACAGCCGTGGTGTTGACGTTGATGCGATGCGGCCAGACCGTGTTGAAAAATACGATGTGGTCCTGATTCGGGAAGATGCCTTCCTTCTTGACCACATCGTTCCACTCGGAGAAGGTGCCGTTGAAGTACACCGGGAATTCGCCTTCGACGTCCGGGCGCGTGGCCATGGCCGGCGGACTGACGGCGATGGCGGCCGCGATCTTCTTCGTGTCGACGTTATGGAAATTTAACAGGAATGACACCGGCTGCATTTTGCCGGTGACGACGTCGCCTTTCCGGAACGTGGCCCCGGCAAACGCTGCAACGTCGGCGTCGCCGCTGCTGTCGACGAAGGCCTTGGCCTTGATCTTGCAGAGGCCGCCCTTCATCGCCGCGACCACGTGGTTGATTTTGCCGTTTTCGGCGTCGACCCCGACCACTTGCGCGCCATAGATCACCTGAACGCCGGCTTCGGCCAGCATCTCGGTACTCAGCATGCGGAAATGGTCGCCATCGACCGGGGTCACCGAATGGACCCAACTGTTGTACGGGATATGACCGACCGCTCCGCCCCGCTCGATCAGGCGGTCGACCAACTCCTGCGCGATGCCGAACACATGTTGCCTTCCATTCTTGGAGATGTAATTGTGCAGGCACAGCCCGGTGACGGCGTTGCCGCCGACGAAAGGCTTAATCTCCAGCAACATGGTTTTGGCGCCGGCCCGAGCCGCCGCCACCGCTGCTGCCACGCCCGTCACGCCACCGCCGATAATCAGTACATCGCATTGCCGATCATTCATCGTCTTCCTCACTTTTATAGTTTGCACAGCCAAAACACATCCGATACCTGGACAACTACTGCACGGTTTTCCGCGGTGCCGGCCCACCCCTGAAACTGAAATATACATGTATACAATAGGGTCGTGGTTTGTTCCATGTCAAGGAATTTAGTGATAGCGTGTGGCCGTGCCGAGCGCACGCTTGAGCAAGATTGGTGTAGGGAACGCAAATCCGGGCATCCCGCGATGCTGGGAGCGCAGCGCCGTGTGGCGGTAAGTTAGCGCAGGCGCTGCCGCGCTCGGCTTGGAAGGTAAAGCTGCGTGGCGCGGTGGGATCGCCTGGAAGTGGAAACGCGTTCAGCCGGGGTTCGCGCTGGAGTACGTCGACCTGCCGGCTCGGCACAGGGCGGGCATAGCATGACGCGCGCGGCAGGTGGGCCGCCTGCCGGTCGGCGGCGGCGATGGGCAATCACAGGGGCGCCATCCCCTGCGTTTCCTGCCCTAGTTCACCAATTCGTTCGCATCGCTCTTGGGCGCGGCGGCGCGCAGCGATTGCAGCTCAACAGGCTGCGGCCGCTGTGGTTGCGCCAGCACCTGGGCGCCCAGCTTCAGCGTTGCCGCCACATTGCGCGCGACGGTGCGCAGGTTGAATGCCGCCTCGGCCAGCGCTTCCCTGACAGTGCACGGCCTGCTGACGGCGCTGAAGACCGCGTCGATGCCGTGGCCGTGGACCGCGGCGGCATCGGGCGCCAGGCAGCCGGCGATGCCGATCACCGGCTTGCCGAGGCGCTGCGCGACGCGCGCCACGCCGACCGGCGTCTTGCCCTTGACGCTCTGGCCATCGATCCGGCCCTCGCCGGTAACCACCAGGTCGGCGTCCCTGACAGCGCGCTCGAGCCCGACCGCGTCGGTCACGATTTCGCTGCCGGGGCGCAGCCGGCCATCGAGGAACACCATCATCGCGGCGGCGATCCCGCCACCGGCGCCCGCGCCCGGATAGTCGGCGACGTCGTGGCCGAGGTCGCGCTTGATCACCTCCGCGTAATGGCGCAGGTTGGCGTCGAGCTGGCGCACCATGTCGGCACTGGCGCCCTTTTGCGGCCCGAAGATCGCCGACGCGCCTTGCGGCCCGACCAGCGGATTGCTGACGTCGCAGGCGACGTCGAACACGCTGTCGCGGATCCGCGCGTCGAGCTGCGACACGTCGATCCGCTCGAGCCGCCCGAGTTCAGCGCCGCCCGGTCCGAGCTCGGCGCCTCGCGCGTCGAGGAAACGGACCCCGAGCGCCTGCAGCATGCCGGCGCCGCCGTCGTTGGTGGCGCTGCCGCCGACACCCAGCACGAAGCGCCGCGCGCCGGCATCGAGCGCGCAGCGAATCAGTTCGCCGGTGCCGAAGCTGGTGGTGATCAAGGGGTTGCGCCGCTCCGGCGGCACCAGTTCGAGCCCGCTGGCGGCGGCCATCTCGATCACCGCGACCAGCTCGCCGCCGGCCAGCCCGTAAAAGGCCTGCACCGGTTCGCCGAGCGGGCCGGTGACCGCGCGTTCCACGCGCCGCCCGCCAGTGGCTTCGATCATGGCCTGCACGGTGCCTTCGCCGCCGTCGGCAACCGGGATTTTCACGTACTCGGCGTCCGGAAAAATCTCGCGGAAGCCGGCCTCGATCTCGGTCGCGACCTGCATCGCGGTCAGGCTTTCTTTAAAAGAATCAGGCGCAATGACGATTTTCATGGACGTTCCCTCCTCGGTTCGCGATCGCTGCCGATCAGCGGTTGACCAGCCTTGCCGGGACCAGCAAGACAAGCAGCGCGCCAACCAGCATCACGCTGGAGAGAATATAGAGCGCAAGATCGGTACTGTGGGTCATGTCCTTGATCCAGCCGACCAGGAACGGGCTGACGAAACCGGCCACCTGTCCCAGCGAATTGATCAGGGCCAGGCCGCCCGCCGCCGCCGCGCTGCCGAGGAAGGCCGAAGGCAGTGGCCAGAACATCGGCAGGCCGGTCAGCGCGCCCATTGCGGCAAAGGTCAGGCCGATGATGACGATCACGGGATTGCTCGAGAAGTTAGCGGCGAGCAGCAGGCCGACCAGGGCCATCAGCATCGGCAGGGTCAGGTGCCAGCGGCGTTCGCGGCGGGCATCGGCCGAACGTCCGACCAGCACCATGAACACGCCGGCGAACAGGTAGGGGATCGCGCTCAGCCAGCCGACCGTGACCGAACTCTGGAAGCCGAGCGACTTGATGATCGAAGGCAGCCAGAAGTTGATGGCGTACACGCCCATCTGGATGCTGAAGTAGATCAGGCCGAGCATCCACACGTGGCCATTGCGCAGCACGCTCGCAAACGAGGTGTGGCTTGCGCTACCGAGCGACTTGCGTTTCTGCTCGTCCTCGTGCAGCGCCGTGTGCATCGCTTCCTTCTCGTCAGGCGCGAGCCATTTGGCCTGCTCGATGCCGTCGGCGAGGAAATACAGCGCGCCGAGGCCGAGCAGAACCGTTGGCAAGCCCTGCAGCAGGAACAGCCACTGCCAGCCGGCCAGCCCGCCCTGTCCGGACGAGAAATGGGCCAGCATCCAGCCAGACAGCGGGCCGCCGATCAGGCCGGACACCGGAATGGCCGACATGAACAGCGCCATCACCTGGCCGCGTTTCTCGGCCGGGAACCAGCGGGTGAAGTACAGCACCATGCCAGGGAAGAAGCCTGCCTCGGCGACGCCGGTGAAGAAGCGCAGCACGTAGAACGATGTGGGGCTGGAGACGAACAGCATGCACGCCGACAGGGCGCCCCAGATGATCATCATCGCCGCGATGCAGCGGCGTGCGCCGAGCCGGTGCAGGACCAGGTTGCTCGGCACGCCGCTCAGCACGTAACCGATGAAAAAGATGCCGGCGCCGAGGCCGTAGACTGTATCGCTGAGCTTTAACGCGTCGAGCATCTCGAGCTTGGCGAAGCCGACATTGACCCGGTCGAGATAGTTAAAGAAATAGCAAATGAAGATGAACGGGATCAGCCGCAAGGTCGCTTTCGCGTAGGCGCGCTCCAGCAAGGCTGGCGAAGGGATCGGTTGCTGGCCGGCGATGCCGGACACGTGCGTGCCGCTCGTGCTCATGGTTTTGCTCATGAAGTGTCTCCACCTATTCTACATATGATGACCGGGATTATGGCGAATCGCTCGTCACAAATCCTCGGCCAGCCGCACGAGACAGCAAAGCGTTTCCGCAGAGCTTTTTGGGCAGATGCACAATTCTTCGCGGCAACTCGCCCGCTGGGCCGCCCGGTTTTGTTCCTTGGCACAATTGGCCGCATCCTTTACAGTGGCGCTTTCACTGCCGCGCGGCGCCGCCACCGACCCTCATGTACATCCTTAACACCGGCCTCGCACAGGAGATCGTCACGCGCACGATGCGCATCATTCCATTCAACGTCAATGTGATGGATGGGAACGGTGTGATCCTGGCAAGCGGCAATCCGGCCCGGATTGGCGAACAGCACGCCGGCGCCTTGCTGGCGCTGGCCAAAAAGCTGACGGTCGAGATCGATGCCGCGACGGCCAGGAATATGCACGGTGCGCAGCCCGGCATCAATCTGCCGCTGGCGGTTAACGGCCACGTGTGCGGTGCGGTCGGCCTCAGCGGCTCGCCGGACGAGGTACGCCAGTTCGGCGAACTGGTCCGGCTGACCGCCGAAATGATCCTCGAGCAGGCCAACCTGGCCAACGAGCTGCAACGCGACTCGCGCTACCGCGAGGCCTTCGTGCTGAACCTGATCAGGTCCGAAGCGGCCTCGCATGCCGAAATGGAGGCATGGGGACGCCGCCTCGGCATTCAATTCCAGCGCATGCAACTGGTATTCCTGCTTGAACTGCAGCTCGACCGGTCCGAGGCCGACCGCGCGCTGGCCGAGATCCAGCACTTGCAGATGCGGATCCTGGCGCGCCAGCCGGCGGCGCTGACGGCAACCGTCGGCCCGAGCGAGATGGTGGTGCTCGATTCCTTCGATCCCGGCAAAAAGGACACGGACGAGCTGGCCAAACGGCGCCTGCAAGCGCTTGCCGCCATGATGGACGAGGAATGCCAGCTCCCCTTCACGCTCGCGATGGGGATCGCGCTGCCGGGGGTCGAGGGCGTGGCGGTGTCGTATCAAAGTGCGAAGACCGCGGCGGCCCTGGGGCGCGGCCGCCACCCGGAACAGAGGCATTTCAGCTACTACGACCTGGCCCTGCCGGTACTGGTTTCGGGCTTGAATTCCGGCTGGCAAGCGGAGCAGTTGCGCCAACCGATCGCCCGGCTGGCCGAGGACCGGAGCGGCGCGATGTTGCGGCGCACGCTGGACGCCTGGTTTGCCAACAATGAGAATTCCGCGGCCACTGCCAGCGCGCTGCGGATTCACAGGAACACGCTGGACTACCGGCTGCGGCGGGTCGGCGAGCTGACCGGCCTCGACCTGGCGCGGATCGAGGATCGCTTGCTGCTGTATGTCTCGTCGTTGTTGGGGGCGGGCTGATGCGAACGTTCGCGTGGGCACGGGGTGCCCACCCTACGGCTTACGTAGCGCGCCGCAACAGTTGCCGGCGCGTTAAGAACCCAGCAGGCCGTGGGCGTCGAGCAGGCGGAAGGTGATGTCGGGATTGCGGTCCAGGAAGCGGCGCACGGCGGCCGGCACCGACTGGCGTACCTTCTTGCACAGGCCGGGACGGTCTTCGAGCACGATGACGATGCCGCGCACCGTCTTGACCTCGTTCGGCCCCGGCTCGATGCGCAACACGGCGCCGAGGTGGGCCTCGATCAGCGCCTGCACGTGCTTCAGGTCCTCGTAGCTCGCGATGCGCTCGATGCGCCCGATCAGCTTCAGTTCCTCCTGCCGCGTCAGCCTCAGCGGCCGGAAGTCGCCGCCCGGATCGGCCAGCAGCAGTTCGCGCTCGCACACGCACGCGCCGGGCGGGCATTCGGTGCGGATCGGGAACGGCAGCTGGGCAGGATTGGTGGTCACGCTGTCATCGGGGGTAATCAGGAACCAGCAGCGATTGTACATCAGCATGTTGCCGCCCAGTCGCACCAGAATCAAGCCGCGGTCGCGCTCTCCAGCAGCGACATCATCCGCTTCCAGTGCGATCCCTTCCAGAACACCCGGTGGCACAGGTCGCAGGTATTGAACTCGTGGTGCAGTTCGCGCACCGATGGCGGCAGCTGGTCGAGCACCGCGGCCTTGTCGACGTCGCGCAGCGGGGCGTTGCAGTGCAGGCAGATTGTGAACGCGTTGGTGCTCGCGGCCAGGTCGAGGCGGTCGAACAGCTCGCGCAGCTGGTCCGCCGCTTTCAGGGTGTGAATGTAGCAGCCATGGGTAATGCCGCGCCGCTTGAGCAGCTCGCGGTCGCGCGTCAGCACCACCCGGTCCTCATCCTGGGCGATGGCTTCGATCGCGTCGTCGGCGAAGTTGTTGTCGTACAGCGTATCGAAGCCGGCCATGCGCAACAGCCGGGCCAGGCCGCCAAGGTGGGCGTCGGCCACGAAGCGCAAGCGCCGCAGCGGCCGCTCGCGCACGCACAGCAACGGGCTGATGTCGAAGCGTTCGAACTTGGGATAAACGGCAACCCGGTCGCCCTCCTCCAGCACCCGGCCGAAACCGGTCGATTCGCCGTTGACCAGCACCAGTTCGACCTCGGTGTGCGGCACGCCCAGCGCCTCGATCATGTGCTTGGTGGTCGCCGCCTGCGCGCAGGTCGTGGCGAACGAATGCCCGCGCCGCGCCCGCGGCAGGAAATCGTTGAGCTCCTCGTAGAAGCGGAAGGTCGCCGTCACCATTGCGTGAGTATTACATGTTTGGCTTGCCGGCGAGCGCCTGCAGGACGTCCAGTGCGTTCGGCACCGCCGCGCCCGAGGCGGTGTTGTCGAAGATGCACCAGGCGTCGCGGCCGGCTGCGCTGTGCGCCGCGATCTCGCTGGCCAGCTGCTCCAGCCAGCCGGCCGGGTAGGACGAGTAATACACCCGCGGCGCGCCGTGAAGGCGCATGTAGACGGTATCGGTGGTCGGGACATGCGGCCCGTCCTGCCCTGCCGGCGGGTCGGCGATGACGCGGGTGATGCCGCGTTCGCGCAGCAGCGCCGTGGCTTCGTGCGCGAACCAGCTCGGGTGGCGCGCCTCGCACGCGACCGTGCAGCCGAACGCGGCCTGCAGCCGGCGGAAGAAGGCGGCGGCCACGGCGGGATCGAACGCCAGCTTCGGCGGCAGCTGCACCAGCACGCAACCGAGCTTGTCGCCCAGTGTCCCGGCTTCCAGCGCAAACTGCTCCAACAGCGCGTCAACGTCGACTAACCGCGCCTCGTGGGTGATGGTCTTGGGCAGCTTGACCGAAAAGCGGAAGCCGCCGGGCACGCTGGCCGCCCAGCGGGCATAGGTTTGCACGCGGTGCGGCCGGTGGAACGAGGAATTGATTTCGACCACCGGGAACACCGATGCATAGCGCTCGAGGTGGCTGCCCGCTTCGGGGAACGCGGGTACGGCCTCTTTGGGTATGGTCCAGCCGGCGCAGCCGATCAGCCGGGCGCCGCTGGCATGAGCGTGGGGATCGGTCATCGCTTGCCGGTTTGTCATGGGTATCGAGGCGATTCTACGATGGGGCCGCAGTGGGGCGGCGCATGGTTCGGCCTGGCCGGCAACGCCGCCGCACGTTCGCGATGCGCGGCATACAATACGCATACCGAAACAACATCCCGCACAGGAGGAGCCCATGAGCGATCCGCTCCACATCGTCTGTCCCCACTGCGATGCGGTCAACCGCGTCGCCGCCGAGCGCCTGGCGGACCAGCCGGTCTGCGGCAAGTGCGCCAATCCGCTGTTTGTCGGCAAGCCGCTGGACGTGACGAGCGAAAGCTTCACCAAGCACATCAGCCGCGACGATATCCCGGTGCTGGTCGATTTCTGGGCCCCCTGGTGCGGGCCGTGCAAGACGATGGCGCCGGCCTACGCGCAAGCCGCGCAGCGCCTCGAGCCACGCGTGCGCCTGCTGAAAGTCGACACCGAGAGCGCGCAGGACGTGGCTGGCCGCTTCAACATCCGCAGCATCCCGACCTTGGTGCTGTTCAAGGGTGGGCGCGAGGTGGCGCGCCAGGCCGGCGCGATGGACACCGCTAATATCGTGGCCTGGGTGCAGTCGCATGCGTAAATATTGCCAGCCCCACAAAGCTATTGTTTAGTTGACCACTCCTGCTAAAATCGGGGCGGCCACCGGGACCGTCCCGACCAAGGAGACCATATGTCGCAGGAACTGGTTTTGGATAGCAATCTGGAAGATGCGAAGCAGTTCGCGCGCATCCTGTACATCGTGCACGCGATCACCTTCCTCTTTTCGCTGGGGATGCTGTCGTTCCTGCCGCTGATCGCCAATTACATCAAGCGCCAGGACACCGCCGGCACCCTGGTCTATACCCACCATAGCTGGATGATCCGTTCATTCTGGATCTACATCCTGTGGCTGGCGGTCGCGGTTTTACTGGCGCTGACCATCATCGGCATCCCGCTCGCATGGCTGGTCGGCGTGTGCGCCTGGATCTGGAAGGCGTATCGCCTGATCCGCGGCTTCATCGACCTGAACAGCAATCGGCCGATGCCGGTTTGACCTGACCTGGAGCAAAGCGCTCCTTTCCTGACTGGAATACTGTCCTGAAGGCACTTCAACCTTTGGGGCGGAAATGAAATCAGTTCAACAGGAAGTCGACGAGCGCAGCAACCTGGCCGGCACCAACAAATTCGAGCTGTTGCTGTTCCGGCTAGGCGCCGACGAACGCGGCGAACGCAGCGAGTTGTTCGGAATCAATGTCTTCAAGATCCGCGAGATCGTCGCGATGCCCGAGGTTACCGCCGTGGCCGGCGCGCCGCCGCAGGTGCTGGGCGTGGTCAACCTGCGCGGGCAGATCATCCAGGTGCTCGACCTGCCCGCGATCGCCAATTGCAAGCCCAAGACCGGCCTGAACATCATGCTGGTCACCGAGTTCGCGCGCAGCACCCAGGCCTTCGCTGTCGAGAGCGTCGAGGAGATCGTGCGCCTCGACTGGAGCCAGGTGATGTCGTCCGAACACAGTGCCGGCAGCGGGATGGTCACCAGCATCGCCCGGCTGGAGGACGAGAACGGCGGGCCGGCACGGCTGGCGCAGGTGCTGGACGTCGAAACCATCTTGCGCAACATGAGCGCCGAGGCGCCGGCGGTCAGGGCCGACATGCTGGGCCGGCAGATCCGGCTCAGGCCCGGCACGGTGGTGCTGGCGGCGGACGACTCGGTCGTCGCGCGCTCGCTGATCGAACAGGGCCTGGAGGCGATGGGGCTGCCGTTCATCATGACCAAGAGCGGCAAGGAGGCATGGGACCAGCTGAACGCGATCGCGGCGGGCGCGGAGGCGGAGGGGAAAACGGTCTACGACAAGGTGGCGATGGTGCTGACCGACCTCGAGATGCCGGAGATGGATGGCTTTACGCTGACCCGCAACCTGAAGAAAAGCGCGCGCTTTGCGAACCTGCCGGTCGTGATCCATTCGTCGCTGTCGGGGACCACCAACGAGGAGCATGTGCGCTCGGTGGGCGCGGATGGGTATGTGGCGAAGTTTTCGGCCGAGGACCTGGCGGGGACGATCCGGCGCGTGCTGCACCAATAACCGGAGGTGCCCGCGACCGTGGTTGACCGCGTGGGCGGGGGACCCGCCCACCCTACAGGCCAGGCAGCGGGGAGCTCACATTAACGTTCGCGCCCCGACTCGTGCCATGCCTTCTGGACCGGCGACAGCAGGTATTCGAGCACGGTCCGGGTTCCGAGCAGGATCTCGGCGTTCGCCTGCATGCCGGCGCTTAGCGGGAAACGCTCGCCGTCGGCTTCGAGCTGCGCGGCCTTGAGCGTAACGAGCGCCTTGTAGGTCGCGCCTGGCGCGCCCGGTTTTTCGGTCGGCGGCCCGCCATTGCTTGAGGCGTTGTCCACCGAGTCCGCGCCGATGTGCTCGACATCCCCTTCGACCATGCCGTATTTCTGGAACGGGAAGGCGGCGAATTTCAGGCGCACCTTCTGGCCTTTCTTGACGAAGCCGATGTCCTCGTTCGAGAGCCAGACCTCGGCGCGCAGGGTTTCATGCTCCGGTACCAGGGTCAGCAGGACAGTACCCGGCTGGACCACGGTGCCGATCGAATGCGTGGCAAGGTCTTTCACCACGCTGTCCTGGGTCGCCCTCAGTTCCAGCAATTCCTTGCGGTGGGTCTGTTTTGCCAGCTCTTGCGACAGCTTGTCGAACGCGCCCTGGACGTCGTCGCGTTCGACATTGAGCTGGCGCCGGTAGTCGGAGTCGATCTGGACCAGCTTCATTTCCGACTGCTGGACGCCGGCCCGGGCCGACTCGATCATGTGCGACTGGGTCGCCAGTTCCTGCTCTTTCTCGATCCGCTCGCGTTTCTTGTCGCTGACCAGCACGCCGCCGGCGAAGCCGTCCTTGCCGAGCTTCTCGAATGCCTGTTCCTGCTCGCGGTAGTGCGGCAGCACCGCCCTGAATTTGCGTTCGATCTCGACCGCCGCGGCCAGGTCCTGGTTGGCCTTCGCCAGCCGGCTCTTTTCTTCTGCGATGGCGGCATCGAAGGCGGCGCGGTTGGCGCGGTACTGCGCCTGCACCGCGGCGGCAAGGTGCGGTGGATCGCCGGCCTGCGCGTGGAATGGCGCGTTCGCGAGTTCGGCGTCGACACGGCGCAGCGTCAGGCGCTTCCTCTGGAAATCGGCCTGGATCGACTTGGCGTCGGCGTCGGTGATCAGGGTGTCCATGCGCATCAACACCTGTCCAGCGCGGACCGAGTCGCCTTCCCTGACCAGGATTTCCTTGACGATGCCCGATTCGGCCGGCTGCACGATCTTGACGTAGCTCTGGGGGACCAGCTTGCCCTCGGCGACGGCAACGATGTCGAGCCGGCCGAAGACCGCCCAGGCGACCAGGCCACCGAGCAGCAGCAAGATCGCCCACAGCACCTTGCGCCCGAGCGGATTCGGCATCGACTCCTGCAAGCGCAGGAGCGGCGGCGAGAAATCAAGCGCGCTGGGCGGCGCTTTTGACGAGGATTTTTTCACAGGACCGTTCGCTCGGGAGTGGATGGGATTGGCGGCCCGGGACCGGATCGGTGGTCCCGGGTTGCCGATGCCTTACTTGATTTTCTTGAGGCCCTTGCCCAGGCCCTCGAACCCCTTGAGGTCGGTGCCGGCGCCGGCAGCCAGCGACAACGCGCTGCTGCCGATGGTCGACGTGGACCCGAGGTAGCCGGCCGTCGCTTTGCTGACCACCGCAACGTCGATACCGGCATGGTCGCCGACCGACGTCAGGGTTTTCTGGTCCGCCACCGCTGCCGACACCGCGAGGTCTACCGCGAGCCAGTTGCCGAAGGTTTGCGACATCGACACCGTATTGCCCATGCTGGCAGCCGGCGCCGTGTAGTTGCTCAGCTGGCTCGGAGTCAGGTACGCCGGGACCGCCGCCGTGACACTCGTCTCGGCGTGCGGCGTTTCGATCGACGCCGAGAACGCCAGCAGCGAGTTGGCCGCGGCGGTCACCGGCTTCGGCAGCGGCGAGGCGACGCCAACCTTCGAACCCGGGTTGCCAGGGCTGGTTCCCGCACCGTCGTTCTGGTTAGTGTCGTGTCCGGCTGGCGCCGCGTCCTGGCCATTGCCGAGGCCCTCGTTGCCGTGGCTGACCGACAGGGTGAACACATCCGAGGCGGACAGGCTGCCCACGGTACTGCCGTCGGCTGCCTTGTCGGTTGCCGTGACGCGCACGTCGATCGAGCCAACCTGCTTCGGCGTGACGCCCGAGAAGGTACCGGCCGCCGCGTCGAACTTCAGCCAGGAAGGCAGCGCGGAACCATCGGCCAGCGTGGCCGCATACGTTAGCGTGTCGCCGTGGTCGGTGTCGGTGAAGCTGTTGGCCGGCACGACAAAGGAGAACGCCTTGTTGAAGGTGAGGTCCTGGTCGGCCAATGGCGCCACCATGATCGGCGCATCATTGGCGCCCGACACGGTGATGTCCAGGGTCGACGCGACCTTGGCGATGCCATCGGTTGCGGCGTAGAGGAAGTGCTCGACTACGTCGGTCCCGCGTCCGAGCGACTGCACGTTGGCGGCGTCGGCGTTGAGCTTGTAGACATAGCTGCCGTCCTGGGCCAGTTCGAGCGTGCCGTAGCGGCCTGCAAGCGTGCCCGCCGAAGCCACCGTCAGCACGGTGCCGGCGTCGACATCGGTGTCGTTCGCCAGCACATTGCCGGTGACCGAGTCGGCCACGCCTTCGGTGACGTGGGCAGTGTCTTTGGCCGCCACCGGTCCGTCGTTGGTGCCGGTGATGGTGATATCGAGTACCGATGCCACGGCGGCGCTGCCGTCGGTGGCCGAGTAGGTGAAGCTGTCGACCACGGTCTGTCCCTGCGCCAGCGACTGGACGCCGGCGGCCGCGTTATCCAGGCTGTAGGTGTAGCTGCCGTCCTGCGCGAGGGTCAGGGTGCCGTGGGCGCCCACGTAGGTGCCCGGCGCCACCACTTGCAGCAGCGCGCCGGCATCGGCGTCATGGTCGTTGGCCAGCACGTTACCGCTGGCCGCAACCAGGCTGTCTTCCGTTACCTTTGCCGTGTCGGCGTTGACGACCGGTTCGTCGTTGGTGCCGGTGACCGTGATATCCAGGCTCGAAGCCACCCCGAGGATGCCGTCGGTGGCGACGTACGAGAAGTGCTCGGTAACCACCTGGCCCTGGGCCAGGGCCTGGACATTGGCGGCGGAATTGTTGAGGGCGTAGGTGTAGCTGCCATCCTGCGCAATGGTGAGCGTGCCGTAGACGCCGGCAACGGTGCCAGGCGCGGCCACCTGCAGTACCGTCCCCTTGTCGATGTCGGTATCGTTGGCCAGCACGTTGCCGCTGACGGTGGTCGTCCGGTCCTCGCTCACGTCGCCGGCGTCGCCCGATACGACCGCCGCGTCGTTCACGCCGACGATCTGGACCTTGACCACCGAGGTCGAGGTCTCGCCCATGTTGTCGCCGATGGTGTAGGTGAAGCTGTCGTTGACGACCTCGCCCTCGCCCAGCTGCTGGAAGCCGTCGCCGATGTTGTAGTTGACGGTGCCGCCGTCGAGCGAGACCTCCGCGCCGACCGCCGATGCGCCGACCGCGATCACGGTGACCACGTCGCCGGCGTCCGGATCGGTATCGTTGGCCAGCAGCTGGGTGACTGGAATCGCCGCCACGCCGCCATCTTCGTGCACGGTGACGTCGTCGGCCACCGCGGTCGGCGCGCTGTTCAACAGCGCGCGGATGCCGGCCCTGTCGAGCACAGTGCCATCGTCAAACACGATGCGGCTGACGCCCTCCGTCTGGCTCAGCCAGTCGACCAGCACCATGCTGTCGATGGTGCGCGGCACGGTCAGCACCAGGTCCTTGCCGGCCTGGTCGGCCTGCAGGTCGGCGACGGTCAGGCCGCTGCCGACATACAGCGTGTCGCTGCCTTGGGAATCGATAATGCGGTCGCTGCCGTCGCCAGCCTGGAACTTGTAGCTGTCGTTGCCGGCCCCGCCGGCCAGCACGTCGTTGCCGGCACCGCCAACCAGCGTATCGTTGCCCTCATTGCCGGTCAGCGTGTTGTCGCCGCTGGTGCCGGTAATGGTGTTGTCCGACGCATTGCCGGTGCCGTCGATGTTGCCGGTGCCGGTAAGGAGCAGGTTTTCAACGTTGGCGCCGACCGTGTAAGTGACGCTGGCGCTGACGGTGTCGGTGCCGCCGCCGGCCGCTTCGACCACCACGTCGGCGCTGTTGTCGACCACGTAGCTGTCGTTGCCGGCGCCGCCTTGCATCAGGTCGGCCTCGGTGCCGCCGTCGATCTTGTCGTCGCCGTCGCCACCATTGATCGTATCGTTACCCGCGCCGCCGTCGAGCGTATCGTTGCCGTCGCCGCCGTTCAGGGTGTCGTTGCCGGCGCCGCCGCTGACGGTGTCGGCGCCCGCGCCGCCATCGAGCGTGTTGGCGCCGCTGTTGCCGGTGATGGTGTTGTCGTCCGCGTTGCCGGCGCCGTTGATGTTCGCCGTGCCGGTCAGGACCAGGTTTTCGACGTTGGCGCCCAGTGCGTAGTTCGCGCTGGCCTTGACGGTGTCGACGCCATTACCGGCCGCTTCCACCACGACGTCGCTGGAGTTGTCGACGATGTAGGTGTCGTCCCCCGCGCCGCCGGCCAGGGTATCGGCCCCGGCGCCGCCATCGAGCACGTTGGCGCCGGCGTTGCCCTGGATTGCGTTGTTGAGGGCGTTACCGGTGCCGCCCAGGTTGTCGGTGCCGGTCAGGACCAGGTTCTCGACGTTGGCCTCCAGCGTATGGCTGGTTGCGGACTGCACGGTGTCGGTGCCGCCGCCGGCCGCCTCGACCACCGTGTCGGCGTCGTCGACCACATAAGTGTCGTCGCCGGCGCCGCCCTGCAGGCTGTCGGCACCCGCGCCGCCGACCAGCGTATCGTTGCCGGCGCCGCCAACCAGCGTGTCGTTGCCTTCCGCGCCGTTCAGCACATTGTTGCCGCCGTTGCCGGTGATGACGTTGTCGAGCGCATTGCCGGTACCGTCGATGTTGGCGCCGCCGGTCAGGGTCAGGTTCTCGACATTCGAGGTCAGCGTGTAGCTTATGCTCGACTGCACGGTGTCGACGCCTTCGCCCTGGCCTTCGACCACGGTGTCGCCGGCGTTATCGACCACGTAGGTGTCGTTGCCGGTGCCGCCTTGCAGCGCGTCGGCGCCGGTACCGCCGTCCAGCGTGTCGTTGCCGGCCCCGCCGGACAAGGCGTCGTTGCCTGCCCCGCCACTGAGCACGTTGTCGGCGCCGTTGCCGGTGATCGTGTTGTCCTGTGCATTGCCGGTGCCGTTGATGGCGGCCGAGCCGGTCAGCACCAGGGTTTCGACGTTGTTGCTGAGCGTGTAGCTGGCGCTGGCGTAGGCCGTGTCGTTCCCGCCGTTGGCCGCTTCGACGATCGTGTCGGCGCTCGAGTCCACCACGTAGGTGTCGTCGCCCGCGCCGCCGCTCATCGTGTCGACGCCCGCGCCGCCATCGAGCACGTTGGCGCCGGCGTTGCCGACGATGACGTTGTTGAGTGCGTTACCGGTGCCGCCCAGGTTATCGGTGCCGGTCAGGGTCAGGTTCTCGACGTTCGCGCCGAGGGTGTAGCTGATGCCCGACTGCACCGTGTCGACGCCGGCGCCTGCCGCCTCCGTGACCACGTCATGGGCGTCGTCGACCACATAGGTATCGTCGCCGGCGCCACCTTGCATGTTGTCGGCGCCGGCGCCGCCGTCCAGCGTGTCGGTGCCGGCATTGCCGACCAGGGTGTCGTTACCATCCATGCCGCTCAGCACGTTGCTGCCGCTGTTGCCGGTGATGACGTTGTCGAGCGCGTTGCCGCTGCCGTTGATGTTGGTGCTACCGGTCAGGGTCAGGTTCTCGACATTGCCGGTCAGGGTATAGCTGATGCCCGACTGGACCGTATCGGTGCCCTCGCCCGCGCTCTCGACCACCAGGTCGGCGGCATTGTCGACGACGTAGGTATCGTCGCCGGTGCCGCCGTGCATGTTGTCGGCGCCCGCACCGCCGTTCAGCACGTCGTTGCCCGCGTCGCCTTGCAGCTGGTCGTCGCCCGCATCGCCGTTCAGCACGTCGTTGCCGTCGCCGCCGATCAGCGTGTCGGCGCCGGTGTTGCCGTTGATCGTGTCGTTGCCGGCCATGCCGTCGAGGACGTTGGCGCCGGTGTTGCCGTTGATGATGTTGTCGAGCGCATTGCCCGAGCCGTTGATGTCGGCGCTGCCGGTCAGGGTCAGGTTCTCGACATTGTCGGTCAGCGTGTAGGTGATGCTCGACTGCACCAGGTCGGTGCCTTCGTTGCCGGCTTCGGTAACGATGTCGCCAGTATTGTCGACGACGAAAGTATCGTCGCCCAGGCCGCCCGCCATCTGGTCGCCGCCGAGGCCGCCGTTGATCGTGTCGTTGCCGGCGTCGCCCGACAACTGGTCGTCGCCGGCTTCGCCGTTGAGGATGTCGTTGCCGTCGCCACCGCTGACAACGTCGTTGCCGTCGCCCGCGAAGACGGTCTCGGCGCCTGCTTCGGCGCTGATCGTGTTGGCGCCGCCGTTGCCGGTGATGATGTTGTTCAGCGCGTTGCCGCTGCCGTTGAGGTTGTCGGTGCCGGTCAGCGTCAGGTTTTCGACGTTGGCCGTGAGCGTGTAGTCGATGCTTGAGCGAACGATATCGGTGCCGGCATTCAGGCCTTCGGTCACGCTGTCGCCGGCGTTGTCCACCACGTAGGTGTCGTTGCCAACCCCGCCCTGCAGGTTGTCGGCGCCGGTGCCGCCGTCCAGCACGTCATCGCCGGCGTTGCCGACCAGCGTGTCGTTGCCGTCCATGCCGCTGAGCACATTGCTACCGCTGTTGCCGTTGATCAGGTTGTCCAGCGCATTGCCGCTGCCGTTGATGTTGGCGACGCCGGTCAGGGTCAGGGTCTCGACATTGTCGGTCAGCGTGTAGTTAATGCTCGACTGCACCGTGTCGACGCCTTCATTGGCGTTCTCGACCACCAGGTCGGCCGCGTTGTCGACGATATACAGGTCGTCGCCGGTACCGCCTTGCATGTTGTCGCCGCCGGCGCCGCCGTTCAGCAGGTCATTGCCGCTGTTGCCGGAGAGCTGGTCGTCGCCCGCGTCGCCGTTCAGCAGGTCGTTGCCGTCGCCGCCGATCAGGGTGTCGATGCCGACGTTGCCGTTGATCGTGTCGTTGCCGGCCATGCCGTCCAATACGTTGGCGCCGGTATTGCCGTTGATGATGTTGTTGAGTTCATTGCCGGTGCCGTTGATGTCGGCAGTGCCGGTCAGCGTCAGGTTCTCGACATTGTCCGTCAGCGTGTAGGTGATGCTCGACTGCACGATGTCGACCCCGGCGTTGGCGCCTTCGGTCACGATATCGCCCGCGTCGTCGACCACATAGGTGTCGTCGCCGACGCCGCCTTCCATCTGGTCGGCGCCGAGGCCGCCGTTGAGCGTGTCGTTGCCGGTCTCGCCGAACAGCTTGTCGTCCCCGGCTTCGCCGTTCAGGGCGTCGTTGCCGTCGCCGCCGTAGACGATGTCGTTGCCGGCGCCCGCGAAGACCGTGTCGTTGCCGGCGTCGGCGCTGACCGTGTTGTTGCCGCTGTTGCCGGTGATGACGTTATTGAGCGTATTGCCGGCGCCGGACAGGTCGTCGGTTCCGGTCAGGGTCAGGTTCTCGACGTTGGCGTTGAGCGTGTAGTCGATACTGGACTTGACCGTATCGACGCCGGCGTTGGCGCCCTCGGCGACGAGGTCGCCCGCGTCGTCGACCACGTAGGTGTCGTTGCCCAAACCGCCCTGCAGGTTGTCGGCGCCCGTGCCGCCGTCGAGCACGTCGTCGCCGGCGTTGCCGACCAGGGTGTCGTTGCCGCCCAGGCCGTTCAGCGCATTGCTGCCGTTGTTGCCGGTAATGACGTTGTCCAGCTCATTGCCGGTGCCGTTGATGTTGCCGGAGCCCGTCAGGAGCAGGTTCTCGACATCCGAAGACAGGGTGTAGCTGACGCTGGCCTGGACCGTGTCGGTGCCTTCGCCCTGATTCTCGGCCACGAGGTCGCCGACGTTGTCGACGATATAGGTGTCGTCGCCGGTGCCGCCCTGCAGTTTGTCGACGCCGGAACCACCGTCGAGGAGGTCGTTGCCGGCATCGCCGAACAAGCTGTCGTCGCCGCCATTGCCGCTCAGCGTGTCGTTGCCGTCCAGCCCGTGCAGGATGTTGGCGCCGGCATTCCCGCTCAGGACGTTGTTGAGCTCATTACCGGTGCCGTCGATGCCGGCAGTGCCGGTCTGGGTCAGGTTCTCGACATTGTCGGTCAGCGTGTAGCTGATGCCCGCCTGCACCGTATCGATGCCGGCGCCCACGCCTTCGGTGACGAGGTCGCCCGCGTTGTCGACCACGTAGGTGTCGTCGCCGATCCCGCCGTCCATCTGGTCGGCGCCCGTGCCGCCGTCCAGCGTGTCGTTGCCGGCGTCGCCGGACAGCCGGTCGTCGCCGGCTTCGCCGTTCAGGATATCGTTGTCGCCGCCGCCGCTGGCGATATCGTTGCCGGCCCCGGCGTTGACCGTGTCGGCGCCCACGCCGGCATCGATGGTGTTGTTGCCGCTGTTGCCGGTGATGGTGTTGTTCAGCGCGTTGCCGCTGCCGTCCAGGTTGTCGGTACCGGTCAGGACCAGGTTCTCGACGTTATCGCCGAGCGCGTAGCTGATGCTCGACTGGACCGTGTCGGTGCCCGCATTGAGGCCTTCGACCACCACGTCGCCGGTGTCGTCGACCAAATAGGTGTCGTTGCCGACGCCGCCCTGCAGGCTGTCGGCGCCGCTGCCGCCGTCGAGGATGTCGTTGCCCGCGCTGCCCACCAGGGTGTCGTTGCCGCCCATGCCGTACAGCGCATTGCTGCCGTTATTGCCGGTGATGACGTTGTCGAGCGCGTTGCCGGTGCCGCTGGTGTTGCCGGTACCGGTCAGGGTCAGGTTCTCGACATTCGCACCCAGGGTATAGCTGATGCCGGACTGGACCGTGTCGGTCCCCTCGCCCGCGTTCTCGACCACCACGTCGCCCACGTTATCGACCACGTAGGTATCATTGCCTGCGCCACCGGACAGCGTGTCCGCCCCCGCGGCGCCGTCCAGCACATTGTTGCCGGAGTTGCCGACGATGGCATTGTTGAGCGTGTTGCCGGTGCCATTGATGTCGGCGCTGCCGGTCAGGGTCAGGTTGTCGACACCGGCCGGCAGCGTGGTGGTGACGGACGAAGTGGTGGTGGTGGTCATTTTCTCTTCCTTTTTTTATTTACCGCGGGAACAATCGGACATTCCGTTAATCGTTATCAGGCGCGCGGCGCGGCGCCTTGCTGCTCGACGACTTTCATCTTCACGGCAGGAAGATTCCGGTCAAAACTGAACACTTCATCCACCTGGAGTCCTCGCGGAATCTGGTGGGTGATGAACAACATCGTCACCTTGCCCTTGAGCGCGTTGACGGTCCGCGCGAATTGCTCGGCGGTCTGCTGGTCGAGGTTCGATACAGCCTCGTCGAAAACCAGGATGCGCGGCTTCTTCAGCAGCGCCCGCGCGATCGCCAGCCGTTGACGCTGCCCGCCCGACAAGCCGGTGCCGCGTTCCCCGATTTCGGTCTGGTAGCCATTCGGCAGCTTCTCGAGCGTCTCGTGGATCTCCGCCGCCTTGCATGCTTCGATCACGTCCTCGAAAGTGGCATGGGGATGGGCCATGACCAGGTTGTCGTAAATGGTGCCGGAGAAAAGCACCGTTTCTTGCGGAACCACGCCAAAGGTCTGGCGCAATTCGTTTGCCGCCAGGAAGCGGATGTCGCGGCCGTCGAGCTGGATCTGGCCGTCGCCGGGCTGGTAAAAACCCAGCAGGAGCTTGGCCAGGGTGCTCTTGCCGCAACCTGACGGCCCCATCAAGACGCTCAGGCGGCCGGGCTTGAAGCTCAGGCTCAGGTTGCGGTACAGCCACGGGTGGTGCTCGGAATAGCGGAACGCCACATTGACCAGGTCCAGCGCGCCCTGGCCATTGCCTTCGCGGCTGGGCGTGAGCGCATACGGCTCCATCGGCAGGTCCATCATGTCGCCAAGGCGCTTGACTGCGATATTGGCTTGCTGGAATTCCTGCCACAGTCCGGCCAGCCGCAGCATTGGCTGGCTCATCCGGCCGGCAAACATCTGGAAGGCGACCAGCATGCCGACCGTGAAGCCATCGTTCTGCATCACCAGCAAGGCGCCGACCAGCAGGATCGAGAGCGTCATGACCTGCTCCACCGAATTTGCGGCCACGTTGTAGGTGTTGCCCACCTGCTTGGTCGAAAAACCGGCCGCCAGGTACTGGGCCAGCATGTCGCTGTACTTGCGGTCGACGTCCGGCTCCATCTGCAGCGATTTGACCGTGCCCATGCCGGCTAGGTATTCGGTCAGGAAGGCCTGGTTGCGGGCGCCGAGCATGAATTGCTTGTTGAGCCGGTCGCGGAACAGCGGCGTTACCAGCATGCTCATTGCAGCGATGACGCCCAGCAGCACGACGGCGATCAGCGACAACTGCCAGCTATAACTGAACATCACCGCCAGGAAGATCAACAGGAACGGCAGGTCGAGCACCAGCGTCACCGCGGCGCCCGAGATGAATTCGCGGATCGTCTCGACGCCGTGCAGGCGCGCCACAAGGTTACCGGTGGGACGCTGCTCGAAATACGGCAATGGCAGCCGCAGCATGTGGCGGAACACCTGGCTGCCGAGGACGGCGTCGATACGGTTGCCGGTGTGAAGCACCAGGTACTGGCGCAACCAGGTCATGGCCGACGTGAAGATCATGAACATCAACAGGCCGACGCCAAGCACGATCAGCGTGCTTTTGGTCTGGTGGACCACGACCTTGTCGATGATGACCTGGGTGAACAGTGGCGTCACCAGCCCGACCAGCTGGATCGCGAGCGACGCGAGCAGCACGTCGCGCCAGATTTTCTTGTGCTTGAGCAGCTCGGGCACAAACCAGCCGAAGCCGAATTTCTTCTTCTCGGCCGGGAAGCCGGCGATTTCCTCGTCCTCGTCCTCGCCGACGCTGGCCTCTTTGGCCACCAGCAGGATTTCGGGCTCGAACCGCAGGGCTGCTTCGTCGGCGGCGATCGACTCGGGCGCCTGGGAGCCGGCGCGGAAATAGCTCAGCACGTTACCGTCGGTCTTGAGGATCAGGATCGCGTTGCCAGGCTCGGGCGCCTCCTCGCCCGCGTGCGCCGGGCGCAGGAAAGCGATGGCCGGCAACGGCAGCTTTTGCCAGTCGAGGCCGGCGACGGCGCAGCTGCCGGTTTTCAGCCCGAGCGTGCGCGCCGCTTCGTGGAAAGTGGCAACGGTATAGGGTGGCGGGAACTGCTGGGCAACCAGGGCCCCATCGAACGGAAGGCGATAAAGGCCACACAGGCTCCCCAGGGCCCATATGACTTCTTCCCGCCGCACCTTGTCCGATAAAGACATATCAGGTTTCCCGTGTAAAGATGACGCACCGACTTGTAATCGTTTGAAACAATTCTTGCTACTGAGAAACAGTATAGCATCGAAGTTGCCGCAAGGAAATGCTGAAACGCAAAAGCCACCGCTGGGTGGCTTCTGGTTTGATTGATGTCGTAATTACGACACGGTGGGGGCGGGCCGCGTGAGTGCGGGATTGTCATTACGCGGCGTGGGTCGCCGGGAGGAGTGGCGCAGCGGCCAGTGCGGGGAGCGCCCTGCCCCCCGTTGCTTAAAGCCGGGCCAGCGCCTGCTCGAGGTCGGCGATCAGGTCGTCGGCGTCTTCGAGGCCGATGTTGAAGCGCACCAGCATGCCGCCGTCGCTCCAGTTGCGGCGCATGCCCTGGATCCGGTACGGCATCACCAGGCTGTTCGCACCGCCCCAGCTGTAGCCGAGGCCGAACAGCTCGAGCGAATCGACGAAGCGGTCGGTCTGTTGTTCGCTGTAGCGGGCGTCGAACAGGACCGAGAACAGTCCGCCGGCCCCGGTGAAGTCGCGCTTCCAGTGTTCGTGGCCAGGGCAGTCGTCGAAGGCCGGATGCAGCACCTTCGTGATTTCAGGACGGTCCTTGAGCCAGCTTGCCACCTTGCGCGCGCCGGCGTCGTGCGCGTCGAAGCGCAGCTTCATGCTGGGCAGGCCGCGCATCACCAGGTAGGCGTCGTCGGCGCTCACGCCCATCCCGAGCCGCATGTGCGACATCGCGATCCGGTCGTTGAGCGCGCGCTCGCGCGTGATCACAGCGCCCATCAGCACGTCCGAGCCGCCCGACTGGTACTTGGTCAGCGCCTGCATGACGATGTCGACGCCAAGGTCGAAGCCGCGCAGCGCGAGGCCGGCCGACCAGGTGTTATCGAGCGCGACCAGCGCGCCCTTCTCGTGCGCCGCCTTGCAGATCGCAGGCAGGTCCGGTACCTCCATCGATACCGAACCAGGCGCCTCGGTCCACACCAGCTTGGTGTTTGGCTGGATCAGGCCGGCGATGCCGGCGCCGATCAGGGGATCGTAATAGCGCGCCGTGACGCCGAAGTCGGCCATCCAGCGGCCAAGCTCGCGGTTCGGGTTGTAGACGTTCTCGGGCAGCAGGACGTCGTCGCCGCTTTTGAGCAGCGCGAAGTCGATCATCGCGATCGCCGCCAGGCCCGAAGGCGCCAGCAGGCAGTGCTGGCCGCCTTCGATTTCGGCCAGCCGCGCTTCGAGCGTGAACGTGGTCGGCGTGCCGTGCAGGCCGTAGGTATAGGCGTTCTTCTCTTTCCACTCGCCCGAGCGCATCGCCGCCACGTTCTCGAACAGGACGGTCGAGGCGTGGTGGATCGCCGTGGGGAAGGCATCGAACCCTTGCGGCGCCTGGTAGTCGCTGTGGATCAGCGTGGTCTTGATCGACTTCTTGTTCATGTCCCGCTCGCGAAAAATCAGGCGACGGTCGCCCACAGGTCGTGGGCGTCGGCCCTGGTCACCACCACGTCGGCGAACTGGCCGACTGCCAGTTTGGTCTTGCCCGGCACGAGCGAGCGCTTGATGTGCACCACGCCGTCGATCTCGGGCGCATCGGCGGCCGAACGGCCAATCGCTTCGCGCGGATTGACCTCGTCGACCAGCACGCGCAGCGTCTTGCCGACCTTCGCCTGCAGGCGCGCCGCCGAGATCTCTTCCTGCAGCAGCATCACGCGCGCGCGGCGTTCCTCGCGCACTTCGTCCGGCACCGGGTTGGCCAGCTCGTTCGCGGTGGCACCTTCAACCGGCGAGTAGGCGAAGCAGCCCAGGCGGTCGATCTGCGCCTCTTTCAGGAAGTCGAGCAGGTATTCGAACTCGCCCTCGGTCTCGCCGGGGAAACCGGCGATGAAGGTCGAGCGGATGGTCAGGTCGGGATTCATCGCGCGCCACGCCTGGATGCGGTCGAGGTTCTTCTCGCCGCTGGCCGGGCGCTTCATGCGTTTGAGGACGTCCGGATGCGCGTGCTGCAGCGGGATGTCGAGGTAAGGCAGCACGTGGCCATCGCCCATCAGCGGGATCACCTGGTCGACGTGCGGGTACGGATAGACGTAGTGCAGGCGCACCCACGCGCCGTACTGCCTGCCCAGCTGGCCGAGCGCGTCGACCAGCTGCGTCATGTGGGTCTTGACCGGACGGCCGTTCCAGAAGCCGGTGCGGAACTTGACGTCGACGCCGTAGGCGCTGGTGTCCTGCGAGATCACCAGCAGTTCCTTGACGCCGGCCTTGAACAGGTTCTCGGCCTCGACCATCAGGTCGCCGATCGGGCGCGAGACCAGGTCGCCGCGCATCGACGGGATGATGCAGAAGCTGCAGCGGTGGTTGCAGCCCTCGGAGATCTTCAGGTAGGCGTAGTGCTTCGGCGTGAGCTTGATGCCGTGGTCGGGCACCAGGTCGAGGAATGGGTCGTGCGGCTTGGGCAGGTGGGTGTGCACCGAGTCCATCACCTCGGTGAGCGCATGCGGGCCGGTCACGGCCAGCACCTTCGGGTGCACCTTGGTGATGATGTCGTCGCCCGCCGCGTCCTTCTTGGCGCCGAGGCAGCCGGTGACGATCACCTTGCCGTTTTCGGCCAGCGCCTCGCCGATCGCATCGAGCGATTCCTGGACCGCGGCATCGATGAAGCCGCAGGTGTTGACGATCACGAGGTCGGCGCCGTCATAGGAATTGGCGGTCTGGTAGCCTTCCGCGCGCAGCTGGGTCAGGATCTGCTCGGAATCGACCAGCGCCTTGGGACAGCCAAGCGACACGAAGCCGACCTTGGGAGCGGCGGCGGGCGTTGCCGAATCGGTAGCGGCGGGGACGGAATTGCGGCGAAGTTCAGGCATTGGGCAGGACAGCAAAGAATCTGGGCAATCCGCGATTGTACCTGAACCGGGTAATGGGGAGAACCGATGGGGTGGAAATCGGCGCTGGGCGATACAGCCAACGCCCGCCAACGTCGTTCCCGCGGAGGCGGGAACCCATGCTGAATGTGCTAATCCTGCTCCATGAAAGCTGCCGAGGCCCTGTCGGAGCCGGCGGCCTGCCCGCAGCCTGGCCCTCGGTACCTCAGCATGGGTTCCCGCCTGCGCGGGAACGACGTGCCGGGGCGCTCACTCAGGGAGAAATTACTTCTTCTCGGTCGTCGTGGCCGGCACGAACGGGAACGCGCCGAACATCGCCTTGCTCTGGCTGTGCATCTGCTCCTGCATCTGCATGAACAGGTTTTTACTCTGGTCGATGTAGTTGTTCATCATGCCCTGCATCATCGGCCCCTGCACGTTCATGAACTGGGTCCACATCTCGGGGCTGAACGGCTTGCCTTCGAGGGCGCCGGCGGCGTTGCTGGTGAACTTGTTCTGGATGTCGGTGAACGCCTGCACGTTCTTTTCCAGATAGGACCCCATCATGCCCTGCATCGCATGGCCGTAGTAGCGGATGATCTGTGCCAGTACCGCGCTCGAAAACATCGGGGCGCCGTTCGCCTCCTCTTCCAGGATGATCTGGAGCAGGATGCTGCGGGTCAGGTCTTCGCTCGTCTTCGCGTCGACAACCGTGAACTCGTCGGCGTCGAGTACCAGCTGCTTCACGTCCGTCAGCGTGATGTAGGAACTGGTCTGCGTGTCGTACAAGCGACGGTTTGGGTACTTCTTGATCAGGCGTTCAGCACTCTTTTTTGCACTACTCATCTCAAGGTCCATGTGTTGCGCCACAGCCTTGCCGGCCGCGCGCTTTTGAATGATTACCAAAAAGCCGGCGTCGGCCCATGCCGGATGAGCCTGGATATTGCTCTACGGGACGGACAGTCCTAAAAATACCACGTTGCGCGCGCAGGTGCAGCAATTATTAAGGTAACCACAGAATTATTTTTCGGGCAATGCGGGGCTGCCTCCCCTCTCAGTCCGCCCTGACCTTGACGTAAGCGCCGGGTGCCGGCTCGGTCGACCGATAGCGCTCGTTGCCGGGCGCGGCCGGCGCCGGCACCTGCTTGCCGCCGTACTGGGCCAGGAACGTCGCCCATTCGGGCCACCAGCTGCCTTTGTGCTGGGTGGCGCCCTCGAACCATTCGACGGCCGTCTTCGGCCGGGCCTTGCCGTTGCTGTCGTTAATCCAATAGTTGCGCTTGTTCTTCGATGCTGGGTTGATCACGCCGGCGATGTGGCCCGACGCCCCCAGCACGAAGCGGTTGGCCTTCGCTTTTTTCGGGTTCAGCAGGCTCATCGACGAGAACGCCGACTCCCACGGCACGATATGGTCTTCCTTCGAACCGTAGACGAAGGCCGGCGCGTCGATGGCGCCGAGGTCGACCGGAATGCCGGCGACGGTCACCTGGCCTGGCTCCTTCAACTTGTTTTGAAGATAGGTGTTGCGCAGGTACCAGCAGAACATCGGTCCCGGCAGGTTGGTGCTGTCGGCGTTCCAGTACAACAGGTCGAAGGCCGGCGGCTTCTTGCCCTTCAGGTAGTTCTGCTGCACGTAGTTCCAGATCAGGTCGTTCGGGCGCAGCGCCGAGAACGTCGTGGCCAGGTCGCGGCCCGGCATCAGCCCGCCATTGGCCAGCGCCTGCTCGCGCCGCGCCACCTGGGCCTCGTCGATGAAGACCTCGAGGACGCCGGTGTCGCTGTAGTCGAGCAGCGTGGTCAGCAGGCTCAGGCTGGCTGCGGGCTGCTCCCCGCGCCCCGCCAGCACCGCCAGCGCGCTCGCCGCGATGGTGCCGCCGACGCAAAAGCCGAACACGTGGGCCTTGTCCTGGCCGCTGATCTCGCGCGTCACCTCGAGCGCCTTGATGGCACCCTGCTCGACGTAATCGTCCCAGTGGAGATGGCCCAGCGACTTGTCCGGATTGCGCCAGGACACCATGAATACCGTATTGCCCTGCTCCACCAGATACTTCACGATCGAGTTTTCCGGCTGCAGGTCGAGGATGTAAAACTTGTTGATGCACGGCGGGATCATCAGCAGCGGCACCTCGTACACCGTGTCGGTGGACGGCGTGTACTGGATCAGCTGGAACAGGTCGTTTTCGAACACAACATGGCCCGGGGTGGTCGCGACGTTCACGCCGATGTCGAACGCCGCCTCGTTGGTCTGCGAAATACGGCCTTTCTGCATGTCGTCGAGCAGGTTCGAGAGCCCCGTGGTCAGGCTTTCACCCTTGGTCTCGATCAGCTTTTTCTGCGCTTCCGGATTGGTCGCCAGGAAGTTGGCGGGCGACATGGCGTCCACCATTTGCTGGACCGCAAAGCGGATTTTCTGGCGTTCGCGTGCCGGCGCCTCGACCGCATCGGCCAGCGCCAACATGAAGTCCGAATTGAGCAGGTAGGAGGCGGCGGAAAACGCCGAAATCGGATTTGCCTGCCATTCATCGGCCGAGAAACGCTTGTCCGCCAGTTGCTGCGGCTTCCCCATCAGGAAGTCCTGCCATAATTTCCCCGCTTTTTGCAGGTAATCGTTCTGGATGGCCTCGAGCCTGGCTGGCCCGATGCCGGCGCCGACGTCCTTGAGTACGCTTGCCAGGGGCGTGGACGCGAGGCCGGACTGGTCGGCTTCCGGCAGCTTCATCCATGATTGCCAGGCAGAGGGATCGGCGAATTGCGCCATCCAGGAAGCGGCCATTGCTTGGGTATCTGGCATATTCATATCAGCGTCCATTGTTTAAAATAGATTATTAACCAAGGAAAACTATGTGGATCGTCGCCATTGGATGGGTGTACGTCGTGGCCCTGATGGCCGCGACTGAACCGACTATCGTTGCCGGAATTATGACTTTTTTCGGCTATTGTGTGTTGCCATTATCTTTAGTTTGGTACCTCGCCGGCTCAAAAAGGCGTCGCGCGCGCCGCCAACGGGCGGCCAGCGACACCGCAGCAAGCGATCGCGAACCGGCCGCCGACAGCAGCGGCGGCACAGGGAGCTAGTGAGTATTGGGGACTGCGGCCGGGCTTACTTGAGCCAGATCAAACTGGCCTGCCGTCCAGTGACGCCGTCGCGGCGGTAGGAATAGAAGGTCTCGCGTTCGGTGGCGGTGCAGTAATCGCCACCGGCGACACGGGTGACGCCGTCGCGCGCGAGCATCAGGCGAGCCAGCGCAAACATGTCGGCCAGCCATTTGCCGGGGCGGCCGGGGTAAGGCGCGAAACACGCGCGGGCGTCGGCATCGGGGATCGCCGCGACAAAACTATCGAGCACATCGGGGCCGACTTCAAAAGCGGACGGACCGATGGCCGGCCCCATCCACGCGGTAATCTCGCCGGCGCCGGCGGCGCGCATCGCGCCGATGGTCGCGCCGAGCACGCCACCGGCCAGTCCGCGCCAGCCCGCGTGGGCGGCGCCGACCACCTTGCCGTCGAGGTCGGCAAACAGCACCGGCAGGCAATCGGCGGTGAGGATCGCGCACACCACACCGGGGCCGGTCGCGATGCTGGCGTCGCCGACGCGCACCGGCTGGCCGGGGCCGACCGTGGCTGCGTCGACCACATCCGCGCCATGCACCTGGGAGATCCAGGCCGGCCGGCCCGGCAGCCTTGCCTGCAGGCGCGCGCGATTCTCGCGCACCGCCTCGGCGGCGTCGCCCACGTGCAAGCCCAGGTTCAGGCCTCCGCCGCCGGCGCCGTCGTCGTACGGCCCGGCACTGACGCCGCCCTTGCGCGTGGTCGCCAGCGCGCCGATGTTGGCGGGCAGATCCGGCCAGCCTGGGGCCAGGAAGGCGGTATCCATCAGGCGGCTTCCGGTTCGGGAATGCCGGCGCGCTCGATCAGCTCGGCAAAGTCGGCCGGCAGCGGCACTACCCACTCGCGGTCCTCGCCGGTGCCGGGATGCACCAGTCCCAGGCGGCGCGCGTGCAGCGCCTGGCGGTGGAAAGCCGCGACCAGGTGCTGCTTGCCGTACACCGCTTCGCCGACCAGCGAGTAGCCAAGGTGCTGCATGTGCACGCGGATCTGGTGGGTACGCCCGGTTTCGAGGCGGCACTGGACCAGGCTGACCGGACGGCGGTCGAGCATGCCGGTAGCCAGCCGCTCGTAATGCGTGATGGCCGGCTTGGCGGTCAGGTTGCCGGTGACGGCCATCTTGACGCGGTCCTTCGGGTGCCGGCCCATCGACGCGTCGATCGTACCGGACAGGTGCGGCGTGCCCCAGACCAGCGCCTGGTACTCGCGCTTGACGGTGCGCGCCTGCAGTTGGCGCACGAGGTCGGTCTGCGCGGCCAGCGTCTTGCCGACCACCATCAGGCCGCTGGTGTCCTTGTCGAGCCGGTGCACGATGCCGGCGCGCGGCACCGACACCAGTTGCGGGCAGTGGTGCAGCAGGCCATTGAGCAAGGTGCCCGACCAGTTGCCCGCCCCCGGGTGCACCACCAGCCCGGCAGGCTTGTTGATGACGATGATTTGCTCGTCCTCGTGGACGATGTCCAGCTCCATGGGTTCCGGCGAGAAGGCCGTGTCTTCGGGCGCGGTTTGCGGCTCGACCACCACGGTTTCGTCGCCGTAGGCCGTGTCCTTGCCGCGCGCCGGCTTGCCGTCGACCTTCACGTGGCCCTCGTCGAACCACAGCTGCAGGCGGCTGCGCGAGAACTGCGGCACCAGGCCCGCGACCACCTTGTCGAGGCGCTTGCCGCAGGCCTCGGGCGTGAGCTGGAGCGTGATCGGGGACAGGTCGCCGCCTTCCTCCGCGGGAGAGTAGTCGGCATCGATCTCGTCGTCGAAATCCGGGTCCAAAGGCAAATCCGCCGAATTCGGCGCAGGAGTTAATATCACGTCAGTCCCATCGGCTATAATCAGCCGTTCATTGAATCTCGGTAAAACTTTCTTGCAAAACGCTATGCAAAAAAAATTGTCTGTGTTGGTTGCTACTTGTGCCCTGCTCGGCCTTCAGGCCTGCAGTCTGTTGCCGGAGAAAACCGACGAGACCAAAAATTGGTCCGCGACGAAATTATACGATGAGGCGCGCCAGGAGATGGACGGCGGGCATTACGACGCTGCCATCAAGCTGTTTGAAAAGCTCGAATCGAACTACCCGTTCGGCACCTATGCGGCCCAGGCCCAGATGGAGATCGCCTACGCGTACTACAAGTCGCAGGACCAGGCCCAGGCGCTGGCTGCGGTCGAGCGCTTCATCAAGCTGCACCCGAATCATCCGCAGGTCGACTACATGTACTACCTGCGCGGCCTGATCAACTTTAACGACCAGCTCGGCTTCCTGAACTTCGTCTACAAGCAGGATCCGACGGAGCGCGATCCGAAGGCGACCCGCGAAGCGTTCGCTGCGTTCAAGGCGCTGGTCGACAAGTTCCCGAACAGTAAATACAGGGCCGACTCGATCGAGCGCATGAAGTACCTGATCAACGCGATGGCCTCGTACGAAGTGCACGTGGCAAATTACTACTACCGTCGCGGAGCTTTCCTGGCGGCGCTGAACCGGGCGCAGTCGGCAGTGACCGATTACAGCGACGCGCCGGCGCGCGAGGAAGCCTTGTACCTGATCGTGCGTTGCTACGACAAGCTCGGCATGCCCGACTTGCGCGACGACGCCCAGCGGGTGTTCGCGCTCAATTATCCGAACAGCCGTTTCGCCAATCCAAATGCCGGGCGCGACCAGGCGTGGTGGAAGTTCTGGGCCAGGGGCGACAAGAAGCCGGCGCCGAAGGATGTGGCCACGCAGTAAATCGAGCTCGCCTGAAAAGCGTCGTTCCCGCGCAGGCGGGAATCCATACGCCGCGTGAAAGCAGCTTCAGCATGGGTTCCCGCCTGCGCGGGAACGACGGTGTTGCGACGTTAAACCTCCACCTTGCGCCTGAACAGCCAGGTCTTGTCGTCCGACCTCTGCTCGTCAAACGCATACCCATCGACATCGAAGCCCTTCAGTTTCTTCGGATCCTTGATGCCCTTGACCGTGGCATAACGCGCCATCATCCCGCGCGCGCGCTTGGCGTAGAACGAGATGATCTTGTACTTGCCGTTCTTCCAGTCCTCGAACACCGGCGTGATCACCGGCGCCGCCAACAGCTTCGGCCTGACCGACTTGAAGTACTCTTCCGACGCCAGGTTGACCAGCGCCTTCGCGCCACTGTCCGCGATGACCTGGTTGAGCGCGGCCGTCACGGTCTCGCCCCAGAACGCGTACAGGTCCTTGCCGCGCGGATTGGCCAGCCGGGTGCCCATCTCGAGCCGGTACGGGTGCATCAGGTCGAGCGGCCGCAGCAGGCCATACAGGCCAGACAGGATCCGCACATGCGACTGTGCGTAAGCGAGCTGCCTGGACGTCAGCGAGCGCGCATCGAAACCGGCGTAGACGTCGCCGTCAAAGGACATGATCGCCTGCCGAGCCTCGGCGTGGTCCGGCGTCCAGTGCGCATAACGCGACACGTTGAGCATCGCCAGCGTGTCCGAAATGCTCATCAGCTCGCCCACCTGGCCGGGCGAATAGCCGCGCAGCACGCCGATCAGCTCGGCGGCGCGGTCGATGAAATCAGGCGTGGTGTGCAGCTTGGTGGTGGGCGGGGTGTCGAGGTCGAGCGATTTGGCGGGCGATAAAACAATCAGCATAAATTAGAAACAGCATCCAACAAGTAAAATTGCCTACATGATACCCGCTCCAGCAAAACGCATCGTCCTCGACACCAATGTCTGCCTCGACCTGTTCGTCTTCAACGACCCGCGCTGGGCCGAACTACTCGCTGCCATCGAGCGCGGCGAAGTGGAAGCCGTCACGCGCGCCGACTGCCGCGACGAGTACCTAATCGTGTTGCACTACTCGCACCTGCCGTTGTGCGACGCGACCCGCCCGCAGGCCGCGGCGCGCTTCGATGCGTTGATCAAGGTGGTGGCGCCGGATTCGAAAGCGATCCGGCTGCCGGTGTGCAGCGACAGGGACGACCAGAAATTCCTCGAGCTGGCGCGCGACGCCGGGGCCGAGGTGCTGATCACCAAGGACAAGGCGCTGCTCAAGCTGGCGCGCAAGACGGCCCAGGCCGGGCTGTTCCGGATCATGCTGCCGGAAGCCTGGCTCAAGGCACGGTTGGAGTCGGCTAGCCAAGCATAACGTCGCATGATCCGTCGTTCCCGCGGAGGCGGGAACCTAAGTGCGCGTGCTGCGCCCAAAGCGCGCTTGCATGGTACGCGGCGAACTTGGGTTCCCGCCTGCGCGGGAACGACGTGGTGGGGGGCGAGCTCAGGCGACAGCAGTGGGGATGTCGCCCAGCGACCAATAGACCTTTTTGCCGAGCCGTTCGGCAGTCGACACCATCAGGTCCGCCCCGCTCGACGCGCCGCCAATGCGCAGCACAGCATCGCAGCGCGCCAGCAAGCGCTGCGCATGCGGGTGAAACATCGCGTCGAACGCCGCGTCCCCAGGACGCCTCGAGCCGGCCAGCCGCACCATCGGCAACGCCAGCCATTCGCCCAGCACAGGCAGGTGCCCGGCCTCGTACAGCGGCATCACGCAAGCCTCCATTGCCTCGATGTTCTTCCCGATCAGGGCCGGGTCATCGTTGGTGCCGGAGCGGTAGGGTCCGGCGACCAGGATCGTCAAGCTGCGCGGCGCGAACAGGTGCAGCTTCGCGTACTGGAGCAGCATGATGGTCTTGCCATCGATGATTTCGCTCCCGATCATCGCCATCGCGTGGTCGAAGTCAAGCTCCAGCACCTCGACGTCCTCGCCCTCCTCCTTCACGCCACCACCGGCGCCCGCCTTGTCGCCATGGTCGTATTCGCCGATGAAGAAGTGCACCCGCTCGGTCACGCTGCCCGGGCTCATGAACACATTCCAGAGCGGACGCACCGCGCCGATGCGGTAACCGGTCTCCTCTTCGGCCTCGGCGCGGATACGCTGCCCGGGCGCGGCGCCATCGAGCAGCCCGGCCGCCACCTCGACCAGGAAGCCGTCGTGCCGATTCACGTACGCCGGATAGCGGAACTGGCGGATGAGCACGACGCTGCGGCGCGCCAGGTTGTAGAGCAGGATTGCGGCGCCGTCGCCACGGTCGTAGGTCTCGCGCGACTGCTCGACCCACTCGCCGGCCGCCGTCCGGAAGTCGAAAACCGTCTTTTTCAGGACATACCAATCCTGCGACAGGGTCGTCACCTGCTTCACGCGTACGCGATCCTGCATGCTTCCTCCGGTTATGTTTGTGTTTTTTCAAGATATCCCGCACAATCGTGCAATGTCAAGAAAATACGTGCAACAAGGCGACCCATGCTGACCAGCCAGCGAAAGAACCACCTGATGGATGTGCTGCGCCGCGACGGCCAGATCGTGGCCAGCAGGCTGAGCGTCGAACTGGGCGTTTCGGAGGATACGATCCGGCGCGACCTGCGCGAGATGGCGCGCGACGGCCTGCTGCAGCGCGTGCATGGCGGGGCCCTGCCGGCCAGTCCGGCGATGGCCGACTTCGCGGCGCGCCAGCACATCGCGCAGGGCGACAAGGCCGCGATTGGCCGCGCGGCGGCCGCCATGGTGCAGCCGGGCCAGGTCGTGTTCGTCGACGGCGGGACCACCTGCACCCAGCTGGTTCGCCACTTGCCGCAGGATCTCCGTGCGACGGTGGCCACACACAGCCCGTCGATCGCGGTGGAACTGCTCGGCCATCCGAACATCGAAGTCATCATGCTCGGCGGACGGCTGTTCCGGCACTCGGTCGTCACGGTCGGCGCTGCCACACTGGAAGCGATCGCGCAGGTGCGCGCCGACACCTACTTCATGGGCGTGTGCAGCCTGCATCCCGAGGCCGGGCTGTCGACCGGCGACTTCGAGGAAGCCTGCGTCAAACGCGCACTGTGCAAGGCCGCCGCCGAAACGATCGTGCTGGCCTCGTCCGAAAAGCTGGCGACCGCCTCGCCATACCGTGTGGTCGCCCTGGCGGAGATCAGCGGCATCGTGGTCCCGGCCGACACGCCACCCGAACTGGCCGAGCCCTACCGCAAGCTCGGGATTGCACTGACCTTCGCCTGAAACCGGCCCGGCGCCGCGCTACAATAGACAAACTCGATACTTCGCACCACACCATGGCTACCCCAGTCCTGCAAACCCGCCTGCCGGCAGTCGGCACCACCGTCTTCACACGCATGTCCGCGCTCGCCAACCAGCACGGCGCGGTCAACCTCGGCCAGGGCTTCCCCGACTTTGGCTGCGACCCGAAGCTGCACGATTTCGTCAACGACGCCATGCGGGCCGGGCACAACCAGTACCCAATGATGGCCGGCGCGCCGCCGCTGCGCGAGGCTATCGCCGCCAAGATCGGCAAGGTGTACGGCCACGCCTACGATGCCGGGACCGAGATCACCGTCACCGCCGGCGCGACCCAGGCGCTGACCACGGCGATCCTGTGCTGCGTGCACCCGGGCGACGAAGTGATCGTCATCGAACCCGCATACGACAGCTACCTGCCCGCGATCGCGCTGGCCGGCGGCGTGCCGGTCACGGTGTCGATGAAGGTGGGCGACCAGGGCTACAGCGTGCCGTGGGACGAGGTGGCCGCTGCCGTCACGCCGCGCACGCGCCTCATCATTATCAACTCGCCGCACAACCCGACCGGTTCGATCCTGCGCCGCGCCGACCTCGACGCGCTTGCCGCCATCGTCGAGGGCAGCGAAGTGCTGGTCCTGTCGGACGAGGTCTACGAACACATGGTCTACGACGGCCAGCTGCACGAATCGGTGTGCCGCGACCCTAGGCTGGCCGAGCGCGCCTTCGTCGTCTCCAGCTTCGGCAAGACCTACCATGTCACCGGCTGGAAGATCGGCTACGTCGCGGCGCCGGCGCCACTGACTACGGAGTTCCGCAAAGTCCACCAGTACAACGTGTTCACGGTGAACACGCCGATGCAGCACGGGATCGCAAGCTACATGGCCGACCCGGCGCCGTATCTCGAGCTGCCCGCGTTCTACCAGCGGAAGCGCGACCTGTTCCGGGACGGGCTGGCCGCTACCCGCTTCACCCTGCTGCCGGCCGACGGCACCTATTTCCAATGCGTTAAGTACGACGCGATTTCGCCGCTGCCCGAAGCTGAGTTCGCGCAGTGGCTGACGGCCGAGATCAAGGTGGCGGCGATCCCGGTCTCGGCGTTTTACAGCCAGGGCAAGGAGTCTGGGATCGTGCGCTTCTGCTTCGCGAAACAGGACGCGACGCTGCGCCTCGCGCTGGAGCGCCTGGCCACGCTGTAAGCGACGCGGCGCCGGCATGGGCTCCCGCGTTCGCGGGAACGACGGTTTTCAAGCCGGTAGCCATACATCCGTCGTTCCCGCGCAGGCGGGAACCCATGCCGAGTCCAGCGAAGTCACTCGCTGCGATGGGCCGTCAACCGGCGGAACTCAGCGGCTCAGCTGCCCCAGCTTGCGCTCCACGAACGCCTGCAGCTCGGGCGACAGCGTCCCCGTCCCCTGCGCTTTCTGGAACGCGTCGAGCGCCTCGGCGTTGCGCTTGTCGGCCTGTAGCGAGATGCCCAGCCCCATCCACCAGACGCCATGTTGCGGCTGCGTGCGCAGCGCCGCCTGGTACTGCTCGGCCGCTTCGCGATGGCGCTGCTGGCGTTGAAGCGCGCCGGCCAGGAAGGAATGGTAGTCGCCGTTGCCGGCCGCGTACGGCAAGGTGCGCGTCAAGGTCTCGATGCCCGAACCGCCATGCTCGATCTGCAGGCGCGCCAGCAGCATCGCGAGCGCCGGCTGGCGCGGGTCCTGCGTGAGGCCGAACTGCAGCTGCCGTATCGCGTCGTCGTTGCGCTTGTTCTCGATGAGCAGGCCCACCAGCGTCTGGCGCGCCGCATCGTGCTTCGGCTCGAGCTGCAATGCCTGCTCCAGTGCGCCAATCGCTTCGCCGGTGCGGCCTTCCTGCAGGCTGGCCAGGCCGCGACGGTACGCGCCCTCTGCCCTTTGGGCGGACGATTCCTCACGGCCGCCGGCGCTCGCGGCGGGCCGGCTGGCCCGCGCCGGCCCCGGCTCTCCCTTTTCGGCCAAGCGTGCGGTGCGGCTGTCGGCCACCCTGGCTTTCTTCTGCCCTGCAGTCCTGTCCTTGTTCCCCGCGGCGAGGCGCGCCTTCATGTGCGGCATGGCCTTGCGCACGCTGGTTTGTGCTTTGGCCGACGGCTGGGGGCGGACAGGTCCGGCGACGGCAGGCGCGGAAGCTGCAGGCTCCACAACCGCAGGCCGGGACGCGGCGACAACCGGCGGCGCAGGCGCCACCACAAGCGCGGGCGGCTGCGCAGGCTTTACGACCGGCTGGTGCAGGTAGCGCCACCCCACGCCGCCGGCCAGCGCGATCACAAGCGCGCCAACCGCAGCGGCGATGACGACCTGGATCGACAGTCCGCGTTCTTCGCGCGCGACCGGTTTCACATGGACCTGCATCGACTCGGCGCCCGGTGTGCCGCGTGCGTCGAGGTCCTGCAACATCTTGTTAATGAGGCTCATCGGATCACCAGGGCCCAGGCCAGTCCCGCTCCCGCCGCAGCGATGCCGCCGGCGGCCGCCAGCCACGGCCACAGGCGCCGGCCGCGCGTAGCGATGGTGTCGCGCGCGGCGTCCTGCACATGGCGCGCTGCGACCTGCTGCCGGCCCTGCCCGTAGCTGAGCATGAGCGCCTTGTGCGCGAGGATGTTGACGAGGCGCGGCACTCCGCCGCTGGCCGCGAACAAGCTGGTGATCGCGCCGCGCGTGAACAGGCGCGCGCCAGCGAATCCGGCCACGCGCAGGCGGTGCGCCACATAGAAATCGAGATCGTCGCGGCTGAGCGGGCCAAGGTGGTAGTGAAAGGTGATGCGCTGCGCCAGCTGGCGGATCGAGTCGAGCGCCAGCTTGCGGTCCAGTTCCGGCTGGCCGAACAGGACGATCTGCAGCAGCTTGCGTTTTTCGGTTTCGAGGTTGGTCAGCAGGCGCAGCGCCTCCAGGCTCTCGACCGGAATCGCCTGCGCTTCGTCGAGGCACAGCAGCACGCGCTTGTCCTGGCCGGCCAGTTCCAGCAGCCGGTGCGTGATCGACTTGAGCAGCTGGTGCTGGTCGACGTCTTTTTCGAGCGTGATCTCGAGTTCGTCGGCCAGTGCCAGCATCAGGGTGCGCGGCTCGAGGTAGGGATTCGGGATGTAGGCGGTGACGAACCCGTCGCCCAGCGTGGCCATGAACTTGCGGCACAAGAGCGTCTTGCCGGTGCCGACTTCGCCGGTGATCTTGATGAAGCCTTCGCCATTCCTGGCCGCGACCAGCAGCGTGTTGAGCGCTTCCTGCGAGCGCGGGCTGCTGAAAAAGTAGCTGGTGTCCGGGGTGATCCCGAACGGCAGCTCGCGCAAGCCGAAATGGGCGCTGTACATTACTTGCGCCCCGCGTTGCGCGGATCGAGCTGCTCGAGCCGGCGGCCGCTGTCGAGCAGGTCCTGGTTCCAGCTGTGCGCACCTTCGACGATGGTCGGCTTGATCAGCACGACCAGCTCGCGCTTCTGGTTGACGTTCTGCTTGTTGCGGAACAGCGCGCCAAGCACCGGCAGGCTGCCCGCGCCTGGCACCTGGGAGTTGTCGCCGGTCGAGGCCTGGCGCATCAGGCCGCCGATCGCGACCACTCGCCCGTCCTGGCCGCGCACCATGCTGTCGACCTCGGAGGTGGCGGACGCCGCCAGCGGCAGGTTCAGGTTGCCCGCGACGCCCAGGTTGACCGACTTGTTCACCGTCGAGACCTGGCTCACCGACGGGTGCACGTGCAGCAGGATGTTGCCTTTGTCGTCGATCTGCGGCGTCACGTCGAGCATCACACCCGAGAAGAACGGCTGCAGCGTCACGCTCGGCGTGATCGTGCTGCCGCCCGCGGTCGAATTGGTGGTCGTGGTCAGCCCCGTCACGAAGAATTCGTCGGTGCCGATCTTGAGTACCGCCTTCTGGTTGTTCATCGCCGTGATGCGCGGGCTGGAGAGCACATGCACGGTGCCCTGCGACTCGAGGAAGGAGAGCAGCGCGGCGAAATTACTGGTCTGGAAGGCCAGACCGAACATCGAGCCGGCGCTGCCGGCCGCGTTCGACAGCGAGAAGCCGGTGCTGGCCGCGAGGCCGGTAGCGGTCGACATTTCCGCCGGCTGGCCGCCGGTGAACGGCAGCGGCGTGAGCGTGGTACCTGGGGACAGGAAGCCGGTCGACACCCGGTTGTCGTGCGAGCCGCGGAACGAGGCGAACGAAGCCCAGTTGATCCCGCTCTGGAAACTGTCGTTCAGTTCCACTTCGAGGATCTTCGCTTCCAGGATCACCTGCCGGTCGACCGACAACTGGGTCGCCTTCAGGTAGGCGTCCACGTTGCGCAGCTCCTCGGGCAGCGCGCGGATCACCAGCACCCCGGACTGCGGGCTCACCACCACGCTGCGCCCGCCCTCCTTCGAGCCGACGATCGCCTCGATCGCGCTTTTCAGGTCGACCCAGAAGTCGCTGTTCGCGGTGGTGCTCACGTCGACGCTGTCCATCTTGGCGGACGAGCCCTGGCCATTGGGGCCGTTCGGATTGTTCGGGTTGTTCGGCGTGTTCTGGCTACCGCCCGGGTAATTCTGGTTGCCCTGGTTATTCTGGTTGTTGTTGCCGACGTCGGCGACCGAGGTCGAGTTCACGCGCAGGTTCGACACGCCGCGCCGGCTGCCGACCAGGTAATTCACCTGGAACATCCGGGTCTGCATCGTCAGTGGCCTGATCGTGATGCGCGTGCCCTCGATCTTGTAGTCGTAGCCGTACATCTCGCGGATCGCGTCGAGCGTCTCGAGCAGCGTCACGTCCTTCAGGTTGGCGGTGATGGCGCCGGAGACGTCCGGATGGACCAGCATGTTGTAGCGGGTGCCGGCCACGATCGACCGGAAGAACTGCTGGGCCGGCACGCCGTTGAACGAGACGTTGAAGCGCTCTTCAAGCGCCGGGCGCGCCTTCGGCAGTTCCTTCGCCAGCGTCGCGGCCGGCGGCAGCAAGGCATTGGCCACCGCATCGTCGAGCGCCGCCGGCGCCGCCGGGCGCGCGGCCGCTTGCGCCACTTCGCGCTGGATGGCGTCGTAGGTGGAGCGGTTCGGCGGGCTCTGGCAGGCCGTCAGCAGCAGCGCGGCGCCGATCATCCCAGCGTTCAGAAAGTGTTTGTGCATTGTTGTTCTCGTTCCCGTATTGTAGCCAGGCCTAGCGCCGTACAGGCGCGGCCGCGTCGGCCGCTGGCGGCGGATTGAGCTTGAGCACACGCCGCTCGCGCCCGCGCACCAATTCGACTTCGGACTGCGTCATGCGCACCAGCCGCGCGCCGCGGAAGGTTTCGCCGAGCCGTACCGTTTCGCCGTCGATGACCGCGACGTGGCGCCCGCCCGGCTCGCGCGCGATCAGCACCGACTGCAGTTGCGGTTCGTTCGATACGGCCGCGGCGCCGCCGGCGCGCGCCAGCAGCTGCGCCGGGGGACGGGTCGGGTCCTGCAGTTCCTGCGCATGCAGCTGTGCGGCCAGCAGGCTCGCTGCCGCCAGCATGATACGGGCGATCTTCACAGCTTCATCCATTTCGGGTCCAGGCTCAGGGTGTAGAGCGTCAGCGTGAGGCGCGCGTTCGGATACTCCTCGACCTCGAGCTGCGCCTTGCCCCAGAAGAGCTGGGTCGGCATGGCTTCGAGAGCGGCCATGTAGTTGACCATGTCGAGGTAATTGCCGCGCACTGCGATCTCGACGCCGTGGCGGTACAGCAGGTCCGGCGATTTCGCGGCCGCCGGCTTTGCCGCGGCAGTCAAGACGGTGTTCTGCACTTTGGCGTCCTTGCCCGGCGGCGTGCCGCGCGACTGCCCGCCCGGCGCGGCTTCATTGAGCGAACCGACCGGCAGGGTTTTCATCGACACCAGTTGCAGGCGGCCGTTGGCGCGCAGGATCGTCTCGAGCAGTGCGCCCATGCGCTCCGGCGCAACCAGCCCTTTCTGCATCGCGCGCAGGCCGTCGGACAGCTGGCCGGCCTCTATCTTCACCGCCGCCAGCCGCGCGCGGGTGGCCGCGTCCGGATCGACCTGGTAGGCCTTCACCTTCTGCGTGATCTCGCCGTCGATGCCGGCCAGGTTGTCCTGCTGCTGGCTGATCTGGGCGCGCAGGACCGCCTGCTTGCGCAGCATCGGAGCGATCGCCGTCACATAAGCCACGAACACAATGGCGGCGGCGGCGCCGCCAAACAGCATCACGCGTTCGCGCAGCGACAGCGCATCGATCTTCGCACCGAGCCGGATCCAGCGCTGCTTCATGGCTGCGCTCCTTCGGGATTGGCCTGCAGGCTGAACTCCACATAGGGCGCCGGCGCGCTGGCTTCCTTGCCGTCCTTGCCGGCGACCCGCACCGGCGCGGCCTGCGCAATCTGCAGGCTGCCGAAGGCCTTGCCCTGCATGGTTTTCTCGTGCGTCAGCCGGCCCAGGTAGCCCGGCAGCAGCGAAGGATCGAGCGCCCTGCCGCGCACGCCGATCTCGTTGCCGGCAGCGCCGACCGACACGCCGGTCAGCCACAGGCCATCGACGTTCTGCCGCGCGAACGCCCGGAAGTATTCGGAATAGCCCTGCGTGCCACCAAGTTCGCCGCGTTCGAGCACGCCCGCGACCTGGCGCAGCGACGCCAGCTGGGCCTCGGCCTCGGCCAGTTCGGACTGCAGCGCCGGGCTTTGCTGGCGCGGCGCGAAGTCGCTGGCGGCACTGGCCAGGCGTGCATGCCTTTTCTCGAGCTGCGCGGCGCCGGCGTTGGCGGCCTTTTGCAACGACGCGATGCGGGCATTCCCGTAGAAGCCGAGCGCGATCACGCCGGCGAGCAGCAAGCCGAGCGCCTGCGCCATGGTGGCGGCGGCGAACGGCTTTTTCTTCTGCTCGAAGGCCGGGTTGAACAGGTCGACCTGCTGGTTCCCGCCGCGCAGGGCGGCCCCGAGCGGCAGGAAGAAGCGCTGCTGCACGGCCTTGTCGGCCAGGTCGGGCACGCGCGCGAGGTCGAACAGGCTCGCCAGGTCGAGCGACTCGACCGGCATGTAGAGGTTACTGGCCAGGTAGTCGCCAAGCCCGGTGACGGGCGACGGCGCCAGGACCAGCTTCGACACGCTGACGAACGAGAACTGGCGCTCGAAATGATCGAGCGAGCGCTGGAGTTCAAGGGTGATCTTGTCGAAGCTCTGGTGCTTGCGGTCGTGGTCGGGCTCGAGCAGCTGCTCGAGCGTCACGTCGACGCGGCGGGTCAGGTACAACTCGGCGTTGTACGACACCGTCAGCAGGCCACCGTCGGGGCCGAACGACAGCATCGCCACGCCGCGCCCCTCCGGCTCGAGCAGCGCCGAGATGTTCCGTTGCGCCATCTCGGGAACGTCGACGACCTGCAGCCCGAGCTTGGCTTCGCTGAACAGCTTCTGGCGCGCCGCGATCACGCTGTTGCGCGCGGCGATCGCGAACAGCGTGTTCTGGGGGCGGATCGGGGAGTTGCGGTCGGCCGGGATATCGGCCACGTCGATGGTCGCGTCGTCGACCGGGAAGTCGAGCATATCCTTCAGGCGCCAGCGCACCGCGGTCCTCAGCTCGTCCTTCTCGACGTTGGGTGCATCGACCGCGAGCATCTGGTATTCGCCGCCGGACAGCAGCGTGGTGCAGCGGTAGCTTGCGGCGCGCAGTTCCTTGCCGGCTTTTTCGAGCGACTCCGCGCTAGCCGCGCCCGGGAAGAAAGTCGCGAGCGCGACGGCCGGCTTGCCGCCCACCGCGGGTTCCATGCGGGCGGCCGCGATCCCGTCGCGCGCGAGCGCAAGCGCCAGCCAACCATCATTTTTCTTGGCTCGTCTGAAAAAAGGCATGCGGGCGGTGGGGATAGTTAGCGACTTTTCGAGGTCTTTACGTTAGACAGTTGATTATATTCAACTTAGCGGGGAAACCGATAGCAAAATTGCACAAGGAAAACAAATATTTAGCTTTGGGACACTTCCGCCGGCCCGGCCGTTGTCAGTACACCTCACGAACGTAAATCAATGGGCTCTTGTAGATGCCGTAGACGACGCGCGCCCGGGTGCCTGGCAGCCACGGCACCAGCACATCAACCCACTGGAGCCACGCGCTGCCGACATTACCCGGTCCTGGTGCGGCGAGCCAGAGCTTGCCGGCGCCATCGGCCAAAACGACGGGCGGCCCGACGGTTTTCAACACGGGATTGCAGCCGCCATTGCTGGCCAGCGCTTTCTGGCAGTCGGTGAACAGGATCTTGCTGCCATCGATGGTGCTGCTACCGTCGGCGGTGTTGCTTTCCCAACGCGTGCCGGTCCAGTACTGCGCGTTGATGGGCACAGGCAGTTTCAGCAGTTCGGAACCAAACGCGTTGGCCAGTTGCAGGCGCCCGTTGACGACCATGACGCCGCCCTCGGCCGTGGGATCCGCGAGCGCGGCGTCCTTCGAGGTGATCGTCTCCGGTTTGATGAGCTTGCCGTCTTTGTCCTGGACGACATCGAGCACTGCCGAGACGCGCAGGTAGATCGGTGTTGGTTTGGTCCAGGCTGGCGGAGGTTGAACCGTACTGTTGTAGGCCAACGCCAGCTTGTACGCCAGGTCGACCGGGATCGTGTCCCCGACCTTGGCGTCGGCCGCTTTGGTGGCGTTAAACGACGCTGGCGACAGCGGGCTGGCCACGGCGCCGCCGGGATTCTGCACAGCGCCGCCGGGCCGGTCGTAGGCCTGCAATGAAATCACGCCCTCAAAGCCATCGGTGGGGCCGTTCAGGCCATGCGCGGTCACGCTGACCCTGAACGGCTGCGCCGAATAGACGGCGCCGTTGATGCCCGCTGGGCATGCCATGTTCTTCAGGCAATCGAAGTTGGCGTTGGCGCCCGTTTCAAAATGATCCGGATAGAAACGGCCGATGTCCTTGGCCAGGCCGGCGACGGCGCCCGTACCGAGATAGTCAGCAAGCACAGGAACCAGCGTCAGCAGGCCGGTGCGATTCCACTTGAATTGATTACCGGTCACCGCGCCGTTCGAGGTCGACGTGAACCCGTTGCCGGTGGGGTCGCCGTCGTCGAAGTCGGGAATCTCGGTCCCGTCCGGTTGCACCAGCTTGATCAGCCCGCCAATCGTTTTGGCCATCTCGTTGCCGAAGCTGGGCGCCCAACTGCCATCGGCGCCGAGTGCGCCGACCGCGAGCGTGAACGGTTCGCCCGCCTTGACAAAGCCGATCGTGGCCGATGCCTGGTTGGGCGCGAGGTCGCGCGATCGCACCACCGATTGCAAGGCCAGCTTGCTCGGCTTTACGACAAACGGGGTGGACGCGCTCTGCCCCTTTGCATCGATGACGTTGAGCGCCACCTTGCCGACGTCGGCGTAGAAAAAATCTGCCGCCACGGACGGCGTGTTTTGTGCAAACGTGACCGACGCCGCCGCGCTCCAGGCCGGATTGGCCGGATCCGAACAGATCGGCAAGGCGACGCCGGCGTAGCTCGCGCTTACCACGCCGGTAGCCGGATCGAGGCAGCTGAGCGCAAAACGCAGGGACAAGATAGTGCTGGCGGTGGTGCTCAGCGGGGTCGCGATCGCCAGCCCGTTCGCATCGAACGTCACGGCAGTCAGGTAAATCGGTTGCGTAGCCGCGGCGGTAACGGGGCCGACGAACTGCGGACAACTCAAGCCGCCGACCCGCGTCGCCGCCGGGCAAGCAAAGCTGGTGAACACATAGGAGTTGGCGCCGGCCGGCGAGGCCCTGCTGGTATCGCTGGCACTGTTGTTCGCCGCAACGTTGTCGAACATCTTGCCGGTGACGGTCGCGGTATTCGTGTAGCTGCCGGCCGCGGTGGCCCGCACTGTCAGGGTGATCGCCGGCAGCGTCGCCCCGACCGCGAGCGGTCCAGGATTGGTGCACGTTACCAACTGGCCGGCGTTGGAGCAGGTCCAGCCAGTGCCGCTGGCCGCCCCGAAGCTGACGCCCGACGGCAAGGTGTCGGTGACGGTAATCGGTCCGCTTTCCACGCTCGGACCGGCGTTGCGGACCACCAGGCTGTAGTTGGTGCTGCGGCCAACCTGCAATTCGCCGTTGCGGTTGATTGTGATCGACAAGTCCGCGGTCGGCGAGTTCGGCATCGCGATGATCTCGGCATTGAGCAGGACCATGTCCTGTCCCGACTGATAACGGGTGGTGGCCGTGGTTTGGCCAGCCGAAAACGTCCTGGATGAGGGCTTGATCGTGTAGGCATCGAAGTCGATCCCGTAGGACGCGGCGGCGCCGTTGATGTTACTTGCCGAGTTGAACTGATTGCCCGGTGGGTTCAGCGAGTCGTTCACCTCGACGTTGTTGAACAGCAGCTCCTCGCCGTTCTTCTGCAAGGTCGGGTCGCCCTCCCAGGTGATGTGGGCAAGGCGCGCGGTGACGTTGTCGGGCAGCAGCGCCGGCACCTGGAAGTTACCCAGGTTGATGGTGATGCCGCTGTAACGGAAATACTGGAAGCCCTCGTACAGGTTGAGGACACGCAGCGGCTCGCTCGGGCTCGAGTAGATCACCAGCAGCGAGAAGCCGCCCAGCACGCCCTCCACCTTGCAGTACGGTTTGCCGTTGGTGATGGTGAGCCCGGAGAACGTGTAGTCGCCGTTGCGTTTGGCGGCCACCTGCGTGGTGACGTCGGCGGCGCCGCCGAAGTAGTCGTAACCCGAACCGATGGTGGCGGAAGAATACTGGCGCGCGACGGTCGCGGTAACGTCGGCACCGTCGAAGTTGACGGTGTAGTCGGGCTTCGCCTTGCCATTCGACCCGGCCCAATACAACTGGGCGCTGACAACGATAGCGTCGGCGGGCAGGCCCGACAGTGTGCCAATCAGCTTTTCGGCCGACGAGTAGACCGCGCAAGCGTTTTCCTTGTTCGACTTGCTACGCATCGTCACTTGCGTGCCGACGAAGTTGAGGTTACCCGCGAAACTCTGGCGCAGCGCGACCTTGGTGTCGGCGTGCGCGGGAATCGCCGCCAGCGACGCGGCGAGCAGGCACCCCAGCGCAAACGAGCGCAGCAGGCGGCCGCTCATAGCTCCACCTCCACTTCGCGTTTCACATAGTCAGGACTATTGGTGGGAATGGCGCAGGTATTGGTGGCGTCCGGCTGGTTGCAGGCGCTGGCCTTGATGACCCAGCGCTTGACCGTGCCCGAGCCGTAGGCGCTGCAGGTGACGGACACCGTAAAACCCGACAGCGCCGAGGTGGCCGGAAGACGAAAGGATGTCGACGTTCTGGCCCCGGCGTCCAGCCCCGTGCACCAGCCGTTGCGCAACCTCTGGAACAGGCCCCACTCGATCCCCGCGCGCGCGGCCTGGTAGCCGCGCGCGCCCTGCTCGTCCAGGCTCGAACTTTGCTGCTGCGAGGTGAAGATGGTGACCATCGCGACGCCGAGCCCGGCCATCACCACCAGCAGGAAGATCGCGGTGACGAGGCCAACACCGGCACTGCGGCGGCGCGCCAGCACGCGTGAAAGGGAATGTTTCGTCATGGCGTATTGTCGACGTGGACCTGGTGCACCAGCCGGATGCTCGGGTCGCCCTGGTTGCGCGCCTTCAGTTCGAGCGCCAGGAGGACGAGACCGCTGCGCTGGGTCTCCGTGGTGCCGTATTGGAACATCGCGTTACAGTTAGCGAGCCTGGTTGCGACCAGGGCCCTTTGCCCGCCCACCGGCGGCACCGACTGTGCTGCCTTGATGTCATAGCCCCACGCGCGCCACAGCGCCAACGAACCGTCCGGGCCTGGCGCGCAGTAATACGAGACCGGCCCGCTGACGACCTGGAAGCGCTGCGTGGGCGACGGCATCGGAGGCGATTGCGTGGCGAATGGGTTGGTCGTCAGGTAGATGACCGGCAGATCGTTTTTCGAATCGATGGCGGGGACGCTCACCGAGCCGGTGTGGTCAATCCGCGCAATATTGCTGTTGGGCTGGCCGAAGGCCCATGCGTCGGACGGCTGCATCCCGGCGCCCAGGTTGTAGACCACCACGTAGTCGTCCTTGCCCACGGCGTCGAACCGCGTCGTCGCGCTGACCACGGTGAACGCGGCCGCTCCACCGTCGAAATCGAGCGCGGGCGCGCCGTCGATCGCGTCGTCCGCGGACAGGTAACGTCCACCTGCCTTGGTCAGCAGGAACTCGAGCGCCCCGCCATTGTTCGCGGTGCGGATGCTGTTTGGGAGCGCGAGCCTTACGTCGCGCGCGATGCGGCGCAGCGCCAGGTCGGCCTGGTCCGAGAGCTCGGCGCGCGCAACGCTGTCGGCATACCCCTGGATCGGCGCCCGGATGAAGACGGCAACGATGGTGCCAAGCACGCCCAGCAGGACGATCACGACAATTGCCTCGACCAGGGTAAAACCACGCTCGCGGCGTGCGATGGAGCGGCGGCTCATTGCGTCACCGGCGCGTAGCGCGTGCGATAGCCGTCGAGCACCAGCACCTGGTCGTCGTAGCTGACCTCGACCCGAATGCGCAATACGTCGGTATCGGCGCTGGTTCCGCCCGCACCGATTGCGTCCGCACCGGCGCCCAGCGCCTCGGGCGTGATGGTCAGGCGCGCGGTATAGCCGTTGACGTCAAGCGGGTTGCGGTTGGCGTCCGACAGCACGCCGTTGGCGTCGAAGGCGGCCGTCGGCGTGTTCGCGGCGGGCACGTAGTCGTTGATGTTGTCGTATGGGCGCGGGCCGATGGGTTCGGCGCCGCCCTGGCCGAATGCCTCTCGAATGGTGCACTCGGCTGATTTGGTGGCGGAGTCGGCGTTGTCGGAACGTGGGTCGCAATAGGTGAAGCCGGCCAGCTCGACTTCCTCGAGCAGGCCTTCGGCGATCATCAGCGCCTGCTTGCGGCGCAGCGGGTCGGCGCTGTGCCGGGTGGTGAACGCGAGCACCTGCAGGATGCCGGCGAGCGCGATGCCGACGATGACGATAAACATCAGCATCTCGATCAGGGTCAGGCCGCGCGCGCGGCGCACTGCGGTGTCAGTAGACATAGCCGGTTTCGGGCGCCACCTCGACCAGCCGCACCAGGGCGTCGCCATGAATCGTGATCCTCAGGCCCGGGAACTGGGCGACGGTGCCCGTCGGGCCGTAGGGCCGTCCCAGCGCGTCGAAGGAAAACCAGGGATCTGGCAGGTAGACGCTCAGGGGGCTGGCGCTGTAATCGATACCGGGGGGACTGGCCTCGCAGTACCAGCTCGCGGAGCCACAGTTGGCGCGGGTTGTGGCACTGCCGCTGTTGGCGCCGGACGGCGCCCGCACCTGGAGCTCATCCGGGCACGGGGCCTGGTTCTGGAAGCACAGCGAGACGGCTTTGCCATCGAGACGGACGAACACGGCGCGGTGCTGGGCAATCGCCACCTTTTGCGCGTAGCGCAGCATGGCGCGGGTTTGTTCGGTGAAGGCGTCGGCGTCGAAACCGGTGCGGTCGAAAAAGCGGGAGACGCCGACAGCCCCGAGGATGCCGATCAGGACCATCACCACGATCAGTTCGACCATCGTGAAACCGCGGCCGCGCCGGACGTGACTGTGGCCGGTCACGACGTTCGATGGACGAATGCCGGGACCGGCCACATTAGCTCGGGGCGCGGAGGATTATTCGCAGGCGGCTGCGGTCAGGGCTGCGGTGCCAGCACCCAGGGTGATGATCGGTGCAGCACCGGTTGCGGCTTGTTTGTAGCGGACAAAGCAGTCCAAGCCGGCAGGATTGTTGGCCAAACTCGCCGGAACAATGACGATCTCATCGGCAGCGACTGAAGGGTTGTGGGCGCTTGCTGCGGTGCCTGGTCCATAGAGCGTGTAGTCGGCAGTCAGGCCAGCGGCGCCGACGAGTTGGTTGCTGGCCGACGGATATCCGTTCGTCAAGGTCACATCTTGATCTTCCACCAGAATGTGTGTCACCGGAGCGCCCGTGTTTACCAGAAACTTACCGTGCACCATCGCCGAGGTCGAGCTCAGCGCACCCTTGGCTGCGTTCAGGCTCGCCAGGCGGGCATCGCCGCCCAGGTTCGCGAACTTCGGCAGCGCGGTGGCAGCCAGGATGCCCAGGATAACGATCACGACGATCAATTCGATCAGGGTAAAGCCCGACTGGGCGCTCTTCATGCTTTTGTTCATCAGACTCTCCGAGTGAGTGGTCGCGGAACACCGCTTTTTAATTAGTATTTACGGCGACCCGATCAATAACTTGATCCAGGCTGACGCCTTTGGTGAGCTTGCTCCGTCCACCGGATTGATCTGGATTGGGCAAGAGCAACGATTTTACCTTGAATCTAAGAAACCTAGATGTCTCAAAGGAAAAACTTATATGACCTGCGGGTAGGTAAATCAGGCTGCGCTCGTGCCGATCGAACAGCCAGTTTCCGTTAGGCAATTCAGCAAGGTCGGGCTTGTAGTACTCACCCAAGTAATTTTGCGGTTTTTCAGAGAGCAGGCGCATCGGATTTTCGTTGGCCAGCCGCGCCAGTCCGCGCTCGCCTTCCGTCGACAACACCCGCGCCGCGCGCACCTGGAGCGCGGTGCGCAAGATTCCGACTAGTTGTTCGCTCGCAACACGTTCAGCCTGAGCGTGATAAAACAGCGCCCTGCCGGAGAAAATCGTGACCAGCAGCCCAAACACCGACGCTGCCACCGCAGTCTCGAAGAGCGTGAAGCCATCGCACTTTTTGAGCTGGACATTTGTCATCAGTGACGCAGCGCGGCCTTGCCCAGGTCCCAGATCGGCAGGAAGATGCCAAGCGCGAGCACCAGCACCATCACGCCGAGGAAGGTGATCAGGATCGGCTCGATCTGGCTCGACAGCGTCTTCAACTCGTAATCGACCTCGCGCTCGTACATCTGCGCGATCTCGTCCATCAGGTCGTCGAGCGAACCGGACTCCTCGCCGACGGCGATCATCTGCAGCACGATCGGCGTGAACACGCCGGCCGCGGTCGAGGTGCGCAGGATGCTTTCGCCGCGCTCGACGCCGTCGCGCATCTGCTCGATGCGGGCGGTCAGGAAGGCATTGTCGGCGGTCTGGCCGACCACGGTCAGCGTCTGCACGATCGGCACCCCGCTGCGAATCGACAGCGCAAAACTGCGCGCGAAGCGGGCCATGGTCGCCTTGTGGATGATCTTGCCCGCAATCGGCAGGCGCAGCTTGATACGGTCCCACGACAGGCGGCCGGGCGGCGTGCCGATCCAGGCGCGAAAGCCGGCGAACGCGCCGACCGCGGCCAGCAGCAGCAGCGGCCAGTAAGCCACCGAAAACCCCGAGCTGGCGATCAGGACGCGCGTCATCAGAGGTAGGTCGGCGTGGAGCTTGGCGAACACCGACTGGAACTGCGGGATGACCGCCAGGTTCACGATCACCATCGCAATCGCCATCGCGGCCAGCACGAAGCTCGGATAACGCAGCGCGGTCTTGACGCGCTCGCGCATCTCGCGGTCGAACTCGAGGTGGTCGAACAGGCGCAGGAACACCTCTTCCAGGCGCCCGGTCATCTCGCCGACGCGCACCATCGACAGGTAGAACGGCGAGAAGCACTCGGGATGGCGGCGCATCGCCGCCGACAGTTCGCGCCCGGCGTCGAGCGATTCGCGCAGATCCTTGATCACGCGCGCGAACGGCTTGCTGATGGCCGACTCCTGCAGCCCCGCCAGGCCGCGCATGATCGGCACGCCCGACTTGAGCAGCGTGTAGATCTGGCGCGAGAACAGCTGCACGTCCATCGACGTCACCTTCTTCTCGACCAGCTTGCGCCACCAGTCCTGCTGGCCGGTGGCGCCTGTCGCCTTGCGGCGGGTCGGCGTGATCTCGATCGGCGTGACGCCGGTGCCGAACAACTGGTCGGCGATCGCCCCGCTGTCGGCGCCTTCCAGCACGCCCTGCATCAACTCGCCGCGCGCGTTGCGTCCCCTGTAGGCGAAGAACGGCACCTTATTCTTCCACCTGGTTCGAGATGCGCATCGCTTCGGCGATCGTGGTCCTGCCCTGCACCGCAAGCTGCACCGCGTGGCGGCGCAGCGTTTCGCCGCCCATCTCGGCATGCGCCACCTTCAGGAAGTGGGACGGATCGGGATGGTTGGCGGCGTCGGTGACCCGGCGCGTCATCTCGAGCAGCTCGTAGACGCCCGTACGGCCGCGGTAACCGGTGCCGTTGCAGTGCGAGCAGCCCTTCCCGTGGAAGAAGGGGCTGGCGTCCACCAGCTCGCCCAGCTCGGCGCGCAGCCAGCCATGTTCCGCGGGTGTCGGACGATACTCGGTGGTGCAGCTTTCGCAGATCACGCGCACCAGGCGCTGCGCCAGTACGGCCTGCAGCGAGCCGCCCACCATATAGCGCGGCACGCCCATGTCCATCAGGCGCAGCGGGGTGCTAGCGGCGTCATTGGTGTGCAGGGTCGACAGCACCAGGTGGCCGGTCATCGCGGCGCGCAGGCCAATTTGGGCGGTCTCCTGGTCGCGCATCTCGCCGACCAGCACGATGTCCGGGTCCTGGCGCAGCGCCGAGCGCAGCACACGCGCAAACGACAGTTCGATCTTGTCGTTGACCTGCACCTGGTTGACGCCGGAGAGCCGGTACTCGACCGGGTCCTCGACCGTGATCAGCTTCTTCTCGACCGAGTTCAGTTCCGACAGTGCGCTATAGAGCGTGGTGGTCTTGCCGCTGCCGGTCGGCCCGGTCACCAGCACCAGGCCGTTCGGGCGCTGCACGATGGCGCGGAAGCGCTCGACCAGCGCCGGCGGCATGCCGATCGCGTCCAGGCGCAAGGTGGTGCCGACCTGGTTCAAGAGACGCATCACGACCGACTCGCCATACTGGGTCGGCATGGTCGAGATACGCACGTCGATGCGCTGGTTGCGCACCTTGACCGCAAAGCGGCCGTCCTGCGGCAAGCGTTTTTCCGAAATATCGAGGTCGGCCATCAGCTTCAGGCGCAGCGCCAGCGGCGTGGCGACCTTGATGTCGGCCTCGGTCTGCAGGTGCAGCACGCCGTCGATGCGAAAGCGGATCTGCAGGCGGCCATCCTGCGGCTCGATGTGGATGTCGGACGCGCGCACCTGGGTGGCATCGTCGAACACCGACTGCAGCAGCTTGACGATCGGGGCCTCCTCGAGGCCCGGGTTGGCGGCCAGTGCGCCGAAGTCGATGAAGGAATCGCCCAGGTCCTGCTCGACCTCGCGCGCGAAATCGGTGATCTCTTCGGTGCGGCGGTAGATGCGGTCGATCGCGGCCAGCACCTCGGTTTCGTTGACCACCGCCAGCTCGACGGTCTTCTTCACCAGGCGCGCGATCTCGTCGTAGGCAAACAGGTCGGTCGGATCGGAGACGCCGACCAGCAGCGACTCGCGGCGGTCCTCGAGCACCAGGGCGCGGAAGCGGCGCGCCGCGGTTTCGGGCAGCAGGCGCACCACGTCCGCGTTGATGTTATAGAACTTGAGGTTGATGTACGGGATGTTCAACTGGCGCGCCAGCGCGCCCGAAATCTGTTCCTCGGTCACGAAACCGCTCTCGACGAACACGCGGCCGAGCTTGCGCCCGGTGCGTTTCTGGTCGGCCAACGCCTGGTTCAGCTGCTCTTCCGACAGCAGCTTCTGCTGGACCAATATTTCACCCAGACGGACTTTTTCCGGCCTTGCCATGACACCCCTTGCATCGTTATATGTTTTGGGAAGACATTTTATTCCAGAAACATCCCCCCTAAGCCGGGAAAATGCCACCTGTCGCCGTTTCGCCTCGCCGGCCCCGCCCGTGTAAGATGGCCATCCGTGCGCCGTTTCCTCAAAACCAGGGTCAGAGCACGTTTTTTTGAAAACATTGCTGGAAAACCGGGGTCAGAGCACGTTTTTTCGAAAACATTGCTAAAAAACGGCGGGTTGAAACATGTCTCGACCTATTTGGGACGGGGGTTCATAGAAAACGCCGGGCGACGGCGTCTCTGCGCGCAGTTCTCAAGAGACCCGAACGAGGACAACAAAACCCGTTCGTCCGCTGTGAGGCCTAGGGTGCGAGAAAAACGTGCTCTGCCCCCTATGCCCGGGGAAAATTGCAATAAAAACGTGCTCTGACCCCGGTTTTTGAGAAAGATTGCAATAAAAACGTGCTCTGACCCCGGTTTTTGAGAAAGACTAGAGATGGATGAGAACGCTACGGGCGGCCAGCGCCGCCGCATTTTTTTGATGCGCCACGGTAGCGTCACTTATTTCGATGCGGCCGGCAAACCGTATCTGCCCGAGTCGGTGCCGTTGAACGAGACCGGCCGCGCGCAAGCCGATGCCGCCGGCCATGCGTTTGCCGCCGCCGACGTCAGGTTCGACCGCGTCATCGTGTCGGGCCTGCCGCGCACCGTCGAAACCGCGCAGCGCGTCCTGGCCGCCACCGGCCAGCAGCTCGAGCCGGAGACCTGGCCCGACCTGCACGAGATCCGCGGCGGCCGCCTGTCGGCAATCCCGGCCACCGAGCTGCGGCGCGCTTTCACCGGCGCTTTCGAGGGCGTGGTCGATGCCGGCCAGCGCTTTCTGGGCGGCGAATCGGTCGGCGAGCTGATGGATCGCATCCATCCCGCCATCGACCGCCTGCGCGCCGACCCGGACTGGGATACCGTCCTGCTGGTGCTGCACGGCGGCGTCAATTGCGCGATCCTGTCGCTGGCCCTGACCGGCCAGCGCCTGTTCCTCGGCGGCCTCGCCCAGGAAGCGGGCTGCATCAATGCGCTCGACGTGGGGCCCGCACCGGCCGACTGGGTGGTGCGCTTCACCAACCACGCGCCAACCGAGCCCCTCCAGCCGCAAGCGCGCAACACCACGATGGAGCTGCTGTTCGAGCAGTACCGCAGATCGCGCTGATCGGGCGCGCACACAAATAGTACGGTCGTTCGTTTCATCAGCTAGAATAATCGGACACTACAAGCGGGAGACGCTATGTACGAAGAGATGATGGGGACAAAACCGGTGTCGGAGCGCCAGCAGTTCGATGTCGCCGCGCTCGACGGCTGGCTGGCGCAGCACGTCGAGGACTATCCCGGCGGCCCGCTGGCGGTGGAGCAGTTCCGGGGCGGCCAGTCCAACCCGACCTTCAGGCTGGACGCACACGGCCGGCAGTACGTCCTGCGCACCAAGCCCGGCCCGGCCGCGAAGCTGCTGCCGTCGGCCCACGCGATCGACCGCGAGTTCCGCGTGATGCAGGCGCTGCACGGCGCCGGTTTTCCCGCGCCGCGCCAGTACGCGCTGTGCCTCGATGAATCGGTGATCGGGCGCGCGTTCTATGTGATGCAGTTCGTCGAGGGCCGCGTGCTGTGGGACCAGTCGCTACCCGGCATGACGCCGGCCGAACGGGGCGCGATCTACGATGAACTCAATCGCGTGATCGCGCAGCTGCATACCATCGATTATGCGGCGATCGGGCTGGCCGATTACGGCAAGCCGGGTAACTACTTTGCGCGCCAGATCGAGCGCTGGACCAGACAGTACCTGGCCTCGGCCACCGAACAGATCGACGCGATGGACCGCCTGATCGAGTGGCTGCCGCAGCACATCCCGCCGGGGGACGATACGTCGATCGTGCATGGCGACTTCAGGCTCGATAACATGATCTTCCACCCGGCCGAGCCGCGCATCGTGGCGGTGCTGGACTGGGAGCTGTCGACGCTCGGCCACCCCGCCGCCGATTTTTCGTACCACTGCATGAGCTGGCATATCCCGCCCGGGCAGTTCCGTGGCATCGCGGGCCTGGACCTGAAGGCGCTGGGGATCCCGTCGCTCGACGAATATGTCGCGCGCTACGCCGCGCGCACCGGCAAGACCATCCGCGCCGAGGACTTCGACTTCTACCTGGCCTATAACATGTTCCGCCTGGCTGGCATCATGCAGGGGATCATGAAGCGCTACGTCGATGGCACCGCGTCGAGCGCGCAGGCGCTGGAAAACGGCAAGGCGGCGCGGCCGATGGCCGAGATGGCCTGGCAGTTTGCCACCCGCGGCCAATCTTAACGAGGGAGCGACAATGGATTTCGACTATTCCGCGCGTTGCCAGGAGCTGCAGGCGCGCCTGCTGGCCTTCATGGCCGAGCATATCTACCCGAACGAACAAGCCTTCAAGCAGGAGGTCGACCGCAACGGCACCGAGAAAGGCAACCGCTGGATCCCGACCGAACTGGTCGAGCGCCTGAAACCGCTGGCGCGCCAGCAGGGCCTGTGGAACCTGTTCCTGCCGAAGTCGGATCGCGCACCCGAAGGCTTGTCGAACCTCGACTACGCGCCGCTGTGCGAGATCATGGGACGGGTCGCGTGGGCGCCGGAAGTGTTCAATTGCTCGGCGCCCGATACCGGCAACATGGAGACGCTCGAGCGCTACGGCCTGGAAGAACACAAGCGCGCCTGGCTGGAGCCGCTGCTGGCCGGCGAGATCCGCTCCGCGTTCGCGATGACCGAACCGGACGTTGCGTCGTCGGACGCGACCAACATCGAGACCCGCATCGAGCGCGACGGCGACGAGTATGTCGTCAATGGCCACAAATGGTGGATCTCGGGCGCCGGCGACCCGCGCTGCAAGCTGTTCATCGTGATGGGCAAGACCGACCCCGGCGCGGCGCGCCACAAGCAGCAGTCGATGATCCTGGTGCCGGCCGATACGCCCGGCATCACGATCGTGCGCCCGCTGCCCGTATTCGGCTACGACGATGCGCCGCATGGCCATTGCGAGATCCTGTTCGAAAACGTGCGCGTGCCGGCGTCGAACATCCTGCTCGGCGAGGGCCGCGGCTTCGAGATCGCGCAGGGACGGCTCGGGCCAGGCCGGATCCATCACTGCATGCGCGCGATCGGCGTGGCCGAACGGGCGCTCGAGCTGATGTGCCGGCGCCTCGACGCGCGCGTCGCCTTCGGCCGCAAGATTTCGGAACAGGGCGTGTGGCGCGAGCGCGTCGCCGAGTCGCGCATCCGGATCGACAGCGCGCGCCTGCTGACGCTTAAGACCGCGTACCTGATGGACACGGTGGGGAACAAGCACGCCCAGGCCGAGATCGCGATGATCAAGGTGCTGGCGCCGACGGTCGCGCAGCAGGTGCTGGACTGGGCGATCCAGGCGCACGGCGCGGCCGGTGTGTCGGACGACTTCCCGCTGGCCTCGCAATGGGCCGGGAACCGCACGCTGCGCCTGGCCGACGGGCCCGACGAAGTGCACCGCAACGCCATCGCGAAGCTCGAACTGGCCAGGTACGCCTGAGCGCTGTTGTAAGCTGCCGACGCTTGCGCGCGCCGGCGGCATCCTGCCCTATCGTCACCGCAGCGCGTCGGCTACCATGGGCGGCTGGCGGCGCAACGGCGCCGCGCTCCACCCGGGAATCCTGTTTTGCAGTTGTTGCATCGTCACCCCCTGCCTTCGATCCGCTCGAAGCTGCTCACGCTTATCCTCGCCTGCGCCCTGCCCGTCCTGATCGGCTACTTCGTGTTCGCCCGGGATGCCGAGCTGCCCGCGCCTGGCGACGAACACGGGTGGCCGACCCGGCGCGAGGATCTGGCGCGGCTGGTAGAATCGCTGGTGCAAAACAATCTGAAAGCGAGCGCGCAGTTCGAACAGCTGCGCCCCGCGCTGCAACGAGCGTTGGCGCCGCAGCGGGCCGCCGAGCTGGCCGAGGCAATCGCGATGCTTCGTTTCGACGCGGCGGCACGGTTGGTGCGAGAGATCCCGGACCTGGAGAACAAGCAATGAGCTGGACCAACCTGGCCGTCAACGGCCGCATCCTGGTCGTCGACGACGCTAGCGAGAACATCCAGATCCTGAACGGCGCGCTGGAGGGCGAACACGAAGTGCTGTTCGCGATGAGCGGGGAAAAGGCGCTGCAGCTGGCGCGCAGCCTGCGCCCCGACCTGATCCTGCTCGACGCGGTGATGCCGGGGATGGATGGCTACGCGGTGTGCGCCGCGCTGCGCGCCGACAGCGTCACGCGCGACATCCCGGTGATCTTTGTCAGCGCGCTGAAGAACCCGGAGGACGAGACCCGCGCGCTGGCCTCCGGCGCCGCCGACTTCATCACCAAACCGGTCAACGCGGCGGTGGTGCGGGCGCGGGTACGCACCCACCTGACCATCAAGCGTCAGAGCGACACGCTGCGCGCGCTGACCCTGACCGATGGCCTGACCGGTGTGGCCAACCGGCGCGCGTTCAACGAGCGGCTGGACGCCGAGTGGCGGCGCTGCGAACGGGCCCAGTTGCCGATCGCGCTGGTGCTGGTCGACGTCGACTACTTCAAAAAATACAACGACCACTACGGCCACCAGGCCGGCGACGACTGCCTGGTGCAGGTCGGCGCTGCACTGCGGCGTGCCGCCGGGCGGCCGCAGGACCTGGTCGCGCGTTACGGCGGCGAGGAGTTCGCGATCCTGCTGCCGCAACTTGACGCGCGCGGCGCCGAAGGCGTCGCCGCGCGCCTGCGCGCGGAGCTGGAACAACTGGCGATCCCGCACGCGGCCTCGGCGACCGCACCGGTGGTCACGCTCACCATGGGGATCGCGGGCATGTCGCCGTCGGAGGGCGCGGCGCCGGCGGCGCTGGTGCAGGCGGCCGATACGCTGCTGTACCAGGCCAAGGCCGGCGGGCGAAACCGCTTCGCGAGCAGCGCCGGCTGACGCCCTCCGAGGGCCCCGGCGGCACGCGCCGTCCGCACGTCGTTCCCGCGGAAGCGGGAACCCATAACCCGCTCGCATTTATGCCAAACCAAAGGCTAAGCCGCGGCTCCATCAGGCTCTGCATCGATTCCCGCGTTCGCGGGAACGACGCTGTCCGGGGCTACGGGTAGCGCCGCACCAGGAATTCGGCCACGCACACCGGCTTGTCGCTGCCTTCCCGTTCAACCACGACGTCCCAGATGAGCTGGGCGCCGCCGGCAAACTCGTCGACCGCGCCGAGGGTGATGCGCGCGCGGACGCGGCTGCCGGCCGGAACCGGCGCCGGGAAGCGCACCTTGTTGAGCCCATAGTTCAGGCCCATCTTCACGTCCCGCATCACGATCGCGTCCTCCAGCATCGCGGGCAGCAGCGACAGTGTCAGGAACCCATGCGCCACGGTGCCGCCAAACGGCGACTCGCGCGCCGCACGGTCGTGGTCGAGGTGGATCCACTGGTGGTCGTCGGTGGCATCGGCAAAGGTGCCGATGCGCTGCTGCGACATCTCGAACCAGCGCGACACGCCCACTTCAAGGCCCACCAGCGCCTTCAGCTCGGCCAGGCTGGCGATGTCACGCATCGCCGCCCTCCGCCGGCCGCCGGCCGAACATGCCCATGCCTTCGATGGTGCAGACCTCCTCGCCACGCTGGTTGGTCGCGATCCACTTCGACCAGACCACGCCGCGGTCCGGCTTGGACGTCGAGGCCTTGACCTCCTTGGTCTGGTAGCGCACCCGCAGCGTGTCGCCCGCGCGCACCGGCTGCAGCCAGCGCACGCTGTCCAGGCCCGGCGATCCCATGCTCGATGCCGTGCACATCAGGCCGTCGACCACCATCCGCATCATCATGCTGCAGGTGTGCCAGCCGCTCGCGATCACGCCGCCGTAGATCGACGCCCCGGCAGCGGCGCGGTCGACGTGGAACGGCTGCGGATCGAACTGCGTGGCGAACGCGATGGTCTCGTCCTCGCTCACGGTGCGCTGGCCGAGGTCGATCTCCTGGCCCGGATGGAAGTCTTCGAAATACCAGTCGCGGCTCATCGCGCCTCCCCGGCCGCGGCCTGCGCAAATCCTGGTTGGGCGATGAAGCGCGCCAGGTGGTGGTCGGAGTCGCCGAGCGTGAGCTCGATGAACGAGAGGCGCTTGAAGTAATGCGCAGCTGGCAGTTCGTCGGTGACGCCCATGCCGCCGTGCAGCTGCACCGCCTGCTGGCCGACGAACTTCGCGGCCTGGCCGACCCGGTACTTGGCGGCGGATACCGCGCGGCGCCGCTCCCCGGCGTCGCTCGATCCCACCTTGACCGCCGCCAGCAGGGCCATCGAGCGCGCCTGCTCGAGGTGGATGACCATGTCGGCCATACGGTGCTGCAGCGCCTGGAATTTACCGATCGGGACACCGAACTGCTGGCGCGTCTTCAGGTACTCGAGCGTGGCTTCGAAGATCGCTTCCATCGCGCCCAGCGCCTCGGCGCACAGCAGCGCGGCGCCATAATCGAGCGCGGCGTCGAGCACGTCCCAGCCGGCGCCCGGCTGGCCGACAACGGCGCCGGCCGCCACTTGCACGCCCTCGAAGCGCAGGTCGGCGGCGCGCTGGCCGTCGAGTGTGCGGTAGTCGGTGACGGTGAGCCCGGGCGCATCGGCAGGGACCACGAACAGCGTGATGCCTTGCGGTGCGCGCGCCGACACGACCAGCGCTCCGGCCTGGGCGCCATGCACGACCACCTTCTTTTCGCCGTTGATGACATAAGCGCCATCGGCTGCAGTAGCGGTGGTTTCGATGTTGGCCATGTCGTGGCGCGACTGGCGCTCGCCCAGTGCGCAGGCGAGTTTCAGCTCGCCGGTGGCGACCCGTTCGAGCAGGCCGGCGTGACCGCCGCCAAGTCTCAGGAATTCGGCGCCGAGCACGGTCGCAAAATAGGGCTCCACCACCAGGCCGCGGCCCAGTTCCCGCATCACGACGAACATGTCGACCGCGCTGCCGTCGAACCCGCCCTGCTGCTCCGGCACCGGCAGCGCCGTCATGCCCAGTTCGGCCAGGGTCGCCCAGGCAGCATCCGAGGTGCCCGACTGCGAATGCACGATCGCGCGGCGCGCCTCGAAACTGTAGTCGCGCGCGATCCAGCGCTTGAGCGCGTCCGCGAACTGGATCTGCTCTTCCTTGAAATTGAAGTCCATCTGCTCTCCCTCACAGGCCCAGGATCATCTGGCTGATGATGTTGCGTTGAATCTCGTTCGAACCGCCGTAGATCGAGGTCTTGCGGAAGTTGAAGTAGTGGGCGGCGAGCGGCGCGGCGTCGTCATCGTCGAAGACGCTGTGCTGGCCCTCGCCTTCGAGGTAGGCCGGGTCGAACGGCAGCGCCATCGGGCCGGCCGCCTCGACCATCAGCTCGGACAGGGCCTGCTGGATGTCGGTGCCGCGCACCTTGAGCACCGATGCTTCGGGCCCCGGCGCCTTGTCGGCGCGCGCCAGCACGCGCAGCACCGTCATCTCGAGCGCCATTAGCTCGATCTCGAGCGCCGCCACCTTGGCGGCGAACAGCGGGTCGTCGATCAGCGGCTTGCCGTTCTTCTGCTCGCGCCGCGCCAACCGCTTGAGGAAGGCCAGTTCGCGCTTCGAGCGGCCGACCGCGGCGATGCCGGTGCGCTCGTGCCCGAGCAGGTATTTGGCGTAGGTCCAGCCCTTGTTCTCGTGGCCCACCAGGTTGGCGAGCGGGACCGGCACGTTGTCGAAGAAGACCTCGTTCACTTCGTGGTCTTCGTCCAGCATGATGATCGGGCGCACCGTGACGCCCGGCGCATGCATGTCGATCAGCAGGAACGAGATCCCTTCCTGCTTGCGCACGCCGGGATCGGTACGCACCAGGCAGAAGATCATGTCGGCGTGCTGCGCCAGCGTGGTCCAGGTTTTCTGGCCGTTGACGAAGTAGTGGTCGCCATCGCGCACCGCAGTGGTTTTGAGCGACGCCAGGTCGGAGCCCGCACCCGGTTCGGAATAGCCCTGGCACCACCAGTCCTCGCACGACAGGATGCGCGGCAGGTAATAGTCCTTCTGGGCCTGGCTGCCGAAGGCCATGATGACCGGCGCCACCATGTTGACGCCGAACGGCATGATTTGCGGCGTGCCGGCGCGCGCGCACTCTTCCTCGAAGATGTGGCGCTGGACCGGCGTCCAGCCGGGGCCGCCATGTTCGACCGGCCAGCCGGGCGCAACCCAGCCTTGCTTCGCGAGAATTTTGTGCCAGCGCACGCTGTCTTCTTTCGACAGGCGCAGGTGCATGCGTACCTTGTGCTGGAGGTCGGAAGGCAGGTTCGCTTCGAGGAAGCTGCGCACCTCGTCGCGGAACGCCAGGTCCGCCGCGGTGTAATTCAGGTCCATTCTGTCTCCTTGTTATGAGCGGGGCGCCGAGCCAAAAAAGCACGACCGTTCACAAGGAATTGTACCTGAAAATAGTGAGCGAATATTAAGGCATTCGCGGGAAGAAGCCCGGGGCGGGACGCAATGTGCGTCCGCCCTCGGGAATGCTGCGGGGAAGCTTAGCGGCTGCGACGGCGGGTCAGTGCGCCGGCGCCGAGCAGGCCGGCCATCATCAGCGCGATCGTCGACGGCTCAGGGACGTCGGCGCTCGGCGCGGCCGGCAGTTCGGCGTTGCCGATCGGCGGTACCGGCTTCGGGCTGCCCGGCAAGATCGTATCGATCGCATTGTCAGCCGGAGCCGCTGGCGAATTGCCGGTCGGGGTGTTCGCGGGTTCACCGGTCGGGATGGTGGTCGTGCCGCCGGGCGCCGCGCCGGTCTGGCCGCCGCCGCTGCCGGTTGGGGCGTTGGTGCCCGGCGCGCTGTTGCCCGGCGTACCGGCATTATTGGACACGCCGAGGCCAGTCCCGGCCTGGACACCGTCGCTCACTTGCGGGCCGGTACTGGTGTTGATCACCGATTTGCCGTCGCCAGCCATTGCGGCCATCACCGCATTGCTGCGGCTCAGGACGTACTGGGCGTCGATACCGCTCTGGACCGTCAGCTGGGCAGCCGAGGCGGCGTCGCCCAGGCTGCTGCTGGCTTTACCCAACAGGGCGTCGGCGGAACTGCCCGCCGAGTAGGACATCCCGCCAACCAGGCGCGTGTTATCCGACAGGACGCCGGAGCTCAGCACATCGGCACCGTTGCCGGCCGTCCAGCTGGACTGGAATCCGGCCTGGGACGTGCTGGCTCCGGAAGACGGAATGACATCTGCGTGGGCGGCGCATGCGCTGACCAACAGCGCGGCAGCTACAAGGGGACGAATTGCCATGACTAGCTCCTATACTTGTTTAAAAGGAATGTTCTTTTTACAACTGTAGAGTTAGAGTAGCATAAATAAAAAAATGACAATGTTCAATTGAAACTTGTATAAAAAAAGGAGGTTCCCCCTCGGGAACCTCCTTTTTCGACACATTTCCTGTCGGAATGCGTGCAAATTACGACAATTTATTATTTTAGTTGCCGTTGACCTTGGTCGAGCTCATGTAGGGCATCACGCGCGAAGCCATCCTGGTGTCGGTCTTGAGCATGCCCACCTCGTCGGCCAAAATGTGCGCGGCCTCCTGCAGCAGCACGTCCTTGGCGTTCTTGGCGGCTTTTTCCGCCGCCAGCTCAGCCGTCAGGTTGCGCTCGTCCGCCTGCAGGCCGTCGTCCTGGCTCATCGAACCGCGCCCGGCGATCATCGACTTGGTCGGCCGCGTCGGCAGCGGCACCTTGCTGCGTGCTTCCTTGCCGCCCGGCGCGGCGGCCGGCTCGTCGCCGCTGGTCGCCTTGCCGCCCGCTAGGCGCGCCTCGCGCAGGCGCGAGCGGGCGTCCTGGGCGTCGCGTTCCTTGCGGCGCACCGCTTCGTTCAGCGAGATCGCGTTGTCCTTGCGCAGCTTGAGCACTTCAGCAATGTCTTCCTCGAGGTACTGGAAGTCCTTGTCCTTGGCGACACGCACCTCGTGGCGCTTCTGCAGCGGCGCCACAAGCTCCTTCAGGTCGCCGGCCGGCACATAGTTGGCCGGCTTGATCGCGACCCATGGCAAGGCGTTGTCGTACGACGATTCGCCGAAGTTATCGACATCGGACGTGACCGGCAGCTTGATGTCGGGGCTCACGCCGCGCAGCTGGGTGGTACCACCGTTGATGCGGAAGAACTGCGCGATCGTCATCTTCAGTTCGCCGTAGTGCACCTTGTCGCTCGGCGCGAAGCGGTCGAGGTTGATCAGGGTCTGGACCGTTCCCTTGCCAAAGCTCGGCTCGCCGATCACGATGCCGCGGCCGTAGTCCTGGATCGCGGCGGCGAAGATCTCGGACGCCGAGGCCGAACCGCGGTTGATCAGCACACCCATCGGGCCGTCCCAGGCCAGGCCGGGATTGGTGTCGCTCTCGACCTCGACCCGTCCTTCGGCGCTGCGCTGCTGCACCACCGGGCCCTTGTCGATGAACAGGCCGGTCAGCTCGACCGCCTCGGTCAACGAGCCGCCGCCGTTGTTGCGCAGGTCGATCAGCACGTTGTCCACCTTGTCCTTCTTGAGTTCGCCAAGGATGCGCTGGACGTCGCGCGTCGCGCTCTTGAATTCCTTGTCGCCCTTGCGGCGCGCCTCGAAGTCCTGGTAGAAGGTCGGCAGCGAAATGACGCCGATGCGGCGCTTCACGCCATTGTCCTTGACCTCGATGATCGATTTCTTGGCGGACTGCTCTTCCATGTTGATCTTCTTGCGCACCAGCGAGACCGCGACGTGCTTGCCGTCGGGGCCGGCGTCGGCCGGGATCACGTCCAGCCGCACGGTCGAGTCTTTCTCGCCGCGCACCAGTTGCACCACGTCGTCGATGCGCCAGCCGAGCACGTCCGTGAAGGGACCGCTGCCCTGCGCCACGCCAACGATGCGGTCACCCACCTTCAGCTTGCCCGACTTGTCGGCCGGGCCGCCCGGGACGACCTCGCGCACCAGCGTGTAATCGTCGCGCGCCTGCAGCACCGCGCCGATGCCCTCGAGCGACAGGCGCATCGCGATGTCGAAGTTGTCGGCCGCGCGCGGGCCGAGGTAGTTGGTGTGCGGCTCGATCGAGGTCGCGTAGGCGTTCATGAACATCTGGAACACGTCCTCGTTATTGAGCTTCTTGAGGCGGTTCTGGTAGTTCTCGTAGCGCTTGCCGAGGGTCTCGCGGATCGCCTTGTCGTCCTTGCCGGCCAGCCTCAGGCGCAGGAAGTCGTTCTTGATGCGCTTGCGCCACAGGTCGCGCGCTTCGTCCTCGTTCTTCGGCCACGGGGCCTTCTCGCGGTCGAGCTGCAGGGATTCGTCGGCCGTGAAGTCGAACTTGCCCTTGAGCAGCTCACGCGCATACGACATGCGCTCGTTGAAGCGCTGGTTGTACAGTTGGTAGATCGAGAACGGCAGCGTCAGGTCCTCGTTGTTGATCGCGTCGTCGAGCTTGGTGCGCATCGGCGCGAACTGGTTGACGTCGGCCTGGGTGAAGTACAGCTTTTCGCTGTCGAGCGACTTGAAATAGTTGTCGAAGATTTTTTCCGACATCGCGTCGTCCAGCGGCAGCGCCTTGTAATGGTAGCGCGCAAGCACACGCGAAGCCCACAGCGCGGCCTGGGTCTGGGCGGCGACAGGCTTCAACTGGGACGCCGCGACCTTCTCGGGCTGGGCGGTTACCACATGGGCCGACATCGCGATTGCCAGGGCGGCCATCAACATCTGCTTCTTCATTCTTCGTTTCTCCGAGCGTGATTCGGTGGTAGTGCGGTCTGTCGGGTTCGGCAGCCGCGCCGGTCATCCGGCGCTTGCGACCAATTTTACAGGATAGCCGACCGGCGTAGAGTCGGGTTGTGCCATTTCGCAGCGGCAGCTTAAGGCGGGCCTAAGGATCGGGGCCCGGGGTTTTACAAATTGAAACACGCCAGGCCGACGCCAGAACAGCAAGCCGGCGCCCGCGGCGATGACAGCCAGGTAAGGCCAGGAGCGCGCGGCCAGGCGCCAGCCGACCGGAGACGGGGTCTGCTGTGGCAATTGCGTGTTTACCATCGTGCTCGCTGGTATCCTGTTGTACCACTGCAATCGATGATCATGATAATGAAAAAAGAATTCGCCCAGCAGGACTCGATCGGCCTGCTCCTTTGCGTGTTGTTTCCGCCGCTGGGTTATTTCCTTGCGGCTCGCCGGGGCTGGATCGGGACGGGGATTGCGCTGATCGCCTCCCTCCTTTACGCCGGCGCGGTGTTCGGTTTCGTCAGGGCTGGCTACCCCAGCACGGCCAACGACCTGGTGATCCTGAATGCGCTGTGGGGCGTGGTGATGGCGGTCGCGATTTCCGCAAAGTACGTCGCGGCGCGGCCGGTGGCAATCGGCGCTAAAGGTTTGCTGCTGCTGGTACTTGGCCTGTTCATCGTGCAGTACACGCCGCGCCAGGGTATCGACTGTCTCATGCACTGCAGCCAGATCACCACGCACACGCTGCGCGGCGTCGCGGTCGCGCTGGCGCCAGGCGTCGAGCTGATGCTATTCCTGGCGTCGCTCTATGCGCTGCTGGCGCTGGCCCTGTTCCTGAGCGTCTTCAGCAATGACGACTAGGTCCGCCTTCTGCCTCGTCGTGCTACTCCAGCTGTGTCGTGACGGCGCGCCCGGGCAGAAGTGCTCGCAGCGTGTTTCAGGATATGGCCCGCCAAAGGCCGAATGCGATGGCGCAGTACATCGCCGCGGATAGCGCGCCGAGCTTGATGTCGGTAGTGGATGGCAGGCATGCGAACCCACAGCATGCAACTACGTACCCTGCCAGGAGCCAGGAAAGATAAGCACCCGACCGAAAGGCCGGCCGCATCCATAACTGGAAGGCCAGCCACCCTAGTGGCAGCATGGCCAGCGGCGCAAAGGCGACGAACGCCGAATTCCAGATATTGAGATTTGTGAACCCTACCGACCCAAGCACCCAATGCTTGCCTTGGCGCTTGGGCCACAGGGAGAAGGACACCGGTTTGGCATTGAGGATGAGTCCAAAAAACAGATGACAGGCTTCATGGATGGCCGTCGCACCCAAGCTCAGGAGCGCGATGCCGTATCCCGACTGACGCATTGAACCCATCAGCCCCAGCCATACGAGAACCAGAAGCAAGGACGGAATGTCAGTGGCAAAGACAGCGAAGTGGGGCATCAGGACTCGGACCTGTCAATTATCGGGCTGTGACAAGCGTGAAACAGCGCGTTGGCTGGCGGCCTAGCCGGCGTAGAAGCAGCGGCCGCAGGCCTGGCGGTAGCTTTCGTTGCCGCCGATGCTGACCTGCTCGCCTTCGCGGATGCGGCCGCCCTGCGCGTCGACCCGCACGTTCATCGTCGCCTTCTTGCCGCAGGTACAAATGTTCTTGATTTCCTCGATGTCGTCGGCCAGCGCCAGCAGGTAGGCCGAGCCCGGGAACGGGTCGCCGCGGAAATCGCTGCGCAGGCCGTAGCAGATCACCGGCACCCCGCGCACCTGGGCCACCTGGTGCAGCTGCTGAACTTGGGCGGTGGACAGGAACTGGGCCTCGTCGACCAGCACGCAATCGATCAGCGGGGCGTCGTCGAGGAAATTGGTGTCGCCGTCGAACAGGTCGACCTGGCGCTGCGGCCCGAGGCGCGAGGTGATCAGCCCGACGCCGTAGCGGTTGTCGATCGCCGCGGTGTACAGCTTGACCTTCTGGCCTTGCTCCTCGTAGTTGTGCGCCACTTGCAGCAGCGCGGTCGATTTGCCGGCGTTCATCGCCGAGTACCTGAAATAGAGTTTTGCCACTGCCCTGCCCCGAAATCCCCGTTTTGGATTCTGGAATTATAGCAACCGGGCATTGAGGAGCGCCACCGGACAGTTCAGCGGCGGCGCCGGGCAGCCATGCCCAGCAGCGCCAGCGCTGCCAGCATCATGCCCCAGCCGGTCGGCTCCGGCACCGCAGCGGCCAGGGTCAGGTTGTTGGCGGTTACCCAGATGCTGGTGCTGCCGTCGTTGCCGAGCCGGACCGACGTCAGCGCCGCGCTCGAGACGAAGCCGACAAAGCTGTCCAGGTTGGCGCCGGCGAGGCGGTAGGTGACCGAGCTGCCATCGCTGGCGGTCAGCACCATGGTCGCGCCGGGCGAGAAACCGCCAAATGCGTTCGAGCCGAAGAAGTTGCCGCCCAGCGCGTTGACGCCGCCGGAGAAGTTAGAGAACGTGATCGCGTCGCTGAGCTTGTCGGTGCTCAGCCAATGGTCCGCGTCGGTGCCCGCGCCGAACAAGAACGAGCTCGGGGTCGTGCTGGAGGTGTACGTGTACGCGCCCGCGCTGCGCTCCAGCGTGGCGCCGTATTCCCTGACGGCGAGGTCATCGTAGCTGTCGACGCCGGGATCGGCGACGGCGGCAAGGAAACTCGCCTGGCTGGTGTAGGTGGCAATGTCGGCCTGCGCGGCGCCGGCGCCGAGCACGAGGACGAGTGCGCACAGCGGCCTCAGGCAAAACAGTCTGGTATTCACGGTTGCACTCCGGTGATCACACGTCGGTCGGGCATTGCCTGGCCTAGTAGATAACACTTATGCAATCATTGCAATCCGAATAATCTTGTTTTCTCGCTACTTTGCGCTGTGCTAAATGCAGCTCACTGGCGCACCAGGCACGCGGGGTTGCCGGCGACCGTCGCCCCGGCCGGCACATTACGCGTCACCACGCTGCCGGCGCCGACGATGGCGTCGTCGCCGATCGTCACGCCCGGCAGGATGATCGCGCCGCCGCCGATCCACACGTTGCGGCCGATAGTGACCGGGCGGCCCGACTCGGCCCCGGTTTTACGCAACGCGGCGTCGCGCGGGTGGTCGGCCGTGTAGATGTGCACCGCCGGACCGATGCGCGTGTCGTCCCCGATCGTGACCTTCGCGACGTCGAGGATCACGCAGTTAAAGTTGAGGAAGACGTTGGCGCCGAGGTGGATGTGGTAGCCGTAATCGCAGTGAAATGGCGGGCGCACCATCGTACCGGGTCCCACCGCCGCCAGCTGCTCGCCCAGCATTGCGTGCCACACCTCGGGCGCTTCGGCCAGTGCCGCGTTGTAGCGCGCCGCCCACGCCGAGGCCGCGCCAAGGTCGGCCTGCAGTTCGGCGTCGACCTCGTACAGCTCGCCGGCCAGCATTTTCTGTTTTTCGCTGCGCGCCATCCGAAACTTCCTTATGCGCCCGGGTGGTACTTGCGCTCGAGCTGCTTCTCGATGTCCTCTTTATAGAACAGCACATCCTTGAACTGGCCGCGGCTGTACATCTCGCCCTGGTCGTTGAAGTGCGGCGACTTCGGATCGCCGCTCTCGCCGCCCGCAAGGATACTCTTCGCCTTCACCTTTGGCCCGAATTCGACCACCGCGACGAAGCTGTTGCCGCGGTCGCCGTAGATGCGTTTGGTGTGCTGTTTGGCGACCATGCCGAACGACGCCAGCGAACCCCAGGTGGCCGAGGTGAACGCGACCGGGTAGCTCGGCTTGCTGTCGTCGTACTGCTGGTCGACCGCGCCGCTGACGCGCTGGAAGCGGTTGATCTCGCCCCACGGCGTCTGCCAGTTGCCGAAGTCCGCCTGCAGTTTGGCGCTGGCGCGCGCCAGCGACTCCAGCCGCTCCTGCGGGGTCGAGCTGGCCGTGACGAAGTCGAGCACCGGCACCCCGGCGGCGCGCGCGCGCGGGCCCGCGTGCGCGACCAGGTCCTGGCCCCAGTACACCGCGACCGAGGTCGGCACCGAGGTGGTGGCAAAGCGCAGGTCCCAGCCGCGCAGCGCGGCGACCTGCGCCGACAGCTGCGCCTTGAGCGGATCGCTCGCGGGCAGCGCTTCCCAGTCGTTCACCAGCTTCGGCACCAGCGGCTCGAAGGCCGGCAGGTAGCTGTCGTAGGCGGTCGCTATCAGGCGCTCGAGGGTCAGGTCCTTTGCATCCTTCAGCACCCGCATCGCGTGGATGCCGCGCGCGTTCTCGGGCAGCGACCACATATAGGCCGGATAGTCCTGCTGGCGCGGGCTGTTGGCGCCCGAGGAGCTGAACGGCCAGTTGTTGGTGTTCGAGATGTAGCCGCTGGCCGGGTTGAACAGCGTGATCGTGTCCTTGATGTCGTGCAGGCCCTTCCACTCGGTGGCCGGGTTGCTGCCGTCGACCGGTTTGGTCCAGTCGAAGCGCGGATCGCGTTTCGGGACGAAGTTACCGTGGAAGTAGGCGATATTGCCGTCGCCGTCCGCATACACGGTGTTGTTCGACGAGTTGGTGCGCAGTTCCATCGCCTTGTAGAACGCCGCGTAGTTCTTCGCCTTGGTGCGCGTGTACGACTGCGTCAGCGCCTTCACCGGTTCGTCCATCATCTTCACCGACACCCACTTGCCGTCGGCGGCGCGCACCACTGGGCCGTGGTGCGTGAAGTAGGCGGTCACGGTGCGGCTGGCCATGGCGCCGCTGGCGCTCCTGTACGGCAGCGTGATCGGGACGGCGCGCATCGCACGCTCCTCGCCGCCATACTTGTAGAAAAATTTGCCGTTCTTTTCGACGACAGTTTCGAGGTACTCGTCGATCACGTCGCCGCCGCCCGACGTATGCATCCACCCTGCCCGTTCGTTAAAGCCCTGGTAGATGAAGAACTGGCCCCAGGTCACGGCGCCGTAGGCGTTCAGGCCCTCGTCGCTGGCCATGTGGACCTCGGGACGGAAGTAAAACGAGGTGTGCGGGTTGATCAACAGGAGCGGATGGCCGGATGCCGACAGCCTGGGCGCAATCGCAAAGCCGTTCGAGCCCTTCGGCTCTTCGTCGAAGCCCTTGCCGGTGTCGGCGAACGCGAGGTCGGCGCGGTTGGCGATGGCTGCCAGCGCGGCCTCGGGGCGCTTGTCGTAGAACGCCTGCAGCTGCTTCAGGTCGATCGACTCGATGTCGCCGCCGATGCTGCCTTCGCTGAAGCTGAGCGCCATCCATGGTTCGAAGTGCGTGATCAGCCTGGGCTTCACTTCCGGATGCGTATGCAGGTAGAAGTTGAGGCCATCGGCGAAACCGACCATCAGCTTCCTGAGCCACTCCGGGCTGGCCGCGTACTTCGCCTTCATGTCGGCCGGCTGGATGTACATCTTCATGCGCAGGTCGCGCCAGATCTCCTTCTCGCCCTCGACTTCGGCCAGGCGCCCCATCGCGTTGATGTAATTGAGCTCGACCCGGTTGAAGTCATCCTCCGCCTGCGCGTAGACCATGCCGAACACCGCGTCGGCATCGGTCTTGCCGAACACGTGCGGGATGCCCCATTTGTCGCGCATGATCGTCACCCGCGCAGCAGTCTTCTGCCAGCGCGCAAGCTCGGCCGGGTTGCGCGCGGTGGCGGCGGCGGCGGCCGATGCGGGGGCCGCCTGCACGGGCGCGAATGCGGCCAGCGCGGCGCAGCCAAGAACGGACGAAGCGATCAGGCGGGATGTGGACATTCGGGGTCTCCTTCGGTTTGGATTATTGTTATGCGTCGCCCTGGCCGAGCGCCGCCAGGCGCTGCCTGAGCACTTCGTTCTCGGTCAGCAGGCTCGCCACGCGGTCCTTCAGTCCGGCGATTTCGGCGCGCATCGCGGCCGCTTCGTCAGCCGGGTCGGCGGGCGGCGTCTCCTTGCGCGGGCGGGTCGAGGCCTTCTGTTCGCGCACCTGGCGCGCGGCCTGTTGCAGCTCCTTGCGTCCGCCGGCGACCGCCGCCACCTGCACCGATTCGGGCAGCTGGGCGACGTTGGCGGCGGCGTTGATCGAGATGGTCCCGGCACGCACGGCGTCGATCAGCTGCGGGGTGGCGGCCTTCTGGATGCGCTCGATCTGGCTGATCGTATTGCTCGACACGCGCGCGGCCTTGGCCACCTCCTCGCGCGTGTTCCACGGCGGCGGCTCGGGCGCGGCCGGCTCCTCGCCTTTCGGCTCCGGCTCGCCGGCCTTTTGCGCCATCCGCGCGGCCACGATTTCCTTCTTGCGCAGCGCCAGCAGGCCGCGCTGGAAGTCGGACACGCTGCGGCGCGCGAGGTGGTTATCGATCATCCACAGCATCACGTCCTCGAGCGAGGCGAAGCTGTTGTTCTGGACCGTGCGGAATTCGATGCCGTGCTTTTTACAGATGGCGTAGCGATTGTGGCCGTCGATCAGGGTATCGTTCCACAGGACGAGCGCATCGCGGCAGCCTTCGGCCAGCAGGCTGCGTTCGAGCGCGGCGTATTCGACTTCGGTCAGCGGGTCGACAAAGGAACGGAGGTCGTCGTTAATTGTGATATTCAATTCTGGTCCTTGCACTTCTGGTTGCGCCCGGCTGCGGCGCCGCCACGAATGCTACACCATCATTGGCCACAGCCAAAGCGGGTGTTGACGAATTGATCACATTCTTGTGCGAGCGGGGGGTGGCCCGCCGCGCACGCAATGTTGCAAAGCTGACCCTAGAGCATTCCACGCTGTGCTAGAATCTCGCGCGCTGCCCGGATGGTGAAACTGGTAGACACCCGGGACTTAAAATCCCGTGCCCGCAAGGGCGTGCCGGTTCGATTCCGGCTCCGGGCACCATTTCTGTTGCGGCGCGGTCGCCGATATCTCAAACACTCGCTGGCGCCTGCTTTACGGCTACCGGCCCACCACATGAATCCTCGCTACAGCACGATTGTGCTGAACATCCTGGTACGACTGAACGGCTTACCGGTCGCGGAGCTGGTCCCGGTTACGGTCAACGTGACGTTGTAGGAACCCGCTTCGGCCGTCTGTCCAAACATCAGCGCATGGCTGCCGTCCTCTTGCGCGGCCAGCATCATCGACGAGGGTATTGTCGCGAGTATGTCGCCATTGCCCGCCTGCTGCCGCCGATAGGCCTCGAGGATTGCGGTCGATTCGTCGGCGCCGCCCTCGAGCAGCGCCGGATCGGGCCGGACGCCGCGCAATGCCGTCGCGTGCTTGATGAGCGCGTTCGCCACCGAGATCGAAGGTCGATTGATATGCGCGCGCACCGTCAGGCCTTCCACCGGTTTTCCTTCATCCAGCACGATGGCGGTGGCGCGCAAGGTGTCGCCAGCCTTGAGGAATTTTGGCGCATCGACCTGCAGGTTGACCTGGGTATCGAATTCGAAGCCAGCGCTGGTCCCCCAGATTTGCGTCGGGACCGAATACTGGATCAGCGTTTGCCACCTGCCGGGCTGTGGATTGTTCAGGTTGAAGATCACATAGCCGGCGTCCGTGACGACCGGCCGTGCGGGCGAGGTCGCCCCGTTGGGGTCGATAAGCACGACATTGATTGCATACCCGCTCGGATCGCCGCTGGTGTAGTAGTAGTTGGGGTCGCTCCAGACCGCATTTATCTGCACTTCGTCGCTGTCGCCGGCAATCACATTCGGCTGCAGTACGTAGTCTGCGCCAGTGTAGGACAAGGTGTTGTTCGAGGTCAGCCCGATGTCGCTCGTCGAGGCGGCGCGAATCGTATTGAACACTTGCGCCATCTGGTACGCATTCGGCTGGTTGTAATAGCGGCTGGCGCTGTTCTTGTCAATCATCGCCTGGAAGTAGCTCTGCGCTACGTGTGCTCCCAGTCCCGCCACGTACAACGGAGGCGTGGTTCCGAGCTGGCTGGTCGGGTCCGGCCCCCTGTTGGATATGCCATCGCTGAGCAGCACGAAAGCCTTGACCGATGCGCTCCCACTGGCGATCAGTCCGTTCGCCTGTTGAATGGCCTGGCCAATATTCGTCATGTTCCCGGTAGTGAGCGCCTCGATTGCCTGTGCCGCCGCCGCCGTCTCGTTGAGCGATTGGCTGACCGTCACCATCTGCCCGTTGCTTGAATAGATGACCGAGGAGGAGTCGGTGAATGCCACGACGGCTATCTGGTCATTCGGCCGCGCCGATCGGATGAACGCCTTCGCGTCGATCTTGACCATGCCCATCGCGCTCCGCATCGAGTCGGATATGTCAAGCATGGGGACAACTGAAACGGTAGTTTGGCCAGGCATGTTGGTTTGCTCCGTGTATTGGTTAACAATGGTCCTGTCGATCTGATCAGAGACTGATGGTTCTTTGCGCGGCCATTCCGGACTCCTCGCCCGGGCCGATCAAAGCGTTGAACGGCACCCGGCAGAACGGCCTCGAATTGACCCGGATGTCGACATACTCCAGTTTCCAGGTACAGGTATACATGTTGATGTTATTGATGCCGCTCATCGCAAACTTGATGCTCACGATGTCTTTCACCGTTGCGCCGCTAGGAACTTTGCCCGGGAACAGCGCAAACAGATCGTAGGTGTCGTAGTCGCCGCGGCCGAAATCCGTCTGCCATGGCAGGTCCAGCACGCCCCATTGAACCCCCATGATATTGACGCTGATGTCGGCGTCGGTTCCGGAACCGATGGTGTCCGCGGTCTTTATCTGGAGTACGAGGCTGGTGACGGGCTCGTCGGGCAGGAATCCGGTCTGGATGTGGTTGGGCTGGCTCGTCGCGATGGCCCAGTAGTAGCCCTGCATCATGTGTTGGACCCAGTCCGGCCCGGTGAGCGCCACTTTCGTTCCAGCGTGGACATAAGGTGGGTACGTGCTCGAGCCGGGTACCATGCCGTACATCGGATTCATCGTGACCGTATCCCACGTGAGCGCAAAGCGGGTAGCGTCCGGCACCAGCGCGTTGAACAGTGTTGCGAACGTCTGGTCACCGACGTACGGCGCGCCAAAGCTCATCGCCTTGGGGACTGGGTAGCCGGCGCCAAGGCTCGCGCCAAGATCGAGGGCGCACAGGTTGGCCAGCGCGCCACCCAGGCTGTGGCCGACTATCCAGATAGCGCGCGGACCCGCGCCAGCGGCGTATTTCGACTGGACATAGCGCTTGACGTTCGGAGCCAACTTCAGATACGTCTGCAGGAACATATGGTGCGCCAACACCGTTGTGCTTGTCCCATTGTGCTGGACCTGCCACGGATCGACGCGCACATAACTGCCACCAAGACCGACCGACCATTCTCCGAGATCGATCGCGACGTCGCTCGACGAATTGGTGCCCCGAAATGCAAGGATCAGCACATTGTCGACGACTGTCGCAATGCCCCAGTTCTTGTCCATAGGGTCAACGCCGTCGGGATTGACGATCGGGGTGAAGCCGTTTTTCGTTAGCCAGTCGGCGCGGCCGGCATACTCGGTCCTGCCGCCTTCGAGCCTGGACACGCCGTTCACAAAGGTCGGGTCGTCGTAGCCTGCCACGTAATACGCGGTCAACGCCAGCTCGGCCAGTTGGTACGTCAGCGCGTAATCGATGTTGAGTGGCGTGCTGTCGAAGCCGAGGGCGCGCACGAGCGCGGTGCGGGGAAGTTCGTTCGCTGTTGTCATTGATAACTCCGCTGGAGGGGAATGCATCACCGGGGCCTAGCGGCCAACCAAGCCGATCCGATAGCCGAGGAAGGAACCGGGGTCGATCGCTGACGAGTTGGTAACGCCGTCGGCGCCGATCGTCGTGACCTGTCCGGCAGGCACATAGCCTAAGGCGACAGGCAACAGGCCCTGTGTCGTGTCGCCGACGTTTTGTATCCTTCGGCACGCAGGGACGGCCAGCGCGAAATAGGTGGCAAAGGCCTGGTTGCCGACCGGCGGGCTGCCGAAGGCGGTCACGTCGAGGCTGGTGATGCTTGGCATGCCGGCTTTCCCCGAAGGCGTTGCCAGATCGAGCGCGGCAAGGAGCGCCAGTGTCCCCCCGCCGCCGATCCCGGCGATTCGGACATGCTCCTGGCCACTGCCCGAGAGCGCGGCAAGAATCGTGGCGCGGACTGCCAGGTAGCTGGCCAAGACGGTCGCATTGACCATCAGGCCATCGGGTGCTGCGCTCCCCCCGATGCTCAGCGGCAGCGGCACCAACCCGGAACTGCTTGTGTCGAGATAGGTTGGGAACCCATCGATGTTGGTGCCGAAGGTGAGCGCTACTACTGACTGGTCCGTGCCGGGCATGAGCAGCCGCGTGACCCCGCCCGAGGCGAAGGTGATGCCTGGCGAAATGAAGGCCTGCAGTGATTGCCACCCTGCAGGCAACTGGCCGAATGACGGAAGCTTCCCGCCGCTCGTGTTCGACCAGCTCGACAGCATCAGCAGTGCCAGCATATCGGATGGGTTGAATCCGGCCGCGAGGCCCTCGCTCAGCGTGAACAGTTTTGAGCCAGCGCTTGTGTAAATGGCGCCAGACAGCGCGATCGGCGATCCATTCGCGGTCGCGCCCAGCTCGTAGCTCGCGCGTGTCGCTCCGGACGTCGCGTCGAGGGCGTACAGCGTGCCCGCCAGGGTGGTGAAGTACAGCACGCCATCGGCGAGCGCCGGACTGCTGGGAATCGGTGCGTCGAGGTTGCGGCGCCAGATGACCGTCCCGGCGCTTGCGTCGACGCACACGAAGTCGCCGCCAAACGAACCGCCGTACACGCGGCCGCTGTCGACGACCGGTGCGCCAGACACGATGCCGGCCATCGCCAGGCTCCAGCGCTCGGTTCCATCGGCCTGGTCCAGGGCTAATAGTTGGTTCGTGTCGGTGCCCACGTACAAGCTGCTGGCGTCGAGCGAGATCCCGCCGTTGACCTTGCCTCCGGCCTGGTACGACCACAGGGACAGCCCGGTGCCGGTGTCCACCGCGTGGACCTGATTGTCCCAGGCGCCGAAGAAGGCGCGGTTGGCCGCCACCTGGGGCGCCGAAAAGATGCCGGTGACATTTCCCGATGCCGGATACTGCCACCGCTTGACGCCGGTGGCGGTGGCGACCGCATAGAGCACACCGTCGGAACTCGGGATGAACAGCGTGTCGACGTAGGCGCTCGGGCGTGCGTAGACCGGGGCGGAGGATTGAAACGTCCAGGCCGCGGCGCCGCTGTCCAGGTCGAAGGCATGCAGCAGCCCGGTCGAATCCCCCGAAAACACCAGCGCATGCGCGTAGTTGACCTCGACGGGGCAGGTCGCGGACAGCCCCGCCCCCGCTTCCCAGACGGTCGCGCCAGTGAGAAGGTCGTGGCAGTTGACCAAGGTGCCCTGATCGACCGCAAACACAGCGCCGGCATACACGTAAGGAGTGCCGACGAGCGCGCTCGCCGAACCTGTACTCCATAGCAGCGCCCCCGCCGGCAGCGACGGCGCCAGTCCGAACCGTGAGTCAGGGCCGCTGGCGTTGTTGACCAGCGAGAAACGGTTCACGGCCGGATCGAACGTCATGCTTTGGCCGCCGATCGAGGTGATGGCGCGGCCGATCTGCACCTGGGTCGACCTGGTGGCGATTGTAGAAAACCTGGTGGCCGTGCCACTGAGCGCGGCGAACACCAGATAACCGTTAGAATCGAGCGCCAGATAGCGGCCAAGCGCCGGCACACTAATTGTTACGGTGATATTCGTCGGCGAGACCGTTTCAACTACTGTGAATTGCAGGAAGGCCGCAGTTCGGCGGGTGGAAACTGGCACGAGGTACGGATTCCCGGAGGGATCTGCCTGGGATGGGTCGGTGCCAATGTATTGCCCATTTGCGCAACTCAGCGCCCAGCGGCCGTTCACCAAATTATTAATGAAAGCAGACATATTATATTTACCGTATGTGTAATCGTATTCCAATTGGGCAAATATGGCTGACGATCAGCAATTGCCCCCACTTCCAGCCAGTCATTGCGGCCACAAACCGGTTCTTTCGTCGCGCGCGGGCGGGTCGGAATTAATAATGCGTGTCGCGGTGCGCGTTTATTCAAGTGCCATGCGCGGCGATTAACTAAACACAGCTGATTTCCTTTGGTGGAAAATCAAAATCTATTAGCATTAAAACATTAAAAAGTTCACGCCGGGGGTGCCATCCGTGCATAAAATTATTTTCGTTGCTTTTCCCGTCATATTATGAATTTGTGTTTATCCGTGAGAATATCGACAATAAAACGGCGTATTGTTTTCAGGCGCCCGCCGCCGTATCCGAATATCAGTGCGCTAATCTATTTCCTCGTTGCAAGGGAAACCCTGTGACAGATGCCTGTCATGGTCGAATGCGCGTTCCTTAACAGACGACTGTGTGAACTTCGCACAGCATTCGCCCTGGCAAACACTTGACAGCGGGAAGGACGAAGCAATGGCGGAACGGCGGCGCAGCGCGAAACGATCCTGGTGGTTCCGGCTACTGCTGCTGGCCGCGGTGCTGGCCGTGGCCGCGTTCGCGCTGGCCTGGCGCCCCGCCATCGACAAGCTGCCCGCCAACACAGCCCAGCGTTTCGACCCGGCCCAGGTGCGGCGCGGCGCGCAGCTCGCGGCGGTCGGCACCTGCGCCACCTGCCACACGGCCGACCCCGCTTCGCCGTACGCGGGCGGCCTGCCGCTGCATACCCCGTTCGGCGTGGTCTACAGCACCAACATCACGCCGGACGCCGCAACCGGCATCGGCGGCTGGCCGGAACAGGCCTTTATGCGTGCGATGCGTAGCGGCATCGCGCGCGATGGCCATCACCTGTACCCCGCCTTCCCGTACGACCACTACACGCGCCTGTCCGACGACGACATCCGCGCGATCTACGCCTTCGTGATGACGCGCGACCCGATCCGCGCACCGGCCCGCGACAACCAGATGACCTTCCCGTTCGGATTCCGCCCCCTCGTCGCCGGCTGGAACCTGCTGTTCCTCGACAAGCAGGCGGTGCAGCCGCAAGCGGACCAGGGCGCCGACTGGAACCGCGGCGCCTACCTGGTCGATGCGCTCGGCCACTGCGGCGCCTGCCACACGCCGCGCAACGCGCTGGGCGCCCCCGAAAAGCGCCAGTACCTCGGCGGCGGCGAGGCCGAGGGCTGGTTCGTCCCGGCGCTGAACGCGCATTCGCCTTCGCCGCTGCCGTGGACGGTCGACCAGCTGACCGCCTACCTGCGCACCGGCATCGCGGCCGATCACGCCGTGGCTGGCGGCCCCATGCAGGACGTGGTGACGAGCCTTGCCGCCGCCGACGAGAACGACGTGCGCGCCATCGCCACCTACATCCATTCGCACATGGGCACGCCCTCGCCGCAGACCCGGGACGCCGCGCTCGCCGGCGCCCGCCAGGCCAGCGCCCAATCGCTGCCGATGCCGCCGCCCGGCAATAGTGACGAGGAAAAGCTGATCCGTGCCGGCGCGGAAGTCTACGCAGGCGCCTGTGCCCGCTGCCACGACGGCGGCCGCCAGGCCTCGTCCGGCGGCGCCTTGCAGTTGCCTGCCGCGGTGGCGGTGTACGACCCCGATCCGCGCAGCCTGATCCATATCATCCGCGACGGCATCGCGCCGCCCGCCGCCGAACCAGGCCGGTGGATGCCCGCGTTTGCCGGCGCCCTGACCGACGACCAGGTGGTGGCGCTTGCCGCCTACCTGCGGCGCCATGCGGCGCATTTGCCGCCCTGGCCCGACCTGCCTGCTTCCGTACAGAAAGCGAAACAACCATGAGCGTCTTTTCCCTGAACGTCAACGGCAAGGCGCGATCGGTCGATACCGACGCCGACACGCCGTTGCTGTACGTCCTGCGCGATGACCTGCAGCTTAACGGCGCCAAGTTCGGCTGCGGCCTGGGGCAATGCGGCGCCTGTACCGTGATGGTCGGCAAGGAGGCGACGATGTCGTGCCTGCTACCGGTCTCGCTGGTCGCCCAGCGCCCGGTGCGGACGGTCGAGGGGCTCGGCAGCGCGCAGGCCCCGGGTGTGCTGCAGCGCGCCTTCATCGACGAACAGGCGGCGCAGTGCGGGTACTGTATCGCGGGCATGATCATGCGCGCCCAGGTGTTGCTGGAGGCGAATACCAACCCCTCCGACGCCGAGATCCGGCGCCACATGGCGATCAACCTGTGCCGCTGCGGCACCCACATGCGGATCCTGCGCGCGGTGCGGCGCGCGGCCGATGCGATGCACGGCACCGGCGCCGCGAACGGTGGCCAGCGATGAACGAATACGGCCTCGACAACCCCGGGCGGCGCCGCTTCGGCCTGGCCGCAGGCGCACTGGTGCTCGGCTTTTCGCTGCAACCGCTCGCCGCGCCGACCAGCGGTCCCGCCCTGCCCGGCAGCCTGAAAGAAGAGCCGATGCTCGATGCCTGGATACGCATCGGCGCGGACGGCAGCGTGACTGTGTTCACCGGCAAAGCGGAGCTCGGCCAAGGCATCAAGACCGCACTGATCCAGGTCGCGGCCGAGGAACTGGTGGTCGCGCCCGCGCGCATCACGCTGGTGACGGCCGATACCGCGCGCACGCCCAACGAGAAATACACGGCGGGCAGCCATTCGATGCAGGACAGCGGCACGGCGATCCGGCATGCCGCCGCCGAGGTACGCGCGATCGTGCTGCGGCTCGCCGCGGAACGGCTGGGCGTGCCCGTTGAGCAGTTGCGCGTGACCAACGGCGTGGTCGAGGGCGGCGGCCGGCGCGCCAGCTACGGCGAGCTGGTGGCGGGGCGCGCACTGCACGTGCAGGCGACCGGCACGGCGCCGCTGCGCGCGCCTGGCGAGCATACGGTGATGGGCAAAGCGATGGCGCGGGTCGACATTCCGGCCAAGGTCAGCGGTGGCGTGGCCTACGTGCACGACCTGCGCCTGCCCGGCATGGCGCATGGCCGCATCGTGCGGCCACCGAGCCCCGGCGCCACCCTGCGCGCGCTCGACACGGCAGTGGTCGAGCGCCTGCCCGGCGTGCTGAAGGTGGTGCGTGACGGCCGCTTCCTCGCCGTCATAGCGCAGCGCGAATACCAGGCGGTGAAGGCGGCGGCGGCACTGGCGGGCGCGGCGGCGTGGGACGAACAACCGACGCTGCCGGCGCAGGCCGAGCTGTACCAAACGGTGCTGCGCGCCAGGGCCGACGACACGGTGATCCTGCAGCAGGGCAGCGCCGGCGCGCAAGGGCGCCGGCTGGAAGCGGTCTACCGGCGGCCGTTCCAACTGCACGCGTCGATCGGGCCCTCGTGCGCGGTGGCCCAGCTCATCAATGGCGAATACACGGTATGGACGCACAGCCAGGGCGTCTACCCGCTGCGCGACGCGCTGGCCGAGATGCTGGCCGTGCCGAAGGAAGGCGTCCGCTGCATCCATGCCGAAGGCTCCGGCTGTTATGGCCACAACGCGGCCGACGACGTGGCGGCCGACGCCGCGCTGCTGGCGCGCGCCCTGCCCGGCCGGCCGGTGCGGGTGCAATGGATGCGCGAAGACGAACACGGCTGGGAACCGTTCGGCCCGCCGATGGTCATGCGCGCCGCCGCGACCCTCGACAGCGCCGGCAGCATCGCCGACTGGGCCTACGAGGTCTGGAGCCCGCCGCACAACGCCCGGCCCGGCGCCGCCGGCAACCTGCTGTCCGCAACCCATCTGGACAAGCCGTTCGTGGCGCCGCCGGCCAAGCCGCTGCCGCAGCCGGAGGGCGGCGGCGACCGCAACGCGATCCCGCTGTACGCGCTGCCGAATGCGCGCGTGACGCACCATTTCATCGCGCAGGCGCCGCTGCGCACCTCGGCCTTGCGTTCGCTGGGCGCGTACGGCAATGTGTTCGCGATCGAAAGCTTCATGGATGAGCTGGCAGCCGCCGCCAACGCCGACCCGGTGGCGTTCCGGCTGCGCCACCTGCAGGACCCGCGCGCGCAGGACGTGGTGCGGCTGGCCGCCGAACGCTTCGGCTGGGATCGCTACCGGCGCACGCCGCGCCACGGCCGCGGTTTCGCCTTCGCCCGCTACAAGAACCTGGGCGCGTATGCCGCCGTTGCGCTGGAAGTGCAGGTGGCGCGCGATACCGGGCTGGTGCGGATCACGCGCGCCGTGGTCGCGGTCGATGCGGGCGAAGTCGTGAACCCGGACGGCATCCGCAACCAGATCGAAGGCGGGCTGCTGCAATCGTCGAGCTGGACCTTGTGCGAGGAAGCCAGCTTCTCCACCACCGGGGTCACCAGCCGCGACTGGGGCCGCTATCCGATCCTGCGCTTTCCGGACATGCCGGGGCGGGTCGAGGTGCACCTGGCCGACCGTCCCGGCCAGCCTTTCCTCGGCACCGGCGAAGCGACCCAGGGGCCGACTTCGGCGGCCATCGCGAATGCGTTTGCCGACGCCACCGGGGTACGCATGCGCGATGTGCCTTTGAACCGGGCGCGGGTGCGCACAGCGCTCGGACAGGAAAAATAGCACCTTAGCCCAAGGCGACTCGCATCGGTCGCCGAATGCGTTACTATCTGACCATGTGTGGACGATTCGACCAAAGCCAGACTGCCCGCTACTACGCCAGCGTTTTCGGCTGGGCGGACGCGGTCTATGACAGTGAGTCGGTGCCGGCGTACAACGTATCGCCCGGCACCTACCGCCCGGTAATGCACGTGCAGGACGGCCAGCGCCGCATCGACGACGTTTTCTGGAGCTACCGCGCCAAGTGGGCCGATGGCAAGGTGCCCATCTGTATCAATGCGCGCATGGACAAGCTTACCAACCGCTACTGGAGCCGCCTGCTCAAGAACGGGCGCGCGGTGGTGGCGGCCGACGGCTGGTACGAATGGACCGGCGAGAAAGGCCGCAAGCAGCCCTGGCATATCCACCGCAAGGACGGCAGCCCGCTGTTCATGCTGGCCCTGGCCAACTTCGGTCCGTTCGAGGAGAACCGCGCCGAGGCCGGTTTTGTGCTGGTCACCGACGACGCCACAGCCGGCATGCTCGACATTCACGACCGCAAGCCAGTGGTCCTCGGCGCCGAGGATGCCGCGCTGTGGCTCGACCCGTCGCTCTCGCCCGCGCAGGCGCTCGAGCTGGCGCGCGCCACCGCCCTGCCGCCCGAGGCGTTCGAGTGGTTCAAGGTCAGCACCGCCGTCAACCGCGCGGGAACCGAGGGGCCGCAGATCGCGCTGCCGCTCGAGGACACCACCGAGCAATCCTGACCATCCCGGCCATCGCCTTTCGCGCCTGGTGCGGCCGCGCCGATCGCTACACGCTCATCGAACAAAGGTATGAGCTATGTCTCAGCAGGCGCGGCAACTAAGCGGGGAGATCGGGAGTCTTAGCTAGCTGGCACCTACCTATGCGAAGGATTCCCGATGGGCGAGCATGCACAAGTCAAAGACGGGTTGAAGGAAGGCGAATCGTATGCCGGGTTGATTCTCGGGAAGGAAGGCACGCCCGACTATCACCTGATCTTGTTGCCGGAGGACGCAGGCGACGTCAGTTGGCCAACCGCGCGCGAGTGGGCCGCCGGCCGCGGCGGCGACCTGCCGACCCGGCGCGAGCTGTCGCTGCTGTTCGCCAACCTGCGCGAGCAATTCGAGCGCGCCTGGTACTGGTCGAGCGAACACCACGAAACCCGGGCCCAGCTGGTGTGGGGCCAGAATTTTGCCAGTGGAATCCAGACCGTCTACGGCCGGCCCTACCGTGGGCATGCGCGCGCCGTGCGGCGGGTACCGATCCAGTGACGCCGGTTGCAGCGGCCGCACTGAGGCCTCGCCGCCCGCGCACGACCGGGAACTTAGCGCCCGCCATCGCCCGGTCCAGGCAAGCACCAGGCTGCAGGCGGCCAGGATTGGCGCGTCAGCTTCCCGGCGCCGCCGGCGGTTCGCCGCCGCCGCCGCGCCCGCGGTTTGCCGCGACCACGCCGACGCCGAGCAGCGCCAGGCCAAGCATGGTGCGCACCGACGGCGTGCCCAGCCAGCGCATGGCCTGGCCCGGAATCGTCGAGGGCTCTTCACGCTGGGGATCGGAATGGCGGCGCCGCAGCGCCCCGTTGCTGGCGGGCGCGCCGGCGTAGAGCTGGAGCATGTCGCGGATGAAGGCGACCATGTCCTGCGGGCCGCGGCTCGACACCCAGTTACCGTCGCGTACCACTTCCTGGTCGAGCCAGGTGGCGCCTGCATTGACCATGTCGTCGCGCACCCCGGGCCATGAGGTCAGGGTCCGGTTCGGGGTCAGCCCGGCCGAGGCCAGCAGCCAGGGCCCGTGGCACAGCGTGGCAATCGGCTTGCCGTTGACGTCGAAGTCGCGCACGAAGTCGCGCGCGCGGGCCGACTGGCGCAGGTGGTCGGGATTGATGAACCCTCCCGGGATCAGCAAGCCGTCATAGTCGCGCGCGCGCACCTGGTCCAGCGTTTTGTCGACCGCCACCAGCTCGGCCGGCTGGTGCAGGTTCATGCCGCGGATCCGGCCCGGATGCAGCGAAATGATGTCGACCTCGGCCCCCGCCTCCTTCAGCGCGGCAACCGGGGCGGTCAGTTCCACCTGCTCGAAACCGTCCGCCACCAGCACCGCAATCCGTTGCCCCGCCAGTTTCTTGCGTCCATTCATTATGTCCTCCATTGAGCAGTCCTCGTTAGAGCGTGCTGCCCAATGGCTTAGTTCCCTACTGACGGGCAAAGGGAACAACCTGCATCAGTGGCGCGTCGCGCCGGCCGGGACTGCGGCGCGGCCGACCGGCTGGTCGGTGTTGGCCAGGAACCAGGCGGTCGTCGCCATCACGGCGACGTGGCGGCGCAGGTTGTCCGGATTGACCTTGTCGAAGGTGTCGGCCGGCGTGTGGTGGTAGTTGAAGTAGTCCGACGAGTCGATCAGCGGCTCGAAGCTCGGCACGCCCGCGGCTTCCAGCGCGTGCAGGTCGCCGGTGCCCAGCACATCCTCGCGCTGGAACGCGCCGGCGCCGATCGCCTGCAGCGCGGACTTGAGCGGAGCGAACAGCTAGCCCGCCTCGGGGCCCACGCTGGCGCGAATGCCGAACGGGCGGCCCGAACCACTGTCGTCTTCGTAAGCGCCGATGTGCTTTTCGACGTTGGCCTGTTGCGCGACGTGGTAGCCATTGCCGCCGCGCCCGCCGTTTTCCTCGTTGGCCCAGGCGATCACGCGGATCGTGCGGCGCGCACGCAAGTCCAGCTTGCGCAGCGTGTCGATCACGCCCATCGCGCTCGCTACGCCCGAGGCGTCGTCGTTGGCGCCGGTCGCCAGGTCCCACGAATCGAGGTGGCCCGAGACGATCACCACCTCGTCCGGCTTGTCGCTGCCCGGCCAGTCGGCGATCACGTTGTAGGTGTCGACGTCCGGCAGCGCTTGCGGGGTCAGGGTCAGGTGCATCGCCAGCGGGCCGCGCCTGGCCAGGCGGCTCATCAGCATCGCGTCTTCGATCGTGACTGCGGCCGCCGGGATGCGGCCGTCCTGGAAACCGGTGGCGCCGGTGTGCGGGATGCGATACGCGGCGCCGCCGACGGCGCGCACCAGCGCGGCCACGGCGCCCATCTCGGCCGCCATGCGCGGACCGGCGCCGCGGTAGGCCACCGCCTGGCCGTAGGCCGTGCCGGCCAGGCCGCGGTCCGCCATGTTCTGGTCGAACGGCACGTCGAACAGCACGATCTTGCCCTTGACCTCGCTTGCCTTCGCCTTCAGTTCGTCAAAACTGTGCAGCACCAGCACCGGCGCCGTGATGCCGCCGGCCGGGGTCGCGCCGGATCCGCCGAGCGCGGCCAGCACCACCTTTTGCGACAGCCCGGCCGGGCGGCCCTGGTACTCCACCAGTTCGGCCGACTCGGCGCCGCGCACCCAGTGCGGCACCTTGACCGGCTGCAGCGTCACCTTCGCGCCCAGTTTGCGCAGTTCCCCGGCGACCTGGGTCACCGCCGCCGCCGCGCCCGCCGAGCCCGACAGGCGCGGACCGATCAGGTCGGTCAGGTCCTCCAGGCGCTGGTAGGCGTAGTCGCTCTGCATCGCGGTGTCGCGGATTTTGGCGAGCGCGCCCGGATCGTTGCCGGGGCTGGCGGCGAAGGCGGCACCAGCCAGCACGGAGGCGGCCAGGACGGTCAGGACAGGAAGGCGGCGGGAAAGGCGGTTCATGCTTGTCGATCCTTTGATGAGAGTACGAAGGATCTAACAATAGCGCATCCGGAAACTTTTTGCTTCAGGTTTATTGCCGTCTGTACATCCCGACTCAGGCGGGAACCAGCCGGATCAGGGTGATTTCCGAGGGCGCACCGAAGCGCTTGGGCGGGCCCCAGTAGCCGGTGCCGCGGCTGGTGTAGACCCACAGGTCGCGCACCCGGTTCAGGCCGGCGACGAAGGGCTGCTGCAGCGGCACGAACAAATTCCACGGGAAGAACTGGCCGCCGTGCGTGTGCCCCGACAGTTGCAGGTGGAAGCCGGCATCGGCCGCCGCGGCCGCGCTGCGCGGCTGGTGGGCAAGCAGGATGCGCACCTGCACATGGTCTGGCGCGCCGGCGCCGGCAACATGCGGGTCGCTGCGGTGCGATTCGTGGAAGTGGTGCGCGTTGTAGTCGGTCACGCCGGCGATCATCAGGGCGGCGCCGTTGCGCTCACGCACCACGTGTTCGTTCAACAAGACGGTCAGGCCCAGCCGGCGCATCTCCGCGATCCACGGTTCGGCCCCCGAATAATATTCATGGTTGCCGGTCACGAAAAACGCGCCGTGGGGCGCGGCCAGGCGCTGCAGCGGTTCGGTATGCAAGGCCAGGCGCTGCACGCTGCCGTCGACCAGGTCGCCGGTGACCGCGATTGCGTCGGGCTTGAGCGCATTGACCCGGTTGACGATCGCGTTCAGGTACGGCCGCTTGATGGTCGGGCCGACGTGGATGTCCGAAATCTGGGCGATCGAATAGCCGTTCAGCCCAGGTGGCAGGTTGTCGATCGGCACCTCCACGTTGACCACGCGCGCCACCCGCCGCGCGTTGACGAAGCCGACCAGCGTGACCGCCAGCGCAATGAGCGGCACCGCGACCGCACTATCGCGGGTGAACAAGGGGCCGCCGGCCCCGATCAGCGCAAGGAACAGCAGCAAAATGTCGCGCAGGAAAGTCAGCACCAGCAAGGACGAAAAGAAGCCCATTGCCGTCAAGCCCGCCCATGCAATCGGCCCGGACCAGCGGCTGCGCTTGAGCGAGGGCGCGCGCAGGCCGATCGCCACCAGCACCGCCGACAGCAGGAGCAGCAACGCGCCGGTCACGATCCCGCGGCCCCCCAATTGCATCTCTGGCAGCAGCCGGACGCCAATATAGGCATGTAGCAAGGCCAGCAGGATGGGGACGGTCGGGATGGAACGGCGTGAGGGCATGACGGCAGGTGGAAATCGGTGATGCCGGCTAGATGGGGCAGTATCACCCGAGTGCAAGGGGGCCGGGGAAAATGAATGGCCCTGGCGAATGTTACCTGTAAATATCCATTTGTAATATTGTGTATGAACAGATGGCGGCCCCGGCCTGTGGGACTATAGTTCAACCGTGCCCGGCGTTCCAGTGATCATTCCGATCCTCGTTGAGGGCAAAAGGAAAAGCCATGTTGAACAAGAAATGCTTTGGTGCGGTGATCCTGGCCGCTGCTGCCGTCTCGTCGACCACGGCAATGGCTGACGATCGCGGGGCGAACACGGCTGTCGGCGCGCTGCTCGGCGCCGCCATCGGGCACGGTGCAGGCGGACGCGACGGCGCAATCGTCGGCGGCGTGCTGGGCGCGGCAGTGGGCAACTCGCTGTCGACCAACGACGACCGCCGCTACAACTCGGGTTACTACTACGACAACCGCGGCTATAGCAGCGCGAGCTACTACCAGCCGGCGCCGGTCTACGTCGAGTCGCGCCCGGTGTACTACGAACAGCCGCGCTACTACAGCCGGCCGGAAGTGGTGTACGTGAACGCGGGCCGTGGCTACTACGACCGCGGCTACTACGACCGTGGCCATGACCGTGGCTGGGATCGCGGCCATGACCGTGGTTGGGACCGCGGCGACCGCGGCCACGATGGCGGCCGCTGGGGCCACGGCCGCTGATCGGCCGGGCTGGCAAACACGAAGCCGCGCCGGGTGCGCGGCTTTTTTTCGCCTGCCGGTTTTTCCCCTCCCCCCGCTAGCTGCTGGCGGCGGCAACCGGGCCGCACGAGCGAGGAGGAAGCATGCAGCAGGCAGGGTCCATCGTCACGCTGGCCGCGGGCCAGTACCGCTTGCGCGACCGGCTGGCGGGATCGGCGTACGGCGTGCTGTGGCGCGCCGACGGCCCGGCGCGCATCGGCCAGGTCGCGATCAAGCTGGTCAACCGCGAGCAGATGGAGGGCGCCGATGCGGGCCAGCGCGATCGCTGGGTCGCCTGCGCCACCAATGAAATCGGCTTCCTCGGCGCGCTGCAGCCGTGGGACCAGCGCCACATCGTGCGCCTGCTCGACAGCGGCGTCCATGAAGGGCTGCCGGCGATGGCGCTCGAACTGCTCGACGGCGACCTTGGCCGGCACGTCGCCGCCCGGCGCGCAGCGGGCCGTCCGATCCCGTTCATGCTGGCGCTCGACTGGATCGCGCAGGTCAACCAGGCGCTGGCCAAGGTCCACCAGTACGGCTGGCGCTACCTCGACCTCAAGCCCGGCAACCTGCTGCTCGACGGCCAGCGCGGCCTGAAGCTGGCCGACTTCGGCACCAACCGGCTGCTGTCCGAGCCGCATCCGCATTCGTACACCGGCACCGCGAACTGGCAGGCGCCCGAACAGTTCTTCGGCGATCGCGCGCAGGGTTACCACACCGACGCGCGCACCGATTATTTCGCGCTCGGGGCGCTGTTCTATTACCTCGTCACCGGTGGCCAGCCGCTGCGCTTTTGCAGCGCCTGCGGTGAAGCCTTCCGGGCACACGGCCCGGGCGGGGCCAACCGGCTGCTGGCGCAGCACGGCGGCGCGCTGCCGCCCGTGCTCGACGCCGGCGAGGAAGTGCTGTTCGCGCAGCGCGCGGGCGTGGCAGCGCGCTCGGCGCACCGTGGCGGCGCGGCGCTGGACATGCTGCGCTCGTTGCTCGCCGCGCGGCGCGAACAGCGGCCGCGCCATGCACTCGAGATCAGCCGGATGATCGCGCGGGTACGGCAAGCCGTGCAGGCGCCAGCCAGCTGGCGGAGCGCGGCATGAACAGGTACGCCAGGTCCGCCGCGGAGCTGTCGCCGGCCGCTTGCGCGCTCGCCCTCCTGTGCGCGCTGCAGTTGCTATGCCTGCTGCGCGCACCGGCCGCCTGGGCGCCCGAATCCATCGAGGTCACGCTGCTGCCGGGGGAGTCGCTCACGCTTGGCCGCCACGAGCTGGCGGCGCCGCAGGCCGACCAGTCCCACCTGGCGCTGCGGCGCGATGGCGCGGGCGCCTGGTGGCTGCACAACGCCGGCGGCCGCCAATTGCTGGTCCAGCGCGACGGCAAGGACCGCGCGACCGGCAGCACGCCGCTGCACGCGGGACAGCGCTTCCAGCTTGGCGTCGCAGCGTTCGATGTCGCCGCGGCCAGCGCACGCGACGCCCGCTTCACCGGCGCCTCCCACCGCTGGCACTACGACGGCGCGACCCTCGAGCGCGACGGCGCTGCCCAACCGCCCTGCCCCGGCGCCGGCATCGGCGCGCGCGCCACCGCGGCCTGGAACCGCTGCATGCCGCATGCGCTCTCGCTGGCCGGGCCGATCACCTTCGGCGGCAATCTCCACTGCGGCAACCGGATCGGCATCGCGGGCGTGGCGCCTGGCAGTGCGTCCATCGCAAGCGTCGGCCCGACGCTGCTGCTGAACGCACCGGCGGGCGCGGGCCGTACGCCGCTGGTCATCATCGACGGCGACAGCGCGACCGAGCTGGCGCGCCTGGAGGAAGCCCTCGGCGGCGCCGGCGCGATCGTGGCTGGCCACACCAGGCTGCTGGCAGCGGCCGATGGGGCCACGCTGCGCCTGCGGCCCGTCAGCCATGTGGGGCTGTATGCCGAGCGCCAGGTCCAGTTGCCACCGCAGGTAACGTGGCAATGGCAGCGGCGCAGCCTGTGGGCGGCGCCGCTGCCAGTTGGGTGGCTGTGCGCGCTGGCGCTCGGCTGCGCCGTGCTGGCTGGCGCCTGTGCCGCCTGGCGCCGGAGCACGCGCACCCAGCGCACCGGCGCGGCAATCCGGTCGGCCGCCGGCGCCCTGCTGGTCGTGGCCGGCCTCGGCTCGCTCGTGCTCCAGCGTGGCGGAACGCCGCCCGCCATCGGGCTGTCGCTGATGCTGGCGTGGGCGGCCCTGTGGTACGCGACGCTGGCGCCGAGGCGCCTCGACCTGGCCTTCATGGCTGGCGTGCTGCTGCTCGCGGCCGGCCTGCTGGCCCAGCTCGAACTGGGGCTGGGCGTGATGGACTCGTCGTGGCCGCGCCACTTCCACAAGAGCGCGGCACTGCTGGCGCTCGGCCTTGGGGCGGGCACCTGGCTTTGCACAGCGCTGCCGCGCATCCCGATGCCGCAAGCCCGGGCCGAACGCTGGTTGCTGCTGCTCGCCGCCGGCGCCCTTGCAGCGCTGGCGCTGCAGGTGATCCACGGTGACGAAACCGGCGTGTTCGACCTGCAGCCGGTCGAATTCGCCAAGCTCGCGCTGGCCGCCCTTACCGCGCACTGCATGGCGATCGGCCTTGGCGCCCACACCGGCGCGACCGCGCTGCGCTGGCTGCGGCTATTCGCGCCCGCGCTGCTGTTCGTGACCCTGCTCGGCGTGGCGCTGGTCCAGGTGGACGATTATTCGCCGCTGATCCTGCTGCTGGTATGGGGCGGCACGATGGCGCTGGCCTGGGCGCTGGCCGCGCGCAGGCCGTCGGCGGTGCTGGCGCTGGCGGCGCTGGCCTGCGCCACGGTGCTCGGCATCGGCGCCCTGCGCAGCGCCGGCCCGGCGCAGCTCGCGCAGTTTGATTTTTACGCCGACCGTTTCCTGGTCTGGCTCGATCCGGCCACGCACCCGCACACCGGCCAGCAGCTGCTGCTGGGCGCCAGTGCGGTCGCCGAGGGCGGCTGGCTCGGGACCGACAGCCTGCTCGGCGTGAGCACACTCGGACAGCCGGCCGGCCCCGCCACCCGCATCCCGGCGGTGCAGGACGACTTCGCGCCCTCGTTCTTCGTGAACCGGCACGGCCTGGCCGCCGCACTGGCACTGTGGGCGCTGCAGGCGCTGTTCCTGGTCGGCCTGCTGCAGACCGCCGCCCGCGCTTGGGCCGCGAGCGTGCAGGCGCGCGACTTCCGCCACGCGTGGCTGGCGCGCTTTCGCTGCTTTGCGCTGTGCGGCGGGGCCGGCTTCGTGCTCGGCCACTTCCTGCTGTCGTGGGGGACCAACCTCGCCATCTTCCCGATCATGGGCCAGCCGATGAGCTTTTTGTCGGCCGGCGGCTCGCACCTGCTGTTTTTCATCTGCCCCCTGCTAGCGTTCGATGCGGCGAGCGCCCAATCTTTAGAGGAGAGTCATCATGCCGGTCTATGTCCAACATGAAGTGCTTGGCAAGGTTCACGATGTGTTCAATGCCGAAGCGCTCTGGCAGGCGCCGGGGCTGGCGCTGTTCGCGCGCCGCCCCCTGCTGCGCGACCTGCTCGAGCGCTCGCCGCGCGAGCAGCGCGGACGGATGGCCACGCGCTGCTTCTCGCACGTGACACTGGTGCTGCCGCAGGACGACGTCGACGACGACCGCCACCTCACGCGCGGCGCCCGCGTGCGCGACCTCGCGCAAACGCTGGCCGCACTGCACCAGAAAGACTTCGGCGACCTGCTCGGCAGCGACGAAGTGCGCTACGACGTGGTCGGCGCCGGGACGCTCGAACCGGGCCAGGTCGAAGTCAAGTTCGGCCACGCGGTGTACCTGCCGGCCCCGGGCGAGAAAATACTGTACACGGTGAGCGTCTCGCGCGACAGCGCGATCTGGCACCCGGTGTGCCCGATCTACCCGAACCAGCGCCTGACCCTGGTCGGGCAGGACGAAGCCAGCGCCACCCACGCGGTGCCGGGCTGGCCGTTCGGCGACCAGGGCGCAGTGCTGCTGGTGAACGATGGGCCGGACGCGCCGATCGAAGTCCAGGTGCGCCCGAAGGACGCTTTCGATTGCAGCTTCGACGCCGCCAGCGGCTACTACACGATCCGCGCCAGGCGCGCGGGCGCCGACGCTGCGGGCGGTGCGCCGCGCCTGTTCATGAAAGTGACGCGGACCGGCGTCCCGGCCGCGCCGATGCCGACGGCGCGGCCGATTGCGGCGCCGGCCGTGTGGAAGGCGCGCGGCCAGCTCGATGCCGACCCCGAGCTGACCGCCGTCCCCGTCGCCCAGCGGCCGCCCCAGGCGGCGCCGGCGCCGGAAAGCGACGCCACCTATGCGCCGGTCGCGCGCCAGCGCGTGAGCCTGGCCGCGCTCGCGTTGCCGCGCCTGTCGCGCTACCGCGAGACCGGCGCGCTGGCCCTCGAAATCGGCCTCAATCGCGCGCTGGCGCCTACGCCGCATGGAAAGGATGCGGTGATCAGCTTCGCGGTCGACGACGCGGACGACGTGCATGCGATCACAGCCGCCGGACGCCAGCGGATCGACGTGCCGTCCAGTTTCACGCCGCTCGACGCGACCGCGGTGCGCCTGCTGGCGGTCGCTCCCGCGATGGCCGAGCGCTACCGCGCGATCCTGTGCCTGCCGCAGGCGCCCGGCCTGCCGGTCGCCACCGGCATGCCGTTCGTGTTCGGGCGCAGCGCGCCGATGCTGGCCGCGCTGCGGGTGCTCGATTCGCCGCGCTTCCTGCGCCGTGCCGATGGCGTCGATACCGCCAGCGCGGACCGGCTTGGCCTGTCGCGCAACGCCTTCAGCTTCGAAGCCGCGCCGGATGGCTACCGGATCGCGCGCCTGTCGCCGACCCAGGCGCTGTACCACCTCGACGACGAGTTGCGCTACGTGGCGGCGATCGAGGACGCATCGGCCGAGCGCCCATACCTGCTGCCGCCGGGGCACCACCTGGTGGCGGGCCATTACGTGCTGCGCTTCGACGCGTAGGCCAGCGATGGGCGCCGCGACCGTATTAACCGTGGCCGTGTTTTGCGCGGCGCTGGTGGCGACCCTGATCCTGGCCGCCTGGCTGACGCCGCACGGCTGGTGGCGCCGGCCGAACGCGCGCGCGCTCGCGGTGCTGGTGGTGGGCACCGTCGGGATCGGGAGCGGGCTGCTTCGGTTGTTCGACGCGCCGCCCGCGCACGCCGCGCAATTGGCGAACGCGGCGGGCGCGTTGGGTTCCAGCTACCGCGCCTACGACGACCTGAACCTGCGCACCGGCACCGGCGTATCGGCGCGCCGCGTCGCCGTGGTCCCGGCAGGCGCCGCCGTCACGCCAACCGGTGTGCGCAGCGGCGACTGGTGGGAGGTCAGCGTGCGGGTAGACGGGCGCGCACAGCGCGGCTGGGTAAGCAGCCTGTGGCTGCGAAAGCAAAATGAGGCGCGGCGCTGACGATGCCGTAGTGTGCGCTCCCGAGCGCACGCGACACGGGTAGCGTCAGCAGCATCGGGTTGAAACGCACACCGCGCACGCACTGCATGGGCGCGGTGCGCACGAATCCGAACGACTCGTACACCGGCACCGCGAGGTTCGATGAGTTGACCGTGAATGTGCCGCCGTTGCCGGCGGCGAGCGCCGCGCTGCGCGCCACGTCCCACAGGCGCCGCGCCAGGCCCTGGCGCTGCCAGCGTTTGTCGACGAACAGGTGGTACAGGTGGCTGCGCTCGCGCACCGCGACGAAGCCGGCGATCTCGCCGCCGGCCAGCGCCACGTGGTAGGCGTAGCCGCGCTCGATGAAACCGCGCAGGCTGTCCTCGTCGTTTTCACGCAGGAAGGTGCACGCCTCCTCCACGCTCGCTTCGTGGACGATGAACTCGCGCGCGAGGGCGTGCAGCAGGCGCGCCACCGCCGCGATGTCGGTTTGCTCGATTGGACGGATCAGCATCTTGTCGGACTGTCACGTTGGCAAAACCATGAAAATACCATAGACCGCTATTGCTGTAGAGCAGTTTTGTTGACGAGCAACACCGAGCAAACGTAGACTGGTCCCACCATGTCGAAAGATAGCCTGACCGCCCCGCTGGCCGCTCCCCGATCGCGCCGCAAAGTCCCGCTGATGCAGCCGCTGCGGCACCCGCGCTACCGGTGGCTGTGGTGCGCGAACCTGGTCTCGAACCTCGGCACCTGGACCCAGACCTTCGCCTCGGCCTGGCTGATCGCGTCGCTGTCGCATTCGGCATCGACCACCACACTGGTGCAGACCGCGACCTACATCCCGATCTTCCTGTTCACGCTGTTTGCCGGCGTGGTCGCGGACGCCGTCGACCGTCCCAAATTCCTGTTCTTCTGTAATCTGTTCATGGCGCTGTGCGCATCGGCGATGGCGCTGCTGGTGATCAGCGGCCACGCGACCAGCGCGCCGGTCCTCGCGGTCACGTTCTGCCTGGGCGCCGGTTCGGCGTTCTTGTGGCCGGCCTGGCAGGCTGCGATGTCCGGCCTGGTCGAGGCCGATGAAGTCGAGGCGGCCGCCACCCTCAACAACCTGTCGTACAACGTCGCGGCGATCATCGGTCCCGCTCTGGGCGGGCTGCTGTTCAAGTGGATCGGGCCGGGCGCCCTGTTCCTGGCGAACGCGCTGTCGTTTGCCGGGCTGCTGCTGGTGTACTGGTCGTGGTGGCGCGAGCGCACGCCGCAAACGACCGTCGACGGCGCCTTCCTCGAACGCCTGGGCCATGGCCTGCGCACCGCGCTGGCCTGCCCGCGCTACCGCCGCATCCTGCGCAACGTGTGCACCGTGTTCTTTTCGACGATTGCATTCGCCGGCCTGCTGCCGGTATTCGTGCGCGACGTGCTGCGGATGGACGCACACGTGTTCGGGCTGCTGATGGGGAGCCTGGGCGCGGGCGCGGTGGCGGCCGCGTTCTGCCTCCCGAACATCCGCGCACGCTTCGACAAGACCAACGTGCTGGCCGCCGCGCTGCTGGTGTACGGGACGATGCTGGTCGCGATGCCGTTCATCCATTCGCTCGCGGTACTGGTGCCGCTGATCGTCTGCGGCGGCATGGCCTGGTCGGCCACCGTCTCGACGCTCAACGCCGCGGCCCAGCTGTCGTTCCCGGCGACGGTGCGGGCCCGCACGCTATCGATCTACCTGTTCGTGATGGCAGGCGGTTACACGGCGGGCAGCCTGTTCTGGGGCCGGATCGCCGATGGTTACGGCGTGCGCGCCGCGTTGGCAACGGCCGGCGCCTGCGTGCTGGTCAACGCCGCCCTGCTGGCCACCGGCAAGCGCAACACGCCGATCTAAGGCGAGGAGTAGGGTGGGCGCCCCGTGCCCACGCGAAAGTCAACTCAGGCATGCATGCGCGTGGGCACGGGGAATAGCGAGCGCCACGGTTCAGCGGAAACGCGTAAGCTCGGCCGGTACACATACTGGTTTTGCCGATGAACAAGTGCCGCAATCCCGAGCATCCGCATTGCACCGTCTGGGTGATGCCAGGCGAGGCGGCGTGCCAGCACGGCCATCGGCAAGCGCCGCAGCCTGCACCTGCCGCCAGCCCCAACGCCCCTGCTGCTCCTGATCCGATCCTGCCGCGGCCGCCGCTGCCGCGCCCGCACCTGCACGTGAGCGGTTTCGACCCGCGCGCCGCCGGCGGCCGGCAGGCCCTCAAGCTCGAACTGCGCGGCATGCCGATGGACGCCGCGCCGCAGCTGGCGATGCTGGCGCAGTCGGCACTGGTGCTGCACGGTGGCGAGCGCCACACGTTCACGCGCACCCTGCGCGGCGATTGGCGCCCCGTGTTCATCGAGTTTTCCTCGCGGGGGGTCGAGCACGGCCAGCACCGCATCGAACTCGAACTGCACAGCCGGCACGAGCATATCCCTGGCTCGGCCCGCAGCTGGGTCTGCACGCTGGTGGTCAATGTGCCGCGCCCCGACGCGACGCTGGCCGACATCCACCAGGCCTTCCTCGCGACCCACAAGAACGTGCGCGTCATCGCGGACGACGCCTCGATCGCGCGCGTGAACGCGCAGGCCAGCGGCCGGCTCGACATCGAAGTCAGCGCGCGCGACGCCTCGATCGCGCAGCTCAATCTCGATGCGGAGCCGGGCAAGGTCGACGTCGGCCTCGCGACGATCGCGTGGGACGAGGACCTGATCGAAATCGACACGCCAGCCCACGCCGGCCCGCATCCCTGCCCGGCCCGCGCGGCCTGCCTGGTCAATGCGGCGCCGGGAATGCCCGGCCACGTGCGCCTGTTTGCAATGGACGAGGTGGTGCTGGGCCGTTACCAGGAGGAGCCTGAGGCCGACCTGTTGCTGTGCCACTTCAGCGACGAGCGCGCGGACCGGTCTGGCCTGACGCGCAGGCTGTCGGGACGCCACGCGGTCATCCGGCGCGGCCGCGACGGCTACCAGGTCGAGGATGTGTCGCGCTACGGCTTGCTGGTCGACGGAGCCTGGCCCGGCAAGCATGTGCCGGTGCCGCTCCGGCTCGGCATGCGCATCGAGCTGACAGCCAGTATCCGGGGCGTGGTGGTGCTGACGGTCACGGCGCTGCTGCCCAACGGCGTGATCCTGCATCGCGCCGACGGCGGGGCCGGCGCCGAATGCTATTGCCTGCTGGATCCGGAGCGGCATCCGGGCGAAGCCGGGCTCGAGGCAATGCCGCAGGCGCGGCTGCTGCCGTTCCTGTTCCACCGCGACGGCGGCTTCTGGCACCTCGACCCTGCCACCGGCCACGAAACCGCGCTGGCGCCGGGCTTGCCGCTCGACCGGCTGTGCGGCCTGCCGGGCCCGCTAAGCTTTGCCGGCGGACCGTATCCGGAAGCGTTTGCCGAGCGCGCAGGCGATGGCGACCGCCGGCGCGCAGGCCCGGTCGAACGCCGGGCGGCCGGCTGAGCCGCCGCCTAGTGCTGGCCCGGCAACAGTACGAGGAACACCATCGCAGAGCCCGCCAGCAGCACGGCCTGCAGCGAGAATACGATCAGCGGAATCCGGAGGTGTGGCGGTATGGTCATGGCGGAACCCTTCCCTTTCGCGGCGAGACACCAGTGTTTAGTGCGCCCGCGCTCGCGAAAGTTCCACCCGGCCGTGGCCGGCCCAGCTAGGCCGGACGCTTCCAGGCCGGCCAATTCGGCGGCAGCGGAATGCGCTCGGTATCGCCCGGCACCGGCGCGTAGCGGTCCTGCTCCCACTCGCTGGCGGCACGCTCGATGCGTTCCGGATTCGAGGACACGAAGTTCCAGTAGATGAAGCGGCGTCCGTCGAGCGGCGCGCCGCCGATGACGACGAAGCGCGCGCCGGCCTGCGACGCCACCCGCACCGCCATGTCGGGTTCGAGCATCGCCATCGTGTGCTCCGGCACCAGTTCGCCGTCGATCGCGATGTCGCCGCTGATCGCATACAGCGCGGCCTCCTCGGGCAGGCGGTCGAGCATCATCGCCTTGCCGGCATCGAGGTGCACGTCGAGGTACAAGGTCTCGCTGACGGTGGGCACCGGCGAGCTTGCGCCGAACGCGGCGCCGATCAGGACCCGCGCGCGGCCGCCATCGAACGCCACGTCGGGAATGTCGCTGGCGGGCGTGTGCGAAAAGTGCGGCTCGGTTTCCTCGTGCGTGCGCGGCAGTGCGGCCCACAGCTGCAGGCCATGCGTGCGGCGCCGCGTGCCGACCAGGTCTTCGGGCGTGCGTTCCGAATGCACGATGCCGCTGCCCGCGGTCATCAGGTTGATCGCGCCGGGCTCGATGCGCTGCACCGTGCCAAGGCTGTCGCGGTGCATGATGGCGCCTTCGAACAGGTAGGTCACGGTGGCCAGGCCAATGTGCGGGTGCGGGCGCACGTCGTGCTTCGCGCCCGGTTCGGCCTCCACCGGCCCCATGTGGTCGAAGAACAGGAACGGCCCCACCGCCTGCCTGGCGGCAGCCGGCAGGACGCGGCGCACCGTGAATCCGCCGCCGAGGTCCTTGTCGTGCGGTTTGAACAGATAAGCGATCGCCATGGTTCAGCCCAATGTGGTGGTGATTTCGGTGGTTACCGCGGTCATCAGCTTGTGCACGGGGCACTTGGCGGCGACCGCCAGCAGTTCCTGGCGCTGCGCGTCGGACAGGTCGCCGCCCAGGCGCAGCGTGGTCCCCAGCTTGTACACGCCCTGGCGCTCGGCGCTGTCGTCGCGCTCGACCGTGACCTCGACGTCCCCCAACGGCATGCCCTTGCGGTGCGCGTACCAGGCCACGGTCAGCGCCTTGCAGGTGCCGAGCGCGGCGTCGTACAGGTCGTGCGCGCTGGGCCCGGCATCGTCACCGCCTTCGGCGATGGTGCCGTCAACGACGAACTCGTGGTTGCGCACATGGACGGTGTGGCGCATGGGGCGCGAAGTATCGCGGCGGACGGTGATGCTCATGCGAGGCTCCTGTGATCGGGGATCGGAGTCCACAATGTACACCAAACTATCGCGCCCTACCGGGCTGCGCCCGCCTCAACCGGGCGTGACGACCCGGACCACCGTTTCGCAATGGTCGCGAAAACCCATGCGCAGGTAGAGCCCGTGCGCAGCCGCGTTTTCGCGCATCACGTGCAGGAACGGCGTCTCGCCGCGCCCGAGCTGGCGGCGCACCAGCTTGAGCATGAGCCGGCGCGCCATGCCGCGGCCCTGGAAAGCGGGATGGGTGCAAACGCCGCTGATCTCGCGCAGGCCGGGCGCTGCCATGCGCTCGCCCGCCATGGCGACCAGCCGCTCGTCCTCGAAATAGCCGAAGTACTCGCCCAGCTCGGGGGTACGCGGGCCAAACGGGCCGGGACGCGTCAGCAGCGCCAGCTCCAGCGCTTGTGCCGCATGCTGCGGACCGAGTGCGGTGGCGTCCGGCGCTTCGTCCACCTGCGGCGTGGCGCCATCCCAGATCATGCGGAACATGGTGGACTCGGCCACGATGGACCAGCCTTGCGGCGCGGGACCGGACCAGCCGTCGCAATAGAACTGTTCGCCCGGCTCGCAGAACGGCAGCAGGGCGGCCAGGTTCGGCTGGCCGGGATCCGGGAAGCCGACGATCGGCGAGAAGCCCGGCGCATACCGGCGCGCGTCGGCGGTGCCGCTGGCGTAGCGCGCGTGCGGGCCGGTCAGCGTATTCCAGAAGATGTTATCGAGCAGATGGGGCACGGTCGTTTGTCACGCACGAGGTCAAGGGCGACCCGCCGATGGACCCGGCCGGCGAGCGACGAACGAGAGCAAGGCAAGAAACGAAGCGCATTGGCGGGAGCGATGTTGAACGAAACCGCCAGTATATCGCAGCGAACCGGCGCAGCTATCGCGGCAGGTCCCTCGCCACCCGGAAGCCGACGATGTCATTGCACAGGGCGGCCGAGAACCCGTTGCGCAGCGCCGAGCGCAGGTAGCGCGGGTGGTACAGCCAGGAGCCGCCGCGCAGGATGCGGCGGGCCTGGTCGCCGCCCTCCTCCCACGCGCTGCCGTCGAGCGGGGCGCCGTCGTAGTTGTCATGGACCGTGTCCTGCACCCATTCCCACACGTTGCCGTGCATGTCGAACAGGCCCCACGGATTGGGCGCAAAACTGCCCACCGCTGTCGTCCCTTGGCGGAACACGCCGCGCGGCCCGGCGTTGTAGCTAAAGGTGCCGTCGTAATTGGCGAGCTCGGTGCTGATGGTGTCGCCGCAGCTGAAGGCGGTTTTGGTGCCGGCGCGGCAGGCGTATTCCCACTCCGCTTCGCTCGGCAGGCGGTAGGCCTGGCCGGTGTGCGCCGACAGCCAGCGCAGGTACTGCTGCGCGTCGTGCCATGTGATGCCGACCACCGGGTGCGCGTCGGCCTGCGCAAAGCCGGGGCACTGCCAGTCAACCGCGCCCTTCCCATGCCAACCGGTGGCGGCCGCGAACTCGCGCCACTCCCCGACGGTGACCGGATAGCGGCCCAGCGCAAAAGCGCGCCCGATGTCGACCCAATGCCGCGGCAGCTCGCGCGCCAGCCAGTGCTTGCGCGCGCCGGCCTGCAGCGCGATGTCGTGCTCATGCTCGGGTGAGCCCATTTGAAATCGTCCGGCGGGGAGCGGCACCAGTGCAGGACCCGCGCCGCCACCGTCGATGAAGCGATCGCGCAGGACGGGTTGCGAACCGGCTTCGTCGCGGCCAGCGGGTAGCATGCGCTCGCGCTGTTGCTGCACCAGGTACGCGCCGGCCGCACGCGCCTGCAGTGCCTTGCGCCGCGCCTCCTCTTTGGACAGCCTCGCTTTTTCGGCGTCCTCGGCGCGCCGCGCGAGCAGCTGCTGGCGCAGCGCTTCCTTGCGTTTGAGGCGAGCCGATTCGGCGGCTGCGCGCTCCTGCTTCTCGCGCTCGCGTCGCTGGCGCGCCAATAGCACCTGCGTCCCCTGGGGTTCAGCCTTGGCGGGCGCGGCCTTCGGTGCTTCGATTGCTGGCTGCGCCACTACTTTGCTGGCGCTGTCGCGCAGGCGCGCCAGCAGTTCGCCCACGGTTGCCGGGCGCGCCGCGGGATCCGGCGCAAAACCGGCCTGCAGCGTGCGCCACTGATGCTCGCCAAGGCAGTCGGGCCTGGCCGGGGTATCCCCAGCCTGGCGCGCAGGCCCGAACGGCAGGCCTGTGCTCACCATCTGGTAAAACATCACCGCGACCGCGTAGACATCGAGCGTTGGCTCCGGGCGCCGCCCCGGCACACCGGCCTCCGGCGCGCGGTAGCCCGCGGTCCCCGAGCTGGCCGGCGCTTCCAGCACCGACCCGCCGGCCGTCGCGCGTGCACGCGCCGCGATGCCGAAATCGAGCAGCTTGACTTCGCCCTTTTTGGTCACGAACACATTGGCCGGTTTGATGTCGCGGTGGACCAGCCGGTGCTTGTCCCACGCATAGTCGAGCGCCGCGGCGACCGGCGCGAGCAGTTCCAGCGCGCGCGCCACGCCGGGCGGGCCATCGCGCGCCAGCAGGGTGTCGAGGTCGGCGCCCTCCAGCCATTCCATGATGATGAAGTAGCTCGCGGTGGCAGGGTCCCGCGCCCAGTCGTACACCCGCACGATGTGTTCGTGCGCGAGCCGCCGCGCGCGAGCCGCTTCCTCGACCAGCAGGCGCGCGTAGTTCGCGTTCCGGGTCAGTTGCGGGGCCAGGATCTTCAGCGCCACCTGCGCGCTGTGGCCCAGCTCGGCCTGGGTCGCGAGGTCGGTGGCCTGCCACACCTGGGCCACGCTGCCGCACGCAATCAGGCGCTCGAGGCGATAGCGGCGCGCGGGCGGCCCAAGCTCCTGGCCAGCCATCAGGCCGATCTCGGTGCCGGGGCGCCCGGCGGCCGCTTCATGCGCCGGCGGCAGCTCCACCGGCGTGGCGCAGGCGGCATCGAGGATCGCGTCCTTGCGCAGGTCGAACTCGTGGCGGCTCAACAGGCCGTCCTCGTGCAGCGCGCGCAATTCGCGGATCTTGTCGATGGCCGTTTGCATGACCGGATCAGGGCTTCCGGAGCGCGAGCAGGTCAAGCTGGTGGCGGCGTTCGTTTTCCACCTCGGCGTCGCGCTGCGCGCGTTCCTGGTCGGCGCGTTCCTGCGCCATGCGCGCGGCGTCGAGCGGCGCCACGCTGTTGGTTGCCGCGACCACCCCGGCCAGCGCCGCGAGCTGGCCGGGGTCCATGGCGGCGTGCACCCGCGTCTTCAGGTAGTCGCCCAGCACCGCGGCGTTCGAGGCCGGCGCCAGCGCCAGCTTTGCGGCATCGTCCATCGCCGCGAACGACTCGCTGCGGGCGATCTCGTGCGCATCGCGGCGCGCTTCAAGCTCCTGCTGCAACTGGTGCGCGCCGCGCTGGTGCAGGTGATCGGCCTCGATCGTGCGCAGCAGCTTTTCGTGCTGGGCAAGCGCGTGGGCCGATGCGCCACTGCGGCGCATTGCCTCGAGCTGTTGCGCCGCTTCCTCCGCCTGCAAGGATTCGCTGCGCAGCAGCTCGCGCTTGCGGCCCAGGGCCAGTTCTTCCTCCCATTCCAGCTCGCGCTCGGCCTCGCGCCGCCGCGCCGCATTGGCCAATACCAGCAGCTGGTAGCGCGCCGCGTGTTCCTCGTCGTCGAGCGCGCGCGCGCGGCGCTCCGCCACCAGCTCGCTGTCGCGCAGCCGCGCGAGCTCGGCACGCTGGTGCGCCGCGTCCTCGATCTGGCGCACCTGCTCGATCTTGTTCCTGATCTGCTGCTGCAGCAGCTGGTGCGAAAAGCGCTGCTGCGCCAGCACGCGCGACTGGCGCGCCTCCTGCTGCGCGACCTCGAGCTCGGTGCGCATCCTGATCCCGGCCAGCGCGCGCACGTGCTCCCACCCGGCGGCCTCGCCGGCGCGCTGCGCGCCTTTTTTGGCGATGTCGTGTTCGAGGTCGGCCAGCAGGTCACCGGCGCCGCGTTCGATCGCCTGGCGGCGCGACTTCGATTCGACGATGCGCCCGTACAGGTCGATCTCGCGCGAGCGGATCGCGTGCGCGCGTTCGGCGCCCGCCAGCGACAACTCGGCGCGCTCGATGGTTTCAAGCTGGCGCAGCTCGGCGCGCTTGTGCCGCAGGCGCGCCTCCTGTTCCTCGCGCCGGATGCGCTGCCATTCCTCGTCGTTGTACAGCTGGTCGAGGTGCTTCGCATGTTCGAGCTGCACGTGGCGCTCGTCCGCCACCAGCCACAGGCTGCCGATGCGCTTCCGGTTGGCGTCGAACTTGTCGTGGCACAGGGCCAGCGTGTCGACCTGCGACACCGCCAGCCCGTACTGGGCCAGCAGCAGCTTGAGGGCGCCCTGCAGCCGTTCGTCGAGCTGCGCGCGCAGCTCACGGTTGTCGGCCATCTCGCGGATCGATCGGGCGGCGATGAATTCGGCTGCAAACTGGCGTACCGGCGCGGACAACAGTTCGCGCAGCTGGGCGCTGCCGATGGTGCCCGGCATGGTCATGAAGTGGCGCGCGAACGCGGGCACGTTCTCGATCTTGACGCTGACCGTGAAGCGCGCCGCTACCTCGAGGTGTTCGGCGGTCGGCAGGCCGTCGAACGCGAATTCGACCGGCAGCGCGCCGGTGCGGGTGACCAGGATCTCGGCATGCTGGTCGCGCAGCAGGTGGTTCAGGCGCGTGAAAAAGCCTTCGATCTCGTATTCGCCCTGGGGCACTTCGGTCGCCTTGTCGCCCTGCAGGATGTAGGCGCGCGCGGTGGCCGGCACGCGCAGCGTCTTGACGAACACGCCCGCCAGCTCGCGCACGCCAAAGAATACCGCCAGTTCGTCGGGACCGGCGACCCAGCGGTTCTCGCGCAGCACCGGCGCGTTGCGCGGCGCGCCGGGCGTCAGCCCGCAACGGGCGCAATAGCCCGCCTTGTCCGCGTCCTTGTGTCCACAGCGCGGGCACCCGGCCCCGCCAAAACCGAACATCTGGAACATATCCGACTCCTGGTTGTCATTGTGCACGCTGCGACGCGCGATACTGCCGAGGTCGATTCTAGCAGTGCACAGCCCGCTGGCGCCGCACGTGCCGCAAGCGTGCGCGACACAGCTCAAATGATCCCGATCCGCTCCACGCAGGCCAGGCTCGCGCCCTTCGCCCGCAGCGCGTCCGCGTACCCGGGCGGAAGCCCTGGCTTCCACGCCTTCGGCAGCAGGATGCGGTCGCCCGGCGCCGCGCTGTGCAGGATCAGCGCGCATTTCGGCGCCAGCGCCTCCACCGTATCCACGCGCCCCACGTGCCAGGCGGCCGAACAGCCGCTGGCGACAATGCGCCCGCGCGGCAGGAACTCGCGGCCGCGCGCCAGGCGGTCGGCCATCACCAGCGCCAGTTCATACGAATTGCCCTGGAACCGGTCCTGCCCGAAGCGCACCACGCTGCGCCAGCGCCCAAGCGCACGGCCATCGAAATGGCGCGCGCCGACCAGCGCCTGGCGCACCGCCAACTGGCGCGCAGCGTCGAGGCCAGGCACGGCGATCGACGCTTCCTCGTCGGCGCCGTCGTGCGCGAGCGGATATACGCTCACCTCGACCCAGCACAGGCTATCGTTGATGCCACCACTGCGCAGCGGGAACCAGGCGCGCGCGCTTGACACCGCCGCCGACTGGTCGGGCCGCCCGGCCAACGCGCCCAGGTGCGGCAAACCGCCCTCGCCGCCGAGCAGCACGTGGGCCGGGGCCTCGTGCAGGTCGTGTCCCGTGACGCGGCCCAGGTGCCATTCGTCGGACCAGCCGTTGGCGCACACGGCGCCGGCGCCGTGGAACAGGCCGCGCACCATGCGGTCGGCCAGCACCACGGCCAGTTCCCAGTCGCGTTCATGATCCTGCGGCGGCCGGTCCATGCTGATCACGACCTGGTCGCGGCTGTCCAGGCGCGCTTCGGTCAGGCGCGCGAGGCGCACCACCTGCTGCATCCGTCCGGCCAGCGCCAGGTTGCCACCCGCGCTGCACTTGACGTCGGCCCGGCCTGCGCGTTCGCGCCGGGTCGCGCTCACCGTCAGCAGCGAGCCGTCGGCCAGCATGCTGCGGCATTCGGCGCCGACGGGCAGCGCAATCATGCTCCCTCCGTTTCGCCGGCCACGGCGCGGCGGCCGGCCGTGTCGTGTTCCAGGTTGGCGACGATGCGGTCGGCTTCGTCGAACAGCGCCGCCAGTTGCGCCTCGCCGGCATGCTCGAGGCGCGCAAGCAGCGCCCATGCCTCGTCCAGCCCGACCGCGGCGCGGCTGCTGTGGCGGGCGCGGCGCAACTGCTGGCCGGGCGCAAGCGGCTGGCCCGGCGCTTCCAGTTCGAGTGCCGGCATGGTCGCGACGGACAGGCTCACCAAATCGAGGCGCTGCAGCAGCGCCTGGTGCTGGCGGAACAGCGCCTGCCCGGCCGGCAGCACCGCAACGCGCAACGCGCACATCACGCATGGCAGTTCGAGGAACAGGCGCCGCAATGCAGCCGCATCGGCGCACGCCGGATCGAACGCCAGCGCCGTATGCGGTGCCTCGGGCGGGGCCATCGCGGCCACGGGTGCGGCCGCGGCGCGTCCCTCCAGCATGGCGGCGTAGTCGCGGCACTCGCCCAGGTCGACCGGCACGCAATCGTCGACCGTCACCCCAAAGCGGGAATACAGCAACTGGTCGAACCCGGCCCGGAAGGCGTTCCATTCCTCCAGCGTGGTGCACGGGGGCAGTTCGAGGTTGCCCTGGGCCAGTTCACGCTGCAGCGCCGCCTCGACAGCGGCCACGAAGGCGGCCAGCCCGACCCCGTCGCCGCCTTCGCTCGCAAGGTACAGGTCAAAGCGCTGTTGGATCGCGCGCGGGTCGGGGCGATCGACCGCGAACGCGACCCGCAGCCCGATCTCGGGCGCCGCCGCGAACGGCGCCAGCTCCGCGCTGTAGGGGCCTGGGTGGAAGCAGAACGCGCGCTCGCCCTCGGCCAGCACCAGCCTGGCGCCCTCGGCCACTCGGCGCGTGCTGCCGCTACTCGCGACCACCACACCAGTGCAAGCGGCCGGCACCACGCGAGCGGACGGCATCGGCAGCGCCAGCGCGCTTGCGCCCAGGGCCGAGGTGTCGACCCCGGCCTGCGGCCCCAAGCGTTTGAACAGGCCGAGCATGCGTCAGGGCCGCAGCGGTTCGACCGCGAACGCGGCGCCGGCGCGCTGGAAGTGGGCGGCAGGCGCGCTGGCGAACGGCCACGCGGCCTCGCACTCGCCGTCGGCATCCAGCCGGCCCTGCAGCACCACTGCGCCGCCGCCATCGACTACCCGCAGCATCGCCTGTTCGCGCAGCAGGCGCGCGGCGAAAGGCGCGCCGGCGGCCAGCTGCAGGATCACGCGCGAGTCGCCGTCGCGGCCGACAAAATGCAGGGTCCAGCAGCCGTCGTCGGTCGCCAGTTCGGCCAGCGCGGCGCCGTTGTCGGCGGCGCGCAGCATGCCGGCGCTGCCGTTCCAGGCGCAATCGTTCGCGGCGCTGCGGCGCTCGATGGAAAGCTGGCGCAGGCGGCGCACGGTCAGCGGCGAGGCTTCGAGCGCGGCGCGCTCGTTGACGGTCAGCGGGCGGCTGCCGTCGAGCGCCGCGCCCAGCACCTCGTCGGCCAGCACCAGGCGATCACCTTCGCTGCGGCGTGCCAGCAGCAGCCTTTCCTGCAGTTTGCGGTCCAGTCCAGTCATCGTCATCTCGTTCTCCTTCACGCTCGCAGTCCCTTCAGGCGTTCGATCGCCGCGTCGCGCCGCTTGCGCAGCGTCGGCAGCGACACCTGGTCGAGCGCCGCCAGCTGTTGCATGGTCGGCAGTTCGGCGGTCGCCGGGTCCAGCCACTCGGACGGATAGCTGTCGTCGGCCGCCCCGAGCAGCTTGAGGTACACCGCCAGCCGCACCGGCAGCGAGTCGCCGGCCAGCATCCGCGCGCTCCAGCTGCCGGCCTCCTGTGCGGCGCGCGCCAGTTCCACGAAGCGGGGGGGCAGTGAAACGCTGTGCGCCGCCTCCATCGCCGCCAGCGCAGCCGCCGGCCGCGGCGCGGGTGGCGCCGGCTCGCCGGCATCCGCTGGGCCGGCCAGGTCCAGCTCCTCCTCGCGCGCCTCGAGGATCTGGTCCGGTCCCGGGGTCGACGCGTGCGCCGATTCGTCCAGCACGCGCCAGTAGTCGTCCAGCCACAGCGTAGCCTCGCTGGCGTCGAGCAGCCAGTCCTGGTCGCGGTTGGCCGACAGTTCCTCGTACTCGCCGATCTCGCGCAGCATGGCGCCGATCTTGCTGGGGTTATCCTTCAGGCTGGCGAAGCGCTTCGACCGGGTATGCAGCGGGCCGGCGCTGCCGGTAAAACGCTCGCGCGACTCGCTCCAGCGCAGCACCCACTCGGGCCGGCACTCCGAGATCGAACGGACCTGGCGCGCTTCGACCGGCATGGCCTCGACCGCGCGGCCCAGGATGGCGCCCACCTGCGCGGCGTTTTCGCGCCACGCGGCGAACAGGCGGGCGATGTCGCCCCAGGCCGTGTCCAGCATCCGGTACGCGTACATGCGGTTGGCGCTGCACGCGCGCCCGCAGGCGGCCTGGTAATTATCGGCATCGACCTTGTCGCGCAGGACCGCATACATATCGTTGAATTTTTTGCGCAGCAGCGCCTCGCCGCCAGCGCGATCCCAGGACGGGCCGTGCCGCTGATGCTCGGCCTCGAGCGCGCCGCATAGCGCGCTCCACTCGCCAGGACGCTCGCGCAGTTCGTACACCAGCGTGAGTGCCAGTTCGGACACGCTATCGCCGTAACTGTTGCCGGGCGCTGTCGCGCGCGCGCTGCGGCTTGACGCGTGCAGCGCCTCCGCCACCAGGTCGACATACAGCGGCAGCCCGTCCGCCTCGAACAGGCGCGCCTGGCCGCCGCGCGCCAACGCCTGCAGCGAACACTGGCCAAGCAGCTTGCGAACGTATTCCCAGCCGTGCTCCTGATACCGGGTTCCCGGCAAACGCATACCGACCTCTTCGTGGCTCCATGGCGGACTTCGGGAAATAATGCCACACAAACACGTTTCACTGTCGCGCCGGAGACGCCGGCCTGTCGCCCCGATGCATGGATGCATGGGGTCAGAGTCGAATTGTTGAGCAACTAATCCACAATTGGATCACCACAATTGGGGTCAGAGTCGAATTGTTGGGCAATTAGTTGCTCAATAATTTGACTCTGACCCCATTTTTATAGTTGAACCACTAGTTGCCCAACAATTTGACTCTGACCCTATTTTTGCAGCGAGCGCAGGACGGCGGCGGCGATCGGCGCGGCGTGCTCGCCGCCGGTCGCTTCGGAGTGGCTGGCGAAGACGGCAATGGCCAGGCGGTGCGCCTGGCCCGGAATGCTGCCGGGTTCGAGCCAGCCGGTGAACCATACCGTGGCCAGTTCGCGACCCGCGGCGTCAACCTCGCCGGTCGGCGCGGTGCCGGTCTTGCCGTAGAGGCCCGCGCGCATGCGGTCGAACGCGGCGCCGCGGAACGCACTGGCCGCCGTGCCGGCGTCGACTACCCCTTTCATGCCGGCGCGGATACGGTCGAGGCGTACGCCCAGCGCCGGCCCTTCCGCTTGCCGCGCTTCGCGGCCGTCGAGCGCGAGCAGCAGGCGCGGCGCGATTACACGGCCCTGCCCCACCGCAGCCGCCGCCAGCGCCATCTGCAGCGGCGTCACCTGCATGCGCAGCCCGATCGCCATCTGGCGCAGTTCGTGCCGCGTGTGGATCGGGTCGATGTGGGCCGCGCTGCCCTGTAACGCATCCCACGCCGACCACGGGTAGTCGGCCGGCAGCAGCCCGCCGTCCAGCCGCAGCGGCTGTTCGAAGCCGAGCCGCTGCGCCATCTCGACGATCGGCCGCACCCCGTCGAACGTGCCGGGCGCCAGCGCCTGCAGGCCGGGCGCGCCGCCGTCCGGACGGCCGAACAGGCTGCGGTCGGACAGTTCGCCGGTCCAGGCGAACCAGGTGTTGAGGCTGTAGGTGAGCGCCTGCGCCAGGCCCAGCTTGCCGTCCTGCGCGCGGCGGTCGAGCTGCTGGTCACGGAAGTTGGTGATGTGCGCCAGCCTGGTGTCGGCCGGATAGGCGGCGGCGCCGGTGCGGAAGGCAAAGCCCTTGGCGCCGGCGATGCGGTTGATTTGCGCCAGCGGCATGCCGTCGAGCAGTGCCGACAGTTGCGGGTCGCGCTGCGCGGCCAGTTCCAGGCCCAGCGCGCTGATGACCTTGAAGGTGGATCCGGGGCTGCGATGGGCGCCGCCGTCGTGCTGCAGCGCCGGCAGCCGCAGCGGGCTGCGCGCGGGGTCGGCGCGGTCGAAGTCGCGCACCTCGGTCCAGTTGGATGGGTCGACCTTGCCGCTGCCGGCGCCGGCGGCCGCCAGCACGTCGCCGGTTTCGGTATCGAGTACCACGATGCCGGCCTGGCGGCCCGCGGGCGGCGCGGCGCCGCCAGTGCAGCGGCCGCCATCGAAGCGCCCGCGCCGCATGCCGATGCAGTCCAGCGCCGCGGCGCTGGCCGCTTGCAGCGCGAGGTCGAGCGTGAGGCGCGCAGTGTGCGGGGCGCCATTGGACGGCAGGCGCGCCAGCATGCCGGCGATGCTGTTGGCGTGTTCGGCGCGCAGCCCGAGCAGCGGCGCCAGCCCCGCTGCCTCGGCCTCGGTGGAAGGCATGCCGTCGGCCCACAGGCGCTTGCCCGAACGGTCGGCCAGGATCACGGCGGCGGCCAGCGGCGTGCGCGGCGCCCACGCGCGCTGCACCAGCGGCTGCCAGGCGAGGCCGCCGGCGTCGATGCGCAGGTGGCGGTAATCGTGGTCACCCGGCGCCGCCAGCGCGCCGCTGTCGAGCGGCGTGACCGCAAGCGTGACCTGGCGCGCGCCAGGCAGCAGCGCGAGCTCGGCCTGCTGCACCGCCTCGGGCGAGGGGCAGGCGCGCCCGGTGCAGGCGGGCAGCGGCACGGCGCGAAGGCGTGCGCCTGCGACGGCGCCGATGCGGCCGGCCACCAGCAGCTGCAGCGTTTCGCCGCCCGCAGCCGCGCGCGGCAGCGGCAGGGTCAACAGCGCGTCGTCGCCGGCGGCCGGCCAGTCGGCCACGCGGGTCCATGGCGACCAGCACTGCGGCAGCTGCGCGAACAGCCGCGCCGCGGCAGCGGGCATCGCGCCGGTAGTGGCGGCGGGCGCTCCGCCGACGCTCGCGCGCGCGGGCAGCGGCAGGCCGGCGCCACGCACGCGCCATGCCAGCAGCCGCCGCTCGCTATTGAAGATGCGGATCTGCTCGCGCATATAATCGCCGTCGGCCTTGTGGTACAGCCGGTCGAGCAGCTCACGCGCCGCATCGCCGAAGCGCACGGTATCCCATCCGGCCACTGGCGCGGCGCGCGCGGCGGAGGGCGCGGCCAGCAGCGCCGGCAGGTCGGGCGGAGCCAGTTCGGCCAGCCCCGACGCGCCGAGCCGCAGCAAGCGGTGTGCGCGCAGCTGTTCGAACAGGGCCTGGTCTTCCAGCGCAGCGGGAGCTGCCGCGGGGACGCTGTATTCGCCCGGCGCCAGCCACACGCTGCGCGCTGCGCCATGCGCCGCGAAGGCCACCACCAGCGACTTGCCGGCCACGCCGCCAGCCCCGTGGTACAGCTGCAGCACCAGTTCACCGGCCTGCGGACAGGCCGCGCTGGCGCGGCGCGCGATGCGCAGCGCGCTGTCGCCGCGCCACACCAGCCATCCTTCCTGGCGCAGCGCGGCCTCGCCGCGCACGCTGCGGGCCATGGCGACGGCGCCGCCCTCGCCGATCCAATGCGCGGGCGCGGCGTCGCTTTCCCAGCGCAGCCGCAGGGGCTGGGCGCCAGGATCGGCGAAGTTGGGCACGGCCGTGCCGGTGATCTCGAGCGCCGGCATCGGCGCGCCCGGCGCGGCCAGCACGATATTGCGCACGGTTTGCGGGCTGGCCGCGGCCTGGTTGCGCCCGACCCAGCGCGCGACGTCGCTGAACCGGTAACCGATCCGCAGCGGCAGCAGGCGTGGCTGACCCGCGCCGGCCATCTGCGCGCACAGGTCGATATGCAGCGGCGCCTCGGCGCGCAGCCCAGTCAGCATCAGGACCGCGCCCTCGCCGGCCGCCTGCAAGCTGGCGCCGGGCTGCGCCGGGACCTGCAGGCGGGCGCCCGGCAGCAGCGGCTGTAGCGCTTCCAGTTGCGCGGCGCTGGAGCCGGGCTGGGTCCGGATCGCCGTCGCGGCCAGCAGCCGTGCATGGAACGCGATCGCCAGCGCCGCCGCGAGCGCGAGCAGCGTCCCGAGCGCGCCGATCCAGGCCACGGCGCCCAGGCGCGGCAGCCGCAGCCAGGCCCGGTTTGCCGCCGCCGCACCGGCCACCGGGGTGCGCCGCGCACCCGCCGAGAGGTTGCGCGCGCGCCGCCGCGCGGTGCGGCCGGTGGCCAGCAGTTCGAATACGGTGGCAATTGCTCCTGTCATGCGTTCCCCGCTGTGGATAGGCCTTGCAAGGCACTAGCGGAGGGGGCTGGAAACGCGTCCCGATACGGACTCGGCGAGCCCGTTTTTGCAGCTTGTCCCGCGTTTTTTGCGGCTCGTCGCAATCCGATGGCTTGCGGCGCGGCGCGCGCCTACAGTGATCCTGTCGAAACCAACCGCGCAAAGGAGCACATCGTGAACATCCTCAAGCACATGGAAGCCGTTTTCGCCGTCGCGCTGACCGTCGCTGTCTCCGCCGGCTACTTCGCCGGGGCCGCCGAACCGCAGCTCGCCGCCGACGTCGCCACGCCGACCAAAATGGCGGTCGTGAACGTCACCGCGAAGCGCCTGACCGCCGCGCAGAAACTGCAGATGACCCTGGCCGAGCGCGCCGCCGCGGCCAACCGCGCCTGACCTTCACCGCACGCGGACGCACGCCAGCCACCGGCTGCCCGCGCGTCCGTGCTTGCCATTGCGGTCCTGTCGCTCCAGCCGTTACGGTTTCAAACACATCTGTTTCAGTTGTAAGCAGGTGCATCAATTCGCCCCATCCGCGGCGTGGATTGATATATTGAATCATCCGTTTTGGATCTGGAGACCTGACATGAAACGCACCCTCACCTTTGCAACCCTGATCGCGCTTGGCGCGGCCGCCTATGCCCCGCTGCCGTCGATGGCGCAAACCCACCTCAGCGTGGTGGTCGGCTCGGCCCCGCCAGCGCCCATGTACGAGCGGGTGCCGGCGCCGCGCCGCGGCTACGTGTGGGCTCCCGGCCACTGGGAGTGGCGCGGCCACCGCCATGACTGGGTAGGCGGCTACTGGGTGGCCGAGCGCCCGGGCTATGTGTATTCGGCCCCGGCCTGGTACCAGCGCGACGGCGGCTGGTACATGGAGCCGGCCCGCTGGAGCGCATACGGCGGCCGTGACCGCGACCGCGACGGCATCCCGGACCGCATGGAGTGGCGCGGCCACGATCGCGACCGCGACGGCATCCCCGACCGCTACGAGCGCCGCCACGAAGGCCGCTGGGACGAGGACCGCGACGGCGTGCCGAACCGCTACGACCGCGACCGCGATGGCGACGGCGTCCCGAACCGCTATGACAGCCGCCCGGACAATCCCTACCGCCGTTAAAAGTAGGGTCAGAGTCGAATTGTTTTGCAACTACTCGCCGTAAAAGTAGGGTCAGAGTCGAATTGTTTTGCAATTACTTGCTCTCAAGAAAAAGCGCTGCCGCCCGGCCGGGTGACAGCGCTTTTTTGTCAATGCGCCCTGAAAACGGTATGCTGGCGGCATGAACGAACTCCACCGCTTGCTCGCAGCGGCCTCGAAAACCGAACGCACGGCCAGCCGCCGCCTCGCCGACAGCGCCGGGCTGTCCGAAGAGCAGGCCCTGCGCCAGACGCTGGCGGCGACTGCCGGGGCCGCCGGCCTCGCAGCGCTGCTGCGCCAGCGCCAGGCGCAGCGTGTGGCCGACGAGCGCCGCGCCGCCGCCAGTAATGCGCGCAAGGAAGCGGCGCGGGCGCTGCGCCAGGCGCGCCACGATGGCCCGGCGACGCAATGGCGGGCCTGGTTCGACGGTTCGGCGCGGCCGAATCCGGGCCGCTGTTCGATCGGCGCGCTGCTCAAGGGGCCTGCCGGCGAGCTGGTGCAGATATCGCAATCGGCCGGGCATGGGAACAGCAGCGAGGCCGAGTATCGCGCCCTGATTGCTCTGCTCGAGGCCGCGCTGCAACACGGTGCGCACGAGCTCACGGTCTACGGCGACAGCCAGGTCGTCATCGACGACGTCAACGGCCCCGCGCACGCGGCGGCGCCGGCGCTGCAGCCATACCGGCAGGCGGCGCTTGCACTGCTGGCGCAACTGCCTCACGCGAGTTTGCGCTGGGTGCCGCGCCACAAGAACCAGGAGGCCGATGCGCTGTCGCAGCGCGGCTCCACCGATCCCCTAGAAGAAAGCCTCGATGACATCCTCCCCGACTGAGCTTGGCGCATGGCGCGCGCGCCTGGCCGCGCTGGCTGCCGGCGCCGCCGGCACCGATGGCGCGCACGACGCCAGCCACCTCGAACGGGTCTGGCGCAACGCGCAGCAGCTGCTGGCCAGCCATCCCGAGGCCGACGCGCTGGTCGTGATGGCCGCCTGCTACCTGCACGACCTGGTCAACTTGCCGAAGAACGATCCCGAACGCAACCAGGCCTCGCGCCGCTCGGCCCAGCTGGCGCGCCACCAGTTGGCATGGATGGATTTTCCGGCCGACCGGCTCGATGCGGTGGCGCATGCGATCGAGGCGCACAGCTTTTCGGCCGCGATCGCCGCCGACACCATCGAGGCGAAGATCGTGCAGGACGCCGACCGCCTCGACGGCCTGGGCGCGGTCGGCCTGGCGCGCATGTTCTACACCGCCGGCCGGATGCAGTGGGCGCTGGCGCACGGCGACGATCCGCTGGGCGAACGGCGCGAGCTCGACGACCAGGCGTTCTCGCTCGACCACATTCCGCTCAAGCTGGCGCGCCTGCCGGCCATGATGCAGACCGAGGCCGGCCGCGCGCTGGGCGAACAGCGGGTGGCTTCCCTGCTCGCGTTCCGCGAAGCGTTTGCCGCCGAGTGGCTGGGCTCGTAGAAATTTTCCGGGCCGTAAAATAGAAAAATCCGCAGGTGTTCAGATTTCGACTATTTCGCGCGCCTTATGCAGATCAGATTTACACCAGTGCATGATTCCGTAAGTATGTATTGACGAGTTTCCAACTCATTGGAACTCATCGATAACAAGGCCAGGCCCGGCCGCCCCTTACCCACGGAGAGAAAACATGAACTGGACTCGCATATGGAACGCCGCCTTCGCGGTATTTGCATTCGCGTTGTGCATGGGCGCGCAAGCGGCTTCGAACGGTGTCGCGGTCGCCATCACCCCGGACAAGCAATACCTCGGCAAGGACGACGACCTCGTCGTCACGGTCACCATCACCAACACCTCGTCCACCCCGCAGTACGTGCTGAAGTGGCATACGCCGTTTGGCGGGGTCGAGGAGTCGCTGTTCGACGTGACGCGCGACGGCCTGCCGGTGCCCTACCTGGGCGCGCACGCCAAGCGCCCGGCCCCCACCGCGGCCGACTACTACCTGCTCAAGCCGGGCGCCTCGCACAGCGCCAAGGTCGAGCTATCGGCGCTGTACGACCTGAGCGTCACCGGCGACTACACGATCCGGTATCGCACCGGGTCGCTCGACCTGTTCGCCGGCGCGCCCGCCGCACCCGCGCAGGCCGGCGCCGTCAGGCAGGTCGACCAGCTCGAATCCGAGGCGGTATCGATCTGGATCGATGGCCGCCAGCCGCGCGGCACGGCGCAGGCATTGTCGCTGCCCGAGATGCAGGCCGCGGCGACCGGCAGCCTGTCGTTCACCAGCTGCACCGCCTCGCAGCAAAGCACCATCGCCTCGGCCGTCTCGGCCGGGCTGTCGATGGTGACCGATGGCGACGCCTACATGGCCAAGGGCGCCGTCGGCGCCCGCTACACCCACTGGTTCGGCGCCAACGACTCGACCCGCGTCGCGACCGTCAAGTCGCACTTCGTGGCGCTCAAGGACGCGTTCGCGAACAAGCCGATCACGGTCGACTGCGGCTGCAAGAAGACCTACTACGCCTACGTTTACCCGACCCAGCCCTACAAGATCTACGTCTGCAAGGCGTTCTGGAGCGCGCCGATGACGGGCACCGATTCGAAGGGCGGCACGCTGGTCCACGAGATGAGCCACTTCAACGTGGTGGCCAGCACCGACGACTGGGTGTACGGCCAGTCGGGCGCGGCCAGCCTGGCCATCAGCGATCCGGCCAAGGCAATCGACAACGCGGACTCGCATGAATATTTTGGCGAAAATACGCCCGCGCTGAAGTAAGGGGTAGCGTTACCGGCCGGTGTGGGTGAACTGCACCGGCGCGGGCGCCACCTGCGCCGCAGCATCGAGCCTGGCGACATTCGTCAGGTAAGTGCCAGGGTAGCTGAGCTGGTAGCTGTGCGTCCCCTGCCTGAACGCGTAGGCGTCGGTGATGTCGAGCGTATTGCTGTGTTTTCTGTGCGGCGGGACCGGCAGGTAATCGGCGCTCGTCAAGGGCCCGCGCTTGACCATCGGGCCGGTGTACTCGAGGACCTGGCCGCTCGCAAGGTCGCGCACCTCGAACAGCCGGCCCCACAGCTCATGTTCGCTGGCCACCGCGCGCGGCACATACACCGGGCTCTCGCCCTGGTTGTCGACCGTGACGTGCACCAGCACCCTGCCCGCGCTGGACTCGACGGCGATGGATTCCTGGAAGTTCATCTGTTCGGCTCCGAAGGCTGACTGCAGGCAGACCGCGGCAAGCAGCGCGGCGCTGGTGATCGTGGCAAGGCGCATGGCGCTCTCCTGATGTGATGCCCGATTGTGCGACGCTTGCGCCGGCTTGCCAAGCGTATTCTTAAGCGCGGCGCCGCGGATGCTTTCGCCAGCGCCGATGCTAAGATAGGGTTTTCGTCCAGCCCGGCTACGGCCGACCGCCATGAGCTCCAGCGCCACCCTCCAGAAGGCCTCTGCCGGGAACCTGAACTTCGTCCTGGTCTGCGTGTTCATCGACATGCTCGGCATCGGCCTGATCGTCCCGGTGCTGCCGCTGCTGGTCGGCGAATTCGTCAGCGGGCGCGAGGCGCAGTCGCTGTGGTTCGGCGTGATGACGATGGTGTTCGGGCTGATGCAGTTCCTGTGCATGCCGATGCTCGGTGCGATCAGCGACCGGGTCGGACGCCGGCCGGTGCTGATGTATTCGATGGCCGGCATGTGCGCCAACTTCCTGGTCACCGCGTGGGCGCCCAACCTGTTGTTCCTGTTCCTCGGTCGCGTCATCGGCGGCATGTCCTCGGCCAGCATGTCGGTCGCCTCGGCCTACGCGTCGGACATCTCGAGCCACGAGAACCGCGCCAGCAGCTTCGGCAAGATCGGCGCCGCGTTCGGGCTCGGCTTCATCTGCGGGCCGATGCTTGGCGGGCTGCTCGGCAGCGTCGGCCTGCACCTGCCGTTTTACGTGGCGGCCGGCCTGTCGGCGGCCAACCTGTTGTACGGCTGGCTGATGGTCCCCGAGTCGCTGCCGGCGGCGCGGCGCGAACCGTTGCGGCTGGCGCGCGTGAACCCGTTCGCGGCGCTGCTCAAGCTGGTGCGCCGGCGCGACGTGCGCGGCCTGGTGGTGGTGTACGTCCTGACCACCTTCCCGCAAATGATGCTGCACGCGACCTGGGTGCTGTACACGACCTTCCGCTTCAACTGGACCCCGCGCGACAACGGCATCGCGCTGTTTTGCGTGGGCTTGTCCGCCGCGGTGGTGCAGGCCGGCCTGCTGGCGGTGCTGATCCGGCGCCTGGGCGAGGTGCGGCTGTCGCTGCTCGGGCTCGGGTCCGGCGCGATCACCTACCTGCTGTATGGCCTGGCCACGCGCGGCTGGATGATGTACGTGTTCATCCTGTGTAACCTGCTCGCCTTCGCCGCCGGCCCGGCGCTGCAGGGCATCATCTCGAAGGCCACGCCGGCCAGCGAACAGGGTGAGCTGATGGGATCCCTGCAGTCGATCGGCAGCCTGGGCGTGATCCTGATGCCGCTGCTGGGCACCGCGATCCTCGGCGCGGCCAGCCGGCTGCCGGCGCAGGACTGGCGCATCGGCAGCACCTTCTACGTCTGCGCGGCGATGCAGGCGCTGGCGACCATCGCGGCGCAGCGCTACTTCAGCACCCACCGGGCGCGCGCATGACCCGGCTGGCCTTTCATCGGCACCTGAATCAGAACTTCATTTCCATCGTCGCGCGCACATTGGCGCTGGCCGGATACGCCCAGCGGCTGCGCAGTTCGCCCTCGGCGCCGGCATAGCTTCGCTCGTTGATATAGTCCTGGCCGAGGACATTCGAGACCGCGATGCGCAACTGGTATTTCGGGTCGAATTTCCAGAGCACGTACAGGTCCAGGTCGCGCCGCACGCTGACATAGGCGGTCTGCCGGTCCGATACCCGCACCATGCCGCCGTTCTTGAAGCCGAAGCTGCCGCCGGTGGTCAACGCGCCGGCTTTGTAGTCGAGCCCGAAGTTGGCCGACAGCGGGGTTTGCTGGTCGAGCCGGTTGTTCGGCCCGGGCACCGAGTCGACACTCGACCAGTTGCGCGACAGGCTGGCGCGCAGGTCGATGGCCGGTGCGTTGGCCCGCAAGGACTTGAGCGGGAACTTCGCTTCCAGTTCGAGGCCGCGCGTTTGCGCCCGTCCGGCGTTGGTCGGCAGCGACACCCAGCGGCCGTCCTCGAACACGGTCAGGTTGCGGGTGTAGTCGTCGATGCGCCGCATGGAGGTGCTGACCGACAGCAGCGCGCCCTCGGCCCAATAGTGTTCGTAGGAGGCGTCGAAACCGAGCGCGAGCTCGGGCTTCAGGTTCGGATTGCCCTGCGAGTCGGGCGAGACCTGGCTGTTGTTCACGGAGGTGAAGCGGTGCGGGATCAGGCTTTGCAGGCCGGGCGCCTTGTAGGTGCGGGTGACGGCAAAGCGGACCTGGTCGCCCTTGGTGCCGGGCAGCTTCCAGAGCGTTTGCAGCAGCGGGCTCCAGACGCTGGAACTGGACGCGGCGGTGGCAAAGGTATTGCCTTCGGTACGGATCCGGATGCCTTCCCAGCGCATGCCCAGGTACACCGACCAGCTCTTGGTCACGTTCCATTCGTCCTGAGCGTACAGCGCAAGGCGCTTGACGGCTGACCTGTAGTCTTCGTCGCCGCCGGGAATCGCCACCTCGGGCTGCAGGAAATCGCGTTCATGGCGTTCGTCGTCGCGGGTGTTGTAGCCGCCGTCCCAGCCGATCGCCAGCGAATGGCCTTCCAACAGCGGATTGGTGTATTTGCCGGTCGAGCTCAGGCCGCGATCGGTCCCTTTGGAGTCGATCACGCGGTTCCAGTCGTCATAGCGCGGGTTGCCGGTGCCGGCGCGGTAGGTCGTATTCGCCAGGCCACCGATTACACCGCCGATCTTCATGTCCAGCTTGGCGCCGGACGCCAGCTTGTGCACCCAGTTCAGGTCGGTCCGGAAAAACTCGTTATCGTTGGTCAGGGACATCTGCTGGACCGGATACGGCGGCGGATCGCCCTGAAGAGTCGCGGCCAGGACGCGGTCGCGAACCCGGAACCGGTTGACGTTCAGGAAGGACTGCGAGGTCAGGGTGTCGCCACCGTCCAGGGTCCAGTTCAGGCGCGGGCTGAGGTTCATGGCCACCACCCGGCCGACCTCGTTCGAACCACTGTTGCGCAGCAGGTTCTGCTCGCCGGCCAGGTTGTAACCCTGCTCCACCGTTCCCGTGTCGCGGTCGAAGCGCTGCTGGAACAGGTTGGCGGTCAGCGAATACGACATCTTGCCGGCGCGGTCCGACAGCTGCAGGTTCGCGGTCGGGCTGCGCACGCCGGCGCCGGCGCCGTAACCGAGCTTCAGTTCGCGCTGCGCGTTCTTGATCACCTTTTTCAGGACGATGTTGATGGTGCCGGCGATCGACTGGGTCGAGAACTCGGCGCTGGCGGCGCGCAGCACCTCGATCCGTTCGATCACGTCCGGCGACAGCGTATCCATCGAAAAGCCGGCCGGCGCGCGCTCGCCGTTGATCAGGATCTGCGTGTAGCCGCTGCCCAGGCCGCGCATGCGGATCTCGCCGCCGCGCCCGGCCGCTCCGCTGACGGTCACGCCCGGCACGCGCTTCAATACGTCGAGCACATTGGTGTCGCCGTACTTGACGATTTCCTCATGGTTGACCACGATCTTGCTGGCGGTGTCGTCGCGCCGGGGATCGTACGCCTCGGCGCTGCCGCGCACTTCGACTTTCTGCAGTTTTGACTCATCAGTCTCGGTCTTCTGGGTGACGACAGGTTTGCTGGTCGTGGCGGGCTGCGCTTCCTGGGCGAAGGCCGGCGTCACGGCGGCAATGGCGCCGGCGAGCATGGTCAAGCGGATCGTGTAGCGGCGCATATTGAACAGACAATTTATTGGGAACACCATTGTCTGTCAGTTCGCCGCTTTTTTGTTGCTCGCGGGAATATATTTTTGGTATGTATGCCATGGATCTCCAGGCAGGGACCTTGGTTGCCAAGAAAATAATTTTAGTGGAGAATCCGCCCGGCCAGCTCTACGCTTACAGCTCAATAGGAAACCGATGCCGTCATCCAACCTCCTCGTTGCCCCGCTTATCCTCTGTACCGCGCTGGCCCACGCCGCTCCGGGCGCCACGGACTGGAGCGCCGCCGCCCAGCAGGACATGCAGTTCGCCATCGATACCATACGCAGCAGCCACGCTGGCGCCGTCACGGGGCAGCTCGACGTGATCGCTCCGCTGGAAGCCGGCGGGCGCGGCGGCATGATCGAAGCAGCCAATGTAAAGACCGAGCAGGACTACCGCCGCGCAATGGTGCGCTTCATCAACGGCTTCGGTGACCCGCACACCGGCATCAACTTGCAACTCAAGATCCAGGCCTGGACCGGCATCGTGCTCGACCGGGTTGACGGCCAATACCGCGTCATCTGGTCGGAATCGAACTGGCCGCAAGCGCTGCCGCCGCGCGACGCCACCGTGCAGAGCTGCGACGGCGTCTGGATCGGCACCTATCTGAAGAGTAAGGTCGCGCCCTTCATCAATCACAGCCTGGAATATGCCACCGCCGCCAGCGAAGCCGCCAGGCAGTCGATGTTCGACCTCGGCCTGGGCTGGACGCCCAAGCAATGTGCCTTCACGCTGGCCGACGGCAGCAGCCGCCGCTACGATTTGCCGCTGCGGGCGGTTGCGGACGGCATCGGCGCCGAACGCATCGAGCAAGTGCGCAAACAGTATGCGGCCAAGGGCCGGCCAGTCGGCCTCTATCCGCTCGCAGCCGGCATGCATTGGGTTGCCATGCCGGACTTCAATGGCGGCATTTCCGCGGCGCCTTACGAGAAACTGTATCCGCAACTGGCGGCGCTCAAGAAATCGGACTGGGTGGTATTCGACCTGCGCGGCAATGGCGGCGGCGATTCGAGCTGGGGCAACCGCGCACTGCAAGCGCTCTACGGCAAGGAATACGGCGAACGTTTGGGCGACACCGCCGCGTATTCCAAACTGCTGATCGCGGACCAGGCCACCGTCGGCGTGTACCAGCGCTATGCCAGCCTGCCGGAGTACGCCGCGTCCAAAGGCGAATTCGAGGATACCCTGCACAAGCTGGAAATGGCCATTCGCGGCGGCGAAAAAATGGCCCAGGTCGAAGGCGGCACACGTGAGCAGGCGGCGGCGCTGGCAGCGCAGGTACGCAAACGGCCGGGCGGACCGCGCGTTGCCGCCGTGATCAACCGGGGCTGCTTCAGCTCCTGCATGAACTTCGTCCAGCAAATCAGTTCGATGGCCGATACCGTGCTGGTGGGCGAGTCAACGCTCGGCTATTCGCCGTATGGCGAGATCAACCGGTTCAATCTCCCCAGCGGCAATGGCTCGATCACGCTCCCATCCGCGATCTACACGGCATTCCAGGCCACGCGCGAGCCGTTTGTGCCCGACCTGCCCTATGCGGGCAATATGGCGGACGAACCTGCCCTGATGAAATGGGTGGCGGCCACCCTGGCGAAGGCCAAGCCAGCTCTGAAGCGCCAGGGCAAACGAAAACGGCCACGCCACTAAAAACCGTTTGGTAGCGGCCAGGGCGTGCGCTTGCCTAGGGCCTGCCGGGCAACTGCGCCGCAGGCTGGGCCGGCAGCTGGATGACAATTGGTGCGGGTTGCGCGGGCAGCGCGCGGGGAGACGCGTAATTGAGGACGAAGGTGATGACTGTGATGCCAGTTGCGCCGAGGACGATGGCCGTGCCGACCACCCATTTGATCATCTCGGCAAATCCTTTATGCATTTCCACCTTCAGCGCAGCGACTTCATTGCGCGTGTCTTCCAGGCGAAATTCGATCTTCGCCAGCCTTTCGCGAATGTCGGTAACTGAAACCTCGAGTTTTGCTACCCTGTCTTCCATTGTCACATCCTAGGACGCTGAGGCTGGCCACGCAAGCATCGCCGGCCGCAAAAATGCTGATACCCGTCAGCACCCCCGTTATAATGCGCCATCGTTACAGTTTGAGGCTTCCATCGTGTCCGATCGATTCAAAGTACTGCCGCAATACGTGATGCCCAAGCAGGCGCTGACCTCGTTCGCCGGTCGCGTCGCCGGCGCCAAAGGTGGCGCGATGACGACCAGGCTGATCCGCTGGTTCGTCGGCAAGTATGGCGTCGACATGGACGAAGCCGTCAACGCCGACATCGCCAGCTATGCGAGCTTTAACGAATTCTTCACGCGCCCCTTGCGCGACGGCGTGCGCCCGCTGGCCGATGCCGATTACATCTGCCCGGTCGATGGCGCGATCAGCCAGTTCGGCAGCGTCGACGACCACCACATTTTCCAGGCCAAGGGCCACAAGTTCACCACCACCGAACTGGTTGGCGGTGACGCGGCGCTGGCGTCGCACTTCCAGCACGGCTGCTTCGCCAACCTGTACCTGAGCCCCAAGGACTACCACCGCATCCACATGCCGTGCGACGGCCGCCTGACCCGCATGATCTACGTGCCGGGCGCGCTGTTTTCGGTGAACCCGACCACCGCGCGCGGCGTGCCGGGACTGTTCGCGCGCAACGAGCGCGTGGTGTGCGTGTTCGAGTCGGACGAGCATGGCCCGTTCGTGATGACGCTGGTCGGCGCGACCATCGTCGGCAGCATGGCAACGGTCTGGCACGGCGTGGTCAACCCGCCGCGCATGACGCGCATCTGCGAATGGACTTATGAACCTGGCCAGGTGGTGCTGAAGAAAGGCGAAGAGATGGGACGCTTCCTTCTCGGTTCGACGGTCGTGATGCTGTTTCAGAAGGATACGATTCAATTCAACCCGGAATGGGCGCCGGAGCGCAAGGTGCGGCTGGGCGAAATGATGGGGAATCGGCCGGCACGAACCACCGCGCGGTAACACGGGCGGCGGACCGCCTGCGCACCGGTGCGCACCCTACCGCCCCGTTACCCGCCGCCCTGCCACGTCGTCCAGGTTACACCGGCTCCCCGCCCTTCCCTTCGCAGCACATCTCTTCGACCATATCCAGGAACGCGCGCGTCTTGGCGGGCATCAGGCGCCGGCCGGGGAATACGGCCCACCCCGTGGCCACCGGCAGGTCCCATTCGGGCAGCACCCGCACCAGCTCTCCCTTGCGCACATGGGGACCCGCGAACAGGTCGGAACTGGCAGCGATCCCGGCGCCGCTGCAGGCGATACGCGTGAGCAGGTCGGGCGAGTTGGCGGACAGCCGCGCCGGCAGTTCGCGCTCCCACCGCACCTTGCCGCGCGTGAGCACCCATGGCGCCGCGCCGCCGCTGCGGCTCAGGATGCACAGCAGGTCGTGTTCGAGCAGGTCGTCGGGCTGCTCCGGCAGCCCGCGCTGGGCAATGTAGGACGGCGCGGCGTACAGCCCGAAACGCTCGAGCACGACCCGGCGCGCGTGCAGCGACGAATCGTCCGGCAGGTCGCCCATGCGGATCGCGATGTCGAAATTCTCCGCCACCAGGTCGACCCGGCGTGGCGACAGGTCGAGTTCCAGCGTCACCGCCGGGTAGCGCGCCATGAAGCGCGCGATGACGTCGTTGAGCCCCATGTTCGCGAAGTCGCCCGGCAGCGAGATGCGCAGCCGGCCGCTCGGCTCGAGCTGGCGGTGCTGCACCAGCGCGCCGGCCGCCTCGACCTCCTCCACCACCTTGCGCGCATGCTCGAGCAGGCTGGCGCCGAATTCGGTGACCACCAGTTTGCGGGTGGTCCGCTGCAGCAGGCGTTCGCCCAGCTTTGCCTCGAGCAGTGCGATCCGGCGCGATACGGTCGACTTCGGCAGGTCGACACGCAGCGCCGCCTGGCTGAAGCTGCCGGCCTCGACAATGCGGGCGAACAGTAAAAGGTCGTTCGGTTCGACGTCCATGCGATTGTTCCACTGGCTGAATAATGTTATCCATTCTAGCGTCTTCCGGTTTGATTTTGGAACTGCTAAAGTAGTTTCCATCGAAGACCATTCACTAGAAGGAACAACACAATGAACATCCTGCAGATCAACTCGAGCGTCCGCGGTGCCGAATCCGAATCGTCCCGCGTAGCCAATGCAATCGTCGCCAAACTGGTCGCCGCCAACCCGGGCGCCCAAGTCAAGGTGCGTGACGTCGCCGCCAACCCGCACCCGGTGCTGGACGACGCGGCGCTCGGCGCCCTGTTCACCCCGGCCGACAAGCGCAGCCCGCAGCAGGCCGCCCGCGTGGCGCTGGACGACGCGCTGATCGCCGAAGTGCAGGCTGCCGACGTGGTCGTGCTGGGCGCGCCGATGTATAACTTTGGCATGTCCGTGCAACTGAAGACCTGGTTCGACGCGATCGCCCGCGCCGGCGTCACCTTCCGCTATACCGAATCCGGTCCGGAAGGCCTGCTGAAGGGCAAGAAAGCGTTCGTGGCGACCTCGCGCGGCGGCATCTATCCGGACAACGCCGACCCGCAAGTGCCGCACATCCGCATGCTGCTCAACTTTGTCGGCATGACCGACGCGACCTTCGTGTACTCGGCTGCCCAGGCGATGGGTCCTGACGCCGCCGCCAAAGGCCGCGCCGAGGCCGACGCGCAGGTCGAAACCGCGCTGGCCTGAGCCTGGCCCGGGCGGCGCAAACAGGAGAGAATGATGACACAACAGTTGAACCAGCAAGGCGTGACCAGCTCGCGCGGCGTGGAACGCCTGATCAACGGCCAGTTCGTAATGGACGGCGCCGGGGTGAAGATCAACCGCGTGTTGACCCAACCGCTGCAGCGCCGCCTGGATCCGTTCCTGATGCTCGATGCCTTTGGCAGCGACAAGCCGGGTGACTACATCGCCGGCTTCCCGGAGCACCCGCACCGCGGCTTCGAGACCGTGACCTACATGCTGACGGGCCGGATGCGCCACCGCGACAGCGCCGGCAACGAAGGCCTGGTCACGAACGGCGGCGTGCAGTGGATGACCGCCGGCCGCGGCGTGGTCCACTCCGAGATGCCGGAACAGGAGGAAGGCCTGATGGAGGGCTTCCAGCTGTGGCTCAACCTGCCGTCGACGGACAAGATGTCCGAGCCGTGGTACCGCGACATCCCGAACGCCGAGGTGCCGCGTTTTACCTCGGACAGCGGCGCGACGGTGCAGGTGATCGCGGGCAGCAGCCACGGGATCGAAGGCGCGGTGCAGCGCGCGGGAACCGAACCGCTGTACCTCGACATCGAGCTGCCGGAAGGCGCGAGCTTCGAACAGCTACTTCCGGCCGGGCACAACGCGTTCATCTACGTGTTCCGCGGCGAGGTGGCGGTCGAGGGCAAAGGCGTGCCGCAGGCGCGCATGGCGATCCTCGACAACGCAGCCGGCGCCGATGGCGTGCGCATCAAGGCCGGCCCTGCCAGCCGCCTGCTGCTGCTCGCCGGCCGTCCGCTGAACGAGCCGATCGCGCAGTACGGCCCGTTCGTGATGAACACCCAGGCCGAGCTGTTCCAGGCGGTCGAGGACTTCAGGGCTGGCCGGTTCGCCTGACTGAAGCACGTCGTTCCCGCGAAAGCGGGAACCCATAACCGGCTCGCACTTCCCGGCACAGCAACGAAGCCGCAGGTGCATCAAGCTCGGCATGGGTTCCCGCCTGCGCGGGAACGACGTTCAGAAGCCCGCTTCCCACGCTTGCGCTACACTCCCATGCATGCGTCCATCCCCTTCCCACCCGCCATGCCGCTGATCCCCGTCCTGCTCGACCTGCTCGCGCGCGCCAGCACTGCGCTCGGGTTTGAAACCCTCGACTCCTTCCCGGCCGGGCACGCGTACGCGCGCACGCGCTGGGACCGCGCGTACTTCGACATCGCGTCCGACATGAAGCCGGACCAGATCGAAAACGCGCTGTGCGAGTCCATCGCCAACACGCCCGCCGTGTTCGCGCACATCGCCAACCCGACGCCGCGCATGCAGCGCGCGCTGCTGGCCGTGATCGATGCCCGCCTGCGGCGTTCCTGCGGCAGTCCGCACGACCTCGCGAAGATGCTGGTCGACGCCTACCGCAGCCCGCATACGCTCGAAGCGATGCCGGGCCTGCGCGCGGCCGTCGAGCGCACCGAAGGCCTCGAGATGCCCGAGCGGGCGCAGGCCCTGCTCGCCTTTCTCGGCGCGATGGCCGCGCCGTTCGACGTCATCGAAGCGCAGGCGCGGATCGTGAATTAGGCGCCCTACGGCGGCCACGATTGGATGGGAACCAGCGTGCGCGCAGCGCCATGAACGGCGTTTCGACAAGCCGGTACAGCAGCCATCCTGCCAGCAGCGACAGCGCGAGCATGGCGGCGATCGCGAGCGGCGAATCGGGGCCGTAGCCGAGCGCGCGCAGTGGTTCGGCGGCGAGAATGCAGACCTGCTTATGCGTCAGGTAGATCGCATACGACCACAACGCGAGGCTGCCCGCGCCCGGCACCCGCACAGCGCGCAGCAGCGATCCTTCGGACAGGGCCGCCACGATCAGCAGCGAAAACCCGAGCGCCAGCAGCGGGTAGCCGAACACGGTCATCGCAAAGCCGTAGTGGTCGCGCAGGAACAGCCAGAATCCGAGCCCGGCAAGCGCCACGCCGAGCGCCAGCGTGCGGTTGCCGTAGCCCGTGAGGCGGCGCCAGGCCCGCGGGTGGTAGTTCTTGAGCAGGGCCAGCGCCACCCCGGCCAGCAGCTCGTCGAAACGGCAAAAGGTCGAGTAGTAGATGTATTTATAGTAGTGGTGGCTCCAGTAGCGCTCGCCGTCGACGACGTCGAGCCACAGGTGCGCGCGGGTGAGCATGCCCGCGGCGAACGCCAGGCCGATGGCGAGCCACGCCCAGCCGACGGAGCGCCGCAGCATGCCGGCCGCCAGTGCGGCCGCCGGCAGCACCATATAGAACTGTTCTTCGATCGACAGCGACCACGCGTGCGAAAACGCGGTGCCCGGCTCGAGCAGGTAATTCTGGGTGAAACTCAGGTACTTCCAGAGCGGCAGCAGCGGCGCATCGCCGCGGAACGCCGGCCACAGCGCGTACAGCGCGAGCACCACCCAGAAGTTGGGCAAGGTGCGCAGGAAGCGGCGCGCGTAGAAGTTGCGCAGCGAGAAGCCGTCGCCACTGCGCATCGCACTGAAAATCTGGTTGCCGATCAGGTAGCCCGACAGTGCAAAGAACAGGTCGACCCCGGCCCAGCCGATCTCGCCGACCCAGCCGAAAGTCGGGCGGCGGCTGACGAACAGCACGTAATGGTGCAGCACCACCAGGCTGACGGCGAGCGCGCGCAGGGTGTCGAGGCCGTGGACGCGCACGGTGGTGGGTGGCTGGGTCATGCTGCTGCTCTGCCTTGATGAAGTTGCGGATGATGCCACGCCGCCCCCACAGACGCCAGCGTTTCCCCTAAAATGAGAACACCGAAATTTCCCTGGATCACCACAGTAATGACTTCCGCACGCGACCTGCAGTTCAAATCCGTCAACTATACCGGGCTGGGCCAGGGTCCGCGCGTGATCGTCATGGGCGCCACCCACGGCAACGAGACCTGCGGCACCACGGCGATCCGGCGCGTCATGGACGAGCTCGACAGCGGCAGGCTGCGGGTCGCGGCAGGCAGTGTCACATTCGTCCCTATCGTCAACCCGCTGGCCTACGCGCAGGGAACGCGCTCGGGCGACCGCAACCTGAACCGCAACCTGTTCCCGAAAGAGAATCCGCAGGACTTCGAGGACCAGGTCGCCAACTGGCTGTGCCCGCTGCTGGCGCAACACGACGTGCTGCTCGACCTGCACTCGTTCAACGCGAAGAACGGCGAACCGTTCGTGATGGTCGGACCGGCCGACAATGACGGCCCGCTCGAGCCGTTCCATCACTCGGCAAAGGAGCGCGCGCTGGCGCGCCGGCTGGGCGTGCGCCGCTTCGTGACCGGCTGGATGGCGGCCTATGGCCAGGGTGTGCAACGGCGCAGCCGCGGCAATGCGGCGGAACTCGAAACCGTACTGCGCTACGGCGTCGGCACCACCGAGTACATGCGTACCACCGGCGGTTACGCGCTGACGCTCGAATGCGGCCAGCACGAGGACCCGGCGGCGCCCGAGGTTGCGTACCGCGCGATCATGAATACGCTCGCGTTCCTGAAGATCATCGATGCGCCGGAGCCGGCGCCGGTGCCGTTCGAGGAAATGGAAGCGCTGGCGATGGTCAACGTGCACGACAAGATCGATGCCAGCGACAAATTCTCGCGCACCTGGGCCAGCTTCGATGCGGTCACCGAGGGCGAGCAGATCGGCGTGCGCGCCGACGGCACCGCGGTGCTGGCCGAGTTCAGCGGCCGCATCCTGTTCCCCGACGCCAACGCCGGGCCGAACCAGGAGTGGTACTACATGACGCGGCCGAATCCGGAGTTCGGGCGCGGCTGAGCGCTGCCGAACCCGTTGGTGCACGGGTTCATCGCTGCGTCTGTTCGCGTGCTCCCGCCCGTTCGAGCCGGATCAGGTGCAAATTGCGCAGGTAAATCAGCACCCCGAGCGACTGGCCCGCGATGAACACCGGATCGCGCCGGTGCACCGCGTACACCAGCAACACCAGCGCGCCCAGGATGCTGAAGTACCAGAACGACACCGGGATCACGCTCCTGCGCTGGCGTTCGCTGACGAACCACTGGATCACGAAACGCCCCATGAACAGGGCCTGGCCGCCAAAGCCAACCAGTAGCCAGAGCAGGTTTTCGTCCATGTCACTCCCCTTTCGGCTGGCGCCGCAGCTGCGCCCGCGGCAGCATCCGGACCATTTCCCACGCCCCCCAGACCAGGCACACCGCGCCGAGCGTGCGCTGCAACGGCAGCACCGCCGGTATCCCGATATGCCGGCTGACCAGCAAGGCGCCGGCAATCACCAGCAGCACGACACCGGCCGCGAAGCCGCCGATTCCGGAGGTTTTCCAGCCCCAGCGCGCGTACAGCGCCAGGCCGGTCCATGCGGCGGCCCAGCCCGCCAACATGCCGCCCAGCAGGTCGAGCGGCCAGTGCACGCCCACCATCACGCGCGACAGGCTCACCAGCAGCGCCACCGCCAGCAGGGCCGCGCGCAGCAGGTAATGGCGCGACAGTCCCATGATCCAGATACCGGTGATGGCGAAGATCGCCGCCGCGTGGCCGGACGGGAACGACACGGCCCGGTAGGCCGGCCCCCAATGGTAGAAATCGCCAGGCCGGAACACACCGAGCGGACGTGGCACGTTGACGACCTGCTTCAAACCCTGCACCAGCAAAGCGGCGACGACGGCCGCGATCAGGGCCGACCAGAGGCACTGCGGCGAGCGCTTGATGCAGGGGAGCACCAGCGCCAGAGCCACCGCGCCGTCGCCAAGCAGTGTCAGGTTGACCCAGAAATTTTCGCCCAGCGGGCCGCCCTCGTGATTGAGCAACAGGAACAGGTTGTGGTTGGCGCCGGACAGCGCAATCAGCGCGAACAGCGTCGCGGCCACCAGCGGCGGCAGCCAGGCCCAGGCCGACAGCGGCAGTTTGCTCATCATGTCCTCACGGCGGCATCCGGGCCAGCACCACGCCACCCTTGCGGTACAGCACCTGTACATCGCCCAGGCGCTGCAATTCGTCGCTGCGTGTCAGGATCACCTCGCCCGGCCGCAGCACAGCCGCGCGTTCGGTCACCGCGCCCCGGTAGACGCTGAAACTGGGAACGTTGAATTGCCAGGTCCGGACCGGCAGCCGTGCCGCGCGTGCCAGCAGCGCCGCTTCCTTGACCGGCCCTTGCTGCAGCTCGGCCACGGCCGGCAGCACCAGGGCGCCGACCGCAAACGAGCACAGGAATGCGCAGCCGGCCAGGCGCGGCCACACCGCGCCAGGCGGCACCAGCGCCAGCCCCAGCGCCGCCAGCAGCAGCGCCGACGCGGCCAGTTGCCAGCCCGGGCCGAAGACGTCGACCCGGGTCAGCATCTCGCGGAAGTACAGGTTGCGGGCAGCGGGGGCGAAAGCGCGCAGCGCGTGTGGCAGGGCAACCACCAGCGCCAGCAGCAGCACGGGCGGCGCAAAGGCCAGCAGGCGCGACGCCAGCCCGGCGCGGTGGCGCGCCATCAGCACGAAGAGTGGCGTGATGCCATACAGCAGGTAGTGCGGCAGCTTGGTCCCGGCGAACGAAAAGAACACGAACACGAACAGGAACCAGCACCACAGGAAGGTATCGAGCCGGTCGGCGCGCAGTTGCCGCAGCCGCGGCAGCACGTGCAGGAACAGTCCGCTGTACGGCAGCAGCACCAGCAGCACGACCGGAAAATAATAGAAGAGATTGCCGCTGTGCCCCTGCAGCGGTGACATGAAGCGTTCGACGTTGTGGCGCAGGAAGAAGCCGGCGATAAAGGCATCGCCCTGGCGCAGGTATTCGAGCACGTACCAGGGCCCCGCGACCGCGGCCAGGACCAGCCAGCCGCGCGGATCGAGCACGGCCTTCGCCCACTGCCGCCACTGCCCGTGCAGCGCAAACGCCACCCCGCTGACCGCGAACGGCACCAGCAGCGCCACCGGCCCCTTGGTCAGCAGGCCCAGCCCCATCCACAGGAAGGCGCGGTAGCGGTAGCGCGCCCGCGCCTGCTGCTGGTAGCGGAAAATGTCGAACATCGCCAGCGCCAGGAACAGGTTGAGCAGCGCGTCCGCGATCGCGCCGCGCCCGATCACGCACACGCCGAGCGTGGTGGCGCCGATCATCGCCGCGGCGTAGCCGGTGGCCTGGTCGAACTGGCGGCGCGTGAATGCGAAAATCGCTGCGATCCAGGCAGTACCCGCCAGTGCCGACGGCAGCCGGAACGCGAACTCGTCGACGCCGAACAGCGAAACCGAGAGCGCCTGCAGCCAGTAGACCAGGATCGGCTTGTCGAAGCGCGGCTGCCCATTGAGCCAGGTGGTGACGTAATCGCCGCGCGCCAGCATTTCGCGCGTTGCCTCGCTGAACGCGCCTTCGTCGACGTCGAACAAGGGGAACCCGCCCAGCTGGAAGAACAGCCCGAGATACACCGCCGCGGCCAGCAGCAGCGGCGGCGCGGCCGGCGCCAGCGTGCCGCGCGCCGCCAGCCACAGGCCGCGCGCGCCGTGCACGCGCTGCAGGGCTGGCGCCTTCCTCAAGATGCCTCCGCCGAGCCGTCGGCACGGCTCCCCTGGGCGCTTGCGGCTCCCCCAAGGATTTCGCGCACCAGGTAAGTGCGGATCCCGGCCGCCTCGAAATACGTGCGCGCCAGCATTTCGGTGACGATGCCGGTGCAGATGAACTGCACTCCGATCACAGCCAGCAGCACACCGAGCATCAGCAAGGGCCGGTTGGCGATCGAGTCGCCGTCGACGAACTTGCGCCACCCGAGCCACAGCAGCGCAAGGCTGCCGCCGAACCCGCACAGCAGGCCGATGCGGCCGAAGAAGTGCCCGGGGCTGGCGCGAAAGCGCGAAAAGAAATACATCGACAACAGGTCGAGCAGCACCTTGAAGGTGCGCGACAAGCCGTATTTGGACTGCCCGTGCACTCGTGCAAAGTGGCTGACCGGCTCTTCCTTGATGCGGTCGGGCGCAGTCACCGTCGCCACCCAGGTCGGAATGAAGCGATGCATTTCGCCATACAGGCGCACCTGGCGGATGACCGAGGCGCGGAAGATTTTCAGTGAACAGCCGTAATCGTGCAGGCGCACGCCGGTGACCGCGACGATCAGCCGGTTGGCCAGCCAGGACGGGACCTTGCGCAGCCACAGGTTGTCCTGGCGCGCGCGGCGCCAGCCGACCAGCAGGTCGAGATCCTCGTCGAGCAGGCGGCGCACCATGCGCACGATGTCGTGTGGATTGTTTTGCAGGTCGCCATCGAGCGTGGCGATGATGCTCCCGTCGGCCAGGTCGATGCCGGCCTGCATCGCCGCGGTCTGACCGAAGTTACGCCGCAGGATGACCGCGCCGATGTGTTCGGGACAGCCCGCCACCGCCTGGCGGATGCGCTCGGCCGTACGGTCGCGGCTGCCATCGTCGATCAGGATCAGTTGCCACGGCCACGGCGAGGCCGCCATCGCCGCCTGCACCTGCGTTACCAGCGGCAGCACGTTGTCTTCCTCGTTGTACATCGGCACCACGATCGACAGGCGCTCGGGGTCGCGGCGCTCGGTGGCGCCTGGCACCCGGACCGGCATCTGGCGCAGGTCACGCATGGTAGCTTTCATACCAGCGCACGAAACGCTCGATGCCGGTGGCGAGCGGGGTGGCCGGGGTCCAGTGGATTGCCTGTTCGAGGTCATGCGTGTCGGCGCAAGTGGCCTGCATGTCGGCGCCGGGCATGGGCCGCATCAGCCGCTCCGCCTTGCGTCCGAGCGCCTGTTCGAGCGCTTCGATGAATTCGAGCAGCGCGACCGGCTGCTGGTTTCCGACGTTGTAGATGCGGTAAGGCGCATAGCTGGTGGCCGGGTCGGGATGCGCGGGGTCGAAGCCCGGATCGGGCGCGGCCGGCTGTTCCATCAGGCGCACCACCGATTCGACCACGTCGTCGATGTAGGTGAAGTCGCGCAGCATGTTGCCGCCGTTGAAGACCTCGATCGGCCGGCCCTGCGCGATCGCGTCGGCGAACAGCATCGGCGCCATGTCCGGCCGGCCCCAGGGACCGTAGACGGTGAAAAACCGCAGGCCGGTGGTCGGCAGGCGGTACAGGTGGCTGTAGCTGTGCGCCAGCAGCTCGTCGCTGCGCTTGGTCGCGGCGTACAGGCTGACCGGGTGGTCGACCGCGTGATGCTCGGAAAACGGCAGCTGGCGGTTGGCGCCATACGTGCTCGAACTGCTCGCGTACAGCAGGTGGCCGACCTGCTGGCGCCGGCAATTTTCGATCACGTTGGCAAAGCCGACCACATTGTTCCTCACGCACTCGTGCGGATGCTCGGCCGAGTAGCGGACGCCGGTCTGGGCCGCGAGATGGATCACGCAATCGAAGCGCTGCTCGTCGAACAGGCGCCCGGTCGCCTCGGTGTCGGCCAGGTCGAGGCGGGTAAAGCGGAAGCCTGGCGCATTGAGCAAATCCGCCAGGCGCCGCGCCTTGAGCGCCGGGTCGGGGCCGGGGCCCATGTGGTCGACGCCGAGTACCTCGTGGCCTTGCGCGAGCAGGCGGCGCGTGACATGCATGCCGATAAAACCGGCGACGCCGGTGAGAAGAATCATCAGGGAGTTCCCGGTTGTCTGAACGAGCTCGCGGCTCAATGGCAGCGAAGAGCTGCCATCTTGGCGATGTCGCGACCGGGCGCGACGACGCAAATCAAACGGACACCGGGTTCTTTGAAATCTGGATTTCCCCGAATAATCAGATGCTTATGAGCACCGCGTCGTCCGAGGTTACGGGCGGAAAGGAACTGAGGAGGTGCTAGGCAGGCGTGAGCAGCTTGAGCCCGGCGATGCCGATCGCGATCAGCGCGATCGAGCCGAGGCGCAGTGCGCCGGCGGGTTCGCCCAGCACGGCCATGCCGACGATTGCGGTGCCAATGGTGCCGATCCCAGTCCAGACCGCGTAGGCGGTGCCGAGCGGCAGCTGGCGCAAGGCCAGGCCGAGCATGCCGATGCTGGCGGCCATGGTCACGAGCGTGAACACGGACGGCCACAGGCGGGTGAACCCGGCGGTGTACTTCAGGCCGACGGCCCAGGCCACTTCCAGCAGACCGGCAACAAACAAAATGATCCAGCTCATCCGACGCTCCCCGCCTCGGCGTGCAAGCGGCCGGGCATAGCAAAAAAAGACCGGCAAGTATAGCACCAGCAATTCTCGGCGATAATCATCCAAAACCGGGGACAGGCATGAAACAAACAATGACGGCGACGGATATCCTGGTCGCGCTGGGGGTCGTCGCGATCTGGGGCGTGAATTTCGTGGTCATCAAGATCGGGCTGCAGGACTTGCCGCCGATTCTGTTCACCGCGCTGCGCTTCGTGTTCGCCGCACTGCCGCTGGTGTTCTTCGTGCCGCGACCGCGCACGGGCTGGAAGCTGGTCGCGGCTTACGGCATGTTCCAGTTCGCGCTCCAGTTCACCTTGCTGTTTACCGGTATTAAGCTCGGACTGCCGGCGGGCCTGGCGTCGCTGGTGATCCAGTTGCAGGCCTTCTTCACGATCGGCCTGGCGGTGTTGATGCTGGGCGAGCGCCCTCGCCGCGCGCAACTGGCCGGCGCGGTGGTCGCGCTGGCCGGCATGGGCCTGGTCGCCGCCAACCTGGAAGGCCATGCGACCGTGCTCGGTTTCGCGCTGCTCGTGCTCCGCGGATTGTGCTGGGCACTCGCCAATATCGTGACCCGCAAGATGGGAACGGTCAACGCGCTGTCGCTGGTGGTCTGGGGCGCCCTGCTGGCGGCGCCGCCGCTGCTGGTGGCCTCGCTGCTGGCCGAGGGAAGCGCCGCCTGGCAAACGGCGGCGCACAACTTTTCCTGGCGCACGCTGGGCGCCGTGCTGTTCCAGTCGTATCCGAACACGATCCTCGGCTTCGGCATCTGGTCGATGCTGATCCGCAAATACGAGGCCGCCGCCGTCGCCCCGTTCAGCCTGCTCGTGCCGGTCGCGGGGATGCTCAGTGCCGCCCTGGTGCTGGGCGAACCGCTGCAGTGGTGGAAGATGGCCGCTGGCGCCCTGGTGCTCGGAGGCCTGGCCTTGAACCAGTTCGGCGCCCGGCTGTGGGCGCTCGCGCGCCCTGCCCGATAGCGCTCTCGGCAGAGAATCCAAACATATCGTAATATGACGATATTGGATTCGAAAGAATTCGATACAGGAGAACCCATTGGACATCGACGCAATCCACAAGGCGCTGGCTAATCCGGTGCGGCGCGACATTTTGCAGTGGCTCAAGGAGCCGCAACTGCACTTTCCGCAGCAGGAACTTCCGTTCGACATGGGCGTGTGCTGCAAGCAGATCGACCAGCGCGCCGGGTTGGCGCAGTCGACCGTGTCGGTGCACCTGGCCACGCTGCAACGTGCCGGGCTGGTCACCTCGAAACGCGTCGGCCAGTGGGTGTTCTTCCAACGTAACGAGGAGCTGATTGAAGCCTTCCTCGCCCAACTGAACAACGGACTATAGGAGTTCCGCATGACTACACTGTTTGACCCGATCAAGATTGGCGCGTTCGAACTGCCCAACCGCATCGTCATGGCGCCGCTGACCCGCGCCCGCGCAATCGGTGGCGACCGCGTGCCCAACGCGCTGATGACCGAATACTACGCGCAGCGCGCGTCGGCCGGCCTGATCCTCTCGGAGGCGACCGCCGTCACCCCGCAGGGCGTGGGCTACGCCGACACCCCGGGCATCTGGTCGGACGCCCAGGTCGACGGCTGGAAACAGGTCACGGACGCGGTGCACAAGGCCGGCGGCCGCATCGTCCTGCAGCTGTGGCACGTGGGCCGCATCTCCGACCCGGTGTTCCTGGACGGCGACCTGCCGGTGGCGCCATCGGCGGTCAAGCCGAAGGGCCACGTGAGCCTGGTGCGCCCGATGCGCGAGTACGAGACGCCGCGCGCGCTGGAAACTGCGGAAATTCCGGGCCTCGTCGCCGCCTACCGCAAGGGGGCGGAGAACGCGAAGAAAGCCGGCTTCGACGGCGTCGAAGTCCACGGCGCCAACGGCTACCTGCTCGACCAGTTCCTGCAGAGCAGCACCAACCACCGCACCGACCAATACGGCGGCCCGATCGAGAACCGCGCGCGCCTGCTGCTCGAAGTGACCGACGCCTGCATCGAGGTGTGGGGCGCGGACCGCGTCGGGATGCACCTGGCGCCGCGCCGCGATTCGCATGACATGGGCGATGCGAACCCGCAGGAAACCTTCGGCTACGTCGCGCGCGAACTGGGCAAGCGCGGCATCGCCTTCATCTGCTCCCGCGAGGCACTGGGCGACGACCGCCTGGGCCCGCTGATCAAGAAGGAGTTCGGCGGCGTGTACATCGTCAACGAGAAGATGACGAAGGAAACTGCCGAGCAGGTGCTGACCAGGGGCGAAGCCGACGCAGTGGCCTGGGGCCAGTGGTTCATCGCGAACCCGGACCTGCCGGCGCGCCTGAAAGCCGCCGCGCCGCTCAACGAGCCGCGCGCCGACAAGTTCTACGGGGCGACGGCCGAGGGCTATACCGACTACCCGACGCTGGACCAGGCGGCCTGACGGGGGCGGCGTACGGCGCCACGGACGGCGCCTGACAACGTAGGGTGGGCACTCCGTGCCCACGCGGAAGCAAACACAGAGTATGCGTTCGCGTGGGCACGGGGTGCCCACCCTACCTCCCGCTTACATCTCGCCGCCATACCCCGCCAGGTAGCGCCCCAACCGCTCCAGCGTCTGGGTTCCACCCTCGACCGCGCCGAACTTCTTCATCTCGGCCAGCTGCTCCGGCGTCTTGCAGAGCATCCGTAACGACACCACCGTCGCGTCCCCCTCCCCCACGAAAGTAATTTCAGTGCGAAAGTACGGCGAAATATCGTCGCCATGTTCATAGCACAGCCGCTCCGGCCGCTTGATGTCGGTGTAGTCGATCCGGTTGCGGTAATCGGCCCCATCCGGCCCGTGCATCGTGAAGCGCCAGGCGCCACCCTCGCGCACGTCCATTTCGTCGATGGTGCTGCTGAAGCCGTTCGGCCCCCACCACTGGCCGATGTGCTGGCGGTCGGTAAACGCGTCGAACACCCGCTCGCGCGACGCGTTCAGCTTGCCGGAAATGACCAGTTCATGGTCCGGATTGGTCGTGTCCGCATCCACATCTGCCATGGTCTTGCTCCCTGTATATGGTCTTGCAGCCGTGCTATCCTTGCAGGATTCGTTTTTACCGCTGACGTCTGTCGCTTGCCTGATAAGGAACCATCACTCGTGAAACTGTTTGCCCCCAGCCTGATGGCGTTCGCCATTGCCTCCGCTGTTGCCATTGGCTCCAGCGCGCACGCCGCCACCGCCCCGGCCCGTGCCGAGAACGCATTCCTGTCGCAAGCCGACGCCGCAGCCCGTTCGGCGCGCGTGTCGAACGTCGCCTATGTGCTCGATTTCACGCTGACCGGCAAGGAAACCTTCAGCGGCACGACCACCGTCACCTTCGACCTGTCGGACCCGTCCACGCCGCTCACGATCGACCTGGACAAGGCCACGATCAAGGCGTTGACCGTCAACGGCAAGCCGGTAACGCCGCAGTACAACCAGTGGTTCATCACGCTGCAGCCGCAGGACCTGGCGAAGGGCCGCAACAGCGTAACCGTTGCCTACGAGCGCTTGCACAGCACCAACGGCGAGGGCCTGCACCGCATGGTTGACCCGGTCGACGGCCGAGTCTACACCTACTCGCACTTCGAGCCGGCCGCGGCGCACCAGATGTTTGCGTTGTTCGACCAGCCCGACCTGAAAGCGACCTACCAGGTCAACGTGACCGCGCCAGCGGACTGGCAGGTGGCCTCGACCACCCGCGAAACCGCGGTGCAGGATGCCGGCGGCGCCAAGCGCTGGACCTTCCCCGCATCGAAGAAATTGAGCCCCTACAATTTCTCCTTGCACGCCGGCCCCTACAAAGTGTGGGAAGACAACAGCGGCAAGTATCCGATGCGCCTGTTCGCGCGCCAGTCGGTGGCCGCGCAAGTCAAGCCAGCCGAATGGTTCAAGTACACCAAGGCCGGCCTCGCGTTCTTCGACGAGTACTTCGGCATTCCCTATCAGTACGAGAAATACGACCAGTTGCTGGTGCCTGACTTCCTGTACGGCGCCATGGAGAACGCCGGCGCGATCACCTTCGCCGAGGCCCGCTTCATGTACAAGGCCGACATGACGGCCGCCCAGCGCCACTCGCTGGCGTCGGTCATCATGCACGAGATGGCGCACCAGTGGTTCGGCGACCTGGTGACGATGAAATGGTGGAACGGCTTGTGGCTGAACGAAAGCTTTGCTTCGTTCATGGGCACGCTGGCGACCGCCGAGGCGACCGAGTTCAAGGATGCCTGGCAGTCCTTCTATTCGGATGGCAAGCAGGCCGCCTATGTGCAGGACCAGAAGGTAACCACCCACCCGATCGAGGTGCCGGTGCCGTCGACCCGCAACGCGTTCGACAACATCGACGCGATCACCTACTCGAAAGGCGCCTCCACGCTCAAGCAACTGCGCCACCTGCTCGGCGAGGACGTGTTCCGCAAAGGCGTGCACAACTACCTGGTCAAGTACCAGTTCCGGAATGCGACGCTGGATGACTTCATCGGCAGCCTTGGCCAGGCGGCCGGGCGCGACCTGTCGAAGTGGACCCAGCAGTGGCTGTACCAGCCGGGCGTGAACACGATTGCCGCCAGCTACACCTGCAAAGGCGGCAAGATCGATGCGTTCACGCTGGGCCAGAGCGCGCCGGGACCGAAGCTGCCGACACTGCGCGAACAGCGTGTGCAGGTGGCGAGCTTCAAGCTGGACGGCAAGCAGCTCGAGCTGGCGAAAAATGTCGCGGTCACCTACGCGGGCGCCAAGACGGCGGTGCCCGGCATGGTCGGCAGCGCCTGCCCGGACCTGGTCTACCCGAACTACCAGGACTGGGGCTTCGCCAAAGTCCAGCTCGACAAGCACTCGTTCGACACCGCCCGCAGCCACCTGTCGGTGGTCGCGGACCCGCTGCTGCGCACCATGTTGTGGCAGAGCCTGTGGGACGGCGTGCGCGACGGCAAGCTGCCGCTCAACGAGTTCATCAAGACCGCGCTCAACAATGTGCCGGCCGAGAAGGATTACACGTTGCTGGGCGATGTGCTCGGCAAGGTCGGCGCCTCCAAGCGCTACCTCGACGCGATGGGACCGGACCGCGCTTATACCAGGCAGGCCACGCGCGAACTGGAACAGATGGCATGGAACGGCGTGCAGTCGAGCAAGGGTGACGACAACTTCCAGCGCCGCTGGTTCAACCAGTACGTCGCCATGGCCAGTAGCCGCGAGGCGCTGGATCGCCTCGCGTCCATCCTCGACGGCAAGACCTCAATCGATGGCCTGGCCATCAACCAGGACTTGCGCTGGGCCATCGTCGGCCGCCTGAACCGCTTCGACTACCCTGGCAGCGTCGCGCTGGTGGAAGCCGAAGCGGCGCGCGACAAGTCCGACGCCGGCCAGGCCGAAGCGCTGGCCGCGACCGTCAGCCGCCCGGATCCGAAGACCAAGGCCGAGTGGCTGTCGACGGTACAAGACCCGCAGGCCAAGCTGCCGTTCTCGAAGATCCGCACCGCGATGAACCACCTGTATCCGGCCGAGCAGGGCGCGCTGAACGAACAGAGCGCCGCCCAGCGCCTGGCCAAGCTGCCGGTCCTCGACAAGACCGGCGGCCCGGTCTACATGCGCGCTTTTGCCGGTAACATGATTCCGGCAACCTGCACGCCGGCCAGCGTCCAGCGCCTGTCCTCGGCTGCCGAGAAGATGAAGGACTTGTCGGCCGGCACCCGCCGCGCCCTGCTCGACAGACTGCAGGAAGACCAGCGCTGCGTCACCATCAAGCAGGCGATGACGGCGTCGAAGTAAGCGCCACGTGCGCGCACCGGGCCGGCCGCAGCCGCTAGCGGCCGCCCGACCGCGTGCACAGCTCGGCAACGCGGCGCCAGGCGCCTTCGGCCTGGCAGCCTGCCGGCGGGTGTTGCCGCAACAGCTTGCCGAGATCCATCGGTTGAAGCTCGTTGACCCTGACGTCGCGGTTGATCGGCACGCAGACGGCGTCGTTCCATGCGGCCGAATAGTTGCGCGGGATCGGCACCGGCCCGCGCAGGCGCGTCGCCACCGCTTCGCAGTCGGCCTTCGTGCGGAAATGACCTTTCAGGCTGGCATGGTCCAGCGTGACGTCCAGGTTCTGCTGCAAGTACAGCAGAATGATGATCGTAAACATCCTCGCTCCAATCCTAAGCTCGACGGAAACCTTCTGACGGGTTTCCTGCCCCATTGTTCCGCACGCCTGACCTGCATCAGAAACCGCGCCCGCGGTCGGGTTAGCCTGTGCGCAAACCTCGGGAGGACGCGCATGTTCAAGCTCATCACCTGGAATATCCAGGCCGGCCGCAGCCAGGCCGGCGGTGCCGACCTCGGTCGCATCATCGCATGCCTCGAGCGTTTCTCCGATTTCGACGTGCTATGCCTGCAGGAAGTGGCCAGCGGCCACCTGGCGCGCGACGGCAGCGACTGCGGCGACCAGTTTGCCAGCCTGGCGCAGCGCCTGCCCGGCTGCACGGCCATCGCCGGCATCGCGTCCGACACCCTGCGCCCCGGCGGCGGCCGCCGCCTGCTCGGCAGCATGATTTTCGCGCGCCACCCGGTGTTGCAGGTATTCCGCCACGCGCTGCCGTGGCCGGCCGATCCTGAAGTCATGAGTATGCCCCGCATCGCGCTCGAGGCCACGCTCGATACGCCGCTCGGGCTGTTGCGGGTGACCACCGCCCACCTCGAGTATTTCTCCGAGAAACAGCGCGGCGCCCAGGTTGATGCGTTGCGCGAGCTGCACCGCGAAGCCGGGCTGCATGCGCGTTCGCCGCGCCGCGGTGACGATGCCGCCGGTCCGTTTGCCGCCGTGCCCCGCGCCGGCCCCGCGGTGCTGGCGGGCGACTTCAACATGCTGCCGCAGTCGCCCGAATACCTGCGCCTGCTGGCCCCGTTCAGCGATGGCACCCCGCCATACCGCGATTGCTGGCACCTGGTCCAGCCCGGCCGGCGCCACGCACCCACGGTCGGGCTGCACGACGACGCACCGAATGCCGGGCTGCCGTTCACCTTCGATTACGCCTTCGTCAGCGCCGACCTCGTACCGCGCGTGCGGCGCCTGCGCGTCGACGGCAGCGAGGAAGGCTCGGATCACCAGGCCGTGCTGGTCGAACTCGACTGACGTCCGGCCGGGCGCGAGCGGCGGGTAAAATAGCGCCCACCGCAGCACAACAAAAGGAACCGACTTGGCCTGGGATTACCCGAACCCGTTCACGCTGGCGCTGGCGCCGCTGCCCGGCGACATCGACGGACTGAACCACACCAACAACGCGGTGTACGTGCGCTGGTGCGAGCAGGTCGGCTGGGCGCACTCCGAAACGCTGGGGCTGGACCTGGACGACTATCGCCGCCTCGACCGCGCAATGGCGATCCGGCGCGGCGAATACGACTACCTGCTGCCCACGCTGGTTGGCGAAGAGTTGACGCTGGCCACCTGGCTGTTCGCAGGGGACGGCAAGGTGTCGATGGAACGCCGCTTCCAGCTGGTGCGCGACAGCGACGGGGCCACGGTGTTGCGTGGACGTTGGGACCTGGTGTGCATCGAGATGAGCAGCGGCCGCCCTCGCCGCATGCCGCCGGAATTCCTGGCTACGTACATGCCGCAGGTGGTTACACAGGCCGACTAGCAGGCTGGTAGCACGTCGTTCCCGCGAAAGCGGGAATCCATGCTGAGCCTGATATGGCGGCGATGCAAGCGGGTTATGGATTCCCGCTTCCGCGGGAACGACGTGCTGATGGTCTTTGCCAGTACCAGTGCTACCGCATCGCCAGCGGCACTTTGCGCTGCGGCCGCGGAAACGCCGCGTCCAACGCGCCGAGGTCCTGGGCCGTCAGCACGATATCGATCGCCGCCCTGTTCTCGCGCACGTGCTGCGGCTGCACCGCCTTCGGGATCACCGCCACGCCCTCCTGGTGCAGCAGCCACGCCAGCGCCACCTGCGCCGGGCTCACGCCATGGCGCTGCGCCACCGCCTGCAACCCGGGTTTGCGCAACAAGCCCGCCTGCTCGGCCGGACTGGATTCGAGCGGCGAATACGCCATCACCGGGATCCGCCGCTGGCGGCACCACGGCAGCAAATCGACCTCGATACCGCGCCGCGCCAGGTTGTACAGCACCTGGTTCGCGGCCACCCCGGCGCCACCCGGCAGCGCGGCCGCTTCCTGCATGTCGTCGAGGTCGAAGTTACTGACGCCGTAATCCCTGATCTTGCCTTCGCGCACGAGCGCCTCGAAGCCCTCCAGCGTCTCGGCCAGCGGCACCGCGCCGCGCCAGTGCAGCAGGTACAGGTCGAGGCAGTCGGTGCCCAACCGGCGCAGGCTGCGCTCGCAGGCCGCGCGCACGCCCGCGCGGCTGGCGTTGTGCGGATAGACTTTGCTGACCAGGAACACCTGCTCGCGCCGGCCCGCGATGGCCGCACCGAGCACCTCCTCGGCCCCGCCCTCGCCATACATCTCGGCCGTGTCGATCAGTGTCATGCCCAGGTCCATGCCGAGGCGCAGCGCGGCAATCTCGCGCTCGCGCTGGCCCGGATCCTCGCCCATGTTCCAGGTTCCTTGTCCCAGCACGGGCATCGCCCGCCCGGACGGCAACACCAGGCTCCTCATCGCGGACTCCCCCTGCAAAATGCCCAAGATACAGGACAGCCACGCACCGTGGCGCGTTACAGGATTTCCTGCACCCGTTCCATCGGCCGGCACAGCCGCACGCCCTTCGGCGTCACCACGAACGGGCGGTTGATCAGGATCGGATGGGCCACCATCGCGTCGAGCAGCGCCTGGTCCGACAGGCCTGGATCGTCCAGCTTGAGCTCGGCGTACACCGCTTCCTTGGTGCGCATTGCCTCGCGCACCGTCAGGCCGGCGGCGGCGATCAGCTGCCGCAGTTGCTCGCGCGACGGCGGCGTGGCGAGGTAGTCGACCACGTTCGGCTCGATGCCCGCTTCCCGGATCGCGGCCAGCGTATTGCGCGACGTGCCGCAGCGGCCATTGTGGTAAATCGTGATATCCATTTTGTCATCCGTGTTGTTTTCGCCAGCGCATGATAACCACGGCGCCGCCCCGGCACCAGCTTTTTGCTTGTCGCCGTATGCACGCCACTATAGAATTCACGGCTGATTTTCCCAAGCGCAACTACGCTTCGGGCAAGCACGATAAAAAGGATGGGGCCGGACACCGGGCCCGACGGAGAGAACATGAGCGATTACCTGCTGCGTCCCGCGGCACTTCCCACCTGGGGCCAGCGCAGTTCGCTGCGGCTCCTGAACCTGCTTGGCTGGAAATTGCGGTACAAGCCCCTGCCCGGCCCGCACGGCATCGCGGTGGTCTACCCGCACACCTCGAACTGGGACTTCTGGATCGGGCTGCTCGGCAAATGGGCGCTCGGGCTGCACTTCCGCTGGCTGGCGAAGGATTCGCTGTTCCGCGGGCCGATGGGCGCGGTCATGCGCTACTGGGGTGGCGTGGCGATCGACCGCAGCGCGCCGATGGGCGCCACGCGCCAGCTGGCCGGGCAGATGCTGGCGTCGGACTGGTTCTGGGTCGCCATCACCCCCGAGGGCACGCGCGGCTACAAGCCGCACTGGAAAAGCGGCTTCTACCACCTGGCGCTGGCGGCCGGGGTGCCGGTGCTGCTGGTCGCCCTCGACTACGGCAAGAAGGAGCTGCGGGTGGTCGAGACCATCGAACTGAGCGGCGACCCGGACGCCGACATGGCAAAGGTGGCCGCCCTCTACGCCGACTGCCAGGCGCTGTACCCGCAGGATGCGGCGCCGATCAAGCTGGCGCCGCCGCGGGAAAAACCGGACGCGCGCCAGCAGGCGTAAGCCGGTCCGCACCAGCCAGGCGCCGGCGGCCAGCCGGGATCATGCCGCCTGCCGCGCAAACAGGGTCTTGTAGTAGATCGCCGTGGCTCGCCATTCGCCGTCCGGCGTGCACGCGTATTCGGGCAGTTCGCCGATGCGGGTGTAGCCCAGGCCGCTGTACAGTTCCTCGCCGCCGGAACCGGCCTCGGTATCGAGGTACAGCAGGCCGCGGCGGCGCTCGCGCGCCTCTTCTTCCAGCGCGCGCAGCAGCACGCTGGCGATGCCGCGCCGGCGCGCGCCGCTGTGCACCAACATCTTCATCACCTCGGCGCGGTTGCGCCCATTGGCGCGCTGGCACAGGTCGAGCTGCACGGTGCCGAGCACCACGCCGTCCTCTACCGCCACCAGCAACACCCGCGTGCCGTCGGCCACCGCCGCGGCCACGCCTTCCCAGTACGCCATCGCCTCGCTGGCGCCCAGCGCCGACAGGAAGCCGACACCGGCGCCGTGCGCCACCACGTCCATCAGCAGCGCCGCCAGCTGCGGCATCCGGCGGCCGGTCTCAAGCGCATCGAGCGGGTAGATCTTCATGCCTGCGTCCTCGGGGGAATCTGGTTGTGGGATGCCGGGGTCGCGGCGTTTGGGTGTCGCGCAAGGAAGTCGCGCATGAAGGTGACGTAGCACGAAGCGTGCCACTACCGGCGCAACGCGCCCGGCAGGGGCGCGGCGCTTTGCCGGCCCGGCGCACACGCACCGAAAGCGTGCGCCTGCACCGCAATCGATCAGCGCCGGCCGCTCAGAAGCGCACGCCCACCGCCAGCGCCACCGTATCGCGGTCGGCGGTGACGTTGTAGTCGCCGCCCCAGGCCGGCAGGTACACGACCTCGGCCAGGTAACGCTGCAGGTATTCGAAGCGCAGCGCCAGGTTCAGCGTCTTGCGCCCCTCGTTGACCAGGAAGTCGCCCGACCAGCCTTTGACGTCGTGCGAAAAGACCGCGCTGGCAGTCGCGTCGAGCCCGGGCAACAAGGCGGCGAAGCGGGCGTCGAGGCGCAGCCGGTAGGCGTAGGCGTTGACGCTGGCATAGCCGCGCAGGCTGCACGCGCGCGCGGGGTCGCGCGCGGCCGACTGCGGGCAGATCCCGAATATCGGGCCCGTGCCGAAGGTGTCGGCGCGGTTGTAGCGTCGCACGGCCGGGCCCGGCAGGCCGACGGTGTGCTTGGCGACGGCTTCGGCACTGGCCGTCAGCGGCACCGCTCCTGCCCGCCACTCGTGCTGGACGCCGAGCTGGGCCTGCGCGAGCGGGTAGCTGTCATAGCCGTGGAAGAGACCGCCGGGCGGCGTGGCGTCGACGTCGGCGCGCAGCAGCGACGGCGTGGCCAGGTTCAGGAACGGCGGCACCACGTCGCCGGGCGCCAGCATGAACGGCTGGTTGGCGCGGTACGAGACTTCGCCGAACACGCTGGTGGCGCCGCGCTTGAGCGCGAACGTCAGGGCCGAGATCCTGATCCCTTCCGGGTACTCGCTGAAGTAGGCCATGTTCTTGCCGTCCGGGTCGCCCGGGATCAGGGCCGGGCCCACGCGCGATGACCGGCGCAGTCCCGGCAATGGCAAACGCGAATTGTAGTGCGCGTGGTAGAGCCCGAACTCGGTCGCCAGCAGCGCCGGCTTCCAGGTCAGGCCAATGCCGTACTCGGCTGCTTCGGGCTTGGGCGTCGGCAGCCGCTTCTGGTAGGCGCCGAGCGGGATGCGCGCGCGGTCGCTGACCAGCGGTTGTCCCGACATCACCTTGTCGCAGCCCTCGGCCAGGTAATCGCTGACCGACCACAGTGTGCCGCACATGTCGAGCGCGCTCGGCCGGAACGCGGTCTGGTAGTAACCCTCGATGCCGAACCCGGGGCCCGGCTCGAGCCGCGCAAACAGCATCGGCACCGGCACCTTGGTTTCCTGCGGCGCCGCGCCGGCGCGGTGCAGGGCCGGCAGGTCGCGCGGGTTGAGCGCTTCCAGTCCGCCCCCGAGGCCCGAGCGTTCGCCCCAGTTCAGGCTTTGCTGCCCGACCCGTCCCAGCAGGCGCATGCCGCCCAGTTCGACGCTGTGCTGGACCCAGGCCTCCGACAGGGCGACACCGGAAAAGCGCGACAGGCGCGCGGCGCCGCGGTCGCTGAGCGGCGCGCCCGCGATGTAGTCGCTCGCGCTGTTGCCCCATGGCCGGCCATCGTCGAGGAGCCCGAAATCGCGCCATGCCTTGATTCGCACCAGCGCCGCGAAACCGCCGTCGCGCGCGGACAGGTCGAGGTAGCCCTTGAGCGCGGTCGATGCCGCGTCGCCGCGCCGGTAGTTCAGGTTGCCGTCGTCGGCATTGCCGCCCGTCGCGTAACTCTCGAGCCCGATCGTGCGTCCATTCAGGGCAGTGAGCAGGTCGGGATCGGCGGCCTGGGTGCGGTAGACGGACCCGAAGGTGACGCGCCCGCTGACCTTGGTGTCAAGCGCGTGCGCCGGCGCAAGCGCTGCCAGCGCGATGGCGCCCGCCGCTGCGGCGTGGCCTGCATGTCCGGTGGAGCTCGCCTTGAATCGGGTCATGGTCACCCTCTTTCTTGTTCGGATCCGGATCGCTGCGCGCGTTGCACGTACTGCTTTGCAATGATTTGATGTTATCGGCTCTGCAACAAAGGGTCAACAACTAGTGCTGTGGCCGCCGGGTTGTTGCGCTTTCACACCACCCGACCGTGGCGCCCGGCGGCGCCCGCCAGCTGGTCCCACGCATTCGCGGTGCTCAGGAACACGCGCCCGTTCAGCGCGCCCAGCAGCTCGCTGTGCTTGAGCCGGTCCATCACCGGTCCCTTGACCTCGGCCAGGTGCAAGCCGATACCGCGCTCGCGCAGCAGCTGGTTCAGGTCGGCCAGCCCGAACAGGGCCGAAGTGTCGATCGAATTCACCGCCGACAGCACCAGCACCAGGTCGCGGGTGCCGGGATAGGCCGCCAGCTCGTCCTCGATCCGTTCATTGACCGCTTCCACGTTGCCGAAGAACAGGCCGGCATCGACCCGCAGCAGCAGCACGCTGGGTGCGGTCTCGGCCGGGTACCGCTCGATGTTGCGGAAGTGTTCGGTGCCGGCAATCCGTCCCAGCACCGCGATATGCGGACGGCTGGCGCGCCAGATCAGTGCGCCCATCGACAGCACGACCCCGACCAGCACCCCGGCCTCGACCCCGAGCGCGAGCACGCCGCCGGCGGTGGCCAGCAGCGCCAGCGCATCCGCGCGGTCGTAGCGCCAGGCCACGCGCAGCGTCGACAGGTCGAGCATGCCAAGCACGGCCACGATGATGGTCGCCGCCAGCGCCGGCAGCGGCAGCAGCGCCAGCCAGCCGGTCGGAGCCACCAGCGCCAGCGCCAGCAGCGCGGCCGTGATCAGGCTGGCGAGCTGGGTATTGGCTCCCGCCGCGAAGTTGACCGCCGAGCGCGAAATGCTGCCGGTAACCGGAAAGCCGCCGGTCAGCGCGCTGCCGACGTTGGCCGCGCCCAGGCCGATCAGTTCGAGGTTGCTATCGAGTTTTTCGGCGCGCTTGAGCGCCAGCGTCTGCGCCCCCGACATGCTGATCAGGAACACCATGAAGCCGATCAGCAGCGCCGGCTGCAGCAGCGCCCACCAATGGGAGCCCGAGGTCGCCAGGTTCAACACGGGCAGCCCGCTCGGTACCTGGCCGGTGAGCTGCAGTCCGGCGGCAGCTGGCCCAAGCCACTGGACCAGCGCGATCGAACCGAGCACCACGACCACCGGCGCCAGGCGCGCGCCGATCTCGGCGGCGGTAGCAGGCATCCCGGCGCCGCGCAGCAACGGCGCCAGGTAGTTCTTCGCCAGCGCCAGCAGCGCCAGCGAACCGAGGCCCAGCAGCGCGCTGGGCCAGTGCGGATGCGCCGGCGGGCCGCCCAGCAGGTTGGCCAGCTGGCCGTACGCAATCAGCACTGCCGAGCCGATCGTGAACCCGTTCATCACCGGGCGCGAGAAGAAGTTGGCGAGAAAGCCGATCCGCAGCAGGCCGCACAGCAGCAGCACGATGCCGGCCATGAACGCCAGTTGCGCTGCCAGCACCACATGCAGCGCGCTGCCGGGCGCGGCCAGCGGCGCCAGCATCGAGGCGGTCATCAGCGAGATGATGGCCATCGGCCCGACCGACTGCGTGTTGCTGCTGCCGAACAGTGCGTACAGAGCCGGCGGGACGATGCTGGCGTAGATGCCGGCCACCGGCGGCAGCCCGGCCACCAGCGCATAGGCCATGCCTTGCGGGATCATCATCAAGGCGACGATGACGCCGGCGCTGATGTCGCCAGGCAGTAGTTCGCGGCGGTACTGCCTCATCCAATGGAGCATGGGTTGTCTGTTCCGAAAAGCAAAACGCAAGCCTATCATGGCGGCGCCGGACTGCGCGAGCCCGGCCGCCGCCGGCGAGCTGCTGTAGGGTGGGCAGCCCTGCCCACGCGGTGCCAGCGTTCGCGTGGGCACGGGGTGCCCACCCTACCCGGTCCCTACATCATCGCCAGTTCCACGCAGTTGCGCCCGCCGCGCTTGGCGCGTTCGAGCGCGGCGTGCACTCGCACCGCCAGCGAGTCGGCGCTTTCCTGCTCGCCCAACTGGGCCACGCCCAGGCTCACCGTCACGTGGTCGCACCCGGGAATGGCTGCCTGCTCGATCGCGAAGCGGACCTTTTCGGCGACCTTCAACCCGTCGATCGCGCTGGTGTGCGGCGCAATGACCTGGAACTCTTCGCCGCCCGAACGCACCAGCACGTCGCTGCCGCGCAGCACCGCCCTGGCGGTATCGGCGACGATGCGCAGCGCCACGTCGCCGACCGGATGGCCGTACTGGTCGTTGATGGCGCTGAAACGATCGATGTCGAAGGCCACCAGCGCCAGCGGCAGCTTGTATCGGCGCGCGCGCCGGATCTCCTGTTCCAGCAGTTCCTCGCCATGGCGGCGGTTGGCGACGCCAGTGAGCGCGTCGGTGGTGGCCACGTGCGTCAACTGCACCAGCAGCTGTTCGGTTTCGCGGCTCATGTCGGCCATGCGCAGGCCAAAGCCGGCCAGCTGCGCGATGTCGGCCAGGGTGGCCAGCTGCTCGCGCGAGAATTGCTGGTGGCGGTCGAACAGCAGGCACAGCGCCCCGCGTGGCACGCCCGGACCGGTGGCGCCGATCGGCAGCCCGAGCACCATCTCGACCGCGTGGCCGCGCAGCACCCGTGCCAGCCCGGGCTCGCCCGATTTTTCCGGCGCGTCGAGCAGCGCCATCTCGCCGCTCGCCGCCGCCAGCAGGCCCGGAAAGGCGTGCCGCAGCGGCGACTGCAGCAGGCGGTCGGTACGCTGCAGCAGGCGCTCCAGGTCCAGCCCGTTGTGGCCGTATTGCGCTTCCAGCTGCAGGTCGGCGCCCTGCTTCAGGCAGAACAGCGACGCGTGCACCACGCCCGGCCAGCTGCACAGGCGCTGGCATAGCTGGCCAGCCAGCCGGTTGACGTCATCCGCCTCGGCCAGCGCCTGTTGCACCGTGGAGCGCAGCGCGAGCAGGTCACGCAGTGCGCCTTCGGCATCCGGCACGGCCAGCTGCGCCCCGACGGCAGCGCGCAACTCATGCGGCGCGAGCGGCGCGATCGCGTACCGGACCGGCCCGTATTCCATCAGCGCCTCCAGCCAGCGCGCACGCTGGAACGGGCACAGCACCAGCACCGGCGCGCCGGCGCGCTGCGCGATCAGCTGGCCCAGTGCCGCCAGGTCGATGGCGCGCTCATAACGGTCGAGGTCGATCACCAGCAGGTCGACCGCGTCCTGGGCCAGCAACTCGTGCGCCCGGTCGAAGCCGTCCGCCAGGTGCAAGCGCCCGAACAACGGCCCGCAAGCGGCCTCGAAATTATCGCGCCGCTGCCCGGCCGGATTCAAAAACAGTCCGACCTGATCCGAAAGCGGCTCGCGCTGCTCGGCCATATTTCCTCCTTGTCATGCCGATTTGTTACGACTCAATAACAAGTTTGCCATAAACGGTGCTGGGCGGATAGGCCATTTACCGCGATGTGTGTGCGAGCGCACGGTTCACGGCCCGGACGAGATGAATACTGGCGCGATGTGGAAATTGCAACGGTGAAGGAGATCACGATGGCGATCCAGGATGACGTAGCGAACAAGCAAAAGGCGATTCAGAGCCGGCAGGACCAGAAAGACGCCAGCATGCAGAAGGAGCAGAGCGAGGGCGCGGTGCAGACCAACCCGGCCGCGCCGCAACCGGCGCCGCCGATGCCGCAGCAGCATCTGTCGAAGCCGGGCAACGAGTCCGAGATGGAACTAAAGCCGCAATTCATGGCCGAACACTATAAAGGCAGCGGCAAGCTGCAAGGCCAGGTGGCGATCGTCACCGGCGGCGATTCCGGCATCGGGCGGTCGGTCGCGGTGCTGTTCGCGCGCGAAGGCGCCGACGTTGCGATCCTGTACCTGAACGAACACGAAGACGCCGAGGAAACCAAGCGCTACGTCGAGGCCGAGGGCCAGCGCTGCGTCACGATTGCGGGCGACGTCAAGGACATGGAGTTCTGCCAGCAGGCGGTGGACCAGGTGGTGGCCTTGTGGGGCCGGCTCGACGTGCTGGTCAACAATGCCGCGTTCCAGGAGCACGCCAGCGACCTGCTCGACATTACCGAAGAGCGTTTCGACGAAACCATGCGCACCAACATCTACGGCTACTTCCACATGGCCAAGGCCTGCCTGCCGTACATGACGCGCGGCGCGGCGATCGTCAACACCGGCTCGGTGACCGGGCTGAAGGGCTCCAAGCAGCTGCTCGACTACTCGGCGACCAAGGGCGCGATCCACGCGTTCACGATGTCGCTGGCGGCAAACCTGATCGAGAAAGGCATCCGCGTCAACGCGGTCGCCCCGGGCCCGGTCTGGACGCCGCTCAATCCGGCCGACCAGTCGCCCGACAAGATCAAGGAGTTCGGCGCCAGCACCAGCTTCAGGCGCGCGGCCCAGCCCGAGGAACTGTCGCCGGCCTACGTCTACCTGGCCTCGTCGGTGTGCTCGAGCTACGTAACCGGGGTTGTGTTGCCGATCACCGGCTCGGTCGGCGAATAAAGGAAAGGAGCCAGTCATGGCACGCAGCATGTGGAAGGGTGCGATCAGCTTCGGGCTGGTGCACATACCGGTCGAGATGTACCCGGCGGTGAGCGACAAGGGACTGGACCTGACCATGCTCGACCGCCGTGACTTCTCCCCGGTCGGCTTCAAACGCTACAACAAGGGCAACGGCAAGGAAGTCACCTGGGACGACATCGTCAAGGGCTACGAGTACACCAGCGGCGAGTACGTGGTGCTGTCGGAGGAAGACCTGCGCCGCGCCAACCCGGAGGCGACCGGGACCATCGACATCGCCGCCTTCGTCGATGCCGACCAGGTGCCGCTGCTGTACTACGACCAGCCCTACTACCTGGCGCCCGGCAAGGGCGGCGACAAGGTGTACGCGCTGCTGCGCGAAACGCTCAAGGAAACCGGCAAGATCGGGATCGCGCGCGTCGTCATCCGGGTCAAGCAGCACCTGGCGGCGCTGGTGTGCGTGGGCGACACGATCGTGCTCAACACGCTGCGCTACGCCGACGAAATCCGCGACGCCGGCGAATTGAAGATCCCTGCCCCCGATGCGAAGAACGCGGCGATCTCCGACAAGGAGCTCAAGATGGCGATGGCGCTGGTCGAGGGCATGAGCGAGGACTGGCATCCCGAGGAGTTCCACGACACCTACCGCGAGGACGTTCTGGCCCTGATCGAGAAGAAGGTCGCGGCCAACGAAACCAAGAGCATCACGATGCCGGCACCGGACAAGGAACGCGCCGCATCGTCGAACGTCATCGACCTCGTCTCGCTGCTGCAGGCAAGTATCGGCAAGAAACCGGGCAAGGCCGCCGCCACCGCTGAGGAGGAAGAAGCACCTGCGCCGAAGGCCCGCAAGGCGCCCGCCAAGCGCGCGGCGGCGGCCAATGAGGACAAGCCGCCTGCCCGGCGCGCTGCTGCCGCGAAGTCGCCCGCCACCTCGAAGGCATCGGCTCCTGCCAAGGCCCCGGCCAAGCGCAAGAAAGCGGCGTGACCGGCGCATGGATGGAATGATCGAGTTCCTCCAATGGCCGGCCATGGCCGTCACCCTGTTTGCTGCTTACCTGATCGGTTCGAAACGGGCCGAGCGCCGGATCTTTGGCTTTTCCATGTTCATCCTCAGTAACGTCCTGTGGATCGTCTGGGGCTGGCACGATGAGGCATGGGCGCTGATCACGCTGCAGATGGCACTGATGGCGATGAATGTGCGGGGGATCTTCAAAAACGAGACATGACCGCGCCAGTTCCTTATTTTTCGTTTTTGCAATAATTAGGGAGAATTCAAGGTATTTATACCCAGTAGAATTGCCGCGCGATACTCCACGCTTGGTGCCGAACTCGGGAACAAATGAAATCAACGGGCGCGCTCCCGGAACAATATGGAAAACCGCTACAAGGTGAAACTGGAGGACAAGCCAGACCAGAGCGACATGCTTGCTTTGGTTAATGGGCTCACGGCGTTCAACGCATCCAAAACGGATGGAGCGATGCCCAATTACCTGGTCGCAACGGTGAAGGACGACGGAGGGACGGTGTGCGGCGGTCTGCTCGGTGCAACCTACCTCGGATGGCTCCAGGTGCAGGTCCTGTGGCTGGCCGACGAGGTTCGCGGGCACGGATACGGCCGCGCCCTGCTCGACATCGCCGAAGAGGAGGCATGCCGGCGCGGATGCCCGCGCGCTTTTCTGGAAACGCTGAGTTTCCAAGCCTTGCCGTTCTACGAAAAGTGCGGCTATAAAATCTTCAGCCGCCTGGCTGATTTCCCGCCAGGCGGAGCAAGATATGCCATGACCAAGGACCTTGATGGCACCGCCCAGTGACAGCGCGTGCACTGGCTGGGCATGGCACTATTCGATCACTGTTATTTAGTCACCGCCAGCACAGTGCGGTGGCCACCCTTGAAGGTATAGAGCGTCAAGGTCCCGTCGAGAACATCGCCGCGCTTGTCGAACGCGACCAGGCCGGTGACGCCCTTGTGGCGAATCTTGGCCAGCTCCGGCAGGTACTTCGCCGGCGCGGAGGAACCGGCCTTGACCATCGCATCGGCAAAGGTCATGACCGCGTCGTACGCGTACGGGGCATTGATCTGCACGTCGACGCCGAAGCGCTTTTTGAAGGCCGCCCGGAAGTTGTCCATCCCCGGCTTGCCGGCTTCCTCCACCCCGCCCGCTTCCGCGCAGACAACCTGGCCATCGGCCATCGTCCCGCCCGACAGTTTGCCGATTTCATCGGAGCAGATGCCATCGCCACCCATCATTTTCGCGTTGATTCCCAACAGCTTCATCTGGCGCAGCATCGGCCCTGCCACGGCGCTCATGCCGCCGAAGAAGACCAGGTCCGGCTTGGCCGTGCGGATCTTGGTAAGGATTGCGCTGAAGTCGGTGGCTTTGTCATTGGTGAACTCGCGCGCCACGACCGTGCCGCCCTGTTGCTGGAGTCCCTTGACGAACTCGGTGACCAGGCCCTGGCCGTAGGCGGTGCGGTCATCGACCACAGCAACGCGTTTCGCCGCCAGCCCTTTCACGGCATAACGCCCGAGTGCATTGCCGAGCTGGGTGTCATTGGTCACCACACGGAACGTGGTGTTGAAGCCTTGCATCGTGTACTTGGGACTGGTGCTCGAGTGCGAAATCTGCGGGATCCCTGCCTCGTAATAGATTTTCGAAGCCGGGATTGTCGTGCCTGAGGTTTGGTGGCCAACCACGCCGTTCACTTTGGCATCGGCCAGCTTCTGCGCCACGGTCGTGGCTTGCTTCGGATCGCCGGCATCGTCTTCCGCCACCAGTTCGAAGCGGACCTTCTTGCCACCGATGACAGTCCCCTTGGCGTTCAGGGCCTCGATCGCCATGCGCGCGCCGTTCTCGGTGTCCTTGCCAAAATAAGCCACCGGGCCGGTGACTGCCGCAACGTGGGCGATCTTCACTACTTCCTGCGCCGACGCCACACCGGCAAACGACAGGGCAACCACAACGACCGCATGCTTCTTCATTCATTCCTCTTCAAATATCAGTAATTCTTGCCTTAGCCTCCCTAGCCTACAGAAATTGCCTGTGATTAACAAGCCTGGTCCGCCTGTTACCTCGGTGCTACTTAAACCCTATCTGCTTCATCGCCGCTGTGAGCGTCCTGGCCGCCTTCGCATACCCCGCCCACGGCTCATTGCCCTTGTCCAGCCGGGTATGCGCATTTTTTACGTTCCACTGGTCGCCCGACTTAACGTGCGACAGTTCGTCCCAGGCCAGCGGCACCGAAATGCCCAGCCCTGGCCGCACCCGCGCGGACCAGGCCGACGCCGTCGTCGCGCCGCGTCCATTGCGCAGGTAGTCGATAAAGATCTTGCCGACCCGGTTCTTCGCCCCGCTCTTGAACGCAAAGCGGTCCGGCAGCGTCGCCGCCAGATGATGCACGATCGCCTGCGAGAAGCTCTTGACGGTATCCCAGTCGTTGCTGCCCTTGATCGGCACCACCACGTGCAGCCCCTTGCCGCCGCTGGTCTTCAGGAACGACGGCAGCCCGAGCTCGTCGAGGAAGGCGTGCATCAGCTGCGCCGCCTCCTGCATCGTGTGCCATTGCACGCCCTCGCCCGGGTCAAGGTCGAACACCATGCGGTCCGGCCGGTCGTAGGCTTTGGCGGTGGCGTTCTGGGTGTGGAACTCAATCACATTCCACTGCGCCGCCGACAGGATCCCTTCGACGCTGACCACCTCGAGCATCGGCGGATTGCCGGGATCGAGTTCCTCGGGCATGTGCCGGACCCCGGGGAGCTTGCGCACATCCGCGTGTTTTTGGAAAAACAGCTCGCCGCCCACGCCCGACGTTGCGCGCACCAGCGACAGCGGCCGCCCTTTTATGTGCTCCATCATCAGCTCGCCAACCAGCGCGTAGTAGCGCACCAGCTCCAGCTTGGTCACGCCGCTCTGCGCGTCGATGACGCGCTCGCCATGCGTGACCTTCATCGTTGCCGGCAGCTTGGCCTCGGGCGCGGCCGCCTCCTGCCGCGGTGGCGCCACCTCCTCGACGTGCCTTGCCTCTTCGCGGGTGATCTTTTTAGCCGGCTTGTCGGCCCGCAGCCCCTGAAACACGGGATGGCGGACCGAGCCGGTATTGGTCCACTCGGAAAAGCTGACTTCGGCGATCAGCTTCGGCTTGACCCAGTGGTGCTTGCGTCCCGCCACCGCTTTCGGCGGAAACGGGCTTTCGTCGGTGTCGAGCGCCTTGAGCTTGTTGGTCAGCTCGCGCAGCGTCGTCTCGTTGAAGCCGGTGCCGACGTTGCCCGCGTACTGCAGCACGCCATCCTTGTCGTGGTAGCCGAGCAGCAGCGAGCCGATGCCGGTGCGCGAACCCTGCGGATCGGTGTAGCCGCCGATCACAAACTCCTGGCGCTGCCCGCACTTCAGTTTGATCCACTCCGGCGAGCGCCGCGACACGTAGCGCGAATCGCGCCGCTTGCCGATCACGCCTTCGAGGCCCATCTTGCAGGCCGCCGCGACCAGTTCCCCCGGGTCGCTCTCGAACTCGGCCGAGAAGCGCACCGCGTCCGACTCCGGCGCCTTCTCGAGCAGCGCTTGCAGCAGGGAACGGCGCTCCTCGAGCGCCACCTCGCGCAGGTCGTAGCCCTTGCAGTAGGGCGCGTCAAAAACGAAATAGACGATCTCGGCCGTGTTGGAGCCGTCGAAGGCCAGTTGCAATAGTCCGAAGTTGGGCCGGCCATTCTCGTCGTGCACCACGATTTCGCCGTCATACCAGCCGTCCGGCAGCTTCATGCGCTGCAATTGCTGTTGCAGCGGCTGCAGCCTGGAGGTCCAGTCGTTGCCGTTGCGGGTGATCAGGCGCACATCCTTGCCTTCGACGCGCGCCAGCATCCGGTAGCCGTCGAACTTGATCTCGAACACCCAGTCCGCCGGCGTCGAGGGCGGCTTGTCGACCAGGGTCGCCAGCTCCGGCGCGAATTCCGCAGGCAACGCCGCCTTGACCGCGCCTTCCGGCATCGTGCCGCGCTTAGCCTTGGCGGGCGCGCGATTGTCGCTGGCCGCCGCGGCCTTTTTGGCCGCCGCCTTTTTCTTCTTGCCTTCGCCGGGCATGGGCAGTTCGCTGACGCTGTCGGGCATTTCGTCAATCACCGAAAACTCGGTGGCCGGGCGCGCGTACTCGTCCTTTTCCTTGATCAGCAGCCACGGCTCCTGTTTTTCGTCGCCCCTGCCCTTGATCCGTACCAGCACCCATTTGCCGTGCATCTTGTGGCCGTGCATCTCGAACTTCAGGTTGCCCGCTGCGTAGCCCTTGTGTGGGTCGTCCAGCGGTTCCCAGGTGCCTTTGTCCCAGATGATGACCTTGCCGGCCCCATATTGTTTTTCCGGGATCGTGCCTTCGAAGTCGTTGTACGAGATCGGATGATCCTCGACGTGCACCGCCATGCGCTTGTCGTGCGTGTCGTAGCTCGGGCCCTTGGGAACCGCCCAGCTCTTCATGGTGCCGTCGAGTTCCAGCCGGAAATCATAGTGCAGGCGGCTGGCCCAGTGCTTCTGGATCACGAAGCTGCGCACCTCGCCCTGGCTCGGCATCCCGCCTTCCGCAGGCTCGGACGTGATCGAAAAATTGCGCTTGGATTTGTAGACCTTCAGAGCATCTGGCATGGCGCCCCCTGTGCGTATCCCAACGCTGCCGAGTCTATTGACGGGCCGGCTGGGCGACTGTACGCCAGCTAACCGTGAAGATTTCTTCGCCGAGATTGTAAGCGGATGTAATTAATGTCAACTGGTTTCGGCGCGAGCGCGTTTATGGACCAGTAGCACCGGAATACCCCACTTCATCAACTACTGAAGGAAATATCACCATGAGCAAAATCATCGCTACCCTGGTCGCTGGCCTGTTCGCTACGTCGGTGTTCGCTGCGCAGACCGCGGGAACCAAGCCGGGCATCGCCACGACTCCGGCAGCCTCGGCCGACTCAAAAGCGCAGAGCGATGTTTCCAAAGCCAACGCCAAGGAAACCAAGCAGGCTGCCAAGGCCGACGCAAAGGTAGAGAAAGCCCAGGCTGACGCGAACGCCGATGTCGCCAGCGCCAAGGCCGACGCCGCCAAAACCAAGGCAAAAGCACACAAAAAAACAGCCAAGCAAAAGGCTGATGCGAAGGCCGAGCAGGCCGCGGTCCACGCTGACGCCGCCAACAAATAACAACTCAAGCCCCACCCCCTCAAAAGACAGGGTTCGCCCTGTCTTTTTTTGTGTCCCGCGCTAATCCGGGAAGTGCCGCCCGGCATTCCCCAAGGCACCGGTTAGAATGAGGTTCCCTACCAACCCATACTAAACCGTCATGCACAAGATCGTCTTCCTTGACCGCGACAGCCTGCTCGCCGACGTACGCCGCCCGGGTTTCGACCACGAGTGGCTCGACTACCCGGCGAGCGCCGAGCCGGAGGTGCTCGAACGCCTGCGCGATGCGACCATCGCCATCACCAACAAGGTTCCGCTGCGCGCCGACACGATCGCGCAGCTGCCTGCGCTGAAGATGGTCGCGGTGGCGGCGACCGGCACCGACAACGTCGACCTCGCGGCCTGCCGCGAACGGGGCATCGTGGTGTCGAATATCCGCGACTACTCGCTGGTGGCGGTGCCCGAGCATGCGTTGGCGCTGATCCTCGCGCTGCGCCGCAACCTGCGCGCGTATATCGCCGATGTCGAAGCGGGACGCTGGCAGCAGTCGAGCCGGTTCTGCCTGCTCGACCATCCGATCGGCGACCTGGCCGGCAGCCGGCTCGGGATCATCGGCTACGGCGCGCTGGGCAGGAAGGTGGCGGCGCTCGGGCGCGCGTTCGGGATGCAGGTGTGCGTGGCGTCGCGTTCGAAGCTCGCCGATGCCGACGTGGTCCAGCTGCCGCTGGAGGAACTGCTGGCCACCTCGGACGTGGTCAGCCTGCACCTGCCGCTCACGCCGCAGACCCGCCACATGATCGGCGCGCGCGAACTGGCGGCCATGAAGAAGACGGCGCTGCTGATCAACACGGCGCGTGGCGGCCTGGTCGACGAGGCCGCGCTGGCCGATGCGCTGACCCGTGGCGTGATCGGAGGCGCCGGCTTCGATGTGCTGAGCAAGGAGCCGCCGGCACCCGACAATCCGCTGCTGCAGCTGCGCCTGCCGAACTTCATCCTGACCCCGCACGTGGCCTGGGCCAGCGCCGGCGCGATGCAGACGCTGGCCGATATGCTGGTCGATAACATCGAGGCGTGGGCAGCCGGGAAGCCGACCAACGTCGTGTAGGGTGGGCGGGTTTCCCGCCCACGCGTTCAACTGGTGCCTGAATATTGATGCGCTGGTTTTACGCGAACGGTGTTTGAACGCGTGGGTGGGGACCCGCCCACGCTACCAGGGCGTTGGCACGCGCGCGGACACTCAATACGTCCCGGGCAGCAGGATATTCCGGTCCACATGCCGCACGTCGCGCAGCCCGCAGAACGCCATCGTCAGGTCCAGCTCGTTGCGGATGATCTCGAGGCAGCGCGTCACGCCCGCCTCGCCCATCGCGCCAAGCCCGTACAGGAACGGCCGCCCGATGTACACGCCCTTCGCGCCCAGCGCCAGCGCGCGGATCACGTCCTGCCCCGAGCGGATGCCGCCATCCATGTGCACCTCAATCTGCTTGCCCACCGCGTCGACGATCGCCGGCAGCGCGCCGATGCTCGACTGCGCGCCGTCCAGCTGCCGCCCGCCATGGTTCGACACGATCAGCGCATCGGCGCCGCTGTCGGCCGCCAGCCGCGCGTCTTCGGGGTCCATGATGCCCTTGATGATCAGCTTCCCGCCCCAGCGCTGCTTGATCCATTCGACGTCGGCCCACGACAGCGCGGGATCGAACTGCTGCGAGGTCCACGACGACAGCGAGGACATGTCCGAGACGCTGGTCGCGTGCCCGACGATATTGCCGAACTGGCGGCGCGGCGTGCGCAGGATGTTCATGCACCAGCGCGGCTTGGTGGCCAGGTTCAGGATGTTCGGAAGCGTCAGCTTGGGCGGCGCGGTCATGCCGTT
>JBJMVW010000220.1:0-6188 GCA_045810465.1 Massilia sp. | reverse complement strand
CGAGGCCCAGTCCGAGCAGGACGAAGGCGGGGATGATGGCCAGCAGGCGGCCGCCGTGCAGCAGTGCGGCGATGCCGGACAGTTCGGACGGCGAGGCGGCCGGGGCGGCGGCTGGATTCACGCTCGCGTTTGCGGCTGGGGTGGCGTCCTGTGCGTTAGGTACGGCCGGGGTGGCGTTCTGCGTTCCGGGGGTATCAAGCTGCGGCGCACCCCGCCCCGGCAGCGGGAATTGCGGCGCCGCGGACTGGCCGGATGGCACACTCATCTGCGGCGCGGCGCCGGCGCCCTCGCCCGCCACCAGCCGGACCGTGGCGTCCTGGGGCGGATAGCACAGGCCCTTGTCGGCGCAGCCCTGGCCGGTCGCGGTGAGCGTGAACGGCCCCTTGCCCTCGACCGGGATGCGGATCTCGACGCCGTGGTGATAGGTCTCGACGTTTTTCTGGAAGGTGTCGTCGAACTTCACCTTGCCCGGCGGGATCGCCGGCGCGCCCAGGCTGGCGCCGCTTGCGGCGAACTTGAAGCGTTCGCGGTACATGTAGTAGCCATCGGCGATCGCGTAGTCGACCACGACCGTGTGGCCGCCATCCATGTGGGCGGAAAACCGGAAGGCCTGCTCGGGCGGCAGAAAATCCTCGTCGGCGTGGGCCGCGCTGGCACCGCACAGCGCGCACAGCAGCAGCATCAACGCCGCGATAGGGGGAAATCGGAACATGGTCAGCATGGGTTGGTTCAGTGCAGCAACATGGTACACCTGCGCGTGGCGCGCTGCACGGGGCCAAAAAAAAACCAGGCCGGGGCCTGGTTTTCTTGAGATCCGAACGGATTACTCGGCGGTCGGTGCTTCTTCGGTGACTTCCGGACGATCCACCAGCTCGACGAAGGCCATCGGCGCGTTGTCGCCCACGCGGAAGCCCATCTTCAGGATGCGGATGTAGCCGCCCGGACGCGCGTTGTAACGCGGGCCGATTTCGGCGAACAGCTTCTGCACGATCTCGCGGTCACGCAGACGGGCGAATGCCAGGCGCTTGTTGGCCAGGGTGTCGCTCTTGCCCAGGGTGATGATCGGCTCGACGACTTTACGCAGTTCCTTGGCTTTCGGCAGCGTGGTCTTGATCGCTTCGTGACGCAGCAGCGAAACGGTCATGTTGCGCAGCATGGCCAGGCGGTGGGAGGAGGTACGGTTCAGCTTGCGAAGGCCGTGACGGTGACGCATGGTATTTCCTTTCGATTTAAGTTTAAATCCGAGCTCTTCGATCGCCTTTCAAAAAGGCGCGGGCCGGTTCAAGGGTGAATGCCGCCCGCGCACAATCGCGCGGGCGGGTACTGCAATTACTTCTCGAGACCAGCCGGCGGCCAGTTTTCCAGCTTCATGCCGAGGGTCAGGCCACGCGACGCGAGGACTTCCTTGATCTCGTTCAGCGACTTGCGGCCCAGGTTCGGGGTCTTCAGCAGTTCGTTTTCCGAACGCTGGATCAGGTCGCCGATGTAGTAGATGTTCTCGGCCTTCAGGCAGTTTGCCGAACGGACGGTCAGTTCCAGGTCGTCCACCGGACGCAGCAGGATCGGATCGACCAGCGGAGCGCGCGACGGCGCTTCGGCGGCGGCTTCGGTGCCTTCCAGGGCAGCGAACACGTTCAGTTGGTCGACCAGCACGCGCGCTGACTGGCGAATCGCTTCCTCCGGCGTGATCACGCCGTTGGTCTCGATGTTGATGATCAGCTTGTCGAGGTCGGTACGCTGTTCGACACGGGCCGATTCCACGAAGTACGACACGCGGCGCACCGGCGAGAACGAAGCGTCCAGGATGATGCGGCCGATGGTCTTGTTGGTGTCTTCCGACAGGCGGCGCACGTTGCCCGGCACATAGCCGCGGCCTTTTTCGACCTTGATCTGCATGTCGAGCTTGCCACCGGCGGTCAGGTGGGCGATCACGTGATCCGGGTTGATCAGTTCCACGTCATGCGGCAGGTCGATGTCCGACGCCAGCACTGCGCCCTCGCCGTCCTTCTTCAGGGTCAGCGTGACGGAATCGCGGTTGTGCACCTTGAAGACGACACCCTTCAGGTTCAGCAGCAGGTCGACCACGTCTTCCTGCACGCCGTCGAGCGACGAGTATTCGTGCACGACGCCGGCGATCGTCACTTCGGTCGGCGCATAGCCGACCATCGACGACAGCAGCACGCGGCGCAACGCATTGCCCAGCGTGTGGCCATAACCACGTTCAAACGGCTCCATCACGACTTTCGCGTGGCCGGCGCCGAGTGCTTCGACATCAATGATACGTGGCTTCAACAAACTATTTTGCATGAAATGTCCTTTTCAATACCCTCGGCTCGTTACACCGATAAGGCTGATGGCATTAGTAAGAAAGCCTGCTCGTGAGGAGCAGGCCGGAACTTCTACGTCGTTCCCGCGAAAGCGGGGACCCATGCACAAGTGGCTCTCGCCAACTCAGTATGGATCCCCGCTTTCGCGGGGACGACATCGGCGCGGGGTGACCGCGACGATGTCGATTAACGCGAATACAGTTCGACGATCAGCGCTTCGTTGACGTCGGCAGCGATTTCGTTACGCTCCGGGAACGAACGGAAGGTGCCTTCCATCTTCTTCGAGTCGACCGACACCCAGCTCGGCATGCCGACTTGCTCAGCCAGCGACAGCGCTTCGACGATACGGGTCTGCTTCTTGGCCTTTTCGCGCACGGCGATCACGTCGCCGGCCTTGACGGCGTACGATGCGATGTTGACGACGTTACCGTTGACGGTGAACGCCTTGTGGCTGACCAGCTGGCGCGCTTCGGCGCGGGTCGAGCCAAAGCCCATGCGGTAGCAGACGTTGTCGAGACGCGCTTCGAGCAGCTTGAGCAGGGTCTCGCCGGTGTTGCCCTTGCGGCGGTTGGCTTCAGCGAAGTAGCGGCGGAACTGGCGCTCGAGCACGCCGTAGATACGCTTGACCTTCTGCTTTTCGCGCAGCTGGTTGCCGTAGTCCGAGGTACGGGCGCCGGATTTGACGCCGTGCTGGCCTGGCTTGACGTCCAGTTTGCACTTCGAATCGAGCGAGCGGCGTGCGCTCTTGAGGAACAGGTCGGTGCCTTCACGGCGCGACAGTTTTGCTTTTGGTCCGATATAACGTGCCACGTTTGTTACCTTTATAAAAATGACGCCCCAGGGGCACCGCGAGCGGTGCGACAGGCGCTAGTCCGGTTCTGCATGAGACCGGACGTGGCCAAACAAAAAACCCACGCGTCAGATGACGGCGGGCGACAATAGCCGGGCAGTATAACCCATTTTTCATGGGACTGCACCGGCGATTCTTGCTACATGCTCTGGGGACAGAGCGCTGCGCGGCCTGTCCCGCAAAAAGCCTACGAAGTGTTGAGGACAGAGCGCTTCGCGGCCGTGCGCGCCCCGGTCTGTCCCGCAATATCTCGTTTTTTTAGATACGACGACGCTTCGGCGGACGGCAGCCGTTGTGCGGCACTGGCGTCACGTCCTGGATCTCGGTGATCTTGATACCCAGGTTGTTGAGCGCGCGAACCGCCGACTCGCGACCCGGGCCCGGGCCCTTGATGCGCACTTCGAGGTTCTTCACGCCGCATTCCTGCGCGACCTTGCCAGCAGCTTCGGCAGCAACCTGCGCCGCGAACGGGGTCGACTTGCGCGAGCCCTTGAAGCCGGCGCCGCCGGAAGTCGCCCACGACAGGGCGTTGCCCTGGCGGTCGGTGATCGTGATGATCGTGTTGTTGAACGAAGCGTGCACGTGGGCGATGCCCTCGGCGACGTTCTTCTTGACTTTCTTGCGTACGCGCGCTGCTGCTGCGCTGCTTTGTTGCTTAGCCATGGTCGGTTCCTAGATTATTTCTTGAGCGATTGAGCGGCCTTGCGCGGACCTTTGCGGGTACGGGCATTGGTACGGGTACGCTGGCCGCGCACTGGCAGGCCCTTGCGGTGACGCATGCCGCGGTAGCAACCCAGGTCCATCAGACGCTTGATGTTCATGGACAGTTCGCGGCGCAGATCGCCTTCCACGACAAACTTGCCGACTTCGTCGCGCAGCTTCTCGAGTTCGTTATCGTCCAGGTCCTTGACCTTTTTGTTGGTCGCGACACCGGTCGCGTCGCAGATCTTCTGCGAGCGTGGACGGCCAATACCGTAGATCGCCGTCAGGCCGATAACAGTGTGCTGATGATTTGGGATGTTAACCCCTGCAATACGTGCCATTCGTTAGTCCTCGAAATTAACCTTGACGCTGCTTGTGACGCGGCTCGATGCAGATGACGCGAACCACGCCTTTGCGCTTGATGATCTTGCAGTTGCGGCAGATCCGCTTGACTGAAGCGTTAACTTTCATTTTGCACTCTCTTCCTGTTGGATACTTAAATGTTTTACTTGGTGCGGAACACGATGCGGGCCCGGGACAGGTCGTACGGAGTCAGTTCCACCGTCACCTTGTCACCCGGGAGGATGCGGATATAGTTCATCCGCATTTTACCCGAGATATGCCCCAGAACCACATGCCCGTTTTCCAGCTTTACGCGAAATGTCGCATTCGGGAGATTCTCGAGAATCTCCCCCTGCATTTGGATGACGTCGTCTTTTGCCATTCGGTCTATGCTCTCCTGGGCGCTGCGCGTTAGCGCGTCGGGATACCGCCCTTGAAATTAGCCTTGCGCAGCAGCGATTCATATTGCTGCGACATCACATAGTTTTGCACTTGCGCCATGAAGTCCATGGTCACCACCACGATAATCAGCAGTGAGGTGCCACCGAAATAAAACGGCACTTTCCAGTAGCTTTGCATGAACTCGGGCACCAGGCACACCAGCGTGATGTAGACCGCACCGGCCAGGGTCAGGCGCATCAGGATCTTGTCGATGTAGCGCGCGGTCTGCTCGCCGGGACGGATGCCCGGGACAAACGCGCCGCTCTTCTTCAAGTTGTCCGCCGTTTCCTTGCTGTTAAATACCAGCGCCGTATAGAAGAAGCAGAAAAAAACAATCGCCACCGCATACAGCAACGCGTGGATCGGCTCGCCTGGTGCCATCGACGCCGCGAGGTCCTTCAGGAACCCGATGAACGGGCTCGAAGTATCCTTGCCGCGCGTGAACCAGTCGACGATCGTCGCCGGGAACAGGATGATCGACGACGCGAAGATCGGCGGAATCACGCCGGCCATGTTCAGCTTCAGGGGCAGGTGGCTGCTTTGGCCGCCGTACACCTTGTTGCCGACCTGGCGCTTCGCGTAATTGACCAGGATCTTGCGCTGACCGCGTTCCACGTACACCACAGCAAACGTCACCGCAGCCACCAGCAGGACGATCAGGATCGCCGCAAAACTGCTCAGGCCACCGCTCGAGACCATGCTGAACAGATTGCCCAGTGCCGACGGCAGGCCGGCTGCGATACCGGCAAAAATGATGATCGAAATACCGTTACCCAGACCACGCTCGGTGATCTGCTCGCCCAGCCACATCAGGAACATGGTGCCGGTCAACAGCGTCACCACGGTCACGAAGCGGAAGCCCATGCCCGGATCGAGCACGAGGCCCTGCTGCGCCTCGAGCGCCACCGCGATACCGAACGCCTGGAACAAGGCCAGCGCCACCGTGAAATACCGGGTGTACTGGGTGATCTTGCGGCGGCCGGCTTCGCCCTCCTTCTTCAGCGCTTCCATCTGCGGCGAGACGATCGACGCCAGCTGCATGATGATCGAAGCCGAAATGTAAGGCGTGATGCCAAGGGCGAACACGGCAAAGCGGGACATGGCGCCACCCGAGAACATGTTGAACATGCCCAGGATGCCGCCTTCGTTCTGCTTGAACAGCTGTGCCAGTGCGACCGGGTCAATCCCGGGAACCGGGATGTGAGCGCCGATACGGTATACGACCAATGCGCCAAGCAAAAACCACAGCCGGCCCCACGGGAAGCCAGCGGCAGCGCTTTTACCAAGTTGTGAATTAGTCGCCAATTTTTGCTCCGATCAGGCAGCGGCCGCGTTACGCGACCGAACCGCCCGCAGCTTCGATCGCCGCTTTCGCGCCAGCGGTCGCTTTCAGGCCCTTGAGGTTCACCGCCTTGGTGATCTCGCCGGACAGGATCACGCGCACATCGCGCGCCAGCACCGACAGGATGCCCGCTTGCTTGAGCACCAGGATGTCGACGTCGCCGACCGCCAGGTTGTTCAGCTCG
>JBJMVW010000219.1:0-97090 GCA_045810465.1 Massilia sp. | reverse complement strand
TCTCTCTCAACTGGGCGCGATCCGCCTCGACCACGAAGTCGATTGCCACACCTTCGGCGGGTCGGGCCTCACTTCGCCCGACGATGGACACCAGCGTTCCTCCGGCTCGAACCAGGCGCGCCGACCGCTTCCCGTTGTCGCCGCCGATGAGATCGAACACCAGATCGACGCTGCCGACGTCTTCCAGCGCGTCGCTGTCGAGGTCGACGAACTCGTGCGCGCCGAAGTCGAGCGCCTTCTGACGGTCTGCGGCACGTCCGGTGCCGATGACGTGGGCGCCGGCCGATCGGGCGAGTTGCGTCACCATCGACCCGACTGCGCCGGCCGCGCCGTGGGCGATTACGCTTTGCCCCGCCCGAAGGCGGCCGTGCTCGAACAGTCCCTGCCACGCGGTGAGGCCCGAGATTGGCAGGCTCGCGCCCACTGTGAAGTCAACGTCGCCCGGCAGCGGCGCGAGGTTGCGTGCCTCGATCGCCAGATACTCGGCCAGGGTGCCGTCGCGATACCAGTCCGCGAGGCCAAACACTCGTTGTCCTACTGAGAGTCCGGTCGTGCCGTAGCCAAGGGCGGTGACCACTCCGGCCAGCTCGTGGCCTGGGATCGACGGTGTTCGATCACGGCCGGGGCGATCGGTCCAGGTCGATGGCCACGTCAACTCAGTCCCGACAAATCCCGACGCATGAATCTGAACGATAACGTCGTTTATCGCTACCTGCGGCTCGGGCCGCTCCGCCAGCTTCATCCCGGCCGTTCCCGCAGCCTGGTCCGTCACCACAATTGCCTTCATCGTCCGCCTCCCTGTGTCGAGTCCTCGCCTGCGCGCGCCTCAATGCGAAATACAGAATTGCCGTACCACTTCAGTTTCATAAAAATCGTCTCCTCGGTCATGTGACCCTTTGGTGGAAATCTTGCAGGGATAGAAAACTCGCTCGATATGGAGCCTTGCCGCTGGCCGACGTGACCTCGCTTCCCGCACTGCCCGGTGCGGAGCAGCGGCCCGACCAGTGACAGATCGGTTTATCCGCGCAGCGGCGGATAGCCGTGAACGTATATCCAGTCTGACGCTTGCGCCGGCACGTGACAGGACAGACAGTCCTTCTTAAAGTCCGTGGATGTAGTCTTCTTGAGATTAATTGCATCGAACCAGGACCAACCCCAGCCGTTGCCCCAAAGCTTGTTTTTTGGAAATCGGCCGACGTCGTCTTTCACCATGACGAACCAACCGACAAGGGCGCCGGGACTGCTTACGGTTCCGGTTGTCATAGGTTTAGTGGTCGTCTTGAACACTTCCTTCACGAGAACAGTGCCATCGGGAAAGTGCCCGCCCTTGCGATATGCGGCGATGGTTCCGGGAGATGCATAGACCACGTGCATCTCCTTTGAGCCCTGGCCCTTGTCTTCAGCCACTGCCCAGCTTCCCAGTCCCTGATAAGCGGTCTGATAGTCGGCAGGCACGCGCAGATTTCCCTGGTCGTCGACAATGGCCGCGGCCGCTCCTTTGTAAGATGAGCGCGTATCGGCCCGCCCGTAGGCAGTGACGGCGACCATCATGGACAATCCTGCCAGGGCGACGCCCAAGGCACCGGCAATTCTCATGGCTCCGACGATTCTCATGGCACTGTTCCTCGTGTTGGTGAGCTAATAACCTTCGTTGACGATTTCACTTATCCAGCAGCGGATAGAATTGTGTCCAAACGACTCGCATTCGGCTTTGGGCTTCACCTTGGCCGTTAGTCCCTTCGGCTCATGCTGATTGAAGTGAAGTAACCCCAGCCTCCGGTCCATCCATCCGCGTTCTGACCCGGGATGGTCCGCTGCAGTTCCTTGGACAAGATCGTTCCTTCCGGGAATTCACCTGTCTTCTTGTAAATCGCATATGAGCCCGACTGCGGCGGCAATCAGTGCTGGAATACGCCTATTTTTTTCATTCTCTCCACGACTAGTCAGGCGTTCATGGTAGCTTTGCCCGTATGCCGTATGGTCTCGAAATTGTTTCAATTCGTCCAAATAGTCGAAAACGTCCATCGACTTAGCGGCTACCTTCTCAGCAACTTGTGGCGCGATTATAAAGTTCGCGCGCCGCGGCTTTGACAGCCCCGGCCAGCGTACTGCCGGCATTTCACAAATTCACCTACGAGACAGAAACGCTCGCGGAAACGCCAGAGGAATTCATGGCGGAGACGGAGCTGCGGGGCAGGAAATTCTTGTCTTTTATCAGAGACCAGGCAAAGCGCGAAGGCGTCCCTGCAGCTGCGTCGAGGTCAGGTCCGACGAGCCCTATGACGCGATCTTGCAGGTCGCACGAGAGCGCGAGTGTGACCTGATCTTCATGGGACGCTACTCGGACAACAAACGTTAGCGCGGCGCGGCGCGGCGCAAGGCAGGCTACCTTGCCTGGAGCGGCAGCCGCAAGCGCAGCCCATGCTGGTCGACAGCAGTGTGCGCGAAGCCGAAGTTTGCGGCCAGGCGCAGCATCCGTGTGTTCTCAAGCATCACCTCGCCAACCAGCTCCCCGACGCCGCGGGCCCGACAGTAAGCGACCAAGGCGTTCATCAGCAGGGTGCCCAGCCCCTGCCCTTTCAAATCCGATCGTACGATCACGGCAAACTCGGCCTTCGCGTGGTCCGGATCGGCTACCGCCCGCGCCACGCCCAGCGTCTCGGCACTGCCATCGGCCCCAGTCCGGGTGGCGATAAACGCCATTTCCCGGTCGTAGTCGATTTGCGTAAATCGCGCAAGCTGGGCCGGGTCGACCTCGCGCACCCGCACGAACATGCGCAGGCGGACGTCCTCGGGATCGAGCTGCCGGAAGAAAGCGATATGCGCAGCCGCGTCGTCTGGCCGGATGGGGCGTAGCAGCAGCGGCTGCCCCTGCCAGCGCACGACTTGCTCGAGCTCCGCAGGATAGGGGCGGATCGCCAGCCGGTCTGCCGCGGACGTGCTGGAGGAGGCAGCCACGCGCACGCGGGCGTCGAGCGCGATGACACCGGCCCCGTCGGCGAGGAGCGGGTTGATGTCAAGCTCTGCAATTTCGGGCATGTCAGCGACCAGTTGGGCAACTGCGATCAGGACCCGGCACACCGCATCGACATCGGCGGGGGCGCGGTTACGGTAGCCCGCCAGCAGCTTGGCTGCCCGGGTGCGCGCGACCAGGTCGCGCGCCAGTGCCATGTCGAGCGGCGGCAACGCGAGTGCGCGGTCGGCGACGATCTCGACGGCAATGCCGCCCTGGCCGAACAGGATGGTCGGTCCAAACACCGGATCTGTCGCCGCGCCGGCGATCAGCTCGACCGCCTCTGGCCTGCGTGCCATTGCCTGTACAGTCCAGCCATGCAAGCGCGCGCCGGGCTTGAGCCGGGACAGCCGTTGTTGCATTGCTTGCGCAGCCGCGCTGACGGCGCTTGCATTGGCCAGGTCGAGCGCGACCCCGCCAACGTCGGACTTATGCGTAATATCGGGCGACAAGATCTTGAGCGCGACGGGAAAGCCGATCTCCCCTGCTGCCGCTACCGCCTCGGCCTCGCTCGCCACGCTGCGCGTTTCCACCACCGGGATTCCGTAGGCCGAGAGGACGCTTTTCACCTCGGGCTCGGACAGCATTTGCCGCTGCTCTGACAGGGCTGCACGGATCGCCGCGCGTGCGCTTTCCCGGTCCGGAGGCGTGCCGGGCAAGGTTGACGGCGGCACCCGCATCATCACTTGCTGGTTGCGCCGGTACTGCACCATCTGGAGGAACCCGTGCACGGCCTCCTCGGGCGTATCAAAGGTGGGCAGCCCGGCTGCGGCCCAGGCGTCACGCGCGGCGCGCAGCCCGTCGCCTCCGAGCCAGCAGCCGATCACATTGCACCGTGCGGCCACCGCGATCGGAATGACCGCGCGCGCTATGTCGGCGCTGGGCACGATCGCAGTCGGCGCGTGAATCAGCAGGACAGCGTCGGTCTCCGGATCATCAAGCAGGGCCTGTAGCGCCCCGGCATACCGTTCGACCGGCGCATCACCGATGATGTCAATCGGATTCGCCCGCGACCACGTGGCCGGCAAGAGCGCGTCCAACCGTGCGATGGTCTGCGGCGCCGGCCTGGCGAGAACGCCGCCGCCGCACACCAGTTCGTCGGTCGCCATCACGCCAGGCCCGCCGCCGTTGGTGAGTATGGCCAGCCGCTCGCCGCCCAGGGGACGTGTGCGCGCAAGCGTTTCGACTGCATCGAACAAGTCTTCGGTCGAGAGCACCCGCAACATGCCGGCCCGCCGGATGGCCGCGTCGTAGACCTGGTCGGTGCCCGCCAGCGCCCCGGTGTGCGATGCCGCCGCGCGCGCCCCTTCCGGCGCCCGGCCCGACTTGAGCACGACAGTCGGCTTGCTGCGCGCGGCCGCACGCGCCGCCGACATGAACTTGCGGGCGTGGCGCACGTCTTCCATATAAAGCAGTATCGCGTGCGTTTCGCGGTCGGTCGCCAGGTAATCGAGCACGTCACCGAAGTCCATGTCGGCGCTGTCGCCGAGCGAAACAAAGCGCGAAAATCCGATTCCGCGTGACTTGGCCCAATCGAGCACGCCGGTCACCAGCGCGCCGGACTGGGATACAAATGCCGTATGCCCGCGGAGCGCGTCCGTGTGGGCAAAGCTCGCGTTCAGGCCGATGGGCGGCACCAGCAGGCCAACGCAGTTCGGCCCAAGTATGCGCAATAAATGTGGACGGGCAGCGTCGAGCATCGCCTGTTTGAGGGTGCGGCCCGATCCGTCGCTTGCGCCGAGCCCCGCGGAAATGACGACGGCGGCTTTCGTACCGCGCTCGCCAAGCTGGGCGACGATCCCGGGGACGGTTGCCGCGGGAGTGCAAATGACGGCCAGCTCGGGTGCCTCGGGCAAGGCCGAAACATCCGCATAGACAGCACGGCCCGCAAGCAGGCGGTACTTGGGGTTGACCGCATAGACCTGCCCCGTGAAGGGGCTGCCCAGCACATTGCGCAGCACTGTCGCGCCGACGCTATGGGCGCGTTCGGACGCGCCAATCACCGCCACCGAGTGCGGGTTAAACAGGTATTCCAGATTCCTGACACTCATGCTGTGCTCCGCGCCGGGCTGAACCAAGAAGACAGAGGGTAGGATCTGCCCGGTGGTTCACGAGTGAGGTACATCAAACCAAGGCGGCCAGTAGGGCGAGATAGTGATTGCCGCAGGCCGGCCCTATCGCCTCCGCCAATGATAGCGCAAGGAAAAATGGATGGCCTGGAAAACGATTGTTGTGCACGTCGCCCCATCGTCCTGGAGAGCATGACCGTTCGCGTGCTGATGGCCCACTAGTGCAGCTGGAAATGGGCCTGGCGCCAGGCCGCATCACGGAACCAGTACCGCCGCGCCATCGAAGCGCCCTTCGCGCAGCGCCGCCAGCGCCTCGTTCGCCTCGGCCAGCGGGAACAGCACGGGGTGGGTCTTGATCTCGCCGTGCGCAACCAGCGCCAGGAATTGCTGGCCGTCGGCCCGCGCCAGGTTCGCAACGGAGCGAATGCTGCGCTCCCCCCACAGCGCGCTATACGGAAAGGAAGGGATGTCGCTCATGTGAATGCCGGCGCACACGATCGTGGCGCCTTTTGCGCTGGCGGCGAGTGCGCGCGGCACGAGTGCGCCGTCGGGCGCGAACAGGATCGCCGCGTCAAGGAGCGCGGGGGCGGCATCGAGCGACGAGCCGGCCCAACTGGCGCCGAGCGACAGTGCGAACTGCTGCGAGCGGGCGTCGCCCGGCCGCGTGAAGGCATACACGGTCCGACCTTGCAGCGCAGCGAGTTGGGCCAGGATGTGCGCGGCTGCGCCAAAACCGTACAGCCCGATAGTGCGCGCGGCCCCCGCCATTGAATACGCGCGGTAGCCAATCAGGCCGGCGCACAGGAGCGGGGCCGCATGTGCATCGTCGTAGGCGTCCGGCAACGGCAGGCAGTAGCGGGCGTCTGCAAGCATATACTCGGCATAGCCGCCGTTGCGGTCGTACCCGGTGAACTCGGGCGTATCGCACAGGTTCTCGCGGGACGACAGGCAATAGCGGCAGTGCTGGCACGTCTTGCCGAGCCACGGGACGCCGACCCGTTGCCCCGACCGCAGGCATGTGACGCCAGCACCCAGCCTGGCCACCCTGCCGACTACCTCGTGCCCGGGAATCACCGGTTGCAGGTGCGGCGACAATTCGCCATCGACGATGTGCAGGTCGGTCCGGCAGACGCCGCAGGCCAGGACCCGCAGCAACACCTCACCTGGGCGCGGCTGGGGCACGGGCAACTCGGTCGGGGTCAACTGCGCACCAGGGGCGGCCAGTACCATCGCCCGCATGGTGGCCGGAACGGGCTCCGGGCGCATCATGGCGCCCGCTCCGGCGTGTAGCCGCGCTCGGCCAGTGCCGCCCTGACCGAAGTCGATAGCGCCGCGTCGGCCGTCACTGGCAGCGAATCGGGCAGCTCGTCCTGCGCCAGCGCTTGTGCCGTGGCCCGCTGCTGCGCCAGTACGGCCTCATCGGCATCGGATGGGTCGCGCCCTGCTATCGCGCGCTCGCGCAAGCGGCCGGCCAGCAGGCCGGGGTCGGCCTGCACATCGAGCAACAGGAACGGCACCGCGCGCGCATGCGCCAGTCTCCGGAAGGCTTGCCGCTGCCGCCCTTGCAGGAAGGCCGCGTCGACCAGTACCGGCAGGCCCGCCCCGAGTGCCCGGCGCGCCACCCGCGCAAGACGGGCATAGGTTAGCTCGGTTGTTTCGGCGCAATACAGCGCGCCAACCGGCACCCCGGGCAGGCGCTTGCGCTCCATGTCGGAGCGCACCTGGACTGCGCACAGCGGTTCGACCAGCCGATCGCACACGGTTGATTTGCCACTACCCGACAGCCCGTGCGTGGCGAGCAGTACCCCCCGGGTCGGCACGGTGCAGCCGGCGGCAAAGCGCAGGTAGGCGTCGCCGAGAGCGCGGTCGCCACGCAACGCGGCAACCTTGGCGCGGACCAGTGCGCGCTGCACGCGGTAATACGGCAGCACCGCCAGGCCGTAGTAATCCCCGCCCAGCTGTAGATAGTCGTTCAGCAGGCGCGCGGCAAGGTCGGCGCGGCCATGGAACTGCAAGTCCATCCACGCGAATGCCAGGTCCTGCATCGTATCGATCCAGCGCATGCTGTCGTTAAATTCGATGCCATCGAAAGGCAGCACCGCGTCGCCGAGCGTGAGGATATTGCCGCAGTGAAGGTCGCCGTGGCATTCGCGTATGGCGCCATGTGCACGGCGCCAGTCCAGCAGCCGCGACAGGCGCCGCGCGGCATGGCTGTGCCAGTTGTCCAGGCGGTCCAGCACCTGCCGTGCTGCGGCCCCGTCCGACAGCACGCGCAGCTCGCGCAAGTCGGCCGCCGTGCGCTTTGCCACCTGGGTGGCGCTGCCCCAGCTGGCGCCAGCCGGGCAGGTCGTCGCCGACGCATGGAAACGCGCCAGCGCCGCGGCCAACCGGGCCGCATCGCCGCTGCCGAGAAGGCCATCTGCCAGCCGCCGCGTCCAAAGCGCCGTTTGCGGAAAAGTGCGCAGCCGTACCGCGTAGTCGAGCACCGGTCCGTCGCCGTCAAGGCATGGTGCGTTCGCGGGCCCCGTCAGCGTGCTGACCCCCAGGTAGAGCGGCTCTGCATAGCGGCGGTTGAGGCGGATCTCCTCCTCGCAATAGTAGCGCCGCGCCTGCGGCGAGGCGTAGTCTAGAAACTCGAGCCGGCGCGCCTTCTTGAACTTGTAGGTGAGCTCGTCGAGCACCACCACCCATGAAATGTGGGTTTCGACCAGCGTGGCTGCCCTGCCCTCGCGCTCGAAACGACGCATCAGGGCGGCAATCAGGCGCTCTTGCACACTGCAGGGATCGTTCATCGCCGCCTGGCGCACATCGTTTTCGCCGAACCGGCCAGGTCTTGCCGAGCGGCCCGGCCGGCGCGTGGGCGGCTTTGCCAACGATGACGTACTGGCTGACAGCGAGCGGAGGTCATGGGCATTGGTCAGGTTCTGGTTGAAGCGCGTCACCAGGCGCTACGTGGGGCGGGTACATCATGGACGGCGACCATGGTAACTCTGCCCAGCGTGCCTTCACTATGCGCTTTATCAAAAATCCCCGGGGGACTGGCAGTCATCTCGTGTGGCGGATGGCCGGGCAACCGGGGCGATCGCCGGGGTCCGATTCTCTCCTCATCAGTTATCCGACAAGGCAGAGGGTATCGACAGGTATAATCCGGTGTGAAGGCTTTGCCTTTGTCTGCCCCTTCTACCCAGCCAACTGAATGAACCCTACATCGTTGCCACCGGCGCCGCCCAAAAGGCACCGCAACCTGGCCCAAGGCGTGGTCGCCTATTTGACGGACAACATCCGCAACGGGAGCCTCAATCCGGGCGACAAACTGCCCACCGAGTCTGAAATCATGCGCCTGCTGGGCGTCAGCCGGACCGTCGTGCGCGAGGCGATTTCGCATATGCAAGCGGCCGCGCTGGTGGAAACGCGGCACGGAATCGGCACCTTTGTGCTCGAGCCGCCGCCGCCGGCGCTGGGCCTCGATCCGTCCACCGTGGTCACCATGCGCGACGTTCTCGCGATCCTCGAGCTGCGCATCAGCCTCGAGACCGAGGCAGCCGCCCTGGCCGCCAACCGCCGCACCGAGGACCAGTTGCGGCAACTACGCGCGGCGCTCGACAGCTTCCAGGCTTGCGCCCGCAGCGGCGGCGACAACGTGGCGCCCGACATGCAGTTCCACCTGCTGATCGCACAGGCGTCGGCGAACCGCTACTTTCACGACATCCTTAGCCACCTCGGCACCAATATCATCCCGCGCTCGCGCCTGAACTCGGCCAAGCTGGCGCAGGACGATCCGGCGGTGTACATGGAACGCGTTATCCACGAACACGAAGATATCTTCAACGCGATCGCGCGCCAGGACCCAGAATCGGCACGCGCCGCCATGCGAACCCACCTTGGCAACAGCCGCGAACGCCTGCGCCGCGCACAGCAACTGGTGGAAGGTTCCGGCGAATAGCTGGTTTGCCGGCAGGCGCAACCCATCAACTCTTGGTTAGTCCGCTTGCAAGATTGGACAGACCAAACTAAGATCCGTGTTCTGTGGCATCGGATGCCGCTTATTTTCACGGACGAATTGACTAGATGAAGAATACTCCCGCGCTGAACGAAGCGAACCCGGCCGAGCCGCGACTGTACCGAGTTGTGTCCAACCGGATCGAGGAGCTTATCCGCGCTGAAAACATCAAGGCCGGCGAACGGCTGCCCTCCGAGCGCGACCTCGCCAGCAAGTTGGGGGTCAGCCGCACCTCGCTGCGCGAAGCACTGATTGCGCTGGAACTGGGCGGCAAAGTCGAGGTGCGCGGCGGCTCGGGCGTCTACGTCAGCGAACAGGCGCAGCCCGAGGCGGATGTGCCGACGGCCGGCCCCGGTCCGTTCGAAGTGCTCGCGGCGCGCCGCACGATCGAAGTCGAAGTCGCCGCGCTGGCCGCAAAGCACGCCACCGATTCGGCCATCGATGCGATCCTGGCCGCCGTGCTGGAGATGGAACGCCACCATGAGGACCGGAGCGGCAACGAGTCGGCGGACCGGAATTTTCACCTTGCCATCGCCCGCGCCACCGGCAACAGCGCGCTGGTGGGGGTGATCGAATACCTGTGGAACCAGCGCGGCACCTTGTGGCACCGGCTCAAGGAGCACTTCCAGACGGAAGAACTGCGCCAGCAAACCCTGGTCGACCACCGCAACATCCTTGCGGCAATCGTGTCGCATGATGTTGCCGGCGCACGCCAGGCGATGCGCGCCCACCTCGACCGCGTGACCCGCACTTTCTCGCGCGGCTAGACGCACTCCCCGCCCTGGCCTGCCGCCTGTAGGGTGGGCACGCCGTGCCCACGCGGACCCATGCGACCCGCCGCCTTCCGCGTGGGCACGGGGTGCCCACCCTACCTGCTCTACGCTTCAACGCAGACTCCGCCCCATCGCTCCGGGCGGCCGCCGTCCCGCGCACGTCCCTCCCGCGCCTGTCGCCGATCAGGGATACACGCCCTCAGCAAGGACCGGCTCGTCCAGATTGCACAACTGGCTGGACCAAAGTACAATCGGTCAACCAATAGCTCAGCAATGAACCCTCTTTAAACCAGGAGCTGCAATGAAGCCACTCGCCGCGCTGCTGTCTGTGTGTTTGCTTGCCACCGGCCCGGCCCTGGCCGCCAATATTCCCGACCTCAAACCGGCACGCCTCATCCTGGTGGGCGATTCGACGATGGCCAGCAACTCCGGCTACGGCGATGCGCTGTGCGGCCGCTTCCGGCCCGAGGTTTCCTGCATTAACCTTGCGCGCGGCGGACGCAGTACGAGCAGTTTCCGCGCCGAGGGCCGCTGGGACCAGGTGCAGGAGTTGTTGCGCGATGGGGCGCGGTTCGGCGCCACCTACGTGCTGATCCAGTTCGGGCATAACGACCAGCCGGGCAAGCCAGGACGCTCGACCGACCTGGTCACCCAGTTCCCAGCCAATATGGCCCGCTACGCGGCTGAAGTGAAGGCGCTCGGCGGCGTGCCGGTACTGCTCACCCCGCTAACCAGGCGCAGTTTCAAGGGGCCGTACTTGCACGACGACCTCGCGCCGTGGGCCGAAGCCACACGCAAGGTGGCGCGCGAAAACAAGGTCGGCCTGCTCGACCTTAACACGCTCAGCGCCGCCGCCGTGCAGGCGATGGGCCAGGACGAAGCGGACACCCTGGCACAGGCGCCGAAACCGCAGCAGCCAGCCAGCGCCCCGGCCGGCGCGGCAGGCGAGCCACAGGGAACGCCGAAACGCTTGTTCGACCGCACGCATGTGGGCGCCAAAGGTGCGGCGCTGTTCTCGCAGATGGTCGCAAGCGAATTGAAGCGATTGTTCCCCGCCCTCGCCCCGGCCCTGCGCGAAGGCTCGGCCCCGTGAATCGCCACTGTTCGCATCTGATCCTGCTCGCCGTGCTGGCGGCCGCCGCGCTGGCGGCACACGCGCAACCCACGTCCAGGACCGCGCGCCAGGCGGCGCCTGCGGACGGCTGTCCGACCAGCGACTTCCTGCTGTGCGAGGACTTCGAGCAGCACAACGCCGGCAACTGGCGGGTTGAGTCTGGCGCCGCAGGATTGTTTGCGGTGCACGCCGAGTCCGCTGCGAATGCGAACAAGGTCTTGTACATACCCGGTCCCGGAAGCTTGCTTGCGGTACTGGACAAGGACATGCCGCTTGGGGCGGCCGACGCCTTCGTTGAAGCGCGCATCCGGCCCTCGCAAGCCTCCGTTTCCGGTAAGCGCCAGCTGTACGTGGTTGGTCGTTATGTGGACGCGCAGAACTGGTTTGGCGCCGGGCTTGACCTGATTGACGCCGGCGGCACGGTCCAGGTCCAGCTCGTGAAAATGCAAGGCGGCGTGCTGTCGCGCCTGAAGCAGGTCGCGCGCGCCCGCGCCAGCGACAAGCACTTCTCGACCGTTCGGCTCGAGATGACCGCGACCACGCTGGCCGCCTACCTGAACGGCGAAAAGATCACCACCGCACTGCTACCCGCCGCCGACGTGACCGGCGGGCGGATCGGCCTCTACAGCAATGGCGGCGGGTTCGAGGTCGACGATGTGCGATTCGGGGTGCCTGGCGTGCAGCCGGCACGGCTGGCCCCGGCGCTCGCTGCGACGAACTTCACCGCCCAAGCCGGCGACCCGCCGCACGTGTTCGGCATCAGCGCCATCGCCAGCGATGGCGTGACGCGCCTGCCCTTCAGGGCCAGCTCCAGCAATCCGGCCGTCGTGACGGTGAGCGCCGGCGAGGCTGGCGTCACGATGACGCCGAAGGCGCCGGGCGCGGCCAGCGTGGTCGTCGCAAGCACCATGGACCCAAGCCTGCAGACGACGATCGACGTCACCATCACGCAGGCGTTCACGATGCCGGCGCAGCGCCCCGCCCTGGCGCGCGCGGTATCGCCCGCCACGCGCGAAACCGCGGTCCCGGTCGACACCTTGCTGCGCATCGTCTTCGACCGGCCGCCGAAGCTGGGCACGGCCGGCTCCGTCAGGATCTTCCGCAAAGCCGACGATGCGCTGGTCGACATCATCCGGGTCGGCGAAGAAATTGCGTCTGTCGGCGTGTCCGCGCAAGGCCGGTCCCGCTACGTGCGCCACATGCCGATCAAGATTGCCGGCAACACGGCCACGATCACACCGCACAGCGGGGCACTGGCTTACGGCGCCGAATATTACGTCGCCGTCGGCGATGGCGTCTTCAACGATACGGCCATTGCTGGGGCGCGGTTCAGGGGTATCGGCAAGGTCAGCGGCTGGTCGTTTCGCACCAGGCCGGCCGCGCCGACGAGCGCGACTTTAACCGTGGACGATGACGGCCGCGCCGACTTCCGCACGCTGCAGGGCGCGCTGAACCACGCCATGAGCAAGTTCGACAAGGCCGCACCTGTCACCATCAATATCCGCAACGGCAACTACGAGGAATTGCTATACATCGTGGGCAAGGACAAGCTGACGATCCGGGGCGAGAGCCGCGACGGCGTCGTCGTCCATGCCACCAACAGCGAAGGAATCAACCCCGGCTCGGGCCTCGGCCAGGGGCCAGGCTCACCGTCGTTTTCAGGCGGCCGTTCCGTGCTCCTGATCGAGGATGCCGACCTGCTGACGCTCGACACCCTGACGCTCAGGAATGACACCTTGCGTTCGGCCACCCGTTCAGGCCAGGCGGAAACGCTCCACTTCAACACCGACACTGGTCGCCTGGTCGCCAGGAACGCCAACTTCTTCAGTGAACAGGACACGATCCAGGTTAAGGGATACGCGTGGTTCTACCGTACGTTGATCGCCGGGAATGTCGATTTCATCTGGGGGAATAATCGGGTGGCGCTGTTTGAAGAGAGCGAGCTGCGCTCCGTGGGCGACAGCGGCAATCCGGAGTCGGGTGGCTACCTGGTGCAGGCGCGCACGGTCACCGCCGACGACCTCGGTTTCGTTTTCTTGAACAGCGTACTGACCCACGGACCGGGGCCGAAAGCCAATGACGTACCGCCGGGGGCCACATACCTGGCGCGCAGTCCGGGAACGGCAAACACTTGGGATAACGTCAGCTTCATCAACTGCAGGATGGACAGGCACATTGCACCCAGCGGCTGGGCTGGCGGCGGAGTCAACCGTGAGCCGGCGCCGAATCCGGCGGTTGCCAGCGCCACGGGTGGCTGGCGCGAGTACGGCAGTACCGACTTGTCTGGAAATCCGATTGATCTGTCCCGGCGCGCCGGCGGTCATACCCTGAGCGCAGCTGAGGTCCAATCGCGGTTTGCCAGCCGTGCCGCTATCTTCTCGGCGTTTGATCGCGGGCGCGGCTGGAATCCGGGTGGGTGATGGCGAGCAAAAAGGCAGCTGGGCCAGTGTATAGCTATCGACGCGCCCGCTCTTCCTTCTTGACCTTTTTTGCTTCCTTCTTCTCCTTCATGGTCTTGGCGGGTTCCTTCTTGCTTTCCTTCTTGCTGTCTTGTGGCTTGCTCATAGTATTGTCCCGCGATGTTTGCCCTACCCGTATGGAGGGCTGTGCCGCATTATGACATCACCCCACGCGAGAGCCAACTCACGGTCAACGCCATCGTGGAATCGCCGCAGATTGCGCTACTTCCCATTTCCGAGCTCAGCGCCCCAGGCTGGCGCCCTGCCGAACTGCTGGTCCAAAAACGACACCGTGGCGTCCACCGTCGGCGCCAGCCAGGGATCGAACAACCAGAAGCTGTGCGGCGTATCCGGCAGCACGACCACGCGGCTCGCGACGCCGGCCGCGTTCATCTTCTCGAGCATCTGCGCGCGTCCTACGCTAAAACGCGCCTGGCCGCTGCCAATGAACAGGATCGGCGGCGTTTTACTGTTCACATAAAACGTCGGCGACGCTTCGCGCCACAACGCTTCCTTCTCCGCATAGCGGCCGCCAAACCAGGCGCCGGCCGACGATGGCTGCCTGGCCGGATCGTCTTCAAATTTGCGCGCTTCCTCGGACGTGAAGTCGGACAGCCCGTCGATGTTGACGATGGCCTGTACCGCGCTCGATACCGCGCCGGCCAACGCGCCCGGATCGAATTTGCCAAGGCCATTGGTCACGCCAACGAGGCTCGCGATCTGTCCGCCGGCCGAGCCGCCCGCCACCGCGATCCGCCCCGGATCGACGCCGTAGCGCGCCGCGTTGGCACGCAACCAGCGGATTGCGGCCTTGACGTCATGGATGGCGGCCGGATAGCGCGCCTCGGGCGACAGGCGGTAGCTAACCGTGGCGGCAACATAGCCACGTTCGGCCATCCGTATCGCCATCGGCGCAAAATTGACGCGCGTGCCGTTACGCCATCCGCCGCCGTGCACAAACACGATGCCGGGCGCAGGCTGCCTCCCCCGCGCTTTCGGCAGGTACAAGTCCAGCTGCAAGCTTCGGTTGCCGTAGCTGGTGTAGGTGATGTCCCCGATCGCCTCGACCGAGGGCGGCACCTCCCGGCTTGCGACCTGAATGAACGGATACTTCGGCGCCAGTTTCTGGTATGTGGCCTCGGCGGTGTAGCTGTTGGCGTCGGCCACGGGGCCCGAACGCAAGGCGCAGGCCGACAGCAAGGCCGCTACGCAGAGCGCGCCGGCAAGCCACCTCACGCGGGTGGTGTTGAACAGGGTCATCGGGTGCCTGTGCTTTCTGCCGCCGGTGCGGCGACGGTGAAACTGACCTGGCGCTTCAAGGTCTGGCCGGGCGCCAGCACGGTGAGGCCGTTGCGCACCGGCCCTCCCGGCAGGTGATGGGCATTGATCGCGTGATCGACCGGCTCGAAGCAGAAGAAGCCGGCCCCCACCGGGGCGTACAGGATGTAATACGACATGTCGGCAACGATGCCCAGCCTCAGGCCGGATTCGGGCCAGAACACCTCGGCTTGCCCGTCCCAGCGACCAAACACGTTGTCGACGGCGTCTCGCGGCAGTTCGCGCAGCGCATTGAAATCCCAATGCCCCGGCACGTCGATTTCCTCGACCGGGAGGCCGTCGGCGCCGCGCGTCCAGGCCGTGCCCGCGGGCGCGCGCAGCATCGCTTTGCCGGTGCGCGGCAGCCACGGGTGCAGTCCGAGTCCAAATGGCAGCGCCGCCTTGCCGGTGTTGGTCACCTCGAGCGACACCTGGAGCGCCTCATTCACTAATACATACCGCAGCCGCGCCAGGTAAGAAAACGGCGCTCCGGCGCGGCGGTCCAGCAACAGGCTGGCGCCGGTCGCCGACTGCGCATGGACAGTCCACGGATACTGCCAGCCGTCGCCATGGATCGGATATGGTTCGCCGGGCCGGTTGGGCGACAGTGCAATCGGCCGCTCTTCGAACACGAAGCCGCCGGAGCCGATCCGGTTCGACCACGGCACCAGCGGAAAACAGGCGAGCTGCGACGTGGTCGGCGGCGATGCGCCTGGAGCCAGGTCCAGTCCCCGCAGTACCGGCTGGGCGGCGCCGCCTGCAATCCAGTCGAGGCGGGCCAGGCCGCCCGCTGCCGAGGGCAGGACCTCGGCGTGGAGGCTGCCATTGCGCAAGCTGATGACTTGCATGGCTTGGCCTAGCCGTATTGCGGGCCGTCCAGCAGGAACTTGCCGCCTTGGTAAATGGTGGTGATGTCGCCGGCCGCAGGGAACTCGGACGTGTCCGGGAACATGTGGGCGAACTGGTCCGAGCTGTCCTTGGCCCTGTAGCCGAGGTGGCCCGCAAGCCCGTTATCCCACCATTTGCCGGCGTTCTCCGACACGCCGAACGCGATTGTGTGGCCGACGCGCGGCGCGAACAGGGCGCAGCGCAGCATCTCGACCAGGTCGTCGTAACTGAAATAGGTGGTCATCATGCGCTTGTTGGCCGGAACCGGAAAACTCGAGCCGATGCGCAGGCAGACGGTCTCGATGCCGAAGCGGTCGTAGTAATAGCGCGACATCGACTCGCCGAAGCATTTGCTGATACCGTACATGCTGTCGGGCCTGGTTGGCATGCTGGCGTCGATCATGTCGGTGGTGCGGTAGAAGCCGACCGCGTGGTTCGAACTGGCGAACACGACCCGCCTGACGCCGGCCTTGTGGATCGCCTCGTACAGGTTGGCCACGCCGAGGATGTTGGCCTGCATGATCGCTTCGAACGGCGCTTCGGTCGAGATCCCGCCGAAATGCAGTACCGCATCGACGCCTTCCATCAGGGCCAGCACGGCGGCCTTGTCGGCCAGGTCGCAGCGCACGACTTCCTCGCCTTCGCCGGCCGCGCCCAGGTCGGCCAGGTCGGACAGGCGCACCACCTCGGCCCAGGGCTTGATGCGCTCGCGCAGCACGCGCCCGAGGCCGCCGGCTGCACCGGTGAGCAGGATGCGCTTGAATGGTTTGATGGGGGCGGCTTGTGGCATGCTGGTTCCTTCCTGTCCAGTTCGAAATACGGTCAAATGATGGATTCAGTATGCCATACAAACCAGAAAAGCGGCTAGTCCGCCTTGCGCATTTGGTTAGACCACATTAGAATGGCCTGACCAGATTGCGGACAGTTTAACTATAAAGAGACAACCGTGACCCTCTCCTCCAGGCTGCTTGCCACCATCGCCACATTCGCCCTGCTGCTCGGCGAAGTCCACGCCGACGGGCCGTACCGCAATCCCGACAACAAAAACCTGTCGGACCCCGGCGAAGGCACCTACCCGGTGCCATACAAAAAGCCTACGGTTGCGGAGATCACCGGCGCGCTGCACCGCATCCGCGGCTACCTGGAAGCATCGACGCCGACCCGGATCGTGCGCAAGGCCAGCGGCGCCCCGGTCACCGACCTCGGCACACCGGTTGCCGATGCCGTGTTCGCGCCAAGCGATGGCGATTTCGGCTTGATGGTCTATGAGATGGGCGTGGTTCACGCGGGCATGCTCAAGGCGCAGGAAGCCACCGGCGACAAGCGCTTCACGGAGCTGACCAGGCGTCACTTCCAGTTTTTCGCCGACACCATGCCCTACTTCCGCGCACAGGAAGACCGCTTCCACCTGCAACGCGAAAACAGCTTCGCGCGCTTCCTCGATCCGCGCTCGCTCGACGACAGCGGCTCGATGTGCGCCGCGCTGATGCGCGCGCGCCACGCGGGCGTCGGCCCCGACCTGAACGGCATGATTGCCACCTGCGGCAACTGGGTATCGAAAAAGCAGTACCGGCTCGCCGACGGGACCTTTGCGCGCCAGCGGCCCCAGGCCTCGTCGCTGTGGGCCGACGACATGTACATGGGCGTACCAGCACTGGCCGAACTCGGACGCATGACCGGCCAGCGCGTTTACTTCGACGATGCGGTCAAAAATGTCCTGCAGATGTCCTCGTACCTGTTCAATCCGCAGCTGGGGCTGTACACGCACGGCTGGAACGCCAACAATCCCGATGCGCCCCATTTCTACTGGGCGCGCGCCAACGGCTGGGCGGTGCTGACGATGTGCGACCTGCTCGACGTCCTGCCCAAGGACCATCCGGGCTACGGCAAGGTGCTGGACCAGCTGCGCAAGACGCTGCGCGGCATTGCGCAGTTCCAGTCCGGCGCCGGATTGTGGCACCAGATGGTCGACCGCAATGACTCGTACCTGGAAACCTCGGCCAGCGCCATGTTCGTCTACGGTTTCGCGCATGCGGTCAACCAGGGCTGGATCAGCCCCGCCACTTACGGCTCGATCGCACAAGCCGGCTGGGCGGGCCTGTCGAGCCGCATCAACGCCAAGGGCCAGGTCGAGGGCACCTGCGTCGGGACCACCTTCGCCAGCGACCAGGTCTATTACTACCACCGGCCGACTAGCCCCGCCGCCCTGCACGGCTATGGCCCGACGCTGCTGGCCGGCGCCGAAATGATCAAGCTGCTCGCCAATCCGGCGTTCGAGATCCAGCACCGGGTGCGCACCTACCATTTCGTGCCGAAAAACGGCGGCCAAACCGATTACCGCGAACATCTTTGATTCCACCTTGAAGGGAACCTGAACCGATGCATGCCCAATTCCTGCGTTTCGCCCTCGGCGCCCTGCTCGCGCCATCCCTCGCGTCCGCCGCCGACAAGCTGACCGTCACGGCCAGCCACGACCTCGACCAGGCCCGGCCGTCCGAAACGATTTCCGTCGCGTGGTCCGAAGTGAATCGCGCCCTGCCGGGTGCGCTGATCCAGCACATCGTGGTCAAGGATGCGGCCGGGCATGTGCTGCCGCACCAGGTAACCAACATCGCGCCGCAATCGAAGGACCCGAAGGGCATCGGCGTCGCGTACGGCGAACTGCTGTTCCAGCACAGCTTTGCCGCCGGCGAGAAAAGCGCAAGCTTCGTGGTCGAAAAAATCGATGCGCTGGCGCCGCCGTTCCCGCCCAAGGCGTTTGCCCGTTACGTGCCGGAACGCCTGGACGACTTCGCGTGGGAAAACGACAGGATCGGCCACCGTACCTATGGCGCGGCGCTGGCCGCGCCCGCTGAACCGGGCAGCGGCAAGGAAGTGCTGGTGACCAGCGGCCTGGATGTCTGGTTCAAGCGCGTCGACTACCCGATCGTCGACCGCTGGTACAACAAGGGCCACGACCATTATCACAAGGATGAAGGCGAAGGCATGGACATGTACAACGTCGGCCAGTCGCGCGGCTGCGGCGGCACCGGCATCTGGAACGGCCAGGCCCTGTTCACCAGCCACAATTACAAATCCTGGAAAGTGATCGCCAACGGCCCGGTGCGCGCGGTGTTCGAGCTGGCCTACGACAGCTGGGATGCCGCCGGCACCAGGGTGTCGGAAGTCAAGCGCGTCACGGTCGATGCCGGCCAGCAGCTCGACCAGGTCGACAGCACCTTTACCTTCACCGGTCCGGCGCAGCTGAGCGTCGCCGTTGGCCTCAACAAGACGCCCTCCGATAAAAAGCAGGACCCGAAAATTGCGGTGACCCGCAACCCGGACCAGGCCTCGCTCGTACAATGGGTGGAACAGGCCAACAAGGGCCAGATCGGTACCGCGATCGTGCTGCCGTCGGCCGATGGGTTCGCCGAAGATCCGCTGAACCACCTGATCCTTGCCAAGGTAACGTCGGGTAAGCCGCTGCGCTACTACGTCGGCGCGGCATGGGACCGGGCCGGCCACATCACATCGCAGGACGCGTGGAAAGCATATGTAGCGGCAGCCGCTGCCCGCGCCGGGCATCCGATCCGGGTGCAACTGGGTTCCTGATCCGCACCACTAAACAGGAGAAACACCATGGCAAAAATTGGTTTCATCGGCCTGGGCATCATGGGGCATCCGATGGCCCGCAACCTGCAGAACGGCGGGCATCAGTTATTCGTGCAGACGCGCCACAAGGTGCCCGCCGACCTGGCCGAAGCCGGCGCCACGCTGTGCGGTTCGAGCGCCGAGGTGGCGCGCGCGGCCGACGTGATCATCCTGATGGTGCCCGATACGCCGCACGTGGAAGAGGCACTGTTCGGCGCGGACGGGATCGCCGCCGGGCTGACCGCTGGCAAGCTGGTCATCGACATGAGCTCGATCAGCCCGATCGCCACCAAAGATTTCGCCAGCCGGATCAATGCACTCGGCTGCGACTATCTCGATGCGCCGGTGTCCGGCGGCGAGGTGGGCGCCAAGGCCGGGTCGCTGACCATCATGGTCGGCGGGCCGCAGCGTGCGTTCGACGCCGCCAGGCCCCTGTTCGAGCTGATGGGGAAGAACCTCACGCTGGTCGGCAGCAATGGCGATGGCCAGACCACCAAGGTCGCCAACCAGATCATCGTGGCGCTCAACATCCAGGCGGTGTCCGAGGCCTTGCTGTTTGCATCGAAAGCGGGCGCCGATCCGGCCAAGGTCCGCGAGGCATTGATGGGCGGGTTTGCCGCCTCGCGCATCCTCGAGGTGCACGGCGAGCGCATGATCAAGCGCACCTTCCAGCCGGGCTTCCGGATCGAGCTGCACCAGAAGGATTTGAACCTGGCGCTGCAAGGTGCGAAAAGCCTCGGCGTCACGCTGCCCAATACCGCGATCGCGCAGCAGATGATGCAAGCCTGCGCGGCCCACGACATGGCCGGGCTGGATCACTCGGCGCTATGCCGCGCGCTGGAAATCATGTCGAATCACGAGATTGCGTGACGAAGGCGGGCTTATCTGACCCCGCGGGGCGTCACTGCTAAATCAGTAGGTTCGAGATCCAACCTAAACCTGCGCCCGCCGCTATCGTTGCTACAGATGCGATTTGCCACTGCCTAAGCTGAATAGGCAGGTCCAGAGCACGCATTCGAATGGCCACCATACATGCAGCACATATGAAATAGGCCGTGAGGCTGGGCCAGAAAGCGTCGGGGACAAAGTATCCGAGTAATAGAAGTAGCGGAATACCGGCAAGATGAATTTTCCTCAACGTTGCGGTCCCCTGAAGCAAACGACCTTGCAAACTCTCGCTGACTGTTCCCAACGAGCGTTCAGAAATCGCTGCACCGAGTAGAAACCCTCCAAGAAGAAAGCAGACAGGAATCAAGTTCATGTGGGTTTTAACTCTAGTCTTAGTAACACACGTTGTGGTCAAATTGATTGCGGCTCTTCGTATGTCCGCTTCTGGCCGAATGCAGACTAGGTCCAGTCAGCTCTCGGGGTCATAATGGAACTCGCGAAGCTCTTGTGCACAGCGGCAGGCCGCAGCAATTTTAGCAGCCCAGTGGACAGCGACCGCCCTGGATGGCAGCTCAAGCACACAGAAACCCCCATCCAGCTCTCTAGTCTGCCGGTAGGTGTCGTTCGTGCAATTCCCATCAGCTGCAACCATCAGCGAAGCGACCTCGCTGTTGATTCCGCCGCCAAAAACATAAATCCCAGCCGCCTTTGCTTCTCTAATAACCGCATGCGCCGCCTCTCCAACAGCAGCCATGTCCTCGTCGGGGACATCCATCGCACTCGCAGGAAAGGAGATAAGAAATTTTGTCATTGCTCGGAACTCGATGTTGTTTTTGATGCGAAATGGTATTTGACCTATGAACCATTAATGCCAGATCAACAACCTGTATAGACCTGCGTATTCGGTGCTGTCACTCTTTGGCTAAAAAGGTCTGCTTCTGGCCGATTGCAGACCTACGTGCGCGTCCGCTTACGACGTTCGGCGATGGTTTAGCGAAGGCTCAGGCCGAAGCGGCCCGAATGCCGGCTTCGCGTCGTGCGCCGGCCAGCAGCAGGCAGGCGAACACGGCCTCGATTACCGCGCCGGCGAAGCCGCCCAGCGCGAACGGCGCGTTCAACTTGGCTAGGCCGTAGCCAGCAAGCACCAGCACGGCGCCGAAAACCCAGTACAGGCGAGTGCCGTAGAGCGTCTGGGAGCAGAGGTAGCGTCCGCCGATCACGAGCAGCATCGCGGGAAAGAACAGGTCGATGCGCAGTAGCGATACGCCATAGGCTAGCGGCAGCATCATGATCATCCAGAAGGTCGTGGCCATCGCCAGCGCGCCGAGCGGATTGCCGGGGGTATGGCGACCCGAGCGACCGAGCAGCCGCGCGCACAGCACGGCGACCGGATGAATGAAAATGCCGCCTGCGAATAGCGCCCACACGGCACGCTCCGGCGATATCCACGTCGCGACGCAGCCGGCCACTGCCCAGACCAGACCAGAGACCAGCACACCAGGTGCGCCGCCCAGGTAGGCTGAGTGCATGTCGCGCTGGGCAGCGGCGAGCGTGGTGAGGTCGAGGAATGATGGGGATAAGGTATTGCGGTCGGTCTGTGCAGAGTTCATGGCAACCCTCCGGTTGAGTTGATGCTCATCCTGCCATGATTACTTTGTTAATACAACTTCTGCAGTGGCGCTGGTAGACATGCCCCGAAACAAATGTGGACTGTCATCGTGAGTGTCACCCACATTGTTGACTGACCGCGGCTAGGTGCACCGCCTCCCCGCGTTCGGTGGTTGAACCCGGCGTGCTCAGATAAATTGCGGGACCGAGGTCAGCTTGTCCGGGTTGCGCATGATGAAGACAGCAATGATACGGCCCGCGTCGACGATGAACGACTGCGCGGACTCGATCTTGCCCCCGACATAGCGCAGCAACCCTGGTTCGCCATTGATCAACGCCGATCGGTAGGCCACTTGGGACGGAAACTTGTGTTCCAGCGACCAGTACACCCCCGCCACGCGCCCCGCTCCTTGCAGGATATTGCGGAAGGCAGTTACCTTGCCGCCGCCATCCGCTACCAGTTGCACGTCGTCCGACATCATCGCTTTCATGGCCGCAAGGTCCCCCTTGCCCGCCGCTTGCATGAACTTTGCCAGCAGTTCGCGGTGTATCTCCTTCGGCACGTCAAACCGTGGCTGCTCCTGCTGCACGCGAGCGTGCGCCCGATGGACCAACTGGCGACAGGTCGCTTCCGGCTTGTTCAGCGTCGCCGCGATTTCGGCGTAGTCACGGTCGAATACCTGCCGCATCAGGAACGCAGCGCGTTCATCAGGCGTCAGCCGTTCGAGCACCCACATCAACGCGACCGAAACGTCGCTCGCCAGTTCGGCGGCGCTCTCGGGCGTATGATCGTCCAGTTCCACCAGCGGCTCGGGCAGCCACCAGCCGATATAGGCTTCGCGGTCGGCCTTGCGGGTACGCAGGCGGTCAATCGCCAGGCGGGTAGTGACTGTCACCAGCCAGGCCTCGGCCGATTGCACTTCGGCCTGCCTGCTCGCGTGCCAGCGAAGCCACGCATCCTGCACAACGTCGTCCGCATCGGCGCGGGTTCCCAGCATCCGATAAGCGATTGAGAAAAGCCGAGGCCGAAGCACGGTGAAGGTTTGCTCGGCATTGGGGCTGGGGTAGTCGATCATTGTGCGTAATAAAGAGTGGACACGGATAAGACGCGCGACCCGGGCATGTTGTGACAGGAACGGAGAATTATTTTGGTTCTCACAAAACTGCGGGGCCGTTGTCACACGCCGATCGTTCCCTTCGTCTAATAGTGTATGACAGGCGCATCGTGCGCGGTCCTGAAATCATCGAAAGGTTCATCATGCTCCACACTGCTCGCATTCCCTTCTTCACACTGGCGCCCTCCACCCTCAAGGCGATGATCAACTTGTCGGGCACCGTAAAAAAGAGTTCGCTTGGCGAGCGCCTGGTCGAGCTGGTGAATCTGCGCATATCGCAGGTTAACGGCTGCGGCGTTTGCGTAGATATGCACTGGCGCGACCTGGTCAAACAGGGCGCCGATCCGCGCCACCTTAATACCATCGCCGGCTGGCGCGAGTCGCCGTTCTTCAGCGCGCGTGAACGCGCGGCGCTGGGCTGGGCAGATGCGGTCAACGCCTTGCCACAGCGCGACGACACCGACATCGCCTTTAGGGAATTACGGGAGCACTTCAATGAAAACGAGATCGCGGAATTAAGTTACGGCATCGCGGCGATCCGGGGCTGGAATGTGCTCAACCTTTCACTGCGCAACCCGATTCCCGAACAGCCCTCGCCTGGCTTTTGACAGGCGCGCGATGGCACCGCAGCGCATCCGCGGCGTCGTTCCCGCCCGCGCGGGAATGACGTGCTGATCCGTCGTTCCCGCGAAGGCGGGAACCTAAGTTTCTATGCGATGCTCGCCCGCCCGCGCCCGAATGACGTGCTGATCCGTCGTTCCCGCGAAGGCGGGAACCTCAGTTTGTAGCCTGGCCGCGGAACGGCGTCTCCGCCACCCCTTGCACGCCCGGCCGCAACAGCAGCGCCGCCCCAGCCCACGGATCGGCCGGGTTCTGGCCAGCCGAGATCGACGTCACCAGCAAGGTATCGAGCCCGGTCCCGCCAAAGCTGCACATCGATGGCTTGGTCATCGGCAGCTCGATCTTGCGGTCGAGCCGCCCGCCCGGCGTGAACCGCAGGATGCAGCCGGCATCGTTGCCGCAAATCCAGTAGCAGCCATCGCTGTCCACCGCCGCGCCATCGGGCCGGCCCGGGTAGTCCCGCATGTCGACAAACAGGCGCCGGTTCGACGGCGTGCCGGTCGCCACGTCATAGTCGAACGCCCAGACCTGCTGGCTTTGCGGGTGCGAATCCGACAGGTACATCGTGCGCCCGTCCGGCGACCAGGCCAGGCCGTTTTGCGTCAGCAACTGGTCCGCGAAGGGCGCCGACAAGCCCTGTTCCGCCGTGTACCGGTACAGCTTGCCGTCGGGACGCGCAGCCGCCATGTCCATGAACATGGTGCCGCTCCAGAAACGCCCCTGGCGGTCGCAACGTCCGTCGTTGAAGCGCATGCCGGGTCCGAGCCCGGAGGGACTGGCCAGCAGCCGTGCCTGAACCGCCCCCGCCGCGCCCAGCGCCAGGCTGAACAGTCCGCTCTCCATCCCGGCGATCATGCCGCCGCCTTCCTGGGGCGCGATGCAGGCGACCAACTCGGCAGTATTCCAGCTCGTAACAGCGCCGCTGGCTCCGTCAAGCCGCCAGATGGTTTTCGCCACGATATCGACCCAGTACCACGCACCTTCGCGCGCGCTCCACACCGGCGACTCGCCCACCGCGCAGCGGGCCGGCCCTACCCGTTCCATTGCCAGTTGCTCGCTCATGCCTGCGGCTCGCGGATTTCGGCATACCGGGGCACCAGTGTTTTCATCACGCTCCACGCCACCAGGTAGGCCAGCGCACAGCCGGAGAACATGATGGTGTAGCCGGTCTGGATATGGCCCAGCGCGCCGTAGTAGTCGAACAGCCAGCCGCCGATCTTGGTGATCAGTACGCCACCGATACCGCCGGCCAGGCCGCCGATGCCGACGACCGACCCGACCGAGCGCTTGGGGAACATGTCCGATACGGTGGTGAACAGGTTGGCCGACCAGGCCTGGTGCGCAGCCGCGCCGGCGCCAACCAGCAGCACCGGCAGCCAGAAGCTGATCGAGCCGAGCGGCTGGGCCAGCAGCACCACCAGCGGGAACAGGGCAATCACCAGCATGGCCTTCATGCGCCCGTCGTAAGGCGAGGCGCCCTTGTTGATAAAATAGGTGGGGAAATATCCGCCGCCGATGCTGCCGATCATCGTCATGCTGTACAGGATCGCCAGCGGCAGCTGGACCTGCGTGCTGCTCATGCCGTACTGGGCCGACAGGTATTTGGGCAGCCAGAACAGGAAAAACCACCAGACTCCATCGGTCATGAACTTGCCGAAGGCGAAGGCCCAGGTCTGGCGGTAGCCGAGCAGGGACCACCAGCCGAGGCGCACCCCGGACGGCCCCTCGCCGGACACGCCGGCGTCGTCGCTGGTGATATACGCCAGCTCGGCCTTGCCCAGGCGCTTTTGGGCTTCCGGCCTGGCGTAGAACAGCTGCCACAGCCCGAGCCAGATGAAGCCGATCGCGCCGATGATGACGAAGGCAGCCTGCCAGCCCCAATGCGCGGCAATGACCGGCACGCTGATCGGCGCCAGGATCGCACCGACGTTCGCGCCCGAATTGAAGATGCCGGTCGCGAAGGCCCGGTCTTTCTTTGGGAAATACTCGGCCGTGGCCTTGATCGCCGCCGGGAAGTTGCCGGCTTCACCGAACGCCAGCACCGCGCGCGCCAGCATGAAGCCCGCAATCGAGACCGGCACCGCCGCCAGCCCTGCCGTACTCATCAGCGCAGCAATGCCGCTGCCGAGCGGGATCGCGAGCGCATGCATCACCGCCCCGATCGACCACACCACGATGGCCACCGTGAAGGCGGCCTTGGTACCGAGCTTGTCGACGACCCGCCCGGCGAACAGCATCGCGATCGCATACACGAACTGGAAGGCCGCGGTAATGTTGGCGTAATCGGTGTTGGACCAGCCAAACTCCCGCGACAACTCGGGCGCCAGCAGGCTCAGGACCTGGCGGTCGAGGTAGTTGACCGTGGTGGCGAAAAACAACAGCGCGCAAATGGTCCATCGATAGCCGCCAATGGTGCCTGCGCTGGCTGTGGACGTGGCGGTGCTTGCGGGCGCGGCTGCGGTCGGCGGTCTGATCGTCTCGGTTGGCATGGTGTCTCGTCGTTATATTTATGTTTGTATGGCTGCCAGGGCAGCCAGCTTGCCGTCCAACACTCCGGTCAGATCGGCAAGTCCTAAGTCATCGTACAACCTAGTCGGGCAGGACGCAAGCAGAGTTCGCTGCCGCGCACAGCCCCGCCCTGGCTAGGGCGTCTTGAACCGCGCGGCCAGCGCCTCGGCGCCGCGTGCCAGGATGCCGACGTCGCTGCCGACCGCGACGAAGTTGCAGCCGGCGGCGAGCCAGTGGCGCGCCAGCGCTTCGTCGCCGCTCAGGATGCCGGCCGCCTTGCCGCAGGAACGGATCCGCGCGATCGCATTGTCGATCACGGCCACCACCTCGGGATGCTTCTGGTTGCCGATGTGGCCCATCGACGCCGACAGGTCGCCCGGCCCGATGAAGATGCCGTCGACCCCGTCCACCGCTGCAATGGCTTCGATATTCGCCAGCGCTTGCGGCGTTTCGACCTGCACCAGCACGCACAGCTCTTCTTCGCAGCGCGTCCAGTAGTCCTTTACGCGGCCGTAGCCGGACGCTCGCGCCCCGGCCGAGAAGCCGCGCACGCCGCGCGGCGGATAACGCGTCGCGGCCACCGCCTGGCGCGCCTCGTCGGCGTCCTGCACCATTGGAATCAACAGGGTCTGTACGCCGAGGTCGAGGTAGCGTTTGATGACCACCGTGTCGTTCCACGGCGGCCGCACGATCGGATGCGCCCCTCCCTGCCCCATCGCTTGCAACTGCGAATGCACCATCGGCAGTTCATTCGGTGAATGCTCGGTATCGAGCAGCAGCCAGTCGAAGCCGGCGTTGGCCAGTACTTCGACGGTGACGTTGTTCGACAGGCCGGACCAGAGTCCGAGCTGCAGTTCGCCCCTCAGGATGGCGCGTTTGAAGTGGTTGATCGGCAGGTTCATGTTGACGCTCTCTCCTTGACGGGTTCACGGAAACGACACGGCCTTCAACTCCCCGGCCGCGCGGGCGTGCGGGCGATACCAAACTGCCCGGTGCGCTCGGGAGCGCGCCCGGCGGATGCAGGGCCGCTCAGGTCACGGGGGCCGGGTTGAACAGGGTCAGCGCATTGTGCAGCTTCCAGTGCTCGGCCCAGGTCTTGCGGCCACTGGCGACGTCGAGCATCAGCCGGAACAGCTCCCAGCCGATGTCTTCGATGCTGGCTTCGCCGCTGGCGATGCGCCCCGCGTTCACGTCCATCAGGTCGTGCCAGCGCCGCGCCAGGTCGTTACGGGTGGCGACCTTGATCACCGGAACCGCAGCCAGTCCATATGGCGTGCCGCGGCCGGTGGTAAACACGTGGATGTTCATGCCGGCCGCCAGCTGCAAGGTGCCGCAAATGAAATCGCTGGCCGGCGTGGCGGCGTAGATCAGGCCCTTGCGCTTGAGCTTTTCGCCCGGCGACAGCACGCCGGCAATCGGGCTCGAGCCGGACTTGACGATCGAGCCCATCGCCTTTTCGACGATGTTCGACAGCCCGCCCTTCTTGTTGCCCGGCGTAGTATTCGCGCTGCGGTCGACGCCGCCGCGCTTGAGGTAGGCGTCATACCATTCCATCTCGCGGATCAGCGCCGCCGCGACCTCGGTGTCGGCCGCGCGCGCGGTGAGCTGGTCGATGCCGTCGCGTACTTCGGTCACTTCCGAAAACATCACGCTGGCGCCGGCCCGCACCAGCAGGTCGGTGGCGTAACCGACCGCCGGATTGGCCGTCACGCCGGAAAACGCGTCGCTGCCGCCGCACTGCACGCCGACCACCAGGTCCGAAGCCGGACAGGTTTCGCGGCGGCGCTGGTTGAGCGCCTCGAGCTGCTGCTCGGCGGTGTTCATGATCGACGCGATCATGGACTGGAAGCCGACGTGCCCGGCGTCCTGCAGGCAGACCGTGGCCGGCTCGCGGCCGTTCAGGATCGGGATCGAGCCCTTCGGGAACAGGCGTGCCGGCTGCAGCTTTTCGCAGCCGAGGCTGACGACCATGGCCTGGCCGCCGAAGTTCGGGTTCTGGCTGATGTTGCGCAGCGTGCGGATCGGCACGTCGGCACCGGGGGCGTCGATCGCGACGCCGCAGCCGTAGCTATGCTCGAGGCCGACGACGTCGTCCACGTTCGGGTAGCGCGGCAGCAGTTCGGCCTTGATGCGCGCAACCGCATGTTCGACCACCCCGGAGACGCACTGCACAGTGGTGGTGATCGCTAATATATTGCGCGTGCCGACCGAGCCGTCGGCGTTGCGGTAGCCCTCGAAGGTGTAGCCCTCGAGCGGCTCGAGCGGCGGCGCCTTGTGCGTCGCCAGCGGCAGCCCGTCCAGCCCGCGCGCGGCGGGCATGCGCAGCACCGCCTCCGACACCCAGCTGCCTTGTTCCAGCGCACGCATGGCGTAGCCGATCGTCACGTTGTAGCGGATCACCGGATCGCCTTCCGCCAGGTCGCGCAGCGCGACCTTGTGCCCTTGCGGCACCGCCTCGCGCAACACCAGGCCGTCGGCGAACACCGCGCCGGCGGCCAGGCCGCCGTCGTTCGCCACGATCGCGACGTTGTCGTTGCCGTGCATCCGGATGTAGCGCGGTGTGTCGCTGCTGCTTGTCGCCGGTGTGTCGCGGCCAATCGTGGGCGCGGTGAAAAAATTGCTTTGCATGATAGGCCCTGCCCCAGATGAGGTGCGAGGCTCGGGACGCCAGTCCGGATGGACTGCCCGCGCCTCAACTTCGTCTCAAGTATGCCACCAAAAAAATACTTTGGCTAGTCCACCTTGAACAATTGGTCAAACCAATTTAGAATGGCCTGACCAAAACCCATCAGTGGCCCAGCCATGTTAAAACGAGCTCACACCGGGCAGGACATGCATGCACCAGAAGCCCGCCCCTACCGGCTGGTCGCCGATCGCATCGAGGCGCTGGTCCGCGACGAGCGGATCGAGCCTGGCGCGCGCCTGCCGTCCGAGCGCGAGCTGGCGACCCGCTTGCAGGTGAGCCGGGCCTCGCTGCGCGAAGCGCTGATCGCGCTCGAGCTGCACGGGGTGGTCGAGGTGCGCGGGGGCTCCGGCGTGTATGTCAGCGCAGCGGCGCAGGCGCCGGGTGACGTCGAAGCCGGGCCGGGCCCGTTCGAAGTGCTGGCCGCACGGCGCCTGATCGAGGCCGAGGTGTGCGCGATCGCCGCCCGGGTTGCCACCGCCAGTGCGATCGACGCGATCATGAACGCGGTCCACGAAATGGAACGTCAGCACGACATCTACGCCAGCAACGAACTGGCCGACCGCAACTTCCACCTGGCCATCGCGCGCGCCACTGGCAACAGCGCGCTGGTGGGCACCGTCGGCTACCTGTGGGACCAGCGCGGGCGCCTGTGGCACCGATTGAAAGAACACTTCCAGACCGAACAGCTGCGCCAGGAAACGCTGAAGGACCACCGCCGCATCGTGGCGGCGATCGTGGCGCGTGATCCCGCCGGCGCGCGCAGCGCCATGCGCGCGCACCTGGAACGAGTAACCCGCACCTTCTCGCGCGGGTAGCAGCAACCAAGCCTTTTGTCGTACCGGAGTCATTGACCACTCGCGACCTTGGCCGGGCAACACTGCCGGCCTTCGTCAAGGTGGCGAAGGACACGCGAGGTGTCCGCGCATGGCCGCAGCCGCGGTTGGGCGCTTGTTTGTCAACCCATAACTAACAAAAGCAGGAGACAGCCTCATGAACCAACCACGCAGAAGCCTCACCCACCAACTGGTCCTGTCGTCGATTTCGCTGGCGGTTCTGGCCCTCGCACAGCAAGCCGCGGCGCAGCAGGCCGAAGGCCCGATCCAGCGGGTCGAGGTGACCGGCTCGAGCATCAAGCGCCTGGCCGCCGAAGCGGCGCTGCCGGTCACGACCATCAAGGCCGAGGACCTCACGCAGCGCGGCATGACCACGCTGGCTGACGTGATGATGGCGCTGCCGCAATCGGCCTCGCTGGCGCCGTCCAACGCCGGCTCGGGCACCAACATCAACCTGCGTGGCCTGGGCGTGAACCGAACCCTGGTGCTGCTGAACGGCCGCCGCATCGCCAACGAGGCGATCGCCGACGGCTACGCCAACCTCGACGTGATCCCGATGAGCGCGCTGGCGCGGGTCGAGATCCTGCGTGACGGCGCCTCCTCGATCTACGGTTCGGACGCGATCGGCGGCGTGGTCAACTTCATTACCAAGAAGAGCTTCGAAGGCGCCTCCGCCACCGCGCAGTACATCCAGCCGGAGAAACAAGGCGGCGCCGACGAGCAGCGCGTGACCTTCACCGCAGGCAAGGGCAACCTCGCGACCGATGGCTGGAACGTCTACGCGACCGTCGACGCGCACCGTCGCAGCGGGCTGCTGGCGCGCGACCGCGCCGAACTGAGCACCCCGGAAATCCTGGCCAGCATCGGCCGCGCGCCAACCCTGGGCAGCGGCGGCTACGCGACCCCGGCCAACTTCACTACCGCCACCAACCGCACCGCCGCCAACCCGTATTCGGGCAAGGGCTGCCTGGCGCCGTATTCGATCCAGGGCGCGCGCAACACCTGCATCCTGGACAACAGCCAATACGGCATGGCGCTGTATCCAAACGAGCAAGTGACCTTGTACGCGCGCGCCACCAGGCAATTTAGCGAAGAGCACACGCTGACCGTCGATTTCATGCGCGGCCAGGAGCACATCATCTCCACCCGCAATCCGACCCAGAGCGTGGCCGTGAACGGCGTCGCCGCCAGCGTGCCGTCGACCAGCAAATGGTATCCGGGCGCCAGCGGCGGCGTGCCTGCCATGCCCGGCATCACCACCCAACCGGTGCTGGTAACCTGGAGCGTGGCCGACCTCGGCCTGGCCGCCAGCAAGGACATCCAGCTCAACCAGCGCTTCTCGGCCGTCGACGAGGGGCGCCTCGGCGCCTGGGACTACCGGGCCGGCTTGGTGTACGGCGTCAGCGACCGTAACGTCTACTTCGATTCCGGTTACGTGACGGGCGCCGGACTGAACGCGGGCCTGGCGAAAGGCAGCCTCAATCCGTTCGGCCTGCAAGACGCGGCCGGGCTGGACTACCTGAAGAGCATTTCGGTCGACGGCCAGCGGAACCGCACGGCAAGAAGCACCTACACCGGCATCGACGTGACCGCCAGCCGCAGCCTGATGGAAATGGCCGGCGGTTCGATGGCGCTGGCCATCGGCGCCGACGTGCATCGCGACACAACCAGCGACGAAAAGCTGGCTATCTTCAACGACGTCCAGTACGCCAACAACGCCCCCGGCAAGGGTGTGGGTGGGCGCAACGTGACGGCGCTGTATGCCGAGCTGGACCTGCCGGTCACCAAGAAGCTCGACTTCAACCTGGCGGTCCGCGACGACTATTTCAGCGACTTCGGCAACACCATCAACCCGAAGGCCAGCTTCCGCTACGAGCCGACCAAGAGCCTGATGTTCCGCGGCTCGGCCAACACGGGCTTCCGCGCGCCGACCCTGTTCGACCGCTACGGCTACCGCACCGCCGGCGCCAACGGCAGCACCGCCGGCCGCTGGGACGATCCGCTGCTGTGCCCTGGCGGCAAACCGGGGGTGGCCGGCACCGGCACCGCGGCGCCGGGCCGCGTTGCGTCGGAGGTGTGCAACGCGCAGTTGCCGCGGCAGACCGGCAGCAACCCGGATGTGGTCCCGGAAAAATCGCGCGGCTGGACGCTGGGTACGGTGATCGAGCCGATCAAGAACCTGACCGTGTCGCTCGATTACTGGAACATCCGCATGACCGACATGCTGGCCAACCTGCCGGAACAGGCGATCTTCATGGATCCGGTCAAGTACAAGGACCTGTTCGTGCGCAATCCGGACGGCAGCCTGTCGTACGTCAAGAACATCGTGATGAACCTGGGCGGGCAGAAGGCAGCGGGCGTCGACGTTTCGGCCAGCTATGTGTTCCCGAAAACCGCGGCAGGCACCTTCCGTGCCGAGCTGGACGGCACCTACCTGACCCAGTTCGACAACCAGCTTGAAAAGGACAGCGCGTTCGCGTCCAACGTCGGCCGCTTCGGCCTGGCCAGCAACGGCACCACCAGCAGCCTCCCGATCATCACGTTCCGCTGGAAGCATACGCTCAAGCTGGTCTGGAACCGCGGCGACTGGGGCTCGCAGCTGACCCAGAACTACAACTCGTCATACGAAGACCAGAACCTGGTGGCGGCCCAGTACTGGCGCCGGATCGAGGCGTACAAGGTGTGGAACTGGACCGCCACCTACAACGGCTTCAAGCACATGCAGGTCGTCGCCGGCGTGACCAACCTGCTCGATGCGCGGCCGCCGATCACCAACCACAGCGGCTACACCTACAGCTACCTGAGCAGCGCCGCCAGCCCGATCGGCCGCGCCTTTAACCTGCGCGTGACCTACAACTTCTGATCACCGAGCCAGGCGCGGCGGGTCGACGCCGCGCCCGTCGGGTTCAATAATAAGTAATCAAGTGGAGACACAATGCAATTACAAGACGTAAACCGGCAACGCCGCGCGCTGTTGCAAGCCGCGTCCGCCAGCGTGGCCCTGGGTGCTGCGGCAAGCGGCAAGGCGCTGGCGGCGGCAGGCGCGGGTGACCCGTGGCAGCGCGCGCAGCAGATCGTCGACCGCTTCAAGCAGCCACTGGAATTTCGCAAGCAGGACTTCCTGATCACCGGGTACGGCGCGGCGCCATGCAAGACGGTGACCATCGACGGCTTCACCGGGCATCACGAAACCGGCAAGCTCAGCACGCCCGCGCCTGGCTCGGCGGACTGCTACCCCGCCATCGCGGCGGCGATCGCGGCCTGCAGCGCGGCCGGCGGCGGCCGCGTCGTGATCCCCGCCGGTAACTGGCTGTGCAAGGGGCCGATCGTGCTGCGCTCGAACGTGAACGTGCACCTGAAGGCCGGCGCCCACGTCTACTTCAGCAACGACCCGGCCGACTTCGCCAAATATGGCGAGTACGACTGCGGCCCCAACGGCAAGCTGGTGCTCTCGCGCTGGCAAAGCAACGACTGCCTGAACTATTCGCCGATGGTGTACGCCTACGGCCAGACCAACATCGCGCTGACCGGCGAGGACTGGACCAGCATCCTCGACGGCCAGGGCGGCGTGCCGCTGGCAAGCAGCGGCGACTGCTGGTGGGACTGGAAAGGCAAGCGCAAACCGGGCGCGAACCAGCAGGCGTCGCAAGGGACGCCCAACCCGGCCAATCCAGCCTCGCTGGCCGCGCTCGCGCCGCAGCTGCCGGCGGCGCAGGCGGCGCTGATCCAGGGCGAAGGCGAGCGTTGGCGCAGCGACGACATCTTCCTGCCGTCGTTGTCGGAAGCCGGCGTGCCGGTCGCGCGGCGCGTGTTCGGCCGCGGCCACTACCTGCGCCCGTGCATGATCGAGCTGATCGGCTGCACCAATGTGCTGCTGCAAGGCTACCAGGTCAACCAGTCGCCGTTCTGGCAGCACCACCCGGTCAACTGCCGCAACCTGGCGATCCGTAAGGTGCACATGGACAGCATGGGCCCGAACAGCGACGGTTTCGATCCGGAAGCCTGCGACACCGTGCTGGTGGACGGCTGCACCTTCAATACCGGCGACGACTGCATCGCGATCAAGGCCGGCAAGAACCTCGATACGCAGTACGGGCCGACGCAGAACGTGGTGATCCAGAACAGCATCATGAACAGCGGCCACGGCGGCGTGACCCTGGGCAGCGAGATGTCGGGCGGCATCCAGCACGTCTACGCGCAGAACATCGAGTTCCGCAACGTGCATTGGGCCACGAATCCGCTCAGCACCGCGATCCGAATGAAGACCAACATGAACCGCGGTGGCTTCCTGCGCCACTTCTATGTGCGCAACGTGACGATCCCGAACGGCGTGTCGACCGCGCCGCAGTACTACACGCCGCTGCCCGGGTCGCCGATCCCGCCGAAGTCGGTCGGGTCCTCCGCCGGCGCCGTCGTCACCATCGACTGCGACTACGCGCCGACCGCCGATAACGTGCGAATCCGGCCGCCGCAGGTATCGGATGTGCACATTTCGGGCGTCAAGGTTGGCAATGTGAAGACCGCCGACGGCAGCTATTCGTGCTTCCAGGCCCTGCTGCTGCTCGGTCCTGTGGCCTACGATTACAACGGCCCGAAGCCGGTCGAGATTTTGCCGATCAGGGACGTCACGATCAGCGACTGCGACTTTGGCACGCCGGCCAACGCGAAGCAGCCCTGGTTCATCTACAACGCGCGCAACGTCAAGCTGGCCAATGTGACGATCGGCGGCAAGGTGCACAACACCACGTTGTCGGCCTGAGCAAACGTGGGGGTGGGCACGGAGCGCCCACCCCACCCGCAAGCAACGACTACGGTTGCGGATCCCAGCCAGCTCCATTTCCGTATGCCGCAAACACCTTGGCACGCGTCGAGAAGTTCGCTTCAACGTCATTCGCGCCGAGCTGGTAACCGCCGACGCGGGTGCGCAGGTCGACCGGCGCGCCGGCCAAATCCGTCGTGCCATATTCGCGCCAGCCGCTCGCCGCGGTTGGCACCGCCGGATTGGGCGCCGGCTGTCCGTTCACGCCCAGCCCCGCCCAGCCTGCCTCCGCCACGTGCTTGTCCATCCTGCAGTCGATGAAGGCGATGTTGTCCCAGGTCGTGGTGCCGCCCGGGCTGCGCGCCAGCCAGGTCGCACCGTTCGGCACGTCGCCATGCAGCGGGCCCGGACCAGGACCGTGGGTCAGCGAAGTATTGAGGAACACGTAGCCTTTGTCGGTGGCGTTCGGCACGCGCGCCTGCAGCACATACCCGCCGCTGGTCGCGCTGGTGGTATCGCCCAGCGAGCGGATTTCGCTTTCCTCGAACAGGGCGGCGCGGCTGCTGCCCCAAATGAAATCGACATTGCCAGCCACCAGCGTACGGTAGAACCAGGCGTAGCCCTTCAGGTTGAGCGTGTCCTGCTCGCTGTAGAAGCTGGCGTTCTTCGCCACCAGCCGGCCGGTGTCGGTGTTGAAATACAGCGTTTCGGCCTGCGCGGAAATGGACGGCGAACGCAGCGTTGTGTTGGTAATGCTGAGGTTCTGGAGATTGAGCATGTCGGACGCTTCGACCAGCATCACCGCGCGCCCGCCGGCCGCGCTGGCGGTGGCGCTGGCGGCCTGGCTGGCGCCGGAGCCGGGGTTCAAGGTGTCGTAGTTGGTGTAGCGGATCATTACACCGTCGCGGCTCTGGCCGACGATGCTGACGTTGTCCTTGCCTCGCAGGAAGAGCAGCTCTTCATACACGCCATCCTTGATGTTGATCGTCACCGGCGCCGCCTTCGCGAAGTTCTTCATCGCGTAGTCCAGCGCGCCCTGCACCGTCCGGAAGTCCGCCGGACCGTCATCGTCCACGGTCACTGCCGCGGCGCCCGGCCCACTCGCCCTGGTCGTGAACGACCAGCCGCCCAGCTTGCCGATCCCCGTGAACGGTATGCCCCCCAGCGTGGCGCCGGTGAACACCCCGTCGGCAATCGCGACGTAATACTCCGTGTTGTACTCGAGCTTGTTGCTGTGCAGCTTGATGGTCGCGGTGTTGCCGGAAATCTTGATCGGCGTGACATTCACCTTCCGAACCTGGTCCTGGCCGGGGTAACCGAGCATGTCGGTTTCGCCGGTCAGGCGCAGCACGTCGACCAGCACGTCGTCAACCTTGCGGAACACGCGGATGGTCCCCGCGCTGCCGAGGACCGGCGGGTTGTCGAATACCAGCTTGAGCCGGGCGTCCACATACTCGTCGCCGGACTGCGCGGACGGATAGGTGGCGCCGTCGAGCCGGTAGGTCTGGGTCGGCTGGACGAACTGCGGCGCGATGGTTGCGGCGATGTTGCGCGTCAATGTCGGATCGGAGCCGGACCTGAACAGGATGCTCGCCGTGCCGGCCCCGACCGGGGTGATGGTGGCGATCGTGCCGTTCACGTCGACGGTCGCGACCAGCGGGTTGCTCGAGGTAGCGCTGAAGCTGTCGGGCGAGCCGTCGGCGGCGACCGCATTGACGGTGACGCGCAGCGGCGTGTCGCCCGCTTCGGCCGAATACGTCGGGGCGGCTGGGTTGAGCGTCATTTGCACCGGCTTCAGGCTCGGGTCGCCGATGCGCAGGTCGTCCAACTGGAACGACTTGTTGGCCGTGTACAGGCCGACCAGTCCGCGGGCCGCGAACGTGCTATCGGTAACCGAACCCAGCTTTTCGCCATCGAGATACACCGTCAGCGTGGTGCCGATCATTTCAAAGCGCACGGTGTAGAACTGGGCGTCCATCGAGATCGGCTTGCGCACCTGGGCGGGCCGGCTGAGCGAGCCGGCGAGCATCCTGGCGATCTCAACCTGGGTGCTGGCGGTGCTGCTCTGCACATTCAGGCCAGCGCCGTACCAATTGGCGGGGTCGACGTAGCGGGTGACCAGGTACAACTGTTTGTTCCCGGTGGTGCCGTTGGTCATCGGGCGGATCCGGGCTTCGACGAAATAGTTACCCGACGGGACGGCGGCGAGCGCGCTCGACTTGATCAGCGCCAGCACGCCGCCGATCGAGCCGGCGCTGTACTGCAAGACCTTGTTCGCGCTGCCGGGCGCTTCGTCCTGCACGCCAAAGACGCCGTTCGGGCCGGCCACCGGCAACAGGTTCCATTTGTCGGTGCTGCCGCTCTGGAAGTCGTCACAGAAATACAGGCCGGATGCGGGACAGGCCAGGCTGGGCCCGGTGTCGACCGTGGTTTTGCCGGTGCCGCTGATCGTGGTGCTCAGCTTGCCGCCGCCGGCCTGGGCCAGCGCGTTCGCCTTGACCAGCATCGTCGGGCGCAGGCTGAAGGCATACGGCGGCGTCCAGCTGACGGTGGAAGGCACGCCGCATGCGCCGAGCACGGCGCCGTTCAGCAGCGAGCCGCTGTCCTTGAAGGCGCCAGGGCTGGTGGTCGCAAAATCCTTGACCACGTCGCCGCAAGCAAGCGCACCGGCCACTTCGAACACATTGTTCGCCGACAGGATTTTCGCCGCGGTACCCACCCCGACCGCGTAGCTGACCGGATACACGGGCTGCGACTTCGAACCGGCGTAATAGTTATTGAAGACGTGTACCTGCCCAAAGCGTACGCGCGGCGCGCGGCTGGCGACGTCGCGGAACACGTTGTTGCTGAAGGTCACGCGCAGCTTGCCTTCGTCGGCGGTGGTGCTGTCGCTCGACCCGACCAGGTTGTTCTTGTTGTGCTTTTCGAACAGGTTGTACGACACCGTGACGTAGTCCGACGCATTCGTGATGTCGAGCGCGCCATCATGGCATTGCCTGACATGACCGTTTTCGATTGGCAGGAAGTCGTCCGTCATCGGCGCGTCCGTGAAGCTGACGTGGTCGACCCAGACATGGTGCGAGCCCGACATGCCGATGCCGTCGAACGCCGCGTTCCAGTTCCCGGTTGCGCCGTCGGTCGGATCCCAGATCGGCCCGACGTCGCACGCATTGACCAGCTTGAGGTTGCGGATGATGACTTGCGACACATTCGACAGGATGATGTGGCCGTTGACGACGCCTGAATTACTGCCGTCGCCGATCAGCGTGGTGTTGCTGTTCAGGCGAATCGCACCGCGCGCGGCCTGGTCGGCGCTGCTGGTGAACGGCCGTCCCTCGCTCATGTCGACGATGCCCGTGACCTTGATGATCTTGCTGCTGGCGCTGCCATTGACCAGCGCCGCCAGCAACTGCGGGCGGGTGCTGACGGTGTAGATGTTGGCGGCGGTGGCGGCCGATCCGCCCACCGTGCCGCCGGCCTGGCTGGCCCAGCCGTCGGGCGGGGCGGGTTGCCGGGCCGGGTCGACCGCATCGGCGGCATGGACGGCGCCGGCGACCAGGAACGCAGCGCACAGCGCTGCCTTGAAAGCATGATTTCGCATCGGGTTCTCCTGTTGCAGGAAATGGAATGGCGCGCGGCGCCGGGGCGTCCTCAGGCGTGCGGATTGCGGCTGCGGCGTGCAAACCCGATACCGGCCAGCCCTGCCAGCACGATCGCCACGCTGGCTGGCTCCGGCACGGGAGCGCTGGTATCGACCTGGGCCGTCAGCGAGCCGAATTCGGCCCAGCCCACCGCCCCGAGGTCGAGCGCAATGGTGTGGGCGTCGACGATCGACAGGCCCGGTGCCCCGGTGGCGCCGCTGGCGCCGGCCAGCGTAAAGGCGCTGATCGGGTTGGCCAGGCTGCTGCCGAAATCGAAGCGCATGCTGTAGGCGCCGGTCGGGATCGCGCCATTGGCGATCACGGTCAACGCACCGCTGGCCGCGAAGTCGATACCAAACAGGTAGTCGGAGGTGAGGAATTCGACACCGGTTCCGGTGGGGTCGAGCGTGCTGGTGTTCGAGCCGGCTTCTTGCGCAAACCAGTGGTCCAGCCCGAGCATGCCGTCGGCCTTGCCGTTGTAGGTGGCGGTGATGGTCGCGCCCTGCAGCGGCAGCGGCGTGGCGTGCGCGCCGGCGGCGCCGATCAGCAAGAGCGCCACGGCCGTGGCGATATGGTTTTTCATGTTGTCTCCAGTCTTTTTATGTGGCTGGGCGTCGCAGAAGCGCGATCGCCGATCGGGACACCTTGCGTGTCCGGCGCCACTTCGACGAAGACCCAACACGGACTGGAGCCGGGGTCGAAGTTGGTCAATGATGCAACGAAACTGGCGGACGGTGCGACAGCAAGCTCGCGCTGTCCGGTCCGACCTATTTTAGATTGGCTGGACCAACATGGCAATCAGGCAAGGCCAATTCGTCGATATTTTTAACTGGAACACTTGCTGACGAGGCAAGCATCTTGTACGATGACTGATAACAAGCGTGGCAAACTATTCCAGGCCTCGCTTTTCTCAACCACTCATCGGCACCGCTACCATGTTCACTCCACAAGACCTGAAACAGATCCTCTCGTCCGGCCTGCTGTCGTTCCCGATCACCGACTTCGATGCGCAAGGCGATTTTGTCGCCAGCACCTACGCCGACCGCCTTGAATGGCTGGCCCCGTACGGCGCCAGCGCGCTGTTCGTCGCCGGCGGCACTGGCGAATTCTTCTCGCTGACGCCCGAGGACTACACGAAAGTCGTCAAGGTCGCGGTTGAAACCTGCCGTGGCAAGGTGCCAATCCTGGCCGGCGCCGGCGGCCCCACCCGCACCGCGATCGCCTACGCCCAAGAAGCCGAGCGCCTCGGCGCCCACGGCATCCTGTTGATGCCGCATTACCTGACCGAAGCGAGCCAGGACGGCCTGGTCGAGCACATCGCGCAGGTCTGCAACTCGGTCAGGTTCGGCGTGGTGGTCTATAACCGCAACGTCTGCAAGCTGACCGCCAACTCGCTGCTGCAGCTGGCCGCGCGCTGCCCCAACCTGATCGGCTTCAAGGATGGCGTCGGCGAGATCGAGAACATGGTCACCATCCGCCGCAAGCTGGGCGATCGCCTGACCTACCTGGGCGGCCTGCCGACCGCCGAGGTGTACGCGGCGGCCTACAAGGCGATGGGCGTGCCGGTCTACTCGTCGGCCGTGTTCAACTTCATCCCGAAGACCGCGATCGAATTCTACGAGGCGATCCGCACCGACGACTTCGCCACCACCGAGCGCCTGATCGACAGTTTCTTCCTGCCCTACCTGGACATCCGTAACAAGAAGGCAGGCTACGCGGTCAGCATCGTCAAGGCCGGTGCCACCCTGGTCGGCCACGGCGCCGGACCGGTGCGCGCGCCGCTGGTCGACCTGCAGCCACAGGAAGTTGAACAACTTGGCGCCCTGATCAAATCGCTCGGCCCGCAGTAAGCCCTGCCCCAACATTCCGGCGCGCCACGGCCTTGCCGCCGTGGCGCGCCGCCCCGCTTTTTGCATAAGGAGATTATCTTGACTATTAATATCAACGGAGATTTGCTGATCGGCGCCACCAGGGTGCGAGGCAGCGCCGACGCGTTCCGCGCGGTCAATCCTGCCACTGGGCTCGAGATCGAACCGGCGTTCAGCTCCGGCACGCTGGCCGACGTCGAGCGCGCCTGCTCGCTGGCCTGGCAGGCGTTCGATAGCTACCGCGAGACCACGCTGGAGCAGCGCGCCGCGTTCCTCGAGCAGGTTGCCTGCAACATCCTCGACATCGGCCCCCAGCTGATCGAACGCGCGATGCAGGAAAGCGGCCTGCCGCAAGCGCGCCTCGAAGGCGAGCGCGGCCGCACGGTCGGCCAGTTGCGCCTGTTCGCCAAGGTGGTTCGCGACGGCCGCTGGCTCGGCACCGCGCTCGACTCGGCGCTGCCGGAGCGCACCCCGGCGCGTCCGGACCTACGCCTGCGCAAGATCGGCCTGGGACCGGTCGCGGTATTCGGCGCCAGCAATTTCCCGCTCGCGTTTTCGGTGGCCGGTGGCGACACCGCCTCGGCGCTGGCGGCCGGCTGCCCGGTCGTTGTGAAGGCGCATGGCGCCCACCCCGGCACCTCGGAACTGGTCGGCAAGGCGATCCAGGCGGCGGTGGCCACCTGCGGCCTGCCGGAAGGCGTGTTCTCGATGCTGTTCGGCGACGGCCGGACCGTCGGCCAGGCACTGGTTGGCCATCCGGCGATCAAGGCGGTCGGCTTCACCGGTTCGCGCCAGGGCGGCATGGCGCTGGTGCGTGCCGCGGCGCAGCGCGACGAACCGATTCCGGTGTACGCGGAAATGAGCAGCATCAACCCGATGTTCATGCTGCCCGATGCGATGGCGCAGCGGGCGGGGCAGATTGCCACCGGTTTCGTCGATTCGCTGACGCTCGGCTCGGGCCAGTTCTGCACCAACCCAGGCCTGGTGATCGCGCTCGAAGGCGATGCGCTGAACAAGTTCCGCGACGCGGCAACGGCTGCGCTGCAGGGCAAGGTCGGCACCACCATGCTGACGCCGGGAATCCACACGGCCTACAACAGCGGCGTGGAGAAGCTCGGCAAGGAGCCGGGCGTGACGCTGGTGGCGCGCGGCCAGTGCGGCGCCACGGCATGCGCGGGCCAGGCAGCGCTGTTCGAAACCGACGCCGCCAACTTCCTCGCCAACCCGGCGCTGGAAGACGAAATTTTCGGCGCCGCCTCGCTGATCGTGCGCTGTGCCGACATCGGGCAGTTCCGTGAAATCGCGGAACACCTCGACGGCCAGCTGACCGCCACCATGTTCCTCACGGAGAATGACCGCGAGGCGGCACGGGCGCTGCTGCCGGCGCTGGAGCGCAAGGCCGGCCGCATCCTGATCAACAGCTACCCGACCGGCGTCGAGGTCTCGCATGCGATGGTGCACGGAGGGCCCTTCCCCGCCACCTCGGACAGCCGCAGCACCTCGGTGGGCGCCAGCGCGATCGACCGCTTCCTGCGTCCGGTCAGCTACCAGGACCTGCCGGCGTACCTGCTGCCGGCCGCCCTGCAGGACGCCAATCCGCTCGGTCTCTGGCGCATTCGCGACGGAGAACTGGTTCAGGGCTGATAGCCCGCGCGCCAAATGGGACGAACGGGGGTGCTGCGCTGGGTCAGGGAATCTTGATCCGGATCGGCATCGGCACCGGCGCCGTGCGATCAGGCATTGGCGCCCGGTCTGGTGGCGCCAAGCCTGTGACGAGATCCGCGATCCTTACCGACTTGCCGGTTTCGAAGCAACGATTGGCGGCGATTCCGACCAGGGCCGAATAAGCGCCTCCCCGCTCGTCGGACGCGCGCTTGAATTTGTCCGCCGGTCCGTCACCGAATATTTCATTGAGCATGACATCGTCTCCGCCGCCGTGGCTACCCGCGCCGGTCCAGGGCTCGATGTCGCGCGGCGCTCCACGCAGCGGAACGATGCGCGTCGAAACGCCGTTACTCTCGCTTTGGGTTTTGGCTGCACCTGCCGCCCCGCCCGATTCGACGATGCGATGTTCGAGCCGGCCCTTGGTGCCATTGAACGCGATGTGATACCCCTCCCACGCATCGTAGGCCGACAGCGCGTACTTGAGCTGTACCCCGTTGTCGTAGCGGACCATCACGTTCATCGTGTCTTCGATATTGATTTCGGGGCGCCATACGCATTGGTCGCGGAAGTAGCCGTCGTACTTTTCATTGTCCAGATACAGCGCCTTCAACCCCGGATCCGCCGCCAGGTCGAAGTAGAAACTGCACTTGTTCTTTTCCGGGCAGGTCAGGCAGCGTTCGTGCGCGCCTTGCAGCCCCATCCGGCGCGCCGTGTCAGGCGTGTAGAACTGGCGCGAGCCGAACGCGTGCACCAGTTCCGGCTGGGCGCCCAGCCACCAGTTCACCAGGTCGAAGTGATGGGTCGCCTTATGCACCATCAGGCCGCCGGAATTGGCTTTGTTGCTGTGCCAACGGCGGAAGTAATCGGCGCCATGCACGGTATTGAGCAACCAGGTGAAGTCGACCGACAGCACGTCGCCGATCTCGCCGCTCATCAACAGTTCCTTGACCTGGCTGCGCGGCGGCGAATAGCGGTAGTTGAAGGTCACGCGGATATGCCGCCCGCTGCGCTTTACCGCATCGAGAATGCGCTGCGCCTTTTCTGCGGTCGTCGTCATCGGTTTTTCGGTGATGACATCGCAGCCGGCGTCGAGCGCCCGCACGATGTAGTCATCGTGGGCTTTATCGATCGTGGTGACGATGACGAATTCCGGCCTGGTCTCACGAATCATGCGGTCAAAGTCGGCCGCGATGTAAGCACGTGGCTGGCTCGCGCCGGTTGCCGATATCGTCTTGACCGCGTGCCCGAGACGGCCCGCATTGGTGTCGCAAACGGCGACAATCTCATTACCGTCGCGGTATTTTCCCGTGAGGGCGTTGGTGTACATGCGCGACCGCGAACCTACGCCAACCACGGCGTAGCGTTTGCGCGAAGCCGCTGCATAGGCTCCGGTCGCCAGCATCAGCCCGGCCGCTCCCGCCGCCTTCAGCACCGTTCTCCGACCGACCGGACCCGAATCTTTTTCGTTCATTGTGCGTTTTCCTTCACTTTTTAGTTGAGCCGTGACCGGGCCGCGCCATGCCTGTGGCATTCATATCGCGACGGTTTATTTGAGATATCAGTCGCGACAATCGTACCGGCCAAAAAGTGAATTGGCAAGACCAATCACGTAAAGTGGTTGGACCTGAAAACGCCGCGCCGAATTGACACTGTCACGTGCGCTCGAGAGCGCACGCTAAGCAGGCATGCGAGCACTGCGCGTCTGGGTCGCGCAGTCTTGACCCGGATGGCGTAGGGTGGGCACCCCGTGCCCACGCGGAAGCGCGCGCTCCGGCGGCGTCCGCAAAAGCGACTCGCATCTGATTGGCGTATTCATCTTCTTCTATGCCCTATCAGCCGCGCCAGGGACATGACTTGCTCATCCATATCAGCGCCGTCCACCTGCGAATAGCCAAGTACCAGCCCGTTCCAGCCATGCTGGCGCAGCCCTGTCGTATGCGCTGTCAGCGCGCGGGCGACCACACCCAGTTCAAGCGCCGCGGCGGCAACATCGGTATCGACCAGCGCGGGGTCAAGGAACTGCAGCGACAAATGGATGCCGGCCGAGCTCCCATGCACGGTAATCGCCTCCCCCGCATGACGCTGCAGTGCCTCGACCAGCAGGTCGCGCCGGCTACGATAGAGTCGGCGCATGCGCCGCAAATGCACGGCGAACTGTCCACTGCGCAGAAAATCGGCTAATGCCAGCTGGTCTGCCACGCGCCCATGCGGCGCCATCCGCGCCAGCACCGCCCTTAGCGGCGCCACCAGGTTCGACGGCAACACCATGTAGCCGGTACGGATCGCAGGGAACATGGTCTTGCTAAAAGTACCCAGGTAAATCACTGGCGCATCGCCGGAGAGGCCCTGCATCGCAGGCAGCGGCGGCCCCTCGTAGCGGAACTCACTATCGTAGTCGTCTTCGATGATGAGGGCGCCGGCCGCCTTGGCATGCTCGATCATGGCCAGGCGCCGCTGCATGTCGAGCACGGTACCCGTCGGATACTGGTGCGACGGGGTGGTGTAGATGAGCTTGGGCTTGTGTTGCTGCCAGTCCTGGGCAGTTGGGCGGATGCCGCCCGCGTCCACCGGGATGCCGACGGTGCGCAATTGCGCTGCGCGAAACGCAGCAAGGGCCCCCATGTAACCGGGGTTTTCCATCCATACCGTGGCGCCCGCATCGGCGAACGTCCGTGCGCATAGTTCGAGGCTGGACTGGGTGCCGCTGGTGATGAACACCTGGCTGGCGTCGCAGCGAACGCCGCGCGAGGCGCCGAGGTAGGCGCTGATCTCCTCGCGCAATGACAGCAGGCCGGCCACGTCTGCATAGTTCAGCTCACTCTCGTCGATCGAGCGCCAGGCCCGGTTGACGGTACGGCGCCACGACGAAATGGGAAACGCAGCCAGCGCCGGCACGCCTGGTGCGAAAGCGCCGGCCTCTGCCCCGGAGGCGGGCAGCGCGCGCAGGCCCTGCATGCGGCGTGCGATGGTGGCGTTTGCAGGAGCGCTAGTGCCGGCCCGAGCCTTTCCCAGGGCCAGCGGCGCGACGATGGTGCCGCGCGGCGTCGCCAGTATCAGCCCCTCGGTAGCCAGTTGGTCGTAGGCATACAGCACGGTGTTGCGCGCGATGCCCAGCTCGGCCGCCAGTGCGCGGCTAGCAAGCAAACGCGTGCCGGAGGCCAGGTTGCCTCCGACAATCGCGGCGCGCAGGCAAGCGTGGATAATCCGCTGGCGCGGCCAGGAGCCCATGTCCTGCGTGCGTTCGAAACTACTCAGGAGAACCTTGTAATCCATCGGCGATGTCCAGCAGGATTGTATAAATCGGGCCGTTGCCCGAGGCCGGTGCCGGCGAGTCTAGCGCATTTTCGGCCCCATCAGTGGTTCTATGAAACCTGCACAGGCTGGCCCTACCGGTGGGATAGCTCGATCGTTAAGATTTGTCTCTCGCCACGAGTGGCATCCATCGAACCCGGCCCGGACTCAATGAAAATCCAACCTATCGTCATTTTGGCAGCGCTGGTCATGAACGTACTGCCGGCGACCGCTGCCGGCACGGACAAGCCAGCCGCCGCAGGCACTCCTGCCGCACCGCGCGACGGCCAGCACGACTTTGACTGGGAGATCGGTACCTGGGATACGCAACTGAAGCGACTGCGCGAGCCGCTCAGCGGAAAATCCGAGTGGGTTGAGTACGCCGGCACGTCGGTCATCAAGTCGGTGATCGGCAAGCGCGCGAACATGGTCGAGCTCGATGTGCACGGCGGCGCCGGACGCATTGTCGGCGTGTCGCTGCGACTGTACCAGCCGGCAAGCGGTCAGTGGACCCTGAATTTTGCCAACCTCTCGGACGGCATGATGACCGACCCGATGCACGGTTCGTTTAACCAGGGCCTGGGCACGTTCTACGGGCAGGACACCGTCAATGGCCGCAAGGTGTTTGTGCGCTTCCTGATCATACCGGTGAGCCGTGACCAGTGGCGTTTTGAGCAAGCCTGCTCGGCCGATGGCGGCAAGACCTGGGAAAATAACTGGATCGCCATCGATACCCGCCGCAAGGATCCGCCCGCGTAGTTCCACAAACTGGTAGCCCCCTGAGGATCACGTACCCGGGCAAGCGCGACGAGGCCTGATATTTATGGCGACTAATGAGCCACCAACGTCGTTTGAAATCGCGGACCTTTCGGCCGGTTTCGTAAGACTATCGTGCCGTTTCGCGTCCAATTCGCGTGCTTTCGCAAGGATATCGTACGGTATCGACTGATATCGTGCAAAAGCGGGCAAGCGCTATTCCGGATCGCGCCAACGCCTGGGCGCATGCCCGCTTAACGCCTACCCGAGATGGCAACCAGCCCTGCTTTGGGCGTTGCCGTGCGGATTCTGTTGGGATTCGAAATCGGCGGTTGTGGGGGGCGACTAAGAACATTGGCTCAACTATGGGGCGATGCGAAACGTTCTTCGGAATGGTGTTGCCCAATGATCCGCAGGCTCAGGAGTTGCTTTTTTGCGCTGACTCTGCCAGCTGTAATTCCTGTGACAATAAAGAAGAAAAAATTGAAGTTCGATGGAGCACTAGCCACCAAGCAGCTGCGTGAAACCAAATGAATTTAATGCGGTCTGGCGCTAACTGGTTCGTCCGCTTTGGGTCGGACGCAGCCGGCCGAAGTAGGTCTGCAATTGGCCAAAAGCGGCCTGTCGCCTAAGTACGTCTAACAAAACCCCTGCTTGCCAGCAGAGCAACGTGCGCCGTACACTGAGCCTTGACGAACTTCCGCAACCGGCCAAGAGCGGACGTAAGGACTGCCGTTCATCTAGGAGTGTCATGCATAGGGTGCAAGAACGATTAGAGCAATTCTGTTCCGAACTGCCTGGTCTGAAGATCATCGATAGCGGAGCCGTGTCCCACGTTCAGCTATCTGGAACGCTCCACCCGCACGAAGGGGAAGCGAGGGTGCCGTCATGACCCATGGAGCTTCGCAAGGTGAATCGTTGATGTCTGCTGAGGTGCAGAGAATCGGCTTTGGTGGAGGCTGCCATTGGTGCACGGAAGCCGTGTTCGCTGCTCTTCGCGGCGTTATCCGCGTGGAGCAGGGGTTCATCCGGGCCGACGCGCCCGACGACAATTTCTCCGAAGCCGTGCTGCTCACCTTTCAACCAGACAAAATCTCGCTTGGGTCCTTGATCGAGATCCATTTGCGGACGCATTCAAGCACGTCGAACCACTCCATGCGGCGCAAGTATCGCAGCGCGGTTTATGTGATGGACGAGGTCCAGGCCGAGGCTGCACGGCGCGTCCTGATAGAAGTCGGGCCAGGATTCGATGCGCCTCTTGTCACCCGAATCCTGCCCTTTCGAACTTTCAAAGCATCGGATGAGCGCTTTCAGCGCTATTCTGAAAAGAATGCCGGCGGCCCGTTTTGCACCACCTATATCGACCCGAAGCTGGCGCTACTTAGAAAGGAATTCGGCGGTTTACTGAGGTCGGCATGTGAGTAGCCGCGAAATCCTGACGCGTGCGAACTTCCGAGATCGGCCACAAGCGGTCGTTCAATCGACTGGTGGAACTCACGCCCTTTTGAGAGAAACTGACTGCATGTGTACATCCATTGCTCAGTTGTGCTGCCACCGACGAACACAATGTCCGAAGGCTTATACGGTTGAGCTACACTGTCGGTTCCTCAGCTTGCACGCCGAACAATGGACACTTTGGAAAAACTCCTGCTTGTGGTGGTTGGGTGGCTTCTTGGTCTGCTCGGGCCAACAATCGTTGACCAAATTCGGCGCCAGCGCGAGAACAAGCTAGGTCGAACTGCGATCCTCGCCGAGTTACACCACGTAGGTGGTGTGCTTGCGGTTGCGGTCCATGCTGTGAGGATGCAGGACGGAAACATCGACCGCGAACATCTCCAATGGTTAAAGGATTGCCTCGACTCGGGTGAACGATCTGCGGATTACAGCAAGTGGAAGGCTAGCCTAGCAACGCAACTGGAATGGTCTGATGCGCAGATCGCAGACTACGCGGCCTTGTGCAAGAAGAAGGACGGTAAGTCATCCGTCATGCAGAAGTACCCGGTCCCCTTGCTAGATTCGCGGGTGTCGGCGCTGTGGTCGTTCGACACCGACTTTCAACGTCGCTTACTGGAGATTCGGCAGCTCATGCATCGACTCGACGACTTGGTTGATCGTTCGCGGAAGCTGCAAGATATGACGTTCACGAATTTAAGCGACTTTAACCGCCCGCTCGTGGACGGGAACATCGAGCAGACGGCAACGTTCTACGGGCAGACTGCCAAGCGCGTGGTAGACAAGATCGAGGCCTTGACAGCGAAATGAAAAATTAAGCCGCCATTCCAGTATCGAGCAAAAACGTCCAGCGGAATGACCGCAATGGGTCGATTTCGGCCGTACGCATCCACGGTCTTGGCATTAGTATGAGCGGCGTGTTCTTTGCTGGACTAATGCCGTGGCCAAAGCACTCCTTCCCGACGAGCTCTGGTCCCTTATCGCAGCTCATCTTCCAGTGCGTCCTCCGTCACCGATGCGTGGTCGACCACGCATCGGTGACCGGACAGCACTGACCGGAATTCTGTTCGTTCTCAGGACTGGAATACCGTGGGAGTATCTGCCGCGTGAGATCGGATGCGGTAGTGGAATGACCTGTTGGCGTCGCCTGCACGAATGGATGAAAGCGGGCGTATGGCAGAGTATTCACGAGGCGATACTGCGCCGGCTCCGCGAGTGCGACCAGATCGCGTGGGATCGAGCATGTATTGACACCGCCAGCGTGCCTTCACCGCGCGGCGGCCAACATACCGGTCGGGACCCAACTGATCGGGGAACGCTTGGCTGCAAACACCACATCCTTGTCGATCAGCGTGGCTTGCCGTTGGTAGCCCAAATCTCAGGTGCGCACGTGCACGATTCTCGGCTGCTTATACCGATCGTCGAGGCAATCCCCGCCATTAAAGGGTTGTCGGGCCGAGCTCGCAAACGGCCGGGAAAACTGCGCGCCGACCGTGCCTATGCGTCACGAGCGCACCGTACCTGGCTGCGCAGGCGAGGCATTGCCGCACGCATCGCGAGGTACGGCGTCGAGTCGCGTGAACGGCTTGGCCGCTGGCGTTGGGTAGTTGAACGAACCCTTGGCTGGCTGCATCGATTTCGGAGACTGCTATTCCGCTACGAGCGCCGCGCAGACATTCATCAAGCCTTTCTTTCGCTTGCCTGCTCGCTCATCTATCGGCGGTACGTTGAGCGGTTTTGTTAGTCGTACTAAGGCGCGATTTATAGGAAAGTCGTCTGAAAAACCATGGTAAACATTACCAACAAGCGACTCTCATTTGCTTTCTTGCGGCTTCGAGGTAAGAAGTTGACCCACCGCAGCTGGGCTAGGCGTTGGCAAACCAGAGATGACGGTCTGCTTAGGTTCGACAGCCGCCGTCTAGGTAGCTCCGCAACCGGCCAGCAGTAGAATCCCTATGTTTGATGAGTTGCCATTAAAGCATTCCTCTGATAGGTTCATAGGTGTTGCTCTACGTGTAATTTTACTGTCGTGGCACTTACAAGGAAGCACATGAGTACAGATTCTAGTCTCGTTCGGCCTCTTCATAACAAAAAAGTTGACATTAAGATCAAACTCTCAGCACTATGGATAGCAACGATGTTTTGCTACATCTACGGTGACTATTTCGAGCTTTACGTGCCAGGAAAGCTCAGCAGCATGATAGAGGGCAAAATGCTGCCGCTCGGTCCGGTAACACAAGGGATGTTGATCGGCACTTCGGCGATGATGGCAACTCAAGCTGTTATGGCTTTTTTCTCATTAGTTGCACCGCCGACTCTAAATAGATGGCTAAACGTAATGTTTGGCCTTGCCTTCAGCTTCGTTGTTCTAATGGTCGTTACTCATGGTGGTTGGATCTTTTACAAGCTTCTCGGTGTGGTCGAAATTGCCTTACTTCTAGCTCTTGTTTGGCTTGCCTGGAACTGGCCCCGCCACTCGCTTTCCTCGGACGAATCTCAATAAGAACGGACGCTTAGGTAAATCAGCTAACTATCACTGGCAACGTCCGCTTCGGGTCAGGTCCTGCCTGTCGTCGACTGGCGAGGATCGGCCAAAAGCGGCCAATCAAGACCGACAGGAAATGTCAATGCGCGCACTACGCAACTTCGAAGTTGAGGTCATTCGCTTGCTGGGGAAGTCGTCATTAGACAAGCGCCAGCTCGACTCCTTGGCCGCTTTTACAGGCAGTGCAGAATACGAATACACAGGGTCGGGTTACTACTTGACTCTACGTATGCCGACACTTCCGGACCTCCGAGAGACGCTATCGAACGCATTTGTGATGGGCAAAGCAGATGGCATTGAATGTGGCTTCGTCGTTTTCCTCGAACATGGCGAACTGACCTTGGAGTGTCATACATGGGGCGCGATCGATGTGCCAAGTGATTTCCGAGAGCGCAATGTCGTCCTCAGCATGCCTGAGGTCAACTACATCAATCTGACCGGTGATTAAGTGTGTGGGCGACCGTCCGGATTGGGTCGAGTGCTGCCGGTCACGACAGGCAGTACCCGGCCATAAAAAACACATCGGAGATCGAATGTCAGGATCCGAAGTCACCGGCAAAAAAGTTGGCCTTCTCAGGCAATGGTCTCTCTGCGTCATGATGGTGACTGTCGCGTCGCTCATCTGTGCCGCGCGTAACGAACCGTTCGCTGGGCTATTTTCGGGCCCTGTTGCGCTTGCCTTGCGAGTCTGGATTGCCGCAGGCCTCAGTCTCGCAGCAGGTGTCAATGCATGGGTTAGCTACAAGCTGTTCGCTCGGTATTCAACTACACAACACGTTACCGAAAGCTTTAGCAGGCTTGACCTGCGTGGCTGGAACGGGTACTCGAGCTGGCCCAGCGGGTCAGGCAGGTAACGCTCGGCCAGCGCAAAATCGCCTGCTTCCACAATGGCGGGCAAGGCCAGGAAGGCATCCCGACGAGCGAGCGCGGGCAGCCGCTGGGGCCAGCCTGGCCGAACAACCCTGCCAGCAAGCGCAGCGCGTCGTCGTAGCGCCCTTCCTGCCTGGCCGCAATGGCATCCTTCAGGACCGGGTCGACGTGTTCCAAGGATTGGTTCCCAGTCGTTTTGCCCAACGTTGGCGACACCCATCGGAACGAGCGCCGCGCCTCAGACATCGGGCGGCGTGCCGCCCGATGTTGTGCTGCTTAGTACTTTACCTCGAACTTGACGCTGAAATAACGGAATACGTCGCGCGGCGGGACCCAGCTGTCGACCGTGATCGACGGCGACGAAGCCGTCGGGCCGGCGCGGTACGACGGGCCGCTGGCATTCGCATTCGGGATGTAGAAGCGGTTGAACAGGTTGTTGATCCGGAAGCTCAACTTGTAGCGGTCGTCCTTGGCGCGGATACCAAAGCCAAGATCGGCAATGCTGTACGAGCCGTTGATCGTGCGCGGATCGTTGTTGATGTTGGTCTGGTAATCGCTCTGGTAGCGGATATTGCCGTTGATGAAGCCTGCGAAGCTCACGCCTGGAATATCGAAATCGCTGTTGCCGCCAATGTTGGCCTTGATTTTCGGCGTACCGGGGAACACCGCGCCACTCAGGTTCTGCACGCCCGTCGTCGAGCCGGCCACGATCGGGAAGCAAGCCCGGTTGCGGCCCGCAATCGATCCGTTTTCGCCCAGCTTGGTCGTGCCGACTGCGGTATTGGTCGAATCGTTATAGCACGGGCCATTCTTCCATTCCTCGATGGTCGGCAGCGTGTAGGCGAGCGCTGCATTCACCGTGAAGCCGGGCGTAATGAGGAAATAGGTGTCGAGTTCGAAGCCGTGGGTGCGCACCCGCGGAATCGAATTGAGCTGGGTGTAGATCGTCGGGTCGTTCGGCAGCACGAACGACACGTTTTGCTGGTAGCCGAAAAACTCCGAGTTGTACACGGTGGCTGCGAGCGACATGCGGTTGTTGAACAGGTTCGCCTTGGTACCGAGTTCGAAGGTCTGGCTGCGCTCGGGCGCCACCGGGAAGGCGGCGGACGACTGCAGGCCGCTGGTCACGTCATAGGCCTTGCCTTTGTGGCCCGTTGCGCTCATCGCATACACCATCCAGTCGGCGTTGAGCTGCTTCTGCAAGCTCAGCTTGCCGGTGACGGAATGGTCCATATTCCCCTGGCTCGAGAATTGGTCGACGCCGACCGGCCCCGGCTTGAAGGTGGAAAGGTCAAGCTGGTCGGTGTAGAAGTTGCGGATGTAGTTGTAACCCGATTCCTCGATGTTCCGGCGCAGGCCGGCGACGAGCGTGTAGGTGGGCACGAATTCCCAGGAGGCCTGGCCAAACACCGCTTTGTTGACGTTGTAGATATCGGTGTAGTAATTAGTCGGGCTCGATGGGGAGTTCGCGGTGCACACGCTTGGTGCTACGCAAAAGCCGCGAATGAAATGGCGATCGATCTCATTGCGCGCCCACCACAGTCCTGCCACGTAGCGAAAGTTGCCGTTATCGGGCGACACGAGGCGCAATTCCTGGGTCCTGGACCGGATGTCATACGTTCCGAACTGGTTGTTCCCGACGCTCAGGCCAGGTACGCCTGGACGGGCGAGCGTCGGCACATCGGTAAAATCCTGGTCGCGCGAATCGTTGGCCTTGTAGCGTTCATACGACGAGATCGACATCAGGACCGCATCGCTGGGCAAGGTGTACGACAACTTCAAGCCGGTTCCCATGGTCTTTGAACTGATCCCAGTCGGGAAATCGCGGCGCACATCGCGGTTGTTGCGGTCGTGCGGATCAATGCCGGCCAACAGCACCGAGGCCGGCAGCAGCGGATTGCCGTTCAGATAGGCCGTCGCGACATCGGCCGGTTTGGTCACCAGCGTGCCGGCAGCGGCCGAGCCGCTGTTGATCGTGAAACCATTGACCGCGGTGACGCCGCGCGTATTGGCTTGCTCGTTATACTTCGGCATCAGGTCGATGTCGAGGTTGTTCGTCGGGCGCCAGTTCAGCTTGGCCATGAACGTCTTGCCGCCCGAGCCATTCACGTCCTTGCCGGTGGTCAGGTTGTGAAAATTGCCGGGCTGGCTGGTCCGGTTGGCCGCCACGCGCAGGCCGAAGCTTTCCGAGATCCTGCCGCTGGCCGACAGGCCGAGGCGCCATTCGCCGTCGTCGGTGTAGTAGGTGCTGCCGCGATAAACCATCGGCCCGCTGATCGGCTTGGTCACGATGTTGACCGCGCCGGCAACCGCCGACTTGCCGAACAAGGTACTCTGCGGCCCCTTCAACACTTCGATGCGCGCGACGTCGGCCAGGTCGCGGAAGGCCTGGAACTGCACCGCAACCGGAATATCGTCGATGATCACCGATACGTCCGACTCGACGCCGATACCGACCGAAACGGTACCGATGCCGCGCATGAACAGGGCGTTATTGGCGGCCGTGGTGCCGGCTGCCATCGTCAGCGACGGGGTCAGCGCGATCACGTCTTCGATTTCGCGGATATTGTTGCGCGCGATTTCGGCTTCGCTCAAGACCGAAATCGCCATCGGCACCGACTCGAGTTTCTCGATGCGCTTGTTCGCCGTGACCACGACCTTTTCGAGTTGGCCGCTGTTGGCTGGCTGCTCCTGTGCGCTGGCGCCATTGGCCATGCCGAGCACGGCCAGCGCTACCAGCGCCGCGAGCGGCTTCACTTGGGTGTTGATGCGTTTTTCTTTGTTGTTAACCACTGTCGTCCCCTAATAATTATTAAACGTGTAAATCAACTCCTTATTGCCAACTCCTTGCTACGCAGCCGGTCGCCGCGCCCTTCCTCCTTGGTCCATGCCGCCGCGCGCCTGCGCGCCGGCTGGCGCATGTCAAAACCTGGCGCCGCCCTGCTTTGCCTTGAAGCGCAGCAACGCTTCCAGAAAGTAGTAGTCGCCGTAACTGAGCGGCACGTCGATCTCGCTGCCGGCCGGCTTGTGTCCCGTCGCGTGCTTCAGCAGGAAGCCGCCGTTTTCGCCTGGCGCGGCCAGGTAGGCCGGCGACGACAGGCTGCGCAACTGCTGCTCGGCGAACGTGGTGTAGCGCTGCGCCAGCGACGGTTCGACATAATTGCCGAGCTCCAGCAGGGCCGAGCTCATGATCGCTGCGGCGGACGAGTCGCGCGGCGCATCCGGAATGGCGGGGTCGTCGAAATCCCAGTAAGGCACCTTGTCGGCCGGCAGGCGCGGATGCTGCATGATGAAGGCCGCGATCTTTTGCGCCTGCCGCAGGTACTCGGGCTTCCTGGTTTCGCGGTACATCATGGTGAAGCCGTACAGGCCCCAGGCCTGCCCGCGCGCCCACGCCGAGTTATCGGCGTTGCCCTGGGCCGTCACCCGCGAGCGGATCTTGCCGTCGGCCGGGTCGTAGTCGACCACGTGGTAGCTCGAGCCGTCCGGGCGGAAGTGGTTGCGCAAGGTGGTGTCGGCGTGCGTGATGGCGACCTCGCGGTAGTACGGCTCGCCGGTGGTGCGCGAGGCCCACATCAGCAGTTCGAGGTTCATCATGTTGTCGATGATGACTGGATACAGCCAGTCCTTCTCGGGACGGGTATTCCACGACTGGATGCTGCCCACTGTGGGGTTAAAACGGGTGACCAGGGTGGTGGCGCCGGCCAGCATCGCGTCGCGGTAGGACGGGCCGCCGCCCAGGCGCAGGCCGTTGCCGTAGCCGGAGTTGAGGATGAAGCCAAGGTCGTGGTGCGTGCGGTCGAACTTGGCGGGCGCCGTCGCCTCGGTATAGCGGGCTGCCACGCTGCGCCACCTGGCGTCGCCGGTCGCTTCGGCCAGGTACCACAGCGAGCCAGGGAAAAATCCGCTGGTCCAGTCGCGCGCGCCCACCAGCCTGACCTCACCCTTGCTATCGATCGAGCGCGGCAGGCCTGGCTTGCCCTGGATCCGCTCGAGCATGCCGCTGTACTGGCGGGCGGCAACGTCGATATCCTTGCGGATCACATCGGCCATCGGTTCCGCCGCTTGCAGCGACGAGGCGGCCAGCACCAGGCCGAGGCTGCAAAAGAGGTGTTTGGCATTCGTCATTCGGGCACTCGTTTCTTGGAAAAAGGTGGGCAGTGGATTTTGCGGAGCCGTCATTGCTCCATCAGCTCGATCGTTCCTTGCAAACGGATGTCGTCAGACGCCGCTCCTACCATCAGCTCGAACTCGCCCGGCTCGGCGCCCCACTCGAGCTTGCGGTTGAAAAAAGCAAGGCTATCGGGCCCGATGGTGAAGCTGACCCTTTGCTGCTGGCCCGGCTGCAGGGTGATTTTCTGAAACCCCTTTAACTCCTTCAGCGGCCGCACGGTCGAGGCAACCGGGTCGCGCACGTACAGCTGCACCACTTCGGCGCCCGCCACCTTGCCGGTGTTGGCCAGCGTGAACGAGAGGGTCGTGCTGCCGCCCGGGGCCAGCCGGGCCTGCGACAGGCGCAGGTCGCGCCAGGCGAACGTGGTGTAGGACAGGCCGTGGCCGAACGCGTAACGCGGCGTGTTGGGCGAATCGATGTAGGCGGACTTATAGACGATGTTGTGCTCGTCGCGCACCGGCCGGCCGGTCTGGAATTGCTGGTAGCTGACAGGCACCTGGCCCAGGCTGCGCGGAAAGGTCATCGGCAGCTTTCCCGATGGGTTGACGTCGCCGAACAGCACGTCGGCCATCGCGTTGCCGCCCTCGCTGCCGGGGAACCACGCGTACAGGATCGCGGGCGCCTGCTCGGCCAAGTTCTCGAAGACCAGCGGGCGACCCGCCAGGATGACCACCACCGGTGTCTTGCCGCGTGCGCGCAGCGCCTCGAACAGCTGGCCCTGGCGGCCCGGCAGGCCGATGTCGGCGCGCGACTTGCCCTCGCCGCTCATGTCCCAGCTTTCGCCCACGGCCAGCACCACCACGTCGGCGCCGGCGGCTGCGTCCAGCGCCGCGGCGAAACCTTCTGCGCTGGTGCAGGCCACGTCGCAGCCGGCAGCATAGGTCACACGGGTTGCGGAACCGGCATGGCTGCGGATCGCGTCGAGCAGGCTGGCCAGGTTGGCGGCGTCGGATTTGACGATCCAGCCGCCCTCGAGGTCGCGCCTGGCGTCGGCCAGCGGGCCGATCACGGCAATCGAGCGCAGGCCACGCTTGAGCGGCAAGGCGCCGTTCTCATTCTTGAGCAGCACCATCGACCTGGCCGCGATCGTGCGTGCTGCCTGGCGGTGGCGCGGATCGGCGAGCGCCGCGCGCTCGCGCTCCAGGTCCGAAAAACGGTAAGGGTCGTCGAACAGGCCAAGTTCGAATTTCTTGGCCAGGATGCGGCGCACCGCGTCGTCCACCAGCGCCAGGTCGACCTTGCCGCTGCGGACCAGCCCCGCGAGCGAGGACGCGAACGCGTTGCCTTCCATGTCCATGTCGCTGCCGGCGCCGATTGCCTTGGCGGCCGCATCCGGCAGATCCTTCGCATAACCGTGCGTGACCATTTCGTGCACCGAGCCCCAGTCGCTGACCACAAAGCCCTTGAAGCCCCATTGGCCCTTGAGGATCTCGCGCTGCAACATGCTGTTGCCGGTGGCGGGCACCCCGTTCAGGGTATTGAAGGCGTTCATGAAGGTGGCCACGCCCGCATCGAGCGCCGCCTTAAACGGCGGCAGATAGGTTTCGTGCAGCAGCTGGTCGCTCATGTCCACCGCGTTGTAGTCGCGCCCCGCAATCGCGGCGCCGTAGGTGGCAAAGTGCTTGGCGGTGGCCATCACCGAACCGGTGCCGCCGAGTTTTGCGCCCTGGAACCCGCGCACGCGCGCGGCGGCGATGCGCGCGCCGAGCCAGGGATCTTCGCCGGCGCCCTCCATCACCCTGCCCCAGCGCGGGTCGCGGCCGATGTCGACCATCGGCGCGAATGTCCAGTGGATGCCGGAAGCCGACGCCTCGCGCGCGGCGATGCGGGCCGATTGCTCGATCGCGTCGAGGTCCCAGGACGCCGCTTCCCCCAGCGGCACCGGGAACACGGTCTGGTAGCCATGGATGACGTCGAGCCCGAACAGCAGCGGGATCTTCAGGCGCGATTGCAGGGCCAGCGCCTGGATCCGGCGCGTCTCGGCAACGCCTTTGATGTTGAGCATGGAGCCGATCCTGCCGTTGCGGATGTCGTTTTCCATGTTGCGCACGGCATCGCTCGACGGGCCGGTCAATTCGCGGCCGGACAACTGGTTCAGCTGGCCGACCTTTTCTTCCAGCGTCATCTGGCGCAGCAAGTCCTCGACCCGGCCGTCACCGGCACGGGCGACGCCAGCCGACAGCATCATCAGCATCATCAAGGGCGCACTGGCGCGAGCGATCAAATTGAGTGTCATATCCAATCCCTGTGCACGCGGGCTCGCGCCCTTCGCATTCGGACAGTTGCTGATTTCGCCAGATATTACACGAAGATAAGATTTTAGGAAAACGTTTTTCTAAACAGGCAGGTTTGTTGCGGCAAACGCGAAAGAAGGCGCAAGAGAAGGCGGCCGGGCGTGCAGGACCGGCCGCGAGGTGAGGAAAGCTACGGCCGGCGGGCGATCGACGAGCGCAGGATCAGCTGCGGCTCGAGCGTGGTGGGGTCGATGCTGGTGTCGCCCGCGATGGCGGCGAGCAGCTTGTTCATGCCGAGTTCGCCCATCCGCTCGCTCTGCAGGTCGACCGATGTCAGCGGCGGCGAAGCGTAGCGGCCGAACTGGATATTATCGAAACCGCCCACGGATATATCTTCCGGCACGCGAAAGCCCAGGGTCTGGACCTCTTTCATGAAGCCCAGCGCCATCAGGTCGTTGTAGCAGACGATCGCGTCGGGGTGCTGCGCGCCCAGCATGATCGATGAGCTGATGCGCTCGCCTTCGAGTGCGGTCGGCGCCTCGCAGTCGTAAGTCAGCAGCGGCAGCTTGTGCGACTCCAGGCAATCGCGGATGCCGCCCATGCGCTCCTCGTCCCGGCGCGACTTGGAAAAGCCCATGTAGGCCACCCGCCGGTGCCCCATCGCGACCAGGTGCTGCGCCAGCATGTACCCGCCGCGCCGGTCGCCGCTGCAGACGCACGGGACGTTCATGTGCCCGGCCCGCCCGAACAGCACCAGCGGCTTGTCGAGCTTGACCATCCACTCCAGCTCCTGCTCGGGCAGGCGCGAGTACACCAGCAGGCCGTCGACCCGCCGGCTCAGCGCTTCCATCAGCGCGCGTTCGCGGCTGGGGGTCTCGTCGATATCGACCAGCAGCAGCGTATAGCCGTGCTCGAGCGCAACCCGGTTGGCGCCGCGCACCACGCTCGTGAAGTGCGGGTTGGTAATGTCGAGCACCGACAGGCCGATGGTCCTGGTGCGGCCGGTGATCATCGACTGCGCCAGCGGGTTCGAACGGTAGCCCAGCTCCTCGATCACCGCCTTGATCGTGGCCTCGACCGCCGGCGAAAAGCGCTGCGCCCCGTTGACGTACTTCGAGACAGTCGCGGTCGAAACACCTGCCGCGGTCGCGACGTCGCGGATGGTGGGTAGCTTGATTTTCATAGGGCGGGTGGCGCGGTAAACGATGGCGTGAAAGGGTGCGATGGGCCCGGGAGGCAGCATGATCGCACAGTTCGATGCCGCCGGTCAGAAACCGGTTAACTGACGGGGCGGACAAATTGTTGACGCTGCCGGCAATTAATATATACTTCAGTTAAACGTTTTACAAGAACGTAACCCGCGACGCCACTCCTTTCTTTCATCTCACACACAAAACCCATCGTGACCCAAGCCTCAACCAAAAAACCCTTTCACCGCCTGCTGCTGACCGGCGCCGCCGGCGGCCTCGGCAAAGTCCTGCGCGAGCGCATCAAACCGTGGGCCGACATCGTTCGCCTGTCCGACCTGCGCGACCTGGGCCCTGCGGCCGAGGGCGAGGAAATCATGTGCTGCGACCTGGCCGACAACGGCGCCGTGCTGAAGCTGCTCGAGGGAGTCGAGGCGGTACTGCACTTCGGCGGCATTTCGGTCGAAGACCGCTTCGAGCCCATCATGCAGGCAAACATCCTTGGCCTGTACAACCTGTACGAGGCCGTGCACAAGGCCGGCGTCAGGCGCGTGATCTACGCCAGCTCGAACCACGTGACCGGCTTCTACCGCAACACCGAGGTCGTCGACGCCGACATGCCGCCGCGCCCGGACGGTTTTTACGGCCTCAGCAAATGCTTCGGCGAAGCACTGTCGCGCTATTACTTCGACCGCTTCGGCATCGAAACCGTCTGCATTCGCATCGGTTCCTCGTTCCCCGAGCCGAAGTCGGCGCGCATGATGACCACCTACCTCAGCTATGACGACCTGGTCGAACTGCTGCGCTGCTCGTTGTTTACACCGCGCGTCGGCCATACCGTCGTGTTCGGCATCTCGGACAACGACGCGACCTGGTGGGACAACCGCAAGGCCGGGCACCTGGGCTTCAAGCCGAAGGACAGTTCGCGCCCGTTCAAGCACTTGTTCCCGGATACCGCCGAACGCCCGTCCGACGACGATCCGGCCACCGTCTTCCAGGGCGGTCCGTTCGTAACGGCCGGGCCGATGTACTGATTCGATTCCGCCACAAAAAAAATCACGGAGACATATGAACCGAATCAAGCCCGCCCTGCTCGCGGCGTTAGTGTCGAGCGCCCTCCTCGTGCAGGCGCAGGCAGCCGGCGCACCGGACGCTCCGTCCGCGCGCTACGTCGCGCCACTGGCGAACGTGCCGATGAACCAGATCGTGCAGCAGCAGCTGTATCCGCAGCTGGAGTACCTGTTCGACAAAATGGTGGCCGAAAAGGAGCAGGTGACGATCGACGGCGTCCAGGCGCTCAAGAGCAACGACAAATTCCTGCAAGGGAAAATCGCGGCCGGCCTCGTGCACGTGTTGACCAATATGGGCAAGGACGATCCACGGCTGCCCGAGCGCCTGCGCCAGTTCCGCGACATCGCCGACCTGACCGCCGGCATGGACAATCACACCTGGGGCATCTATTACTACCTGCAGGCGCTGTACCAGCTCAAGCAGGCTGGCTTGCTCGAGCAAGCCGTCAGCCCGGCCACCCTGGCCAGGCTCAAGGCCAGCCTCGACTGGCGCACCTTCGTCACCCAGCCCGACTACCAGCTGATCCGCCTGCCGACCAACTATTTCGGCGTCGCGTTCAGCGTGGCCCGCCTGCGCATGCTGCTTGGCTGGGAAGATGACAGCGCCAGCAAGGCCCTGCTCGACAAGATGCTCAATCATTACGCCACGTATTCGGGCAAGTACGGTTTCTCGGACGAGACGCCTGGCGAGGGACGCTTCGACCGCTACAGCATCCTGCTCATTGCCGAGATCTGCGAGCGCTTCATCGAGACCGGGATGACCGTGACGCCCGAGCTCAAGGCACTGCTGCGCAAGTCGGCGGAGCTGGCCCTGAACGTCGCCAATACCTCGGGCGACGGGTTCACCTTCGGCCGCAGCCTTGGGCCGTACGGCGAAACCGCGGTGCTGGAAATCCTGTCGGTATCGGCTTACCTGGGCCTGCTGACGCCCGAGGAAAAGGAATACGCCTACACCTACTCGAACGGCATCGTCGCCAGGTACATGGACTTCTGGTACAACCCGGCCATGCACTCAGTGGATATGTGGGGCCAGGGCCGCCGCACCGATAGCTATCGCGCCAAGCACCGTATCCTGGGCGAGAACTTCTCGCTGGCGCACCAGCTGATCTTCACGACGGAGTTCTGGAACAAGGCCGGGATGGCAGGCGCCAGGCCCAGGGCCGACCTGCAGGCATGGCTGGACAGGACCCAGCCGCGCTTCGGCATGACGTGGTTCGCCAAGGGCGAGTACGACCGCGCGCTGGCCATCTTCCGCGACAAGCGCCATGTCTTCAGCCTGCTGATGGTCAACGGCGGCGCCAGCCAGTACGACAACAGCCCGTACTATCCACTGCCTTTCGCCACCGGGATTGTCGCCGGCACCCCGGACAGCGGCCCCGATCATGCACAATTGCTGCCCAGGTTCACGCTTGCCGACGGCACCCAGCTGCTTGGAACGTCCTATATCAAGGACATCCGCGGCGAGCGCAAAGGCAGGCAGGTGCGCGTGAGCTACCGCCAGGACGAGCTGGCAAGGCTAGGCGCCAAGGCGCCGGCCAGGGACGGCCGCATCAGGCTCGAAACCACGTACACGATGGAGGCCGGGGTCATCACCCGCACCGACAAGTACACGCCGGCGGCGCCGCTGCAAGTGGCGCGCGCCAGCCTGGAATTCGCATCGTATTCGGATGGCCCTACCCTGCAGGGCAAGACGGTTCGCTTCGCGGAAGGCGACGTAACGGCCTTCGAAGTGAGCGGGCTCGATGCCTGCGAGGTGGAGCGGACCAACGGCGCCGAACCGTACCGGTCGCCGGCCGGGGCCATGAAAACCCACGTCACCTGCGCCAGCACCAATTTCACCTTCGCCCAACCCCTCACCATCAAGTGGACCTTGCGTTACCGCTGAGATCGCCATATTCATTTCACGAGGGAACAAATGCCTGACAAAATCAGCACGACGGTTGTCGCAGCGAGCCTGCTGTTCGCGCTGGGCGCCGGCCACGCCCGCGCCTGCGCTCCGGCGCCGCCGGCGGTCATCGACATCGACGCCAACAGCTACTATATCGACAAGAACCACTCGGTCATCGACCCGGTACTGAAAGCGCGTAACGTCGCCAGCGTCAAGCCGCTCGACGATTTCCTCGAGGTGGTCGCACGTTCCGCCAGCGCCTGGCAGGCGGCGCCCAAGGACAAGCAGGACGAGGCCCGGTGCGCCCTTCTCTGGCTCTCGAGCTGGGCAAAGCAAAAAGCGATGCTGGGGACCATGACGACCAACCAGTCGTACTACACGCGCAAATGGACACTCGGCGGTCTTGCCCTGAGCTATGCCAAATTGAAGCCGGCAGCCAGCGACGCCCAAAGGCAGGTCATCGACACCTGGCTCAAGGCCCTGGCCGACGCCACGATGGCGCATGCCGACGCCTACACCGGCGCGCGGAACAACCATTACTATTGGGAAGGGCTGGCGGTGACCGCGACAGGCGCCGTTACAGGCGAGGTTCGCTACCTGGACTGGGGGCGCAAGGTCTTCGATTCGGCGATGGCGCAGGTGGCGCCCGACGGTTCGCTGCCGCGTGAGATGGGCCGCGCAAGCAAGGCTTTGCACTACCACTTGTTTGCGGTTGAGCCGCTCGTCATGATGGCGTCGATCCTCGACGTTCACTCCCCCAGGCTCGACCAGCTGGTTCAATTTACCCTGGACTCGCTGGCAAACCCATCGAGCATCGAAAAATCGACGGGTTTTGCCCAGGAACGGCACCATGGCCCGATCAGCTGGAAGGTGGTCTACGACCGCCATGCCTCCCCGCACCCGCTCCCCTCGCCCACTGGCTGGCAGCCACGCCTGGGCGGCGACCTGAACCTCGCCAATCCGCTGGAGCATCTGGCGCCGAAATAATGCCCGCCAGGCGGCCGATGGTCGCCCGCTCCGCCGAATTACTGCTGTACATTGCGAACTGCTTACCAAAGCCCGCCTCTAACGAACAGCCCGTCCCTCTGAGCCCCCAGCCTGGCGGGCCGGCCGTGCCATCGATAGATGCAGGAGCAGCGAGAATGGAACTGCGCAGCGAACCGGAAAGTATCGGCCGGCCGGAGCATCTGACTAAACAACAGCTGCTCGAACGGCAGCTCGACGATGTGCAAACGGTCGCCCATGTCGGCGTCTGGGAGTTTCATGTCGCGAAATGCAAGCTCAGCTGGTCGGACGAGACCTGCCGCATCATGGGTGTCGACAAAGCGGGCTTCGACGGCGACATCCAGACCTATCTTTCGGTCGTGCATCCCGACGACCGCGATAAAATTCTTGCCGCCATCGAGCAAGCCAGGAACGAACCGATCAACCCGGTGTTGCAGCATCGCGTATTGCGGCCCAACGGCGAGGTGCGCCACCTACTGCTTCGTGGCTATCCGGTCATCGACGGGGACGGCCACAGGCTCATCTCGGGAACCGTCCACGACATCACTGAAATCCGGCACTCGAGCGAGGCGCTCGAGGCGACGTCGCGCAAGCTCCACAGGACGCTGGAGAGCATGGCCGACGCCTTTTACACGCTGGACAGGGACTGGCGCTTTACCTACCTGAACAAGGAAGCCGAGCGGCTGCTGCAGCGCTCGCGCCGCGAACTGCTCGGGAAGGTGGTGTGGGAGGAATTTCCTCCCCTGCTGGGCACCCGATTCGAATGCGAGTTCCGGCAGGCGATGGAGCGGAAGCGCCCGGTGGCGTTCGAAGAAATTTACCACCCGTTTCACTCATGGAAAGAGCTGCGGCTATTCCCGACCGACGAGGGCCTGGCCGTGTATTTTACCGACATCTCCGAGCGCAAACGGCTGGAACAGATCGAACGCGAAAACGCGGACCGGTTCAGGGTCGTCGCGCGCGCCACCAGCGACATCATCTGGGACTGGGACGTGAAGGCGGACCATATCTGGTGGAACGAAGGCATGCGCAGTGTATTCGGGTATGACCCGAACGAGTTTGACGACGGGAAGTCGAGTTGGGCGGCCCGTATCCATCCGGACGAACGCGACCGGGTTGTGAAGGGCATCTTCGCGGCGATCTTATCCTCCCACGACAAATGGCGCGACGAGTACCGCTTCAGGCGCAAGGACGGTTCGTACGCGGATGTGCGCGACCATGGCGATTTCATCCGTGACGCTGGCGGCGCGGTCGTGCGCGTGATCGGGTCGATGGTCGACATTACCGAACAGAAGCAGGCGGAGGCCGATCGCCTGCGCGCGGAGGCGCGCAACAGCCTGCAGGCCTCGTTGCTGGACAAGGCGCACGATTCGATCTCGGTGACCGGGCCCGACAGCCGAATCACCTACTGGAACAGGGGGGCGCAGCGCCTGTTTGGTTTTACCGCGGACGAAGTCATCGGCAAAACCAAGGGGGAACTCCTTGTCGTCCCTCCCGAGCTGTTTCACAGCATTTACGAAAACGTGCTGCAGCACGACGAGTGGAGCGGCGAGATCACGAAGCGGCGCAAGGATGGGTCCCGCGTTACCGTCGAATCGCACTTGACGGTAGTACGGGACGATGATGGCCGGGCGCAGTCGGTGCTCGAGATCGAGACCGACATTACCCAGCGCAAGCTGGCGGAGCTGGAGATCATCAACCTGGCGTTTTTCGATCCGCTGACCCGGCTGCCGAACCGGCGCCTGCTGCTCGATCGCCTGCGCCACGCACTGGCGGCCTGCAAGCGCGATGGACGCACCGGCGCCCTGCTGTTCCTCGACCTGGACAATTTCAAGAGCCTCAACGATACGCTGGGCCACGACAAGGGCGACCAGCTGCTGCAACAAGTGGCGCGGCGGCTCGAAACCCGGGTGCCGCGCGCCAGCGACACGGTGGCCCGCCACGGTGGCGACGAGTTCGTGATCGCACTGGAAGACCTGAGCACCAACCTGGCCGAGGCCGCCGCCCAGGCCGAGCGAGTGGCGGAAAAGATCCTGGGTGTGTTCGATGCGCCGTTCCATCTCGACGGCCACCATCACCATACGACCCCGAGTATTGGGGTGGCCCTGTTCGACAAGCACATCGGCAATGTCGATGAACTACTGAAACGCGCCGACCTGGCGATGTACCAGGCCAAGGCGGCCGGCCGCAACACCATTCGTTTCTTCGACCTGCAGATGCAGACCTTCATCAACGCCCGGGTCGAGCTCGAGGCCGACCTGCGGCGTGGTTTGCAGCTGCAAGAGTTCTGCCTGCATTACCAGCGCCAGACCGACCGCGACGGCCGTACCATCGGCGCTGAAGCGCTGGTGCGCTGGCAACATCCGCACAGGTTGATCTCGCCTACCCTGTTCATTCCCCTGGCCGAGGAAACCGGGATGATCCTGCAGCTGGGACACTGGGTGCTCGAGAATGCCTGCAAACAGCTGGTGGTTTGGGCCGGCAACGACGAGACCGCACACCTGACCCTGGCGGTGAATGTCAGCGCGCGCCAGTTTCGCCAGCCCGCCTTCGTCGAACAGGTGCTCGAGGTAATCGACCGCACCGGCGCCAATCCGAAGCGGCTGAAGCTCGAGTTGACGGAGAGCTTGCTGGTCGCCAACGTCGAGAACACCATCGACAATATGAATGCGTTGAAGGCGAAAGGCATCGGGTTCGCGCTGGACGATTTTGGCACCGGGTACTCCTCGCTTGCTTACCTCAAGCGCTTGCCGCTGGACGAGCTGAAAATCGACAAATCGTTCGTCAGGGACGTGTTGACCGATCCCAATGACGCGGCCATTGCGCGCACGATCCTGGGGCTCGGGCACACGTTGGGCCTGGACGTGATTGCCGAGGGCGTCGAAACCCAGCACCAGCGCGACTTCCTGGCGAGCAACGGATGCGTGGCCTACCAGGGCTACCTGTTCGGCCAGCCGGTGGCCGTGGAACAGTTCTGAGGTGCTGCCGCTGGCGCGGCCCACTGGTTGCGTAGCCAACTGGTAGCGCAGGTCACGCGTGCGCTCGGGAGCGCACCCTACGGGCTGAGGTATAATTGCGTCGTCCTTTGGGGAGTAGCCTGCTTCCGTGCTGGAAGTTCCCGCATCAACATACTCGGCATCCCGGTGCCGTGGTGCGGTAGCCGTTTTCGGTTGGCAAGACCATTGGCATGCTTGCACGCGTGTTCGGGCCGTGCATGCGTGCCTTTGTCATGCCCGACAGAAAGCGCTTCATGAACTTCGCTGCTACCGCCGCCCTCTCTCTCGCCATGTCCACCGATGCCTTCGCCGCCGCGATCGGCAAAGGCGCCGCACTGCAACGCCCCCACCTGCGCGAAGCGCTGCGAACCGGCCTCATCTTCGGCACAATCGAAGGACTGACTCCCGTGATCGGATGGCTGCTGGGCCGGGTTGCCGCGCCCTACGTCGAGGCCTGGGATCACTGGATTGCATTTGTGCTGCTGGCGGTTCTTGGCGCCCGCATGCTGCGCGAAGGGTTTTCGAAACCCGAGGTCGAAGAGGACAAACCCGAATCCCATTCGTTCTGGCTGCTGGCCATCACCGGTTTCGCCACCAGCATCGACGCGATGGCGGTCGGCGTCGGCCTGGTGTTCATGGGCGCCAACATCGCCGTCACGGCGGCCGCGATCGGCTTTTCGACCTTTGTCATGGTCACCATCGGCGTGATGCTGGGCCGCGGCCTTGGCGCCATGGTCGGCAAGCGCGCGGAACTGCTTGGTGGCGTGGTGTTGATCGCCATTGGCAGCCTGATCCTGTACGAACACCTCGGCAAAGCGGCCTGAGGCCCTTCAATGCGCGGGCGCGATGCGCCGGTCGGGCATGCTGCGCCGTTCACCATGCGCCAACTGCTTGCCGCCGCGCGCCAGCGTCCGCACGCGCAGCGACAAGGCCAGCAGCAGCACGCCGGTCACGAAGGCATACGCACTGACCAGCCACACCAGCGCCACGGCGCCCGCGCCCGGGTAGAAAAACACGATCGCGCCGAACGCGACGGAGGCCAGTCCGCTCAGTGCCAGCATCCATTCGCCCCGGATCGCCTTGCGCAGGCGGATGGCGGCGACGATGTCGAGCACGCCCGTCACGAGCGCATTTGCGCCAATCACCAGCACCAGCAAGAGCGTGGTCAGCGCCGGATTCATCAGCGCGACAATGGCGGCGCCGATACTGACCACGCCGAGCAGCAAGGGCAGCCACCAGTCGTCGTCGGTGCGGCGGTGGCGGATGGCGCCGGCAATCGACGCGATCCCGCCCATCAACGCATACGCCGCGAACAGGGCGACCAGCGTCAGCAAGGTGAGGCCCGGCCACATCAGCGTCAGCACCGCGAACGCGATCCCCAGGATGCCGCGCAAGGCCATCACCCACCACGAGCGAACGAAAAAGTTGTCCATCAGCGCCCCTCCCTCGTCTTCAGGCTTGTTGGCCGCCGGACAGCGTGAACCACGACCGGCGTGCCATTTTAGGCACCGCCGGCCCGCCGCAGTTCCCGCGCCGGCGTGCACCGGGCCAAGCGCGGCGTTCGACTGAGCGACATCAAACGCGCGGCCCCCCTGCCCAGTAATCTCGCCAGTAGTGCGCGCGGCCGCCAACGCCGCGGCGCCTGTCGATGTACAGGGCCACGAGGAGTCCGACATGCAATTGCAAAAGCTCGTCCGGCGCGCGGCAACGCCGGCGCTGCAGGTACTGGCATTGGCCTGTGCGGCTTCGGCCGCTGCCGCCCAGGGCACTACTCCCGCGACCACGCAGGAAGGCCGCACCGGTGGGCCAGCCGCGGGCAACGCCAGCCGGGCGCAGTCTGCAGCCATCAGGCATGTCACCAATTCCACCGATGTGGTGCGGCGGATGGTCTCCGAAACCGGCATGAGCAGGTTGCTGGCCCAGGCCAGGGGCATTTTCATCCTCCCCGCCTACGGCCGCGCGGCGCTCGGCCTCGGCGCCAGCGGCGGCGCCGGTGTGCTGTCGGTCAGGCGCAGCGATGGAACCTGGAGCGAACCCGCGTTCTTCAACCAGGGTGGGCTGAGCATCGGCGCCCAGGCCGGCGCCGAGGGCGGGCCGATCGCGCTGGTGCTCAACAACGACAAGGCGGTCGACCGCTTCCGGCAAAAGAACAGTTTTTCGCTCAACGCCGATGCCGGCCTGACCGTGGTCAACTGGGCCAGGATCGCACAAGGCTCGGCCGGCGCCGGCGACGTGACCGCCTGGGCCGGCACCAAAGGGCTGTTCGGTAACGTCGCAACCGTCGGCCTGAGCGACATCCGCTTCAATCAACGGGCCACCCAGGCCTACTATGGACAGCCGTTCACGGTCCAGGACATTCTCGACGGCAAGGCGAGCAACCCGCACTCGGTGCCCCTGAGGCAGGCCTTGGCCGCGGCCAGCGGCGGCGGCGCGGCGAAGTAAGGCCGGCCGCCGGTGGAGCACGCACGGCGTCGCTTCAGCCGGGATGGACGGCTTCGCCGGCCGGTTCCGGCGTGGCGTGCGGCGCGGCCGCGGTGCGCGCCGGCTGCACGCGTTCGACGGCGAAGCGTGCCAGCGTGCGCAACGCCGCGCGCGCCGACGCGAGGTAGAACGCCTGCAGGTGGAACACATGCCACCTGCCCTGGTGCACCTCGAGCCGGCAATCGACCCCATGCCGCGTGGCGCGTTCGGCCAGACGGGTTGAATCCGATAACAGAATCTCCTGGTCGCCGGTCTGGACCAGCATCGGCGGCAATCCCGACAGGTCGGCTTCGAGCGGTCGGTGCGCCATCACGGTGGGAGGACAGCCGTACCAGGACACGCCTTGCTCCACCCAATCCTTGCGCACCATCGGATCGATGCCTGCGTTGGCGTCGATGGCCGGCCCGCCGAACGACGGGTCGGCCACCGGCGAAATCAGCATCAGCCCGGCGGGCGCGGGGCGGCCCGCATCGCGTAGCCGCAAAGCCAGTGCGAGCGCCAGCGCGGCGCCCGCCGAATCGCCTGCCAGCACGATCCCGGCGCTATCCAGCCCCGACTGCAACAGGCGTTCGTAGCACTCCTGGACGTCGTCCAGCGGCCCCGGATATGGGGTTTCCGGAACCAGCCGGTAGTCCGGCACCCACACCGGCAGGCTCGACTCGCGCGCCAGCCGCGACGTGATGCTGCGGTGGCTGAATGGTCCGCCCAGGCAGAACGCGCCGCCGTGCACGTACAGGATCGCCCCCGGCCCGCGCGGCTGCGCCGGCGACAGCACCACCGCGCTGCAAGCGCCAAGCGCCACGCGCTGGCGCCGCAGCCCGGCCACGCCCGGCATCGGCGCCGACAGCAAGGTGGCCACGGTGCGCTGGGTGCGCGGCGACCATGGCGGGCCGATCAGCGGCTTGAACGCGGTGCGGATGAAGCCACGCAGGAATGCCGCGTTCGCGCGTTCCAGCAAACCGCGCGGCTCGGCGACCGCCACCCCGGCCGCGCCACCGGTCAGCGGCCGCCCCAGCTTGTAAGCGTGCAGGCTGGAAAACCGGGTAAGCCAGCGATACGAGAGCGAAAAACCGGGCCAGTTGATGCTGTTGCGGCCGTTGTCGTCGATATACCAGCTTTTGCAGCCGGTCCAGATCGACTGCGCCAGGCGCCGCTGGATCGCCTGGCCGAAGCGCTCGAAACGTCCCGCATCGACTTCGATTTCGGTGGCGCCACCGGCCTGCATCGCGCGCCAGCAGCGCATGACGTGCGCAACCTGGCTCTCGAGCATGTAGACGATCGAGTTGTGGCCGAGATTAGTGTTGGGTCCGTACAGCATGAAAAAGTTGGGAAAGCCCGGCACCGTCATGCCCAGGTAGGCCGTCGTCCCGCCGCGCCAGGCGTCGTTCAGGTCCTGGCCCTTGCGGCCGATGATGCGCATTGGCGACAGGAACTCGCTCGCCTTGAAGCCGGTGCCGTAGATGATCGCATCGACCTCGTGCAGCTTGCCGTCCACGGTCTCGATCCCGCCGGGCGCGATGCGCCGGATCGCTTCGGTGAGCAGCGACACATTCGGCCTCGCCATCGCGGCCAGGTAATCGCTCGACAGCAGGATGCGCTTGCAACCGATCGGATAGCTGGGCGTCAAGCGGCCGCGCAGCAGCGGATCGGCGACCTGTTGTTCGAGCATGCGGCGAAACGGCCGCCCCGCCGCCAGCTTGAGCAGGCCGTGGAAACGGGTAAATGCGAGCGCGCGCGATTCATAGGCCAGGTATATCCAGCCGCGGTGCAGCCGCATCAGCCAGGGGATGCGCCGGAACAGCGCTTTTTCCCAACTGGTATAGGCGCGGTCGGGGCGCGGGATCATGAAGGACGGCGAACGCTGGAACACCAGTAGCTGGCTGGCCGCTGCCGCGAGCGGCGGGACAAACTGGGTGGCGGAGGCGCCAGTGCCAACCACGGCGACACGCTTGCCCTCCAGCGGGCATGCGTGGTCCCATTGCGCGGAGTGAAAACTGGCGCCCGAAAAGTGCTCGATCCCGTCCAGCTGCGGGATCACCGGGCGGCTGAGCTGCCCGGTTGCGCTCACCAGCAGGCGCGCATACAGCGTTGCGCCGTCCGCCAGGGTCACCCGCCAGCAAGCGCGCCGTTCGTCGTACGTGGCCTGCGCAACCGCGGCATTGAAGCGGACATGCTGCTGCAGATCGTATTTGCGGACGCAGTGGCGCAGGTACTGGTGGATGTCCGGCTGCGAAGCGAACGCGCGTGCCCAGTCCGGGTTCGGCTCGAACGAAAAAGAGTACAGGTGGGACGGCACGTCGCAAGCGGCGCCGGGATAGGTGTTGTCGCGCCACACGCCACCGACGTCGGCCGCCTTTTCCAGCACCAGGAAATCGGTGACGCCAGCCTTGCGCAGCGCGATGGCCATACCGATCCCGCCAAAGCCGGAACCGATGATGATCGCTTGCAGCAGCGGCAAAGCGGCGGGCACTGGCGCCTGGTCCGGTCGGCTGGCGTTGGTCATGGACTGTCTCCTGGACGGCGGTAGTCCGCCTTTGTTATTAGGACAATAGTAATCCTACTTCCCGGCAGCAGTTGAATCAATGACATCTGGCCCGCGCCGCCTCATTTTTCGCCCGCCGGCCGCCATCTCGCAAGCCGACGGTTGGGCGGGCTCCTACACGGGCTTGCTGCGTGCGCTGATATGGCTTGCCGGCGACAGGCGCATAATCGCGGGAGCGGCCGCGGTATCGGCCGGTCCTTGCAAAGGAATCCTATGAGCAATCAACAGTCGAACACAGGGAACAGCCCGGGGCACGGCGGCAATGCACCACATGCCGGGGCGTCGGAGACGGTGTCCGTCGGTGGCCTGACCAGCGGCGAGGAAGGCGCGACCCCGACCCACGAAACGATGCAGGAAACCGGGGGTAGCGGCGGCGCGGGCCTCACCCGACACGAGGGCGATACGCCGGGCCAGGCCGCGCCGGCGGGCGGCGCCGCCAAAGACCGGCAGGAATGCGCGCCGGAGGGCGCCGATAGCGCGGCCACGCATATTGTGCGCGGTTACCAGGACACCCGCAGCCACCAGGCTGGCGGCAGCGATACCGGGCTCGGCACGCCTGAAACCGGCGCCAACCAGACGCCCGCCGACATGGAACGGCGCAAGAAATAGTACCGGGCAGCCGGGGGCCGTCCGTACCGGCAGGTTCGGCTCAGTGCGCGCCGGCGCCCTCGCCCTTGATCACGGCGCCGCCCTTCATCACGAAGCTTACCCGGGTCAGCACCGCCGGATCGGCCAGCGGGTCGCCCTTGACCGCGATGATGTCGGCGTACTTGCCGCTGCTGACCGAACCGATGCGGTCCTTCCAGCCCAGCAGGTCGGCCGCGTTGATGGTGGCGGCCTGGATCGCCTGCATTGGCGTCATGCCGTACGCGACCATGTAATGGAACTGCTTCGCGTTGTCGCCGTGCGGATAGACGCCGGCGTCGGTGCCGAACGCCATTTTGGCGCCGCCGCGCCAGGCCTTCCTGAAGTTGTCGCGCTGCAGTTGGCCGAGCGCCTTTTCCTTGGCCAGCGATTCGGGCAGCATGCCGGCCTTCGCACCTTCCTGCAGGATGAAGTCGTCGTTGTAGACGTCCATCACCAGGTAGGTCCCCTTCTCGCGCGCCAGCTTGATGCCCTCGTCGTCGATCAGGCTGGCGTGCTCGACCGAGTCAACCCCGGCCAGGATCGCGTCGCGGATGCTGCTTGCACCGTGCGCATGGGCGGCCACCTTGCGGCCGAGCTTGTGCGCCTCGTCGACGATCGCCTTCATTTCCTCGAGCGTGTACTGCTGCGCGCCCGGTTCGTCGCCCTTCGACAGCACGCCGCCCGACGCGCAGATCTTGATCGTGTCGGCGCCGTATTTGGCCATTTCGCGCACCTTGGCGCGCGCCGCCCACGGACCGTCGGCCACGCCGGCCTCGGTGTAATGGAAGTCGTGCGGCAGCAGGTTGTTGTCGCAGTGGCCGCCCTGGATCCCGAGCGCGTAGCCCGACACGCGCATGCGCGGACCCACCAGTTCGCCATCGTTGATCGCGTCGCGCAGGGCCACGTCGGCATAGCCGCCGGCGCCGACGTTGCGCACCGTGGTGAAGCCGGCCTCCACCGTCACACGGGCAGAGCGGGCGCCGTACAGCGCCGAGCGGATGTCGGACACGCCGAGCGACTGGTAGCCGTGCAGGTTCGGGTTGCCGGTCAGGTGGGTGTGGGCGTCGATCAAGCCCGGCAGCACGGTCTGGCCGGACAGGTCGATGACTCGCGCGCCGGCCGGCACGGTGGCGCCGGCAGTCGGGCCAACCGAGGCGATGCGCTCGCCGCTGATGACGATGGTCTGGTCCTGCAGCACCTTGCCGGCTGCCACGTCGACCAGCTTGCCGGCGCGGATCACGACCACCTGGTCAGCCGCCTGGGCGGCAACGGCAAGGCCGAGCGTGCTCAAGGCAGCGGCGGCGACAACGAAGTTTGTCAGTTTCATCTACGGTTGCTTTCCAAAGGGACGTGGGAGGGAATGTGCCCGGCCCGGTGCGCCGGGGCGGCGGCGAGCTTGCGCCACCAGAGCCAGGAAACGAGGGCGTTGATCCAGAAACCGGCATACAGCGCGGCGGTGAGGTACAGGCCGCGGCTGAAGTAGAGCGGCGCGGCGATGGTGTTGACGAGCAGCCAGAACGGCCAGTTCTCGACCCGCCGCTGCATCATCAGGACCTGTGCGATGACGCTGAACACCAGCACGGCCGAGTCGAAGAATGGCGCGTAGGCATTGGTATGGTAGTGCAGGAGTGCGCCGTAGGCGGCGGTGGCGCCGATGCCGAGGGGCACGGTCAACAGCAGGCTGGCCAGGCTGGCATGGGAGATCCGCAGCGGTTCGCCGCTCGCGCCCTTCAGCCATTTCCGCCACCCGAACACGCCGGTGACGACGAAGAAGGCCTGCAGCAGCACGTCGGCGTACAGCTGGCTCTGGGCAAACAGCGCGCCGAACAGGGTGCAGCCGACAATCCCGGTCCACCAGGTATGGACGCTGTTGCGGCCGGCCAGTACGATGGCGGCGGCGGTGAACCCGTTGGCCGCAAGCTCCAGCGCCCCGATCATCGGTCCCTGCCCTGCCCGTCCTGCCCCATGCGCCGCTCCATGAACCGAAAGAGCGTGTACTGTACGCCAGCCCGTATGTTTATTGCAAGCGAGGAATAAAACGGGGCGATCAGAGCTTGATCGTGCCGTGCTCGCCCGGATCGGCCTCCGGCGGCGTCCCGGTCAGCGCTGCCTTGGCGAACTGGAACATGCGCACCATCTTGCTATCGTTCGAATCCCAGTACTCGGCCGCATGCGGCGCCACGCGCACCAGCACCGCGTGCTCGTCTTCGGGGCCGGCCGGGAACCAGGCGTACGCCATCGCGTTCCACATATCGGCGATGCGCGCCCGGTCGACCACCCGCTCGGCCGTGCCGCTGACCGACACATACAGGCTGTCCTCGGGGTTGGTGAAGCTCAGGTTGACCTCGGGCTGGTGCGCGATGTTCTCCCACAGTTCGGTCAGGGTCGAGGTGTAGAACCATAGCCCGCCGTCGTCGTCGGCCTGCTGGATCGTCATCGGCTGGCTGACCAGGTGGCCGTTCTGGTCGACCGTCGTGAACATCGCAAAGCGGACCGGGCGGATCTTGGCCGCCAGCGCGGCGACATGGGCGTTGTGTGCGGACATGGCGTTTCCCTGATGCTGGATCGAAGCGCCATCCTAGCACCGGGGCGCAGGCGCTACCGTGCGCAAGCGTACTTACCGCACGGGAACGAATTCGCTTGCCAAAGCGCCTAATGTTAACGATAATGCGAACCATTCTCATTATCGTTTGGATTACCGCCATGTCGAACAACAACAACTCCCTGGTCGTTCCCGCTTTTGCCTTCCGCCCTTCGCGCCCGGCTGCCGCCGTGCAACTGGCGCTTGCCGTGCTGGCCGGCGGCGCCGCTTCGATGGCGCGCGCCGAGGCGCCGCTGGGCGACGCGCCGATGCAGCAGGTAACGATCGTCGGCAACGTCGAGCGCGGCTACGACGTCAAGTCGAGTTCGACCGCGACCAAGACCGATACGCCCCTGCGCGACACGCCGCAGGCGATCACCGTGGTCAGCAAGGAACTGATCCGCGACCAGGGCATGCAGAGCATGGCCGACGTGATCCGTTATGTGCCGGGCATCGTCACGGCGCAGGGCGAAGGCAACCGCGACACGGCGGTATTCCGCGGCAACAGCTCGACCGGCGATTTCTTCATCGACGGCATCCGCGACGACGTCCAGTACTACCGCGACCTGTACAACATCGACAGCGTCGAGGCGCTCAAGGGCCCGAACGCGATGATCTTCGGCCGCGGCGGTTCGGGCGGCGTGATCAACCGGGTCAGCAAGCAGCCGGTCTGGACCCCGGTTCGCGAGGCATCGGTGACGGTCGGCTCGTGGGCCAACCGGCGCGTCACCGCCGACGTCGGCCAGGCGCTCTCGGACAGCGCGGCATTCCGCATCAACGCGATGGCCGAGGACTCGAACAGCTACCGCGACGGCGTCGAGGTCAAGCGCTACGGCATCAACCCGACCGTCATGCTGCGCCCCGGCGCGAACACCAGCGTGCTGCTCGGTTTCGAACACTTCCTGGACGAGCGCGTCGCCGACCGCGGCGTGCCGGGCCTGAACGGCCGCCCGCTCGCGACCGATCCCTCCACCTTCTTCGGCAACCAGGAGCTGAGCCCGACCTGGGCGCGCGTCAACGCCTTTACCGCCTTGCTCGAACACGACTTCGGCAACGGCGTGTCGCTGCGCAACCGGACCCGCTACGCCAATTACGACAAGTACTACCAGAACGTGTTCGCCAGCACCGTGGTCGACCCGGCCAACGGCACGTTCAGGCTCGGCGCATACAACAACGCAACCGAGCGCACCAACCTGTTCAACCAGACCGACCTGAACTTCACGCTCGACGCCCTCGGCATGCGCCACAAGCTGGCCGCCGGCGTCGAATTCGGGCGCCAGCGGACCGACAACTTCCGCAACACGGGTTTCTTCGGCAATGCGAGCTTCGAGTCGGTTCCGGTCAGCGCGCCCTACGCGACCCTGCCGATCAGCTTCCGCCAGTCCGCCACCGACGCCAACAACCACGGTACCGCCACCACCAGCGCGGTCTACCTGCAGGACCAGGTCGAGTTTTCGCCGCATTGGCAAGCCATCGTCGGCGTGCGCTACGACCGCTTCAACGTCGACTTCACCAACAACCGCAACGGCCAGCATTTCGACATCACCGACAGCCCGGTCTCGCCGCGCGTCGGCCTGGTCTACAAGCCGATCGAGGCGATGTCGCTCTACGCCAGCTACAGCCGGGCCTTCGCGCCGCGCTCCGGCGACCAGCTGGCCTCGCTGACGCCGACCAACGCCGCCTTCGAGCCGGAAAAATTCACGAACATCGAGCTCGGCGCCAAATGGGACATCCGCCCCAACCTGTCGGCCACCGCCGCAGTCTACCGGCTCGACCGCACCAACGTGCTGGTGACCGATCCGGTGGACCCGACCGTGTCCTACCTGGCCAAGGAGGGGCAACGCACGCGCGGCGTCGAGCTGGGCTTGCAGGGCAATATCACGCGCGCCTGGAGCGTGATGGGCGGCTATGCCTGGCAGGACGCGAAGCTGCGCGCGGCCAACGGCGCCCAGAAGGCCGGCGCGACCGTGCCGCAGGTGCCGACCCACACGCTGTCGCTGTGGAGCCGCTACGACTTCACGCCATCGTTCGGCGCCGCGCTCGGCGTCGTCTACCGCGACAGCGTGTTTGCCGCGGCCACCAACGATGTCACCCTGCCCGCCTTCACCCGCGTCGACGGCGCGCTGTTCTACAGCCTGGGCAAGGATTACCGCCTGCAGCTGAACGTCGAGAACCTGTTCGACAAGCGCTACTGGGCCTCGGCCAACAGCAACAGCAATATCACGCCAGGCTCGCCGCGCGCGCTGCGCCTGACCCTGAACGCCAAGTTCTGATCGCCCGCCAACGCGGCGTTCCCGCGCGCGCGGGAACGCCGCGTTGCTTGCCCTCCCCACGCTGAACTTCCTCCCCGCGGTTCGGTCTTCCACATTGACGCGGCTCATTTGCTGCATGGTGCGCACGCCGATACTGGTAGTTCGCGTGGCGCGCGGCCCGGGTTGCCCGCGCCCATCTGGAATACGGAGGCAACGTGACGCTACCTGGCGATGACCTGCAATCCCGTCAAGACGACGAGCAGGACAACTTCCTCAAAAGCCTGAGCCTGTTCACCCAACAGCATCGGGCTGGCCACTGGTCCGGCCAGTTTTCGGAATTCATGGAAAGGGTGCTGCCGCAAAAGGCGCAGCAGGTTGCGCGCAGCTCGCACCAGTACATCTGGGACATGATCCGCGCCACCTGCAGCGACGACGGCGACGGCCAGTTCCGCTGCAAGCTGTTCGAGGACGACCTGTTCGGCATCGACGAGGCGATCGACCGCGTGGTCGACTATTTCAAGGCGGCCGCCGCCGGTTCCGAAGTCGGGCGCCGCCTGCTGCTGCTGCTCGGCCCGCCGTCCGGCGGCAAGTCCACGCTGGTCATCCTGCTCAAGCGCGGGCTGGAGGAATACAGCTACACCGAGGAAGGCGCGCTGTACGCGATCGCCGGCTGCCCGGTGCACGAGTCGCCGCTGCACCTGGTGCCGCACACCATGCGCGCGGCCTGCCGCAACACCTACGGCATCGACATCAGCGGCGAAATCTGCCCGCACTGCCGCGCGCGGCTGGAGGACCAGTTCGCCGGCGACTTCATGCAGATGCCGGTCGAGCGCTTCTTCATTTCCGAGTCGGGCCGCAGCGGCATCGGCACCTACGCCCCGCACGATCCGACCACCGCCGACCTGGCCGACCTGGTCGGTTCGGTCGACCTGTCCAAGGTCGCGCAGTACGGCGACGAAGGCGATCCGCGCGCCTGGTCGTGGTCGGGCGCGGTCTACGCCGCCAGCCGCGGCGTGCTCGAGATGATCGAGATCCTCAAGGTCAAGCGCGAATTCCTGTACCTGCTGCTCACGCTGACGCAGGAAAAGAACGTCAAGGTCTCGCGCTTTCCGCTGATCTACCTCGACGAGACCATCCTCGCCCACACCAACCTGGCCGAATTCCGCAAATTCCTGCAGGAGAGCGAGAACGAGGCCCTGCTCGACCGCATGGTGATCATCCAGGTGCCGTACACGCTTAATTACCGCGAAGAGGCGCGCATCTACAAGAAGCTGATCTCGTCGGCGGCGCCGGCGTTTCGCGACGTGCACCTCGACCCGCACGTGCTGCACGCGGCCGCCGTGTTCGCGATCCTGTCGCGGATCCAGGACAGCGACGACAAGGAAGTCGAACTGGTCAAGAAAGTCCGTATCCATGCCGACGAAGAAGTCGAAGGGGTGAACCGGGCCGACGTGCGCCGAGTCAAAGAGAAGGAAAAAGCGCCCGACGAAGGTTTGTCCGGGGTGTCCCCGCGCTTCGTCATTAATGCGCTGTCGAACGCGATCATCCAGTCGAACCAGAAGAGCCTGTCGACAATGGACGTGCTGCTGGCGCTAAAAGACGGCATCGAAAACGATGCGCGCATCGACCCCAAGCGCAAGCGCCGCTGGGTCGACTACCTGGTCCTGACCCGCAAGGACTTTTACAACCGGTGGGTCAAGCAGGACGTGCACAAGGCGCTGTTCGTGTCCTTCGAACAGGAGGCGCAGGACCTGCTGAACAAGTACCTGGACGAAGTGGAGGCGATGCTCGACAACCGTTCGATCAAGGATCCGATCACCAACGAGGAACGGCGTCCCGACGAGCGCTTCCTGCGCGCGGTCGAGGAAAAGATCCACATTTCCGAATCGGGCAAGCAATCGTTCCGGCAGGAGGTGGTGCGCAAGGCGATGGGCGCCTACAAGCGCGGCGTCAAGTTCGGGCTCGAGAGCCACATCCAGCTCAACGACGCGGTACAGCAATACCTGTTCGAGCAGCGCCGCGACGTGCTGCGCCTGGTCAGCTCGGCCAAGCGGCCGGACGAGGAAATCCGCACCAAGATTTCCGCGGTCGAAAAGCGGCTGGTCGACGAATACGGCTACGACGCGCACAGTGCGCGCGAAGCCTTGAACTATGTGACGACTTTGCTGGCCCAAGAATAGCCGAACACGTGCCGGTACCGAGGGGAGACGCGGTGACTGCGACAATGAAGACGGCCTGGTACGACCTGTTTTCGCGCGGGGCGCGCGATTGGCTGCGCCACAACGACAAGGTGCGCGAGGCAGTGCAGAACCACCTGCCCGACCTGATCGCCGGCCCCGACCTGATCACCGGTCCGCAGGAGCGCACCGTGCAGGTGCCGGTGCGGCTGCTCGAGCATGCGCGCTTCCGGCTGGCCGAGGGGCGCACCCAGACCGGCGCCGGGCAAGGCGAAGGCGAGCCGGGCGACCTGCTGCAACCGGGCCAGCCCGACCAGGACGCGGCCGGCGAGGACGGCGTAGGCGGCAACGAGGACGGCGAAGTCAAGCTGCTGCTCGAGTTTTCGATCGACGACGTGATGGACTGGATCTGGGAAGAACTCAAACTGCCCGACCTGAAACCAAGGCCCAGCGCGCGCATCGACGAACAGGAACTGGTGCGCGAGGGCTGGGACAAGCGCGGCGCCCGTTCGCGCCTCGACCGCAGGCGTACCGTGAAAGAGGCGATCAAGCGCCGCGCCGTGCAGGCCGACCCGGTCCCGTTCACCAATGACGACCTGCGCTTCCGCCAGCTGGTCACGCGCTCGCGGCCGAGCACCAGCGCGATCGTGTTCTTCGTGATCGACGTCTCGGCCAGCATGACCCAGATCGAGCGCAAGCTCGCCAAGTCCTTCTTTTTCTTTGCGCTGCAAGGCATCCGGCGCAAGTACACCAAGGTCGAGACGCGCTTCATCGCCCACACTACGCATGCCTGGGAATTCGGCGAAAGCGACTTCTTCCAGGTGTCGGGCATTGGCGGCACGATCGCGTCGAGCGCGTTCCGGCTCACGCTCGATCTCATCCGCGACGAGTTGAACCCGGCCCAGAACAACATCTACATGTTCTATGCGTCCGATGGCGAGAACTTCACCGAAGACCGGGCCGCCGCCAGCCAGTCGCTGACCGAGCTGGCAGGCATGCTCAACTACATCGGCTACATCGAAACGCTCCCCGGCGTGCCGCGCTCGCTCGAAACCGAAATGCGGCGCCTGTGCCACGACCTCGAGCGGCGCGGCCTGCCGGTCGGCTCGAGCGTGCTGGCGAACTCCGACGACGTGTGGCGCGCGCTGCGCAAGTTTTTCACCGACCAGAGCGAAGACGAGGACGCGGTGGAGGTGGCGCGATGAGCGAACTGCAGGAGCGCCTGGACGAATACACCGAGCGCCTCGAGGCGCTGGCGGTACAGCTCGGGATGGACTTCTACCCGGTCAATTTCGACCTGGTCCCGAACAACTTCATGCTCGAGATCTCGGTCTACGGGCTGCCCGTGCGCATGCGCCACTGGTCCTTCGGGGTGCGCTACATCCACCAGCTGGTGCGCCAGCACATGGGAAACTCGCGCATCTTCGAAGTGATGTTCCCGGGCGACCCCTGCCAGGCGTTCATGCTCGAACATAATTCGCTGGCCGAGAACACGCTGGTCACCGCGCACGTGCTCGGGCACGCCGACTTCGCCAAGAACAACCAGCTGTTTGTCCGTTTCATGGCCATGGCCGGGAGCCACATCCTCGAGCAGAGCGCCGCGCGCGCACACCGGCTCGAGCTGGCGCTGTCGGCGCATGGGCAGGACCGGGTGGAAGCCGTGCTCGACGCCGCACTGGCGCTCGAGGCGCACATCGACGTCGACCAGCCGCTGCACCGCCCGCTTTACCCGCCATTTATCGCGCCGCGCACCGATGCCCCGGCCAACCTTTTTCGCGACCGTTACGCGCAACTGCCGGGCGAAGCGCCGCCGCCGCCGCGCGAGGACAAGCTGCAGCGCAGCCCGCTGCCGCCGCAGCCGGAACGCGACCTGCTCTGGTTCATCGCCCACTACGGCCCCGAACTCGACGAATGGGAGCGCGACATCTTCCTGGCGGTGCGCGAGGAAGCCTACTACTTCCACCCGATCTTCGCCTGCCAGATCATGAACGAAGGCTGGGCCTCGTACTGGCACGCGCGGCTGCTGCGCGAAGCCACTTTCCTGCCGCACGAGCTGTACCTCGGCGCGATCAAGTCGCACTCCGATGTCGTGCGGCCCTACGCCGGCGGCCAGCAGCTGGCGCTGTCGCTGAACCCCTACCACCTCGGCTTTTCGATGTGGGAAGACATCATCGAGAAACACGGCATGGCCAAGGCCCGCGAGATCGTGCGCGACGAGGACGATTTCGGCTTCATCCGCAATTACCTGACGCAGGAACTGGCCGACCAGCTCGACCTGTTTGTCTACGAAACGCGCAAGGACGGCGAGACCAGGATTGCCAACCGCGACATCCACGCGATCCGGGAGGCGATCCTGGCGCCCAAGTACAACTACGGCGCGCCGTCGATCGCGGTGATGCAGGTGGGCGCCGATGGCAGCCTCGACCTGCGCCACGATTACCTGCACGACGGGCGTGGGCTCGACCTGCAGCAGGCCGAGCGCGTGATGGAATACGTGGCGCGGGTCTGGCGCCGGCCGGTGTCGCTGCACACGGTCGATTTCCGGGGTGTGGTCCGGGTTCTGCCGGCGCGCAAGATTGGATTCTGACCGGCTTGGGTGCATCTGGCCGCACCCCACGGTTGCCGCGCAAGCCTCAAAATGCCCGCCCCGGCTCATACCTGCCCGGCGAAATAATCCCGTCCGGATCGAGCGCCGCCTTGATACGCGCCACCGTCTGCCAGTACACGTCGCCTTGCGGGTCGAGGTCGGCCATCGAATGATTCCCCACCCGATACGGAATATAGCCGGCGTCCATCGCCCGCTGGAACACCTCGCGGTAGCAGCGGTGCGCCCGCCCGACCTCGTCCGGATCGTCCTTGTCGTAAGCCACCGTCAGCACGCCGCCCAGCGAGCGTTCGTTGATCATGCTGAAGGTCGCAAACAGGTCGAATCCATGCTCACGGAACACGGGTTCCGCCAGCCCATACAAGGCCAGCAGGTCGCTGCCGCGCATCGGCAGCACCGGCGACACCCACAGCATCCCGCAATTGTCGCGCGCAGGGTCGGCTTGCTGTGGAAATCCGCCGGGCAGCCCGCCGCGACGCCGCCAGTACGCCCCCGCCAGGAACCGTCCGCTCGGGATACCGCGGTTCATCGCGAACAAGGACTCGCCAAGCGCCACCTTTGCGCGCAGCCTGCGTCCCGGCGCCGAATCGCCGAGCAGCCGCGCCGCCAGCGCGCCTGCCTTCAACTTGCGCTCTGTAATGAACACCGGTCGTGCGGGCGTCGGCCGCAACGCGCGCCGCAACGCCGCGCGCGCCGCCGCGACCTGGGCCGTGGTGCCGTACAACGCGCCCGACACGGTCCAGGCCCTGATCCCGGCGGCGGCGCACATTTCGGCACGCATTGGATCGGGCAGCGACGAGCGTCCCTGCACGGTCGCGCGTGGAAACACCTGCCCGCCGGACAGCACCCGCAGGTCGTTCCCGATGTGCACGACGCTGCGCAAGGTGCCGTCCAGCCGCAATGGGCGCAGCGCATCGACGACCATCGCAATGTCCGCGTGGCGCGGTACGCCGCACGTGAAATGGTTCACGCACTCGGCCTGGGGCATCAGCCAGATCCCGAGCTGGGTCACGATGCCGAAATTGGACTGCGTGAACAGGCCGTCGAGGAAGGGCCCGACCCCATATGGAAACAGGTGCGTGGTGCGCGCGTTGGGGTAGTGGCCGAAGCCGGTGTCGAGCACGTCGCCGCTGGCAAGCACGACCTGCATCCCGGCCACGTGCTGCAGCCGGTTGCCGTACGGCGAGTGGCCGAAACCGCGTTCGAGGATATTGCCGACGTAACTGGTATCCGGACCGGCGCCGGTGCAGTCGGCCCACAGGGCAATGCCGTGCGTGCGCAGGAAGTCGGACAGCTGCTGCTGCGTCACGCCCGGTTCGATCACCGCGTACGCCAGCTCCGGATCGACCTGGATGATCCGGTTCATGCGCGACAAGTCGACCAGCACCTGTCCGCTGCCCACGGCGCAGGCATCGCCATAGCCCCAGTTCTTGCCAGTGCTCACTGGATACAGCGCAAGCTGGTGCGCGCGCGCGATCCGGACCAGCTCCGCCACTTGCCGCGCCGAGCCTGGGCTGGCCACCGCCAGCGGCTGCGTGCTGCGTGCGGCCGTACTGTGCGCGTAGCGCGCGAGCACGGCGGGATCGTCGCGCAGCTGCGCCTGGCCGACCACCTCCGCCATCTGGTCGAGCGCCGGCAAGCGCCCGCTGGAGCGCGGGAGCGCGGCATCTTGTTCTTCAATGGTACGCATCGCATCCCCCTTCAGTTGCATTCGGCCAGCAGGCGAGCGGTAATCCCCGGCTCGTCCCAGATCGGGAAAAAGTACGGGTAAAACGACCGTTCCGCCCCATGCTGCTCCATGGCCCCGCTCCACTTGCGGATATGGGCGCCCATCACGTCGAGCGGCAGGCGCAGCAGGACCGCCGGCGCGCCGACGCGCGAACAGGTGCGCTCGCCGCCGAAGTCGGCAAAGCCCAGCATCCGTTTGTAGAATTCGACATGGCGAGGATTGACCTCGATCACATAGTCGGTATAGCGCTGCAGGTTGTGCGCGTAGATATAGGAAATATGAATCATGGCGGCGAAGACGCGTTTCGACACGCCCTTGTCGATCGCCAGCCGCGACGGTTCGGCCAGGCGCCGGCCCTGGCGCCGCAGCATTGCGAGCTGGTCACCGAAATTCTCGTCCGCCGGCAGTTTTCCGGTCCGGTCCAGGCACAGGCTCATCGTGCCCACCAGCGCCCCGCCGGTCTCGGCGCACAGCGTGATCTTGTCGGCGTCGTTGTGTTCGCAGATCTCGAACGCATAGCCGCGCCACGCATACATTTTGCTCAGCAACAGGCTGGCGGCTTCGCGCCGGCCCGCCGAGGTGGCCAGCCGGACGTGGAACAGCTGGGCCCCGTCGAGGGACGCCAGGTTGGTGTTGGCGCCGCGTGCGGCGCGGCCGGGTTCCCGCGTTGGCGCGGGCGCTTCGAATGTGGCAATGGGATGCTCGTCTAGCAGCATTTGTCTTCCTCCGGTTGGCGTCCTGCCGTCTCTGGCGTGAACGAAAGTTGTGGCAGTCAGACAAGGTCAGCCAATAGACGGTTCCGCGCTTACAACGATTCTGTTTTCCATATAAACATGGATCAAGCCCAAGAAAAATCCGCGACAAGCATCGGCGCGATCGCGGCCTGCTGCGCGCCGCCGGAACCGCGTGCTTCGTGCCTCCGTTCACATTTTTGATTCGAATCAACGGCGGAAAAACTAGCGAATTTGCTTGAGTCCGCCGCCCTATAATCGTTGAGGTAGCTGGGCGCCGCCGCGCGCCTGCGGTCCCCAAGCCAGCCCCACGGAGAACCACACGACATGCTGCATCACACCTGGCCGCAATGCGCGGCAAACAGCGCGTTTGGCCGCACGGTGCGCCGATGAGCGGCACGCCTGCGGGCGCGGGGGCGATCCCCGACCTGCTGTTCCTCGCCCCCTGCCTTCCCTGCCCGCCCGACCGCGGTGACCGGCTGCGCTGGTACCACATGCTGCGCTTTCTCGGCCAGCGTTACCGGGTCCACCTGGGCTGCTTCGCCGAGCCCGGGCGTGAGCCGGGCCACACCAGCCGTATCAAGGCGCTGTGCTACGAAACCTGTTTCGTCGCGCCACCGCAAGCGGCCCGCATCCGCGCCGTGCGCGCATTCGCGCGGGGCCTGCCGCCCGAACCCGACCAGGTCCTGGCCGGATGGATCGAGCGCCTGCTGCGGCGCCAACCGATCGGCGCCGCGCTGGCCTGTTCGGCGCACATGGCAAGCTACCTGCCAGGCCGGCCCTGCACAAGTGTGATCGACCTCGCTGGCGTCGAGTCCGACCTGCGGCGGCGCGCGGCGGCGCAGCGCCGCTGGCCGCTGGGCGCGCTGGCGCAGCGCCAGGCGGCGATCCTGTTCGCGCACGAACGCGCCGCCGCGCTGCGCTGCGAGCATGTGTTGTTCGCGTCCGCCAGCCATGCGGCGCTGTTCGGCCAGCTCGGGCCAGCCTCCGGGTCCAGGTCCAGCGTGGTCGCGAACGGCGTCGACGCCGACTATTTTTCCCCGCATATCGTGCATCGCAATCCGTTCGGCGCGGGCGGCCGCGCCATCGTGTTCGACGGCGACATGGACGGCGCCGGCAGCGCGTTGCCAGCGGCATGGTTTGCACAGCATGTGTTTGCGCCGCTTCACGCGGCCGACCCGTCGCTGCGCCTGTGCGTCGCCGCAGCCCGGCCTGATGCCCGCTTGCGCGCACTGGCGCGGCTGCCCGGCGTGGCCGTGACCGGCGCCGTACCCGACCTGCGGCCCTGGCTCGCCCACGCGGCGCTGGTGGTCGCACCAGCGCGCGCCGCCGTGCTCGAGGCGATGGCGATGCAACAGGTGGTGGTGGCCGCGCCGCAGTCGGCGGCCGGCCTCGCGGCGCGCCCCGGCATCGAGCTGCTGGTCGCCGACGGCGCCACCGAATTCCAGCGCCAGGTGCGCCTCGCGCTGGACGCCGGCGGCATCGGCGCGATCGGCAAGGCGGCACGGGCGTGCGTGCTGCGCGAGCACAGCTGGCCAGCCAGCCTGGCCCCGCTGGCAGCGCTGTTCGGGACCCCTGCCGCGCACTCGGCCAGGCCCGCCTGAGCTTCCACCCAGCCGAGTCCCTCATGCCTGCGCCAATCGAACAACCGCGGCTGGTCGTCCACCTGGTCAACCAGCTGGACGCCGGCAGCGCGGAAAACGGGCTGCTCAACCTGATCACGCACATGCCGCCCGAGCGCTATCGGCATGCGATCGTGTGCCTCGACGAGCACAGCGACTACCACGCGCGCATCCGCGAGCGCGGGGTCGAGATCATCAACCTGCACAAACGCGACGGCAGCGACCTGGGACACTACCTGCGCATGTTCCGGGCCCTGCGCACGCTGCAGCCCGACCTGGTCCACACGCGCAACCTCACCGGCTTGAAGGGGCAGCTGGTGGCGGCGCTGGCCGGCGTCAAGCTGCGCGTGCACGGCGAGCACGGGCGCGACCTGCCGGACCTGTACGGCAAGCGCTTCCAATCCCGGCTGCTGCGGCGCACGCTGCGCCCACTGATCGGGCACTTCATCGCCGTCAGCGCCGAACTCGAACGCTGGCTGATCGACCACGTGGGCGCCGAGCCGGCGCGCGTGTCGCAGATCTCGAACGGCGTCGACAGCGTCCAGTTCCATCCGCGCCTCGGCCCGCCGGCGGCGGTCGGCCCCGCCGGCTTCATGCACGACAACGCGTTCGTGATCGGCAGTGTCGGCCGGATGGACGAGGTGAAGAGCCATGTCACGCTGGTCGAGGCCTTCCTGCGCCTGATCGCCTCACCGCACCCGGCGCACCAGCGCCTGCGCCTGGTCATCGTGGGCGACGGACCGCTGCGTGGGGAATGCCAGTCGCTTCTGAACCGTGCCGGGGCCGGCCACCGCGCCTGGCTGCCCGGCGCCCGCGCCGACATCCCGCAACTGCTGCGCGCGATGGACCTGTTCGTGCTGCCGTCGCAGGCCCAGGGCAGCTCGAACACCATCCTCGAGGCGATGGCGACCGGCCTGCCGGTGGTCGCCACCAACATCGGCGCCAACACGGAACTGGTACATCCCGGCTTTACCGGGATCCTGGTGCCGCCCATGTCGCCCGACCTGATGGCGGCCGCGATCGCCGACTACTGCCGCATTCCCGAGATGGGCGTGCGCCACGGCGCGCGGGCGCGCAGCCAGGTCATCGCGCGCCACAGCCTGCCGGCGATGGCGCGCAGCTACCTCGCGGTCTACGATTCGCTGACCTGTCCCGGAGCTTCGCACGCGCAGCGGTAGCACTGCGCCAGCTGCGGCGCCACCCGCTGCCAGCTCAGCGGACGTACCAGCGCGCTGACCGCGTCCCGTGGCGGCGGGACTTCCAGCAGGTCCGACACCGCCTGCTGCAGGCCGCAGGGATCGTCGCAGCCGACCTGGCGCAGCGCCGCCTGCGCGCCTTCCGCGAACGGCGCCAGCCCCGCGCAGCCGACCGCCGGGGTGCCGGCCGCCAGCGCCTCGGCCAGCGCCATCGGCATCGACGCCACGCGCCGCGCAAGCACCAGCACCGAGGCCGCCGCGTACGCGCTGGCCAGCATGCGGTCATCGTGGGCGAACGGGCCGGCGCAGGTGACGGTGCGCTGCGCGCGCAGCTCGCGCAGGTACGCCGCGTCGCGCTCGCGCGCTTCGCCGATCACCACCAGCGGCAGGGCCAGTTTTGCCAGCGCCCGCGCGACGCCGAGCTGGTTCGCGTAGGGCGACACCTGGCCCACCATCAGCGCGAAGCGGCCGGCGATGCGCGCGCGTTCGCGAAACAGGGTTGGATCGGCGTTGAAAAAGCGTTCCGCCACGCCGTTCGGGGCCACCCGCACCTTGCCGGCGTCGAGCAGGAATGCCTCGCAAATGGCCTTGCGCTCGGCCTCGCACCCGGCCAGCACCAGGCGCGCCGCGTTCAGCGTGCGCCGCACCTGGGCGTAAGCGCTGTCGATGTCGTGGGCGCTACGGTTACCCAGCACCCGGTCGGCCACCCGCGCGCGGCTGCCGTTCGAGCGGCTCCAGTCCGGCGACAGGCGTGGCGACAGCACCACCGGTATGTCATGCGCGCGCGCCGCGTCGATCGCGCCTTCGACGGCGCCCGTACCGAATACATGCAGCACGTCGCAAGCGGCCGCGCGCCCGCCAGGTCCGGCGGCCAGCGCCGCTTCGATTCCATTCGTTGGGCCCAGTGCGCGCAGCGCGGCCAGGGTGCCGTATAACTGGGCCTGCAGGCTGCCCGGGCGCTCGGCGAGGGCAGGATCGGCGAACAGGTGGACTCGCATCGCCGCCTCACTCCCGCGCCGCGCCGGCCACCCGGGCCCGGGCAGGCACAACCGGCTCGCTGCCTGCGCCGGGCCTGCGCGCCGCGAACCACTGTTCAAGCATCATCAACATCCATACCATGGCGCCGTGGCGCGAGGGCTGTTCGGGAAGGCGGCGCGCCAGCAGCTCGTCGATGAAAGCGCCGCGCACGACGTGGCGCGCACGCAGGTCGGCCAGGCTGTCGAACGCGATGGAGCGCAAGCGTGCGTCGGTCTGCAGCCATTGTCCGAAGGGCAGCTGGAATCCGTCGCCGCCGGCGGCCGGCAAACGCGCAGGCAGCATCGCGCGCAGCGCGCCGCGCAGCAGGCCGTTCGCGGCCGCGCCATCGATCTTGCGGCGCGGGTCGAGCCGTGCGGCGAACGCCACCACGCCATCGTGCAGGTACGGGAACGCGGCGTCGACGCCGGCCAGCTCGCAGGCCCTGGACAGCAGCGGCAAACCCTGGTCGACCAGCGCGTACTGCAGGTCGAGCGCGATCATGCGGTTGACTTCGGCGCGCCCTTGCGCCAGCCACCAGGCCTGTTCCTGCAAAGCGGCTGGCGCGGTCGGATCGACCGCCGCCAGGAACCCGGCCTCGAATACCTTGTCGGCGCCATACCCGTGCAGCAGGCTGGCCTGGTGCAGGCGCGCCGGCAGCGGCTGCATCGCGTGCTCGATGCCGGCCCGCGCCGCCGCAAGCGGGCCGCTGCGCACGCGGCCGCCCAGCCGGAACAAAAGCGGTTCGAGCAGCAGCTGGCGCAGCGCCGATGGCAGGCGTTCGTAGCGTGCCAGCCGGCGCTGGTGCGCGTAGGCCGCGCGGCCGCCGAACAGGATTGCGCCGCCCTGCCCGCCCAGCACGCGCAGCGCCCCCGCTTCGCGCGCCGCCAGCGCGCAGTGGTACGCGGCCAGCGCGCCAGGATCGCCGCACGGCTGGTCGAACAGCGCCGCCAGCCGCGGAATGGCATCGGCAGCGTCGCTGGCGCCGATCTCGCGTTCGTGGTGATCGGTATGCAGGTGACGGGCGACCGCGCGCGCGGCGGCCAGCTGCAAGCGGCCCTGGCTGCCGGCGCCCACCGCGCAGGTCGGGACCCGCCCGCCATCGACGGCCTGCAGCAGCGCGGCCAGCGCCGCACTGTGCGCGCCGCCGCCCAGCATCACGGCGATCTTCTGCTGTCCACGGCTGCTTTCGACCGCGCTTCGCATGGTGTCGAGCAGTTCGCTCTTGAGCCCCGGCAGGCTGTCCGGCTCGTGCTCGGTAAAACGCAGCCGCCAGTAACGAGCGCGCTCGACGCGCCCGCCGTGCAGGTGCAGGAACTCGCCGGGCGCCAGCCGGCGCTGCCCCTTGTAGACGGCCGCCGGCCCCGGCACCGCGTGCAAGTGCAGGAAATTGTAAAGCGCCTGCGGCTCGACCTCGCGCCCGGCGCCCGGATGCAGCGCCAGCGCGTCGGCCGAACTGGCGAACAGCAGCGTATGCCCGACCTGCTGGTAGAACAGCGGGCGGGTGGCGCAGCGATCGACCGCCAGCAGCGCCTCGCCGCGGCGCTCGTCGATCAGCGCGAACGCGAAGTGCCCGGACAAGGCGGCACAGGCCTTGGCGCCGTGCGCGCGCCACAAGCGCGCCAGCGCCTCGACGCGCTCGCCCCAATACGCGATCAGCAGCCCATCCTCGTGGTACAGCCCGGCGCAATCGAGGCCGCCCGCAAGCGCGGCCGCACCCAGGCTGTGCGCCGCCGACCGCAGCGGCGTGCTGTCGTAGCGGCACAGCGGCGCCGCCATGCGCTCGATGGGCAGCGCCGCCGGTTCGCGCGAGAACCATCCGCACAGCCCGCTCATGACCGGGCCTCCGCGAACACTGGCGCCAGCTCGCCTGCCAGCAGCGCGCGGTCGATGCAGCCGTTGGCGCCGCGCGGCAGCGGCGCGCGCCGCACATGGACCATCGCCGGCAGCATGTAGCCGGGCAGCCGCGCGCGGCAGGCGCCGAGCAGGATCGCCGAGTCGAGCCGGCAGCCGGCGCGCGGCGTGGCCAGGACCGCGATCACTGCGCCCAGCACCGGATGGGCGACGCCCACCGCGGCCGCCTCTTCGACCAGCCCGGTGCCATACACGACCTCCTCGACGTCGGCCGCGCTGACCCGGTGGCCACCGGTTTCGATGCTGTCGCCGGCCGGCGGCGCCGGCGCGGCCGTGCCATCGATCACTTGGTGCAGAAGCTGGGCCATGGCGCCTCCTTCGAACATGCCGTACGTAAAGATTCATCATTCAGAAAAAGCGCCCACCGGTCATTGACTGTCATCAACCAACCTTGCCGAGTCCGCTGAGCCGGGGCTTGTGGACAATCAACACCGGCCATTGGCGGGGGTGTCTAATTGACATCAAAGTAGGACTGTGACCATGAAACCAAGGCTCCGCTTCGCATCGCAATTTGCCGCCTGGCTTGCGCTCCCGGCCCGGGCTGGCGTTACCACACCTGTGCAGGAGATGCCCGCGCCATGAACGCCCCGCTGCTGTCCACGCCGCGCGTGGAGCCCTTCTTCTTCGATGCCGAGCCCGGCACCCGGTTCTGCCTGTACCACGCGCCCAATCCGCATGTGGAGCCACGCGGCGCGATCCTGTACGTGCACCCGTTCGCCGAGGAGCTCAACCGCACCCGGCGCATGGCGGCGCTGCAGTCGCGCGCGTTCGCGGCGATGGGCTTCGCGGTGCTGCAGATCGACCTGTTCGGCTGCGGCGACAGCTGCGGCGAATTCGACGCCGGCCGCTGGGACCGATGGAAGGCCGACCTGGCCGTCGCGGCAGGCTGGCTGGCCGATCGCACCAGCGGCCCGCTGCACCTGTGGGGCGTGCGCCTCGGCGGCCTGCTGGCGCTCGACTTCGCGCGCGAGGTCGAGCTGGCCGCGATCATCCTGTGGCAGCCATTCATGAGCGGGCGCGCCTGCATCAACCAGTTCCTGCGCCTGCGCCTGGCCAGCCAGCTGCTCCAGTCCGGCCCCGGCGTCCCCGGGGCGCCGCGCAGCACCGCGGCCTTGCGCGCGCAGCTGGCTGTACACGGCGTGATCGAGGTCGGCGGCTACCAGGTGGCGGTCCCGCTGGTCAAGGCGATCGACGCCTGCGACGCGGCCCACATCAAGCTGCCGCCATGCACCGTGCACTGGTTCGCCAACGGCGCGCCGGCGCCGGCCCGGGTGGCCGCCAGCGCGGCACGGCTGGCCGAACGCTGGGCGGCCGACGGCGTGGCGCTGCACTTCCACCCGGTCGCCGGCGCCGAGTTCTGGGCCGGCGACGACGTCATCGAGTGCACCGCGCTGCTCGACGCGACCAGCGCGGTGTTTGCCGGGAGCCCGCCATGAACATCGAACAGCGCGCGCTGCGCTTCAACTGCAACGGCAGCAGCCTGGTCGGCATCGTCGACGTCCCCGAACGGCCGCTGCAGCGCGGGCTGCTGCTGCTGGCCGACGGTCCGCAGTACCGGGTCGGCGGTCATCGCCAGTTCACCTTGCTCTCGCGCGCGCTGGCGGTACGTGGCATCCCGGTGATGCGCTTCGACCGCCGCGGTATGGGCGACAGCGAAGGCGAGCCGCGTGCCTTCGACGCGATCGCCGACGACGTCGGCGCGGCGCTGCGGGAGTTCTTCGTCCACATGCCGGACATGAAAGAGGTCGTGATCCTCGGCCTGGGCGACGCCGCCGCCGCGGCCGCGCTGTACGCGCCGCACGACAGCCGGGTCAGTGGCCTGGTGCTGCTCAACCCACAGATGCGCCGGCTGGGAGGCGATGTGCAGCGTTCGCTTGGCCACCATTACCTGGCGCGCCTTGGCGAGGTCGCGTTCTGGAAAAAGGTCGCTTCCGGCCAGGTCGATTTCGCGGCCCTGCGCCGGGACGTGCGCAGCGCCAGGCGCGAGCGCCGTGGCGCGCTGCCGCGCAGGCTTGCCGGCAGCCTGGCCGGTTTCAGCGGCCAGGTGCTGGTGGTGCTGGGCGGCGCCGATCCGGCCACGCACGACACCGCGCGCCTGCTGGCGCGCCATCATGTGCGCTGCCGCCAGGTGTCGATCCCGCAGGCCGACTACGCGTTCGCCAGCCGCGAATGGCGTGACCAGGTGGCCACCACCAGCGCCAACTGGATTGTCTCCTGGTAATTCGCGGGTCAGAGCACGGTTTTCACTTCAATTACCATCGCGGGTCAGAGCACGGTTTTCACTTCAATTACCATCGCGGGTCAGAGCACGGTTTTAACGGTTGTGCTCTGACCTCGACACTTCAGCAGTCACGGCCGAATGCCGTGATAATTCATCAGGTCGTACACAGTCGGCCGCGAGACCCCGAGCAGTTCCGCCGCGCGCGCGATATTGCCGTCCGCGCGCGCCAGCGCCTTCACCATCACCTCGTACTCGGCGGCGTCGCGCGCGCGCCGCAGGTTGACCGGCTGCTCCGGCAGCGCCAGCCCCGGCAGCCCGAGGTCGGCCGCGTGGATCTGCGGCCCCTCGGCCATGATCACGGCGCGCTTGATGCTGTTCTCCAGCTCGCGCACATTTCCCGGCCAGCCGTAATGTTCGATCGCCGCCAGCGCGTCCTCGGCAAAGCGCATCGGCGAGCGGTGCTCGCTGGCGCAGCAGCGGTTGCGGAAATGGTGCGCCAGCAGCGCCGCGTCGCCAGCGCGGTCGCGCAGCGGCGGAATCGCCAGCACGATCTCGCTCAAGCGGTAGTAAAGGTCTTCGCGGAAGCGCCCGGCCTGCACCAGCGCCTTCAGGTCCTGATGGGTTGCGCAAACGATGCGCACATCCACCGGGATCTCGGTGCGCCCACCAACCCGCTCGATCACCCGCTCCTGCACGAAACGCAGCAGCTTGGCCTGCAGCGCCGGCGCCATGTCGCCCACCTCGTCGAGGAAGAAAGTGCCGCCGCCGGCCAGTTCGATTTTGCCCAGGGTCTGCTGCCCGGCGCCCGTGAAGGCGCCCTTCTCGTGGCCAAACAGCTCGCTCTCGAGCAGGTCTTCGGGAATCGCCGCGCAGTTGATCGCGACGAAGCGGTGCTCGCGCCGTGCGCCCAGCGAGTGCAGCGCACGCGCCAGCACCTCCTTTCCGCAGCCCGATTCGCCGAGCAGCATCACGGTCGCGCCGCTGGGCGCAACCCGCTCGACGTCGCGGCACAGGCGCAGCATGCCGGGGTCGCGCGTGACCACCCCGGCCAGCGGCGAATCGGCCTCCACCTGCTGCATGCGGCGGTTCTCCTGCTGCATCGCATGCAGCACGAACGCGCGCTCGATCACGAGTCCCAGCAGGTCCGGCTCGCATGGCTTGTGGTGGAAATCGTAGGCGCCCATGCCGATCGCCTTCAGCGCATTGGCGCGGTCCTCGTTCCCCGACAGGACGATCACCTTCGTGTCCGGCGCCTCGGCCAGCAGCTCGCCCAGCAGCAGCAGGCCCTCGCTGGCGCCGTCCGGGTCGGGCGGCAGCCCGAGGTCGATCACCGCCACCGCGCTCTGGTGGCGGCGCGCCTGCGCCAGCGCCGCCTCGCGCTCGCCCGCCACGATCACGTCGTAGCAGTCGAGCCGCCAGCGCAGCTGCCTTTGCAGCCCCGGGTCGTCCTCCACCACCAGCAGTTTTTGCTTGCCCATCGCCCCTCCGTGTCGCTCAATGCGTGCGCACAGCGGCACACGACCCGTCGATGATGCCAAAGCATCGCCATGCCGGTGTTGACTGCAAGCAATAACAGGAGCAAGTCAGGGGCGCTCCAACGCAGTGGAGCCAAATCGTCTATAGTGACGAGTGTTAACAAACAACAGCTTTGTGATGAAATTCGACGTCGCTATCGTCGGCAGCGGTCTTGCCGGCCTGTCCGTGGCCCTGCACCTGGCGCAAACGCGCAAGGTCGCCATCGTTTCGAAACGCACGCTGCTGGACGGCGCCAGCAACTGGGCCCAGGGCGGCATCGCCGCGGTGCTCGATTCGGGCGACAGCCACGACCAGCACATCGCCGACACGCTGGTCGCCGGCGCCGGCCTGTGCGACGAGGCGGCCACGCGCTACATCGTCGAGCACGGGCGCGAAGCGATCGAATGGCTGATCGCGCAGGGCGTGCCGTTCACCAGGGACGAAACCGCGGAGCTGGGCTTCCACCTGACGCGCGAGGGCGGCCACAGCCAGCGCCGCATCATCCATGCGGCCGACGCCACCGGCCATGCGGTCCAGGTCACGCTGGAACAGAAGGTGCGCGCCCACCCCAACATCGCGCTGTTCGAGCACCACTGCGCAATCGACGTGATTACCTCCGATAAGCTGACCGGCAAAGGCGTGCAAGGCGGCGCGCCTCACCTGGCCGGCCAGCCGCGCTGCCACGGCCTGTACGTGCAGGACGAGCGAAGCGGCAAGGTGCTGACCTTCGAAGCCGAACACACCGTGCTCGCCACCGGCGGCGCCGGCAAGGTCTACCTGTACACCACCAATCCCGACACCGCCACCGGCGACGGTATCGCGATGGCCTGGCGCGCCGGCTGCCGCGTCTCGAATATGGAGTTCATCCAGTTCCACCCGACCTGCCTGTACCACCCGTACGCGAAGTCGTTCCTGATCAGCGAGGCGGTGCGCGGCGAAGGCGGCATGCTGAAGCTGCCGCCCGAAGCCGGACCCGCCGCCGGCACCCGCTTCATGCCGGCCCATGACGAGCGCGGCGAACTGGCCCCGCGCGACGTGGTCGCGCGCGCGATCGACTTCGAAATGAAAAAGCGCGGCCTCGACTACGTCCACCTCGACATCAGCCACCAGGGCGCCGCGTTCATCAAAGAGCACTTCCCGACCATCTACGCGCGCTGCCTCGAGCTGGGCATCGACATCACGCAGCAGCCGATCCCGGTGGTGCCGGCGGTGCACTTCACCTGCGGCGGCATCGTCACCGACCTCGCCGGGCGCACCGACATTCCCGGCCTGTACGCGGTCGGCGAGACCGCCTGCACCGGCCTGCACGGCGCCAACCGGCTGGCCAGCAACTCGCTGCTCGAATGCCTGGTCGTCGGGCGCGCCTGCGCGCACCAGATCGAAGCCGCACCAAGGTTCGGCAACCCGCTGCTGCCGGCATGGGACGAAAGCCGCGTCACCAACGCCGACGAAGAAGTCGTCATCGCCCACAACTGGGACGAGCTGCGGCGCTTCATGTGGAACTACGTCGGCATCGTGCGCACCACCAAGCGCCTCGAACGCGCCCAGCACCGCATCGCGCTGCTCAAAGACGAAATCGACGAGTACTACCGGAACTTCCGCATCACGCCCGACCTGCTCGAGCTGCGCAACCTGGTCGAGGTGGCCTCGCTGATCGTCAACAGCGCGCTGTCGCGCCACGAAAGCCGCGGCCTGCACTACTCGCGCGACTACCCGGACACGCTGCCCAAGGCCCTGCCCTCCGTGTTGACCCCGGGCCGGCGTTAACATCCCTTTGTCCATCCGCCGCCCGCGACACCATGCGGGCGGTTTTGTTCGTACCTGCCCATGACCCGCAAACTCACCGCCTCGACCGCCGTCCTGCTCACGATCCCGCCGCTGCTCTGGGCCGGCAACGCGATCGTCGGACGGCTGGTGCGCGAAGCGGTGCCGCCGATGACGCTCAACCTGCTGCGCTGGGCGATCGCACTGGCCGTGCTGCTGCCGCTCGGGCGCGCCGCACTCCGGCAAGGCAGCGGCGTGCTGGCCAACTGGCGCCGCTACAGCATGCTCGGCCTGCTCGGCGTGGGCCTGTACAACTCGCTCCAGTACCTGGCCCTGCAAACTTCGACGCCGATCAACGTGACCCTGGTCGCGTCGGGCATGCCGGTCTGGATGCTGCTGGTCGGCCGCCTGTTCTTCAACGTGCCGGTGCGCGGCCGGCAGGTGGTCGGCGCACTGCTCTCGATTCTGGGCGTGCTGGTGGTGCTGTGCCGCGGCGACTGGCAGCAGCTGGCCGCGCTGCGGTTGGTGACGGGCGACCTGTACATGATCCTGGCGACCATCGCCTGGTCGTTTTACAGCTGGCTGCTGATGCAGCACAAGGATGTGGCGGCGCTGCGCGCCGACTGGGCCGCGTTCCTGCTGGCGCAAGTCGGCTACGGCGTGCTGTGGTCGGGCGCGCTGGCCGGCGCCGAGTGGGCGTTGGCCGGCGTCGACATCCGGTGGAGCGCGACGGTGGCGGCGGCGCTGCTGTACGTCGCGATCGGCCCGGCGATCATCGCGATGCGCTGCTGGGGCGCCGGCGTGCAGCACGCCGGCCCCACCATCGGGGCGTTCTTCATCAACCTCACGCCCCTGTTCACGGCGATGCTGTCGTCGGCCTTCCTCGGTGAGCTGCCGCATCCGTACCATGTGCTCGCGTTCGGGCTGATCGTGGGCGGCATCGCCTGGTCGTCGCGCTGAGGCAGTCGGGATTGCCCTGTGCCACCGGAAACGTGTTCTAGCCGAGGCGGCAAGAATGATACGATCCCAGCCAAAGGGGGTTGCATCACCATGGCAGAAGGTTTCACGGTTCACGACCGGGCGGGCGCGCTGGCCGACTTTCTCGAGCGTTATCCGCGGACGCTGGTGCTGACCGGCGCCGGCCTTTCCACGGCCTCCGGCATCCCCGACTACCGCGACCGCGAGGGCGTGCGCCGCGGCAAGACGCCGATCCAGGGCCCGGATTTCCGCAAGTCGGTCTCGGTGCAGCGCCGCTACTGGGCGCGCAGCATGGTCGGCTGGCCCACCCTGGCCATGGCCGCGCCAAACGCCGGCCACCGCGCGCTGGCCAGGCTCGAGGCGCATCGCAGGATCGGCTTCGTACTCACGCAAAACGTGGACGGCCTGCACCAGCAGGCCGGCAGCCACGCCGTGCTCGAACTGCACGGCAACATCCACTCGGTGTTGTGCCTGGACTGCCGCGCCACGTTCCCGCGCGCGTTCGTGCAGGCGCAACTGGTCGAGGCCAATCCCGGGCTTGCCGGCGCGATGGCCGCGCCGGCGCCCGACGGCGACGCCCACCTCGAACCGGCCGCGCTGGACGAGTTCCGCCTGCCGTGCTGCGTCCACTGCGGCGGTGCGCTGATGCCCGATGTGGTGTTCTTCGGCGACGGTATTCCCGCAGCCCGCACCGCCTGCGCCCTGGCACAGATGGAAGCGGCCGACGCGCTGCTCGTGGTCGGCTCGTCGCTGATGGTGTATTCGGGATTCCGCTTCTGCCGCCTGGCCTTTGAAACCGGCAAGCCGATCGCGGCGCTGAACCTCGGGCGCACCCGGGCCGACCATCTCATCAACCTGAAAATCGAAGAATCAGCCGAGCATATCCTGCCGCTCGTGCCGAAACTGCTGAACTTGCGAGAACCCGGACCAGTCGTACTATCTGATCAATTACGAGAGGAGCCACTGTGACGAAATCAATGCGCAGCATCGTGTCGGCGACCGCCAGGTCGAACCGATTGGGCAACGCCGCCTTGCTGGCCGGCATTGGGCTGGCGGCATCGTTCCTGTATGTACGCGCCAAGTCCAGGCAGGCCGAGCGAGAATACCCGCCGCAAGGCAAATTCATCACGGTCGACGGCGTGCGCCTGCACTACGTCGAGCGGGGCCAGGGTCCCGCGCTGGTGCTGCTGCATGGCAACCAGGTGTTCTCGGCGGATTACGAGCAGGCCGGACTGGTCGAGCGCGCCGCCGGGCGCTACCGCGTCATCGTCTTCGACCGGCCCGGCTTCGGCTACAGCGAGCGCCCGCGCACGACGGTCTGGACGCCGCAGGCCCAGGCGCGCCTGCTGCACCATGCGCTGCAGGAGATCGGTGTCGATTCCGCGCTGGTGGTGGGCCATTCGTGGGGCACGATGGTGGCGCTGGCGATGGCGCTCGATGCGCCCGACTTCGTCCGCGGGCTGGTGCTGCTGTCAGGCTACTATTACCCCAGCCTGCGGCTGGACGTGCCGATGATGGCGCCGCCGGCGATCCCGCTGATCGGCGACCTGCTGCGCTATACGATCCTGCCGATTATCCAGCGCCTCGCCTTTCCGCTGACGGCGAAGCGCATGTTCGCGCCGCAGCGCGTTGCGGAGCGCTTCCGCGCCATGCCGCCGTGGCTGCTGCTGCGGCCCAAGCAACTGCGTGCAAGCGCGGCCGAAAGCGCGTTGATGGTGCCGTCGGCGATGATGCTGTCGAAGCATTACAAGGAACTCAAGGTGCCGGTTACCCTCATTCACGGGACACGCGACCTGATGGCGACCGCCAGCCACAATTCCGAACGGCTGCACGAACGGGTCGAGGACAGCGAACTGCAGCTCGAGCCTGGTGTGGGCCACATGACGCACTACGCGCATCCGGAGAAAGTGCTGGCGGCGATCGACGCGATGGCCGCGCAGGTGGGCGAGCCGGTGCCGATCAGGAGCCCGCGCGCCGAGGCGCTGGCGCGCGCGAGCGAGAGCGGGGTTTAATTCAGGCAGGCGGCCTCAGCACGTCGTTCCCGCGCAGGCGGGAACCCCAGTTTTCAGGCTCGCGGCCTCAGCACGTCGTTCCCGCGCAGGCGGGAACCCCAGTTTTCAGGCTCGCGGCCTCAGCCCGTCGTTCCCGCGCAGGCGGGAACCCCAGTTTTTAACAGCAGCCGAGGAGTAATTTCCGCCAACGGCAGCACACGGGAACT
>JBJMVW010000218.1:0-43252 GCA_045810465.1 Massilia sp. | reverse complement strand
GTCCGACCAGACGCGCGCCGAATTCGCGAACGACATCCGCTCGTCGAAGGCGCTGCTGGAAGACCTGGGCGGCCAGGCTGTGCAGGGCTACCGCGCGCCGAGCTTCTCGATCGGGCGCGACAACCTGTGGGCACTCGACGTGCTGCTGGAGGCGGGCTACCGCTACAGCTCGAGCATCTACCCGATCGCGCATGACCACTACGGCATGCCCGAAGCGCCGCGCTTCGCGTTCTACCCGAACGGCACCGACGGCCTGCTGGAAATCCCGATCACGACCGTGCAGATGATGGGCCGTAACCTGCCGGCCGGCGGCGGCGGCTACTTCCGCCTGCTGCCGTACGCGCTGTCGCGCTGGATGATGGAACGCGTCAACCGCGAGGATCGCGAGCCGGCGCTGTTCTATTTCCACCCGTGGGAGATCGACCCTGGCCAGCCGCGCCCCGAAGGGCTCGGCGCCAAGGCGCGCTTCCGCCACTACATCAACATCGACCGCATGGAAGGTCGCCTTGCCGCGCTCGCACGCGATTTCGCGTGGGACCGCATGGACCGCATTTTCATTTCGAAGCCATGAACATCATCGAAGCAGCACAAGCCAGGCGCGCCGCGCCGGTACTGGCCGCCGGCCCGCAAACCCTGCACCTGATGCAGCCGCACGAACGCGCCCGCTGGGATGCGTTTGTCCGCACCTGCCCCGAAGCCACCTTCTTCCACCTCTCCGGATGGCAGAAGGTGATCGAGGAATCGTTCGGCATCAGGACCTGGTTCTATTATGTGCAGCAGGACGGCGTGATCCAGGGCGTGCTGCCGCTGGCCGAAATCAAGAGCCGCCTGTTCGGCCACGCGCTGGGCGCGATGCCGTTCTGCGTGTACGGCGGCGTGGCGGCGCTCAACGACGGCGCGCGCAAGATGCTCGACGCCGCCGCGCACGAGCTGGCGCAGCAGCTGCAGGTCGGCCACCTCGAATACCGCGGCATGCAGCGCGCGCATCCGGACGACCCGGCATGGCACACCAAGGAACTGTACGTCACCTTCCGCAAGGCGATCTCCGGCGACGACGACGAGAACCTGAACGCCATCCCGCGCAAGCAGCGCGCGATGGTCCGCAAGGGCATCAAGCTGGGCCTGAAGGGTGAAGTCGACGACAACGTCGAGCGCATGTTCACCGCTTACGCCAGCAGCGTGCACCGCCTCGGCACCCCGGTATTCCCGAAAAAGTACTTCGCGCTGCTGCAGCAAGTGTTCGGCGACGAGTGCGAGGTGCGCACCATTACCACCGCCGACGGCCAGCTGGTCGCCTCGGTGCTGTCGTTCTACTGGCGCGACGAAGTCGTGCCCTACTACGGCGGCGGCATGCCGCTCGCGCGCGAAGTGGCCGGCAACGACTTCATGTACTGGAACCTGATGCAGGCCGCCGCCGCGCGCGGCTGCCGCCTGTTCGACTTCGGCCGCAGCAAGCTCGGTACCGGCGCTTACGACTTCAAGAAGAACTGGGGTTTCAGCGCGCAGCCGCTGCCCTACGAGTACAAGCTGTACGGCGCGACCGCCCTGCCGGACAACAATCCGCTCAATCCAAAGTACCAGCTGTTCATCAAGATGTGGAAGAAGCTGCCGCTGCCGATGGCCAATTTCATCGGCCCGTACATCGTCCGCAACCTGGGGTAACCGTGGAAGACCTGCTTCTCCTGATCCACCGGATCCCGTACCCGCCCAACAAGGGCGACAAGATCCGCTCCTACCACCTGCTCAAGCACCTGGCGCAGCACTACCGCGTCCACCTCGGCACCTTCGTGGACGACGCCGACGACTGGCAGCACGTGCCGAAAGTGGAAGCGATGTGCGCCAGCAGCCACTTCGCCGGGCTGAACCCGACGCTGGCGCGCGTGCGCAGCATGAAGGCGCTGGTGGCGGGCCGCTCGCTGTCGCTCGACTATTACCGCGACAGCGGCCTGCAGCGCTGGGTCGACCAGGCCGTGGCCGCGCACAAGATCGAGCGCGTGCTGGTGTTCTCGTCGGCGATGGCGCAGTACGCCGACAAGTACCGCGGCGCGCGCCGCGTGGTCGACTTCTGCGACGTCGACTCCGACAAATGGCGCCAGTACGCCGACAAGAAGTCGTGGCCGATGAGCTGGCTGTACCGCCACGAGGCGCGCCAGCTGCTCGCCTACGAGCGCCAGGTCGCGCGCGATTACGACGCCTCGCTGTTCGTCTCAGGCCCGGAAGCGGAACTGTTCCGCCAGCTGGCGCCGGAAAGCGGCGCCAAGATCGGCTTCTTCAACAACGGCGTCGACACCGACTACTTCTCGCCCGATGTCGGCTACCAGAGCCCGTACAAGGCTGGCGAGCGCGCGCTGGTGTTTACCGGCGCGATGGACTACTGGCCCAACGTCGACGCGGTGCAGTGGTTCGCCAGCGACGTCTTCCCGCAGCTGCGCGAACGCTTCGCCGACCTGCGCTTTTATATTGTCGGCGCGCGCCCGGCGCCGGCTGTGCAGGCGCTCGCGCAGCAGCCAGGCGTGGTGGTGACCGGCACCGTGCCCGACGTGCGTCCCTACATCGCGCACGCCCACGTCGCGGTGGCGCCGCTGCGCGTCGCGCGCGGCATCCAGAACAAGGTGCTCGAGGCGATGGCGATGGCTACCCCGGTGGTGGTGTCGCCGCAGGCCCTCGAAGGCATCGACGCGGTGCCCGGCACCGAACTGGTGCTGGCCCAGGATCCGGCCGGTTTCGTGCAGGCCGTGACGGAGCTGCTGGCGCAGCGCGAGCACGCCGCCGCCGCGATCGGCCGCGCCGCGCGCGCCAAGGTCGAACGCCAGTACAGCTGGCCGAGCAACCTGGCCTGCATCGGGGAGCGGCTCGAATGTTCCTGACACCTTCTCCCGGCGTCGCCAACAACACCATCGCCACCGGAGCGCCGCGGCTCCCCTGGGGCCCGATCGCCCTGGTCGTGCTGGCCCTGCTGGCGCTGTTCGGGCTGTACCTGCCGACCGTGAAGTCGATCGTCGCCACCTGGAACAGCTCCGACACCTTCGCGCACGGCTACGTGATCCTGCCGATCAGCCTGTGGCTGGTGTGGCGCCGCCGCGCCAACTTCATCGCTTACCCGCCGCAGCCTTACTGGCCGGCCTTGCTGCTGCTGGCCGGCGCCGGCGCCGCCTGGATGGCCGGCCGCCTGGGCGAAGTGCAGGTGGTCCAGCAGTACGCGTTCGCCGCGATGATCCCGGCGATCGCGCTGGCCCTGTTCGGCACGCGCCTCGCCGGTTCGCTCGCGTTCCCGCTGCTGTTCGTGCTGTTCGCGGTGCCGTTTGGCGAAATCTTCGTCGCGCCGCTGATTGAATTCACCGCCAACTTCACCGTGTGGGCGGTGCAGATGACCGGCATCCCGGTGCTGCGCAATGGCACCCGCTTCGAACTGCCCACCGGCAGCTGGTCGGTGGTCGAAGCCTGCAGCGGCGTGCGCTACCTGATCTCGTCGGTCACACTGGGCTGCCTGTACGCCTACCTGACCTACCGCTCGACCGCGCGGCGCCTGATGTTCGTCGGCCTGTCGGTGGTGGTGCCGGTGATCGCCAACGGCCTGCGCGCCTACATGATCGTGATGATCGGCCATACCAGCGGCATGGCGCTGGCCACCGGCGTCGACCACCTGATCTACGGCTGGCTGTTCTTCGGCCTCGTCATGTTCATCATGTTCTGGATCGGTAGCTACTGGCGCGAGGACGCCGAGGTAGCGCCCGCGCCCCGGCGCACGGCCGGCGGCAAAGGCACGCCAGCCGGCACCGCGCGCCTGCGCACGGTCACCATCGCCGTGATCGCACTGGCCGCGCTGTGGCCTGCCTTCGCCCGCTACAGCGACCGCGCCAACCACAACCCGGCGCCTGTCGTGCTCGGCCAGGTCGAATCGGCATGGCCGGCGGCGGCGTCGTTCCCCGACTGGCGCATCAGCTACATGGAACCGGACGCGCGCGCCGGCGGCGCATTCGCCGCGCCGGGCAGCGCCCGCACGGTACGGCTGTCGATGCTGTACTACCGCAACCAGGACAAGGACAAGGCCCTGGTCAGCTCCCTGAACCGGCTGGCCGGCTACAAGGATGCGTGGAACGAAACCGCCTCGTCGGTGCGCACCGAGCAGGCCGGCGGACGCACGCTCGCGCTGCGCGAAAGCACGCTGCACAGCCCGGCCGGGAACCTGCTGGTATGGCACTGGATGTGGATCGACGGCCGCTACACCGCCAGCAACGTGACGGGCAAGCTGTACCAGGCGCAGGCGAAGCTGCTGGCGCACGGCGACGACAGCGCGCTGCTGGTGATCGCGGCGCCGGCCGACGACAACCCCGATGCGGCGCGCGCCGACCTGCGCGCCTTCCTGGAGGCGCACTTCACGCGCATCGATGCGGCACTGCAGGCCGCGCATCACAATTGAATCGCTTGAACATGCAGATCATCATTTTCACCGCCAGCCTTGATTTCAACGTCCGTTGGAATGTGGTCAGCCTGGCCGAACGCTACCCGCACTGCCGTTTTACGGTGCTGCTGCACGCACCCCAAAAGAAGCCGGCGACGCTGGTGCGCAACCAGTGGCGCAACCTGAAGCGCCACGGCTTGCGCTGGATTCCGTACCAGCTCGCCGAAATCGTCGACCTGGCGGCAGCGCGCCTGCACACGCGCCCACAGCAAAGCCCGGACCGTCCGGGCCAGATGTTTTCGAGCGCCGCGCTGGAAGCGCATCCGCGCATCCAAGTCAGGCGGGTGGCGGCGATCAACGGCCCCGAGGCTTGTGCCTTTGTGCAGTCGCTGGCGCCCGACCTCGGCGTCGCGCTCGGCGCCCCGATCCTCAAGCCCGCCCTGTTCTCGCTGCCACGCCTGGGCACCATCAACCTGCACAAAGGGCGCCTGCCGGACTACCGCGGCATGCCGCCCGCGTTCTGGGAGCTGTACAACGGCGAAGCCTCGGTCGGCTGCACCGTGCACCGGGTCGACGCCGGACTCGATACCGGCGACATCCTGCTCGAAGGCAGCGTACCGGTCGACCGCTTTTCGACTGTCGGCGGCGTCAAGACCAAACTTGACCGGCTCGGCGTCGAACTGGTCGTCGAAGCCGTCGGCCGCATGCTCGATGGGAGCGCGGCGTTCAAGCCCCAGCCGAAGGGCGGCGCCACCAATACCCGGCCGTCGCTGGCAACCGAGGCCGTGCTCGCGAAACGCCTGGCCGACAAGGATCCGTCGCGCGGCGGCACATTGAAGCTGGCGGCCAAACAGCTGATGTTCGTGGCGTATGCACGCCTGTGGATGCCGGCCCTGAACTGGCTGCACGGCCGCACAGGCAACCAGCGCGTGATCATCCTGCTGTACCACCGCGTCAGCGACCAGTTCCGCGACCACGTCACGATCGGTATCGAACGCTTCGACCAGCACATGGCTTACGTCGCCAAACACTTTGTGACCGTGTCGCTGAAGGAGATCGTCGAAGGCAAAATCCCGCGCAACACCACCAAGCCGGTGATCGCGGTCTCGTTCGACGACGGCTACCTCGACAACTACGAAAACGCCGCCCCGGTCCTGCTCAAGCACCAGGTGCCGTGCACCTTCTTCATCAGCACCGAGAAAATCCGCGACAACAAGCCGTTCGACCACGACATGCGTGCGCTCGGCTTCGGGCTGGACAACATGAGCTGGGACCAGGTGCGCACGATGCGCGACTGGGGCCTGCACTTCGGCAGCCATACGCGCAACCACGTCAACCTGGCCGAGATTGGCGACGAGCTGGCGCTCGAGGAGCTGCAAGGCTCGCTGAACGACATCCGCAAGGAGCTGGGCCAGGAGCAGGTGTTCATCGCCTACCCGTATGGGCGCAAGCACCACATCACGGCCGCGCGCGTCGACATGATGAAGAAGCTCGGCTACGCCGCCTGCTTCTCGGCCTACGGCGGCTTGAACGGCTCGGACATCGACCTGTTCAACATCAAGCGCATCGGCGTCAACTGGGCGTTCGACCTGACCGCGCTGCAGGCGCGCCTGCGCGGATGGGACAAGACCCAATGAGCCAGCCACCACTCGTGGTCCACCTGACCTACGTGCTCGACTTCGGCGGGCTCGAGACGCTGATCGTCGACATGATCAACCGGATGCCGGTCACGCGCTACCGCCACGCGATCGTGTGCATCACGAAGTACACCGACTTCGCCAAAAAGATCACGCGCCCGGACGTCGAGATCATCGCGCTGAACAAGCCGCCGGGGCTCGGCTTGTCGACCCATGTCGAGCTGTTCAAGCTGCTGCGCCGGATGCGCCCGACCATCCTGCACACCTATAACCTGGCCGCGATCGAATACGCGGCCACCGCCACGCTGGCCGGCGTGCCGGTGCGGGTCCACGCCGAGCACGGACGCGATGCGCGCGACCCGGAAGGCCGCAACTGGAAACACAACCTGCTGCGCCGCCTGCTGGTGCCGGTGGTCGACTGCTTCATCCCGGTCTCGCTCGACCTGCAGAACTGGCTCAGGACCGTGGTCGGCGTGCCCGATGCGAAAAACCTCCTGATCGACAACGGCGTCGACACCGATGCGTTCCAGCCGGTCGCCGAAGCGGCCCCGCCGCCGCAATGGCCCGACCTGGCAGGCTGCTTCGTGATCGGCACCGTCGGCCGGGTCCAGGACGTGAAGGACCACGCCGGCCTGGTGGACGCCTTCATCGCGCTGCGCGAACGCCTTCCCGAACAAAGCGAGCGCCTGCGCCTGGTGATCGTCGGCGACGGCCCGCTGCGCCCCGCCCTGCTCGAAAAAGTCAACGCGGCCGGCCTGCAGCAGGTCGTGCACCTGCCGGGCGCGCGCAACGACATCGCGGCCGTGATGCGGGCCTTCAGCGTATTCGCCCTGAGCTCGATCGCCGAGGGTACCCCGGTGACCCTGCTCGAGGCGATGGCCAGCGGCCTGCCGGTGGCGTCGACCCGCGTCGGCGGCATTCCCGACCTGGTGGTCGACAACGGCACCGGCCTGCTGGTGCCCGCGCGCGACGCCCAGGCGATGGCAGGCGCGCTGGCGGCCTACGCCACCCAGCCGGAACTGCTGCGGTCGCACGGTGAGGCCGCCCGCCGCCGCATCGAAAGCCGGTACAGCATCGGCGCCATGCTCACCTCTTACCTGGCGCTGTATGACCGCCTGGCCGGGGCCAAGACAAAACTTAATAAAGCAATCGAACCATGTGCGGAATAACAGGCATTTTTGATACCCGCGGCCGGCGCCAGATCGACCGCGAACTGCTTCACCGGATGAACGAATCACAGTTCCATCGCGGCCCGGTGGAAGGCGACCTGCATCTCGAACCCGGCCTCGGCTTCGGGCACCGCCGGCTGTCGATCATCGCGCTCGAAGCCGGGCTGCAGCCGCTGTTCAACGAAGACGAAACCGTCGCCCTCGTGTTCAACGGCGAGATCTACAACTTCCGCGAGCTGCGCACCGAGCTGACCGCGCTCGGCCACGTTTTCCGCACCCCTTCCGACAGCGAGAGCATCGTGCACGCCTGGGAACAGTGGGGCGAGGACTGCGTATCGCACCTGCGCGGGATGTTCGCGTTCGCGATCTGGGACCGCAACCAGCAGGTCCTGTTCCTGGCCCGCGACCGCGTCGGTATCAAGCCGCTGCACTACTGCTTCCTGCCGGATGGGCAGTTCCTGTTCGGCTCCGAACTCAAGTCGCTGCTGGCCTCGACCGCGCTGTCGCGCGAGCTCGATCCGCGCGCGGTCGAAGACTACTTCGCCTACGGCTATGTACCGGAACCGCGCACCATCTTCAAGGACGCCTTCAAGCTCAGCCCCGGCCATACGCTGACCCTGCGGGTTGGCCAGCCGGCCCCGCAGCCAAAAAAATATTGGGACGTGCCGTTCACGCCGCACGCGCCAATCGACGAACGTGAGCTCGAGCTCGAGCTGATCGAGCGCCTGCGCGAGGCGGTGCAAAGCCACCTGATCGCCGACGTGCCGCTTGGCGCCTTCCTGTCGGGCGGCGTCGACTCCAGCGCGATCGTTGCGATGATGGCATCCGGCGGCGGCGATCCCGTCAACACCTGCTCGATCTCGTTCAACGACCGCGATTACGACGAATCCGAATACGCGGACCAGGTCGCACGCCAGTACGGCACGCGCCACCAGACCGAAGTCGTGGACAAGGGCGACTACGGACTGATCGACACCCTGGCCGGCCTGTACGACGAACCGTACGCCGACAGTTCGGCGATCCCGACCTACCGCGTCTGCCAGCTCGCGCGCAAGCGCGTGACGGTGGCGTTGTCGGGCGACGGCGGCGACGAGAACTTTGCCGGCTACCGCCGCTACCGCGCCACGATGGCGGAGCAGCGCGTGCGCAAGGTGCTGCCGGCCGGCCTGTCGGGCCCCGTGTTCGGCTTCCTCGGCAGCGTCTACCCGAAAGCCGACTGGGCGCCGAAGGTATTGCGCGCCAAGACCACCTTCGAAGCGCTGGCGCGCAACCTGGTCGACGGCTACTTCCACGGCGCTTCGGTGCTGCCGGACCGTGTGCGGGACCAGCTGTTTTCGGACTCGTTCCGCAGCAAGCTGCAGGGCTACCGCGCGATCGAGGTAATGCGCGGCCACGCGGCCAACGCGCCGACCGACGACCCGCTGTCGCTGGTCCAGTACCTCGACATGAAAACCTACCTGCCGGGCGACATCCTGACCAAGGTCGACCGCGCCAGCATGGCCCACGCGCTCGAAGTGCGGGTGCCCCTGCTCGACCACAAGTTCGTCGAATGGGCATCGGGTGTGCCGTCCTCGCTCAAGCTCAAGGGCGGCGAAGGCAAGTACATCTTCAAGAAGTCGCTCGAGCCGCACCTGTCGCACGACATCCTGTACCGCAAGAAGATGGGTTTCTCGATCCCGCTCGCGCAATGGCTGCGTGGCCCGCTGCGCGAACAGGTGCGCGCCGCCGTGCTCAATCCGGCGCTGCTCGACACCGGCATCTTCAACCGCGAATTCCTGCATCAAATGGTGGAGCAGCACCAGTCGGGCGTGTACGATCACGCGCTGCCGCTCTGGTCGGTGCTGATGTTCGACGCCTTCCTGCGCAAGAACGGCGCCACCACCGCACAACGGAGCAACTGAACCATGCGTGTCCTTCACGTCCTCGACCACTCGATCCCGCTGCACAGCGGCTACACCTTCCGCACCCGCTCGATCCTGCGCGAGCAGCGCGCGCTGGGCTGGGAGACCTTCCACGTCACCGGCTCCAAGCAGCACTCCGGCGACATGCAGGAGGAGACCGTCGACGGCCTGCACTTCTACCGCACCGCGGTCGCCAAAGGCCCGCTGGCCAGGCTGCCGGTGCTGAACCAGAAGGAGGTGATCGACGGATTGACCCGCCGCCTGGCCGAGATCATCCCGCAAATCAAACCCGATGTGCTGCACGCGCACTCGCCGTCGCTCAACGCGATCGCGGCCCTGCGCGCAGGGAAAAAATTCGGCATCCCCGTGGTGTACGAAGTGCGCGCGTTCTGGGAAGACGCCGCCGTCGACCACGGCACCAGCAAGGAATTCGGCTTGCGCTACCGCGCCACCCGCGCGCTCGAAACCTACGCGCTCAAGCGCGCCGACGCCGTCACCACCATCTGCGAAGGCCTGCGCAAGGACATCGTCGCGCGCGGCATCCCGGCCGACAAGGTGACGGTAATCCCGAACGCGGTCGACATCGACAAGTTCTCGGTCGGCGGCATCGCCGACCTGCAGCTCAAGGACAAGCTCGGCCTGTCGGGTTCGCGCCTGATCGGCTTCATCGGCTCGTTCTACGCTTACGAGGGGCTCGACGTGCTGCTGCGCGCGGTGCCGAAGCTGGCGGCGCGCCTGCCCGACCTGCGCGTGCTGCTGGTCGGCGGCGGCCCGCAGGACGCCCAGCTGCGCCAGCTCGCCAAAGACCTGCAGATCGAAGAAAAGATCGTGTTCACCGGCCGCGTCCCGCACGACCAGGTGCAGAAGTATTACGACCTGCTCGACGTGCTGGTCTACCCGCGCCTGTCGATGCGCCTGACCGACCTGGTCACGCCGCTTAAACCCCTGGAGGCGATGGCCCAGGGCCGGATCCTGGCGGCGTCCGATGTCGGCGGCCACCTCGAGCTGATCGCCGACGGCAAGACCGGCGTGTTGTTCAAGGCCGACGATCCCGATTCGCTGGCAGACAAAGTCAGCGCGCTGCTCGAAGCGCAGCAGCAGTGGCCGGCGCTGCGCGCGGCCGGGCGCGAATACGTCGAGACCGAACGCAACTGGCCCGTCAGCGTCGCCCGCTACAAAAACATCTACGGCCGCCTCACGGGCACCCTCGCTGCATGAAGATCCTGACGTTCAGCACGCTGTTCCCCAACGCCGAAAAGCCCGGCCACGGCATCTTCGTCGAGACGCGCCTGCGCCACCTCGTCGCCAGCGGCAAAGTGGCGTCGCGCGTGGTCGCGCCGGTGCCATGGTTCCCGCTGCAAAGCAGCCGCTTCGGGAACTACGCGAAGTTTGCGAAGGTGCCGCGCGAGGAGCTGCGACACGAGATCAAAGTCACGCATCCGCGCTACCCGGTCGTGCCCAAGGTCGGCATGAACGTGGCGCCGATGTTGCTGGCGCAGGCCGCCAAGGCCGAGATCGGCCGTATCCTCGACGAGGGCTACGACTTCGACCTGATCGACGCCCACTATTTTTATCCGGACGGCGTGGCCGCCGCCATGCTGGGCCGTCACTTCAACAAGCCGGTGGTGGTGACCGCGCGCGGCTCGGACATTACGCTGCTGCCGCAGTACCGGCTACCGCGCAAGATGATCTGCTGGGCAGCCGGCCGCGCGGGCGCCGTGATCACGGTCTGCAACGCGCTGCGCGACGAAGTCGTGGCGCTCGGCGTCGATGCGGGCCGCGTGACCTCGCTGCGCAATGGTGTCGACCTCGAGCTGTTCCGCCCGATCGAGCGCAAGGAGAGCAGCGAATTCACGCTGCTCACGGTCGGCCACCTGGTGCCGGTCAAGGGGCAGGAACTGATTATTGGCGCGCTGCCGCTGCTGCCCGGCGTGCGGCTCGTGGTGGCCGGCGACGGCCCGGACCGAAAGAAACTGGAAGACCTGGCGCGCGAGATGAACGTCGCCGAGCGCGTGAGCTTTCTCGGCGCGGTCCCGCAGGCGCAACTGCGCGGGCACTACGGCGCCGCCGACGCGCTGGTGCTGGCCTCGAGCCGCGAAGGCTGGGCCAACGTGCTGCTCGAATCGATGGCCTGCGGTACCCCGGTGGTGGCGAGCCGCGTCTACGGCACACCGGAGGTGGTGGCGGCGCCCGAGGCCGGGGTGCTGATGGGCCAGCGCTCGCCGCAGGGCGTGGCCGATGCGGTCAACGCGCTGCGTACGAACTATCCGGACCGCGCCGCCACGCGCCGCTATGCCGAGCGTTTCAGCTGGGATGACACCACGGCGGGCCAGATCCGCGTGTTTGGCCAGGTCCTGGGCGGAGGGGTGAACTGATGCGCGACGCTATCGTCTTCTTGTGCGTGTTCGGCCTCTTGCCGTTTGCGCTGAAACGCCCGGTGATCGGGGTTTTCCTGTTCACCTGGGTCAGCCTGATGAACCCGCACCGGCTGGCCTACGGCGCCGCGTTCGACTTCCCGTTCGCCGCCGTGATTGTGGTGGTAACGCTGTTTGGCATGCTCATCTCGCGCGAGCCCAAGCGTGTTCCCATCACGCCGTTGACAGTGGTGCTGATCCTTTTCATGTGTTGGATGACGCTGACCGGCCTGAGTGCATTCGAGCCGGAACGCGCCTGGGGTGAATGGAACCGGGTTTTCAAGACCTTCTTCATGGTCCTGGTAACCCTTGCCGTTATCAACTCCGAAAAAGACATCAAGGCCTTCGCGTGGGTAGTCGGCTTGTCGCTCGGTTTCTACGGCTTTAAGGGCGGCCTGTTCACCCTGCTCTCGGGCGGCAGCAGCCGCGTGCTTGGTCCGGCCGGCTCCTATATCGAAGACAACAATGATCTGGCGCTGGCGCTTATCATGACAGTACCGTTGATCTGGTACCTGCAAAGCCGGGCTACCAAAAAGTGGATGCGCTATGGGCTGATGGCGCTGGCGCTGCTGACGCTCACCGCCGCTGCAGGCTCCTACTCGCGCGGCGCCCTGCTGGCCGGCAGCGCGATGTTGTTCTTCCTGTGGTTGAAAAGCCAAAATAAGGCGCGGACCGGTGTCGCGCTGCTGTTGATTGTTCCCCTGCTCTACCTGGTTATGCCTGAACAGTGGTTCAGCCGTATGAATACGATCGACGACTACCATTCCGACGGTTCGGCCATGGGCCGCATCAATTCCTGGAGCTTCGCGACCAACCTGGCACTGGACAACTTGATGGGAGGAGGCTACCTCACGTTCACCCCGCGGATGTTCCAGCGCTACGCCCCGGACCCACTCGGCGTGCATGCGCCGCACAGCATTTACTTCCAGGTGCTCGGGGAGCACGGCTTTATCGGGCTGGCCTTGTTCCTGACCTTCCTGTTTCTTGCCTGGCGTACCGCCGGTCGGGTGATTAAATACTGCAAGGGTCAGCCCGAGCTCAAGTGGGCTGCCGACCTGTCGGCTATGTGCCAGGTGAGCCTTATCGGCTATATCGTCGGCGGCGCATTCCTGTCGCTTGCCTATTTCGACCTGTTCTACGATATCGTCGCGCTGCCACTGCTGCTCGAAAAACTGCTGATGTTTAAAAAGACAGGGACGCTGCCGCGGCAAAAGGTAGCACCGCCGTTGCCCGCGCGCGCCCGGGGTCCGTCGCGATGACGACGCCGGCACGACACACCGCGCTATCGGCCCGCTTCCTGCGTAGCGCCGGTGACGCGCTCGCTCGCATCACGGGTCCCCGCTTGTGCGTAGTAAACTACCACCGTATCCTCGAGCGCCCCGACCCGATGCTCGAATCCGAGCCGGACGTGGCCACCTTCCGCTGGCAGATGGCGCTGCTGGCCGAGTGCTTCAACGTGATGCCGCTGTACGACGCGGTGCAGGCGCTGCATGGCGCCGGCGTCCCGCCGCGCACCGTGTGCATCACGTTCGACGACGGCTACCGCTCGGTGCACGACCTGGCGCTGCCGGTGCTCAGGGAGTTCGGACTGCCGGCCACCGTGTTTGTCACCAGCGGCCACGTCGGCCAGGGCAACATGTGGAACGACCGGATCATCAAGGCCGTACAAAGCCTGCCGGCCGGGGAACTCGACCTCACGGCTGCCGGGCTGGAAACCTATCCGCTGCAGACGTTCGAAGAGCGCAAACTGAGCCTCGGCCGGCTCACGGAAGCATCGAAATACCTGCCACCCGCGGCCCGCTCCGGGTTGGTCGAACGGCTTGAAGCGCTGGTTGGCAGCGGCCATGGGCACGGGCTCATGCTCACGCCGGAAATGGTGATTGAACTTGACCGAAGCGGCATCGAAATCGGGGCGCATACGGTGACGCACCCGATCCTCACCAGCCTTGACGACGACAGCGCACGCATCGAAATCGACGCCGGCAAAGCGCAGCTCGAAGCGCTGATCGGCAAGCCGGTGCGGCTGTTCGCCTACCCGAACGGGAAGGCTGGCAAGGACTTTGACGCCCGCCATGTGGAAATGGTGCGCGAGGCTGGCTATGCGGCCGCCTTTACCACCGCCGTCGGGCCGGCCACGCGCGCCAAGGACCGCTTCCAGCTGCCGCGCAGCCGCCCATGGGACGAGACCCCGTTCCTGTTCGGGCTGCGCCTGTTGCGCTGGCTGGCGCAGGAATGAAACCAATGTTGACTACCAAGACGAGCATCAAGCAATCCGCCAGCGGGACCGCGGAACAGGAGGCGCCAACTGGCGCCCACGAGCAGGAACATACAAACATGGACAAACGCGCCTTGCTGATCGCCTTCCACTTCCCGCCGCAGGCGGCGAGCAGCGGCATCCAGCGCACACTCAGCTTCAGCAAACATCTCGGCAAATACGGCTGGGAGCCGATCGTGCTCTCCGCCCACCCGCGCGCATACAGCGTGCAGAACCCGTCGCAGCTGGCGCACGTGCCGGCCAACCTGGTCGTGCGCCGCGCGTTTGCGCTCGACGCCAAACATCACATGGGAATCAAGGGGCGCTATCCACAGGCCGTGGCCCTGCCCGACCGTTGGATCACCTGGTGGCTTGGCGCGGTGCCGGCCGGTCTTGCGCTGATCCGAAAGCACCGGCCGCAAGTGATCTGGTCGACCTTTCCGATCTCGACCGCGCACCTGATCGGGCTGACCCTGCACCGCCTGACCGGCCTGCCGTGGGTGGCTGACTTCCGCGACCCGATGATCCAGCCCTCGTACCCGTCGGCGCCAATCCAGCGCAAGATGTACCAGTGGATCGAGCGCCAGACCATCAAGCGGTGCAGCATGGCGGTGTTCACCACCCACAGCGCGATGAACGCCTATCGCGAGCGCTTTCCGGAGATTCCGGCCTCCAAGTTCCATGTGATCGAGAATGGCTACGACGAGGACGGCCTGGATCTGCAGTCGGTAGTGCAGCCTGTCGCCCCCGCGGCCGGACGGCCAGTGACCCTGGTGCACAGCGGAGTGCTGTACCAGAGTGGACGTGACCCGTCAGCGTTCCTGAAGGCGATCGCGAACCTGAAAAAAAATGGCCAGGCCAGCGCTGCAACCCTGCGCGTGGTGCTGCGCGCCCCGGGCGAGATGGTGGAAATTGCGGGCCTGGTCCGGAACCATGGGGTTGAAGACATCGTCGAGGTGGCGCCGCCGGTGCCGTACCGCGACGCCCTGCATGAAATGCTGGCAGCCGATGGCCTGCTGGTGTTCCAGGGGACGCCGTTCAACACGCAGATTCCGGCAAAGATCTACGAATACTTCAGGGCGCGAAAGCCGATCATGGGATTGGTGGACACGGCCGGCGAGACCGCACGCGTATTGCGCGCGGCCGGTTTCGAAACGCTGGCGAACATGGACCGGGCCGATGCAATAGCGCCGATGCTGGCTCAGTTCATCGGGAGCATCGGCCGGGGCGAGGCCTACGTCGCCAGCGACGAGCTTATCGCAGCCTCTTCGCGCACCCACCGGGCGAGCCAGTTGGCCGATGTGCTCAGCCAGGCAGCGCTGTCGCACACGCGATAAAACAGGATTATGCCGAAGACCTCAACCTGAGGCCTTCGCCATTCAGCGCTTCTGGAAGTCGTTGATGCGCTGGTCGATGATCGCACCGTTCCTGATGCAGATTGCCGGACGCAGTACCTCGTCCTGTTCAGCCCGTTCTTCGATCAGCACGTCAAGGTACTTGACCATTTGTTCCCCGAGGCAGTCGGTCACGGAATAGCCGATCAGGGCTGGCGTATGGTCGACCACGTAATGCAGCACGCCGTCCACTGAATACACGGGATCCTCGATCGTGGTCGGGCGGCTGGTCTCGATTCCGCCCGCACGGTCGCAGCTGATGTCTACAATCATCGCAGGGTTGCGCAACTTTTTCAGGTCTTCGCGATAAATAATGTGGTCCTTGCGGTACACGTCCCACAACACACCATTCACCACCACATCGTAATTATGCAGTTCATTGCGCAGCAGCGATTCGGTCCTGCGCTCGTACGAATTGATCTTGGCGCCCATGCACGACAGGATGCGGTAAGCGCCGCGCGCAACATTTCCCCTGCCGATCAAGGCCACGTTGCACTCGTAGACCAGTTTTCCGTACAAGGTAAAGGCATGCATGATCGCCGCCTCGCCCGCCAGCTCGTTGCTGCGCCAGAATACGTGGCGTCCGCCCTCGAACATGTCCTCCCAGGCCACCGCCGTGATTTCCTTGGAGACGATCTTGTCGGTGATCGACCGGTTCTGCACCGCGTGGACCCAGCCGAACACCGTCTGGCCGCCGCGCAGCTCCGACAAATAAGTCGCGTCGCCGATCTTCGGATCGACGATGATGTCGTTGCCAAGCGCCTCGTCACGCGATACCACATGCGCGCCGGCTTGCCGGTACTCATCGTCCGCATGGCCAAACGATTCGCCATAACCGGTTTCGAAATACAGCATGTCGCGGTTCTTGATGCGAGCCACATGCTTGGGCAGCATCGCGCGGCGTTTTTCGTTTTCTTTGGTACTGATCATCAAGCCGACTGTTTTCATCGCATTCCCCAATAACTTATTTGTTAACCACGCGTTTACCGACCAGCTGTACGCGCGGCGCCCGGGTCCACAAAAATCCTCGCCTGCCGCTGCGTCTTCACCAGCAGCAGCAATGGCCTGAACAGCCAGTCGCGCCGCTCCCTCAGCGTGCGCGACAGCAGCGACAACAGCAGCAATCCCTTGTTCTTTAGCGACAGGTATTTGAGGGCCTCGGCGATCGTCGAAAAATCGCCATAAGCGAAGTGTGCCGCGACCGCGTCCCGGCTGCGGCTTTCGGCCTCCGCCAGCGGCGGATGGTCTGCAGGCAGGTTGCGCGAACCCTCGAAATCGAAATACTCCGGATAGAACCGCTTCAGGCATTCCTTCTGGAAGAACCACTTGTATTTTTCGGCCGGATGGTACGCCAGCGTGGCGCGCACAAACTCCATGTCGTAATAAGGGAAGACGATCACGTGGCCCGGCGGGTGCATCATGGTGATCCATGGGCTGATGCAGCGGCGCGTACGCGCCTGCAGGAAGGCCAGTTCCGCCTGGTTCAGGTTGCCAGGGAATTGGTTCAGGTAAGCCTTGTATTGATCGGTAAAGGCGGCAACCGACGGAAATACGCCGGAAAGCTGGCCGAACACATGCGGCTTCACCGTCTCGTTCACCAACAGCGTAGCGTCCCGCTCATGGGTTTCATGCAGCCCATCGATTTCAAAGCCCGAATTGCCGAAGGTGTCGCCGGCAAGCCCATCGAACACGATTGAAGGCGGCCGTTTCTCGAGCCAGCGCATCAACGGGACAGCCCACGCGTGCATGAAGGTCTCGGTGCCGATCAGCGCTTGCCGCCGCGTGGTATCCGCCTTGAGCTCCTCCGCGGTCGCAGCGGTCACCAGCTCGCAGTCGACGCCGAACGCGGTAGCGATCTTTGGCGCGAAATAGGAGTCGATGTCGTAGTCCTTGCCCTTCTTGCGGTGGAACGTCTGGCAGGTGACAGCTTTGAACGGGACCTTTTTTTGCTGAAGGAAGGCAAAGAAGCGGCGCGAATCGAAGCCGCTCGAGAATGGGACCGTGATCGACTCGCCGTCGAGCTTCAGGCACCGCTCCATCGCGTTGCGGTACGCATCCTCGACCACTTGGAAGGCCTGGTCGTCGATCTTTTCGCTGCCCGCGGGCAGGTCCTCAAAGCGGAACCAGCGCTCCGTCCGGACGTCGCCGGCAGTGATCGTCATCTGCGTCCCAGCAGGAAAACGAGATATGCCCTCGTAAAAGCTGCGGTCGGACAGGACGTGCCCATTCTGCAGCATCGACAGCCAGGAAGTCAGGTCAGCCTGATCGCCAGGGAAATGGATCAGCCCGGGATGCGACGCGAAGAAATGGCTATTGCCGCTTTGGCGGTGGAATAGCGGAGCGACTCCGAACGCATCGCTCTTCACGATCGCCGTGCCGGTGTTCTGGTTAAACTTTATATAAGCAAACGCGCCGTTGTTCAGTCGCGATGGTTCGGCAAGCTGCCCGAGGCGATCGGCATTCGAGTACGAATGCACGCCCAGTTCGCTCTCGTAGCCACGAAACAGGACCGTGGCGGGGCCAATATCGTGTACCAGGCCTTTGCCGTTCGCGGTGGCAGCCGACGTTACCGCCCAGAACCCGCCTTTCGTGGTGATCTGCAACGCCGGCGCTGCAGCACCACTGAACTCCGCAGCGCTATCGGTGGAGACGCAAGCCAGGAAAAACTCGACGCCGGCAAACACCTCGGAAATCAGATTAAGGTCGACTTTCATTTCGCCTCGCTTGGTGATACGGCCACGATCGGTGGTTGTTTTCGTTTTATCTTGTTAAGCATGTACGATTCAGCGCCGTGCGGGCGCCCTGCCGCAACCCATAGGAACAGAACGACTGCACAATAGACGAGCACCCCGGTGGTGACTTTCAGCGCAAGCATCAACACGACAGGCACATGCAGGGTGTTCTCGAGTGCGAACAGCGCCACCACGATCGCCAGGCAGCCAAGCGCCGGCCTCGTAACACCCTTTAGCATCAGGCCGAAGGTAATCGTCGGGACATTACGCATCAGGATGTAGTACGAGATGCCGAAGGTCAGCACGATGGCAGCCATCCGGACCTCAGCCACAAGATGCGCGTCGAGGTGCGAGCGGAATAGCAGCAAACCGGCGCCAAACATGCCGATCTGGATCCAGCTGGTCAGCGCCAGCACGCGGATCTTGCCGATCACGGTCAGCACATAATTGGCGCTGCTGTTTACCGACTGGATGATGTTCGACAGCGCCAGGGTCTGGATGAAAGGGACAATGAAGATCCATTTTTCGCCCAGCGCCACCGGCACAAACTCGTGAGCGGTCATGACGAAGCCGACGCAGGCGGGAAAGGTGACCAGCACCTGCACCCCTTGCGCCAATACGAGCAGCTTGGTCAGTTCTGCCAGGTTATCCTTTGCCCGCGCAAAAGCCGGAAACAGCACGCGATTGATTGGCGCCAGCAGGTCGGTGCCAGGGATATCGGAAATTTCATTCGCCAGCGTGTAGCCGCCGGTGATGCTTGTCTTCGAGATACCGCCTACCAAAACGATATGCAAATTGCGGTCGAGGTACTGGCTGACGTTCTTGACCAGCACCCACTGCGAGATTCCAAAAATCTCGCGCAGTTCGGTGAGGCAGAAACGTGGCCGCATCGGATGGACCTGGTAACTTCGCAAGGTACTGGCCAGGCGCCCGCAAAACGCCCCGATGATCATGCCCCAGTAACTGTGCAGGATAAGGGTCAGGATAATCGTGATCGCAAAGCCGACGAAGCGCTTGAACAGCACGTAACGCGCATCGGCGATGAAATTGAGCTCTTTCTGGAAGTTGACGACGCCGACGTTTTCGAACGAGAGGACCAGGATCGACAGCGCCATCACCCGGACCGCATTGGTGACGCGTGGATCGTGGTAATAATCGGCCGCCAATGGCGCCGCCAGGAACAGCAGGGTCGCCACGCACGATGCCTGGATAATGCGCAGGGTCCAGGCCGTGTTGTAATACTCCGGGCTCGGAGATTTTCGCTGAATGAGCGCGACGTTGATGCCGAGGTCGAAAATGATATCGACGAAGGCGACCACAACCGACGCCATCGCCACAATGCCGAAGTCGTCCGGCACCAGGATTCGGGCAAGCAGCAATGTACTAACGACGCCTATGCCACGATCGATCCAGCGCATCAGGATCGTGATAAGGGCACCATTGGTGATGCTGTTGCTGACATTTTGAAGCATCTGAACTACTACCTTAAACTCTGAACGGGGGCGCGGTTCGCCGAGCGGGAATGCGACCACACCGGTTTGCGAGACCTGCTGCGCCGGTTATATCGGCCGCGCAGGCGAGCGCGCGGGCGGCGTTACCGCCCTGGCGTAATGGCTGCTAACTGTTCCTGAAAAACAACTGTGTGCTTGGGCACACGCAGTTTTCCAATGGAAAATATTGCAACTCGTTCAGAGTATTAGAAGAGAATTGATGTGTCAAGAATTGCAACAATCGTGCGCACCCCTCCGCGCCAGTTGTTGCTAAGCGCTTACACCAAAACTTCAACCGCACCCGGGTGGCTGAGGAAGCCCCCCGGGCTGGCGCTCAGGCCGTACGCGCCCGACTGGAACACCACCACCAGGTCGCCCACATCGGCGCGCGGCAGCTCCATCTTGTCGGCTAACAGGTCCAGCGGCGTGCACAGCGGCCCGACCACCGACGCGGTCTCAAGCTCGCCCGAATCCATCCGGTTGCCGATCGCGGCCGGGTAGTTCTTGCGGATCACCTGGCCGAAGTTGCCCGATGCCGCCAGATGGTGGTGCAGGCCGCCGTCGGTAACCAGGAACACCTGGCCGCGCGAGACCTTGCGGTCGACCACGCGCGCGACGTACACGCCCGCTTCACCCACCAGGTAGCGCCCCAGCTCGATCGACACCTGCGCCTCGGGCAGCGCCGCACGCACGCGCGGCAGCGCCTGCGCGAGGCGCTCGCCGATCGGCTGCAGGTCGAGCCGCGCCTCGCCCGGGAAGTAAGGGATCCCGAAGCCGCCGCCGATGTTCAGGATGCGCACCGGGTTCGCGCTTGCCTCGGCCAGGCGCAGCGCCAGTTCGAAGGTCTGGGCCTGCGCTTCGACGATTGCCTCGGCCTTCAGGCTCTGCGATCCGCTGAAGATGTGAAAGCCCAGCACCACCAGCCCCAATCCGGCCGCCAGCGCCAGCATGCGTGGCGCATCCTCGGCGTCGATGCCGAACTGCTTGGCGCCGCCACCCATCCGCATGCCCGAGCCCTTCAGTTCGAAGTCCGGGTTGATGCGCAGGACCAGCTGCGGCGCGATGCCCAGCTGTCCGCCGATGCGCGCCAGCGCCCGGATCTCGCGTTCCGATTCGGCGTGCACGCACACGCCCGCCGCCACCGCCTGCGCCAGTTCGGCGTCGGATTTGCCGGGGCCGGCGAAGCTGATGTCCCGCGCCGCCTTGCCGGTGTCGAGCGCGACCTTCAGCTCGCCGGCGGATGCGACGTCGAGGCCGTCGACCAGGCCGGCGATATGCTGCACCAGCGCCGGCATCGGGTTGGCCTTGATCGAATAGTGCAGCTGCACCTCGCGCGGGAGGTGCGCGCGCACGTGCCGCACGCGCTCGCTGACGAGGGCGCGGTCGTAGGCATAGAACGGGGTGCTGCCGACGCGCTGCGCAAGCCGCGTGAGCGGCACGCCGCCGACCTGCAGGACGCCGTCGACCACCGGGAACAACACCTGCTCTGCGTGGACTGGTTTGGTGCCGCTCATGGTGTACCTTCAGGCTTCGTGAACATTGTGGAGAACGACTGCCGCAGCAGGTTGCGGTCGATTTTGCCGTTGGGGTTGCGCGGGAACTGGCCGTCGTGCAGTTCGACGTGCGCCGGCACCATGTAGGCCGGCAGGCGCCGCTGGCACTCCTTGAGCAGCGCCGCCGCGCCGAGCGCCGGGTCGCGCGGCACCGCCAGCAGCACGATCGCCTGGCCCAGCGCCGGATGCGCGACCCCGAACGCGGCCGCCTCCGCCACCAGCCCGCTGGCGTGCACCACCTCCTCGACTTCGGTCGGGCTCACGCGGTAGCCCGACACCTTGATCATGTCGTCGCTGCGGCCGATGAAGTACAGGTAGCCTTCCTCGTCCATGCGCACGGTGTCGCCGGACCACACCGCCATCTCGGCCAGCGGCAGTGCCGGGTCGTGGCCGGGCGCCGGGCGGAAGCGCTCGGCGGTCTTGGCCGGGTCGTTCCAGTAGCCGAGCGAAACCAGCGCGCCGCGATGTACCAGCTCGCCCGGCTCGTTGGGCGCGCACTGCGTGCCGTCGGGACGGACCACCATCACCTGCGCGTTCGGGATCGCGCGGCCCATCGACTCGGGGCGGCGCGCCAGCTCCGACGGCGGCAGGTATGTCGAGCGGAACGCTTCGGTCAGGCCGTACATCAGGAACAGCTGCGCATTGGGCAGCGCCGAGCGCAGCGCGTCGACGGTCGTGCGCGGCATTGCGCCGCCCGAATTGGTCAGGTAGCGCAGCGTGTTTTCGGTTGGCCAGGGCAGCGCGGCCAGCTGGATCCACAGCGGCGGCACCGCGGCCAGGCCAGTGATGCGCTCGTCCAGCACCGCCTTGACGATATCGCGCGCGAACAGGTAGTTCATCAGCACCACGCTGGCGCCGGCCAAAAACGCGGTGGTCAGCTGCGACAGGCCGTAATCGAACGACAGCGGCAGCACCGACAGGATGCGGTCTTGCGGCACGATGCCGAGGTAGCTGGCCACGCTCTGCGCGCCGGCCACCATGTTCCGGTGCGACAGCACCACGCCTTTCGGTTTGCCGGTGCTGCCCGAGGTGTAGAGGATCGCGGCCATGTCGGCATCGATCGCGCGCCGCGCCGAAAGCTGCCTTGGGGTAGCCTGCTGCTGCGCCGCGTCCCACGCCAGCACTTCGACGCGATCGATGGCCGGCAGCGTGCGCGGCGCGCCGGTGACCAGCACCGTGCGCAGGTCCGGGCACTGCGCCAGGGTGGGAGCCAGCTGCGCGAGGCGCTCGTGCGAAGTGACCAGCACGCGCACATTGCAGTCGGCCAGGATGTAGCCGACCTGCCCGGCCTTGAGCAGCGGATTGACCGGCACGAACACGGCGCCGGCGGCCGCCGCGCCGAACATCGCGGCCACGTTCTCGATCCGCTTTTCGAGGTAGACCGCGACCCGCTCGGCGCGCCCAACGCCGCAGGCGAGAAAGGCGCCGGCGGCGGCGCCGACGGTATCGGCCAGCGCGGCGTAGTCGAGGCGCTCGGCGCCGTACACCAATGCCTCGGCAGCGGGCGTGCGGCGTGCGGAATCGAAGATGAAGTCGTGGATCAGGTCAGGCATACGGAAGGTGGGTCCAGGGTCGCGCCGCACCGCGGCGCAGGGCGCAATCTTACCAGTTTGCGGCGCGGGCCGATCACGGATGTTTAGTTTCAGACATGTTTCGTGGCAAATTTTTCCACACTCCGGCTATACTCGCCGCATGCTCACGACCCCGGCCAGCGCCCGTCCCCTGATTCCGATCGCGCCGATCCTCTCGACCGCCTCGTTCCGCCGTTCCAATGCGGCGCGCGTGCGCTCGGTGCTCGACGCCGGCGAGGCAAAGCTGGTGACGAGCGGGCGCATCGCGATCGCGCTGGCGCTGCGCGAGATCGGCGTCGGCGATGGTGACGAGGTGCTGGTGCCGGCCTGGCACAGCCAGTCGATGGTGCCACCGGTGCTGTGGCGCGGCGCGCGCTCGGTGTTTTACCGCTTGCTGCCCGATGCCACGCCGGACCTGGCCGACATCGCGGCCAAGGCCGGCCCGGCCACGCGCGCGCTGATGGTGACCCACTACTTCGGCTTCCCGCAGGCGCTGGCGCCGCTGCGCGCGCTGTGCGACGCGCGCGGCATCGCCCTGCTCGAAGACTGCGCCCACTGCTTCATCGGCGAGGTCGACGGCAAGCCGGTCGGCTCGTACGGCGACTACGCGATCGCCAGCAGCATGAAATTCTTCCCGGTCTACGAAGGTGGCGCGCTGGTCTCGGCACGCCACCGCCTGGACAAGGTGGCGCTGCGCTCGGCCGGCCCCGCGTTCGAGGCGAAGGTAGCGCTTAATTCGCTCGAAAATGGCTTCGCCTATGGCCGCCTGCCGGCCGCGCAGGCTGCGCTGTGGCTGCCGATCCGGCTCAAGAGCGCGCTCTGGAGCCTGCTCAAGCGGCGCCGCGGTGCGGCCGGCGCCGTGGCGCTGGCGCCCGGCTCGTCGGACAGCAGCTTTGATTTCGAGCCACGCTGGCTCGACAAGCGCTCGTCGATGTTCGCGCGCGCGATGCTGCGGCTGGTGTCCCCGGGCCGCGTCGCCGCGCTGCGGCGTGCACATTATCTTCGGCTGGACCAGGCGCTGCGCGGCCTGCCCGGCGCGCGGCCGCTGTTCGCGGCGCTGCCCGACGGCGCCTGCCCATGGGTGTTCCCGCTGCTGGCCGATGACCCGGAAGGCCTGTTCGCACGCCTGAAGCAGGCCGGGGTGCCGGTGGTGCGCTTCGGCCGCCCGCTGTGGGAAGGCGTGGACGAGACGGTGTGCGCCAACAGCGCCGGGTTGTCGCGGCGGGTGCTGTCGTTCCCCTGCCACCAGGAGCTGCGCGAGGACGAACTGGCCTGGCTGATCGACGCCATCCGCAGGGCGCTGCTGGCATGAAGTGGAAATTCGCGCCAGGCGCACGCTTTCCCGAGTTCGCCGCCCGCTGGCAGAGGCTGCACCAATCGACTGGGGCGTCGCCGCTGCTGGCGCCAGACTTTGTTGCGCCGCTCGTGGCCGAATTTGGCGCCGGACGCGAACTGCTGGCCACCTGCGAACACGACGGCGCCGTGGTGGCGATGGCGCTGGTGGCCCCCGCCGGGCGCGGCGCGTGGGCCACGTTCCAGCCGGCGCAGGCGCCGCTCGGGCTGTGGCTGCAGGCGCCGCACCTCGAACTCGAGCCGCTGTTCAGGACCCTGGTGCGCGCCCTGCCCGGCTTTCCGCTGGTGTTCGGCCTGACGCAAATGGACCCGTTCCTGATGCCGCGACCTGCCGATACGCCTTCGCTGCGCACCCTTGACTATATAGATACGGCGAAGGTGACCTTGCGCGGCAGTTTCGACGCGTACTGGAACGAGCGCGGCAAGAACCTGCGCACCAACCTGAAGAAGCAGCGCGCGCGGCTCGACAAGGAAGGCGTCGCGCTGCGCTGGCAGGTCTTGCGCGAGCCGGACGCCGTGGCGATGGCGGTGGCCGACTACGGGCGGCTGGAAAGCTCGGGCTGGAAGGCCGGCGCCGGCACCGCCGTGCACGCGGCGAACGCGCAGGGGCGCTACTATCGCAGCATGCTCGAGGGCTTCTGCCGGCGCGGCGCGGGCAGCATCTACCGCTACTTTTTCAATGACCAGCTGGTCGCGATGGACCTGTGCATCGAAGACGGCGACAGCATCATCGTGCTGAAAACCAGCTACGATGAAAGCGTGCCGAAGCACTTTTCGCCGACGCTGCTGATGCGCGAGGAAGCCACGCGCGCGCTGTTCGACGAAGGGCGCCTCGGGCGCATCGAGTTTTACGGCAAAGTGATGGAGTGGCACCTGCGCTGGACGGATGAGGTGCGCACTATGTACCATGTCAACTATTACCGATGGCCGGGGTTGCGCCGCCTGCACGCGATGCTCGAGTCGCGCGCGCGCAGCCGCCAGCCTTCCCCACGGAGCATCCATGTACCTGAATGAAGTAAAGAACCTCCTGATCGACGTGCTGAACCTGGGCGACGCCGGCCAGCTGCTCACCGCCGATTCCGCCCTGCTCGGCAGCCTGCCGGAGCTCGACTCGATGGCGGTCGTCACGCTGATCGGCGCGCTCGAAGAGCACTTCGGCATCAGCATCGACGACGACGACATCAGCGCCAGCACCTTCGCAACCCTGGGCAGCCTGGCCGCCTTCGTGGCGCAGAAAAGCGCCTGATCGATGGCGCCGGCACACGCGCCAGCCGAAGCCTTTTTCCTCCCGGCGGGGCGCGGCGCGCGCTACTGCCTGTTCCATGCGCCGGCCGGCGAGTGCCGCGGCGCGCTGGTCTACCTGCATCCGTTCGCCGAAGAGATGAACAAGTCGCGCCGGATGGCGGCGCTGCAGGCGCGCGCGCTGGCGGCGCTCGGCGTCGGCGTGCTGCAGCTCGACCTGCATGGCTGCGGCGACAGCAGCGGCGAATTCGGCGAGGCGCGCTGGGAAAGCTGGAAGGACGACGTCGCCCTGGCCTGCGGCTGGCTGCGCGAACGGCTCGGCTGCGAGGTGGGCCTGTGGGGGCTGCGCCTCGGTGCGCTGCTGGCGCTCGACTATGCCGCCGGCGCACAGCATCCTGTCGAACGGCTGCTGCTGTGGCAACCCGTCACCAACGGCGCGGCTTACCTGACCCAGTTCCTGCGCCTGCGCCTGGCCGGCGACCTGCTGCAGTCGGGCGGCGAAGCCGGCGGCACCGATGCGCTACGCGCGAGCCTGCGCGCCGGCGCAGCACTCGAGATCGCCGGGTACGAGCTGGCCCCGCAGCTGGCCGCCGCGATCGAGGCCATCGACGCGCTAAGCCTTGCGCCGGCTAGCTGCCAGGTCCACTGGTTTGAAGTGACCGCCGGCGCGGGCCGGCCAGTGCCGCCCGGCGCGACGCGCATTGCCGAGCGCTGGCGCGCGCAGGGCGTCGACCTGCAGGTGCATCTCGCACACGGCCAGCCGTTCTGGACCACGCCCGAAATCGCTGAATGCCCGGCCCTGCTGGCCGCCACCTCGGCGCTTTACGGTGCTGCCATCCATGCAGCCTGAAGAACGCGCCCTCGCCTTCCCCTGCGGCGACGCCTGGCTGTACGGTGTCCTGTCGCTGCCGCCGGCTCCACAGCCGCGTGGCGTGCTTATCGTCGTCGGTGGGCCGCAGGTACGCGCTGGCAGCCACCGCCAGTTCACGCTGCTCGCGCGCGGGCTGGCGCAAGCCGGCGTTCCGGCGATGCGCTTCGACTACCGGGGCATGGGCGACAGCGAAGGCGACATGCGCGACTTCGACAACGTCGCCGACGACCTGCGCGCGGCGCTGGACTGTTTTTTTGCAGAGGTGCCCGGCATGCGCGAAGTGGTGCTGTGGGGCCTGTGCGACGGCGCCTCGGCGGCGGCGATGTACGCGCCGGGCGACGCGCGCGTGGCCGGGCTGGTGCTGCTCAATCCCTGGGTGCGGACCGAAGGCGGCGAGGCCAGGGCCAGGCTGAAGCACTACTACCGCGACCGGCTGCTCGACCCGGGGCTGTGGAAGAAGGTCGCGCGCGGCCAGTTCGATTACGGAGGCGCGGCCAGGTCGTTCGTCGGCATTCTCCGTTCCGCGTTCGGTGCGGCGAAGCCTTCCGGTGAGCAGGCGGAGTGTGGATCCGAAGCGCCGCTGCCCGAACGGATGCAGGCCGCGCTGGGCCGCTTCGGCGGCAAGGTGCTGGTGATGTTGAGCGGCGCCGACCTGACGGCGCAGGAATTTGCCGAGATGAGCGGCTCGCGCGGCTGGCAACGGCTGCTGTCGTCGCCACGATTTACCCGGCACACGCTGCCCAAGGCCGATCACACGTGCTCACGGCGCGAATGGCATGAGCAGGTGGTGCGGTGGACGCGGGAGTGGCTGGCCAGCTTGTGAAAGCGGCCACGCCCGTCGTTCCCGCTTCCGCGAGAACGACGGGGTTAATTCAGCGGCGCTGGGCCACGCACGCGCCAAAATCCTCGAACGCGCCATACCTGGCATCGGCCTTGCGCCCCACCCCGCACAAATCAACCGATGGCTGCGCGCCCGCCCGCCGTGGCGCCGCCTCCTTCCAGCTGAAATCGAAGGTCGCCGCCGACTTGTACAGCTTGCGCAGCGGGTGGTAGCCCAGGTACAGCAACGCGATCGGGGTTTGCAGGTTGTCCGCCAGCCGTAGCTGCGCGCCATTCCGGCTCGCGATCGCGCCGTCGACGATGTTCCCGCCCAACTCCGCGCTGCTTTCCGGGAAGCGCACCTGTACGCCGGCGGTGTCGATCACCGTGTTGTCGACGATCCTGCTGGCCGCGCCGCTGTTGACATAGATGCCGGCATCCGAGCATGACGCAATCAGGTTCGCCCGCATCACGCCCTGGTCCTGTTCGGTGATGCACCGGTGGTCGCGGCAGTACGGCTTGCCGGTGCCGCCGCCGCCGAACGACAGCCCGACGCGCTGCCCGGGCGCGCCATGCAGGCGCTGCTCGCACAGCACCACGTTCTGTTCGAACAGGGTGCGCGCACCTGCCCCCTTTGCGAATGCGCCGTAGCTGATGTTGTCGCCGCCGCCCTTGACGAAGTCGCTGATCAGGTTGCGCCGGACGGCCCAGTCGCTGGCCGCCACCAGGTCGATCGGCGTCACCGGGCTGCCGGTCCGGCGCACCGTCGCGTTGTTCAGGGTATTCGCTTCGATCAGGCCCTGGTCCGGGAACCGGCCGCCCTCGCCGTTGATCTTGAAGTGGGCGTTGAAGTCCAGGATGGTGTTGTTCACCGCCGCGAAATGGTGAGCGCCGCCGACGACGTGGAAGGCATGCTCGCAGAACTCCTCGCGCGCGCAGGCGCCGCGGATCGTCAGGTTCTCGAAGCGCCAGTACGGCGCCGACACCAGGAAGCCCTCGCCGGCGTCGAATTCGATCGTGACCGTGCCCGGCAGCCCGGCGCGCACGACGATCGGCGCGCCTGCTTCACCGGGCCGGCTGGCGGCAAGGGTGCCACGGATCCGGTAGGTCCCGGGCAGGAAGGTGATGACGTCCCCCGGCGCCGCGGCGGCGAAGGCTTTGCGCGCATCCTCGCCCGACGCCACCAGCCGGCGCGCCAGCGGCGCGGGGCCGGCCTGCGGGGCCGGCACAGCCTGGGCGCCAACGGCGAGCTGCGGCAGGAGGGCCGGCTGCGGCTCGCCGCGGTCGAGGTTCAGCAGCGTGGCGCCCAGCCACTGGCCGGCGCCGGAAATGATGTCGTTATGCCCGCTGCTGCGTTTTTCGACATAGGGCGCCAGCGCGCGCGGGGTGACGCCCTGGCCTTGCAGGACCAGCAGGCCAGCGGCCGCCGCGCCCACTCCGAGCAGCGCCAGCAGCGCCGCGTAGCGCAGCGGCCGTCCCCTCATGCAGCGCCTTTGATGGCGTGCCGGCTCATCAGGTCATACATGGTCGGGCGGCTGATGCCCAACAGTTCCGAAGCCTTGACGATGTTGCCGTCGACCCGCGCCAGCGCCTTGACGATGGCCTTGTACTCGGCCTCGTCGCGGACCTGGCGCAGGTTGATCGGCTCTTCCTCGAAACTGGTGCCGGGCAGGCCAAGGTCGTCGGCCGCGATGGTCGAGCCGTCGGCCATGATGACCGCGCGCTTGATGCAGTTCTCCATTTCGCGCACGTTGCCCGGCCACGCGTACGACTCGATCGCAGCGAGCGCCTCGGGCGAAAAATGCAGCGCCGGGCGCGACTCCTGCGCGCAGAACTTGTTCTTGAAGTGGTGCGCCAGCAGCGCGGCGTCGCCGTTACGTTCGCGCAGCGGCGGGATCGTGACCACGATCTCGGACAGCCGGTAGTACAGGTCCTCGCGGAAGCGGCCCTGCGCGCACAGGTCCTTGAGCTTCTGGTGGGTCGCGCAGACGATCCGCACGTCGACCGGGATCTCCTCGTGCCCGCCGATGCGCTCGATCACGCGCTCCTGTAAAAAGCGCAGCAGCTTGGCCTGCAGCGCCATCGGCAGGTCGCCCACCTCGTCGAGGAAGAAGGTGCCGCCGTGCGCCAGTTCGACCTTGCCCTTGGTCTGCTTGGCCGCGCCGGTGAAGGCGCCCTTTTCGTAGCCGAACAGTTCGCTCTCGAGCAGGTTCTCGGGGATCGCCGCGCAGTTGATCGCCATGAAGCGCTCCTTCGCGCGCGGCGACAGCGCGTGCAGCGCACGCGCCAGCACTTCCTTGCCGGTGCCGCTTTCGCCCAGCAGCATCACCGACGCCGAGGTCGGCGCGACCTTCTCGATGTTGCGGCACACCTTGAGCATGCCGGGGTCGCGGCTGATCACGCCAGCCATCGGCGAATCGGCCTGCGACTGCTGCATGCGGCGGTTCTCCTGCTGCAGGTTGTGCAGGAAAAAAGCGCGCTGGATCACCAGGTTCAGCACCTCGGGATCGCACGGCTTCTGGTGGAAATCGTAGGCGCCCATGCCGATCGCCTTGACCGCGTTCGCATGGTCCTGGTTACCGGTCAGGACGATCACGCGGGTGTCGGGCGCCAGCGCCAGCATTTGCCGCAGCGTGGCCAAGCCTTCGGTCGAACCGTCCGGATCGGGCGGCAGGCCAAGGTCCATGGTCACCACCGCCGGTTCGTGGCGGCGGATCTGCGCCAGCGCCGCCTCGCGGTCGCCGGCCACGACCACGTCGTAGGCGTCCAGGCTCCAGCGCAGCTGCTTCTGCAGTCCGGGGTCGTCTTCAATAATCAGCAATTTGGGTTTGTTTTGGGTCACGGCGTTCCTCGCGTCATGCGACTGTCTCGACGGTTTGCGCTTCCCGATGGAGCGGCAAAATGACTTTGAATGTAGTGCCGAGCATTGGTGCGCTGGTCACTTCCAGCGCTCCGCCCAGCTCGTGGATGTACTCGCGGCTTTCGAACACGCCGATGCCCATGCCGGCCGACTTGGTCGACTCGAACGGCGTGAACAGGCGCTCGCGGATGAATTCCTCGCTCATGCCTTGGCCGGTATCGGCGATCTCGATCACGACCGAGTCGCCGGCGCGGCCGACCCGGATCGCGACCTTGCCGTCCTTTGGCGTGGCCTCGATCGCGTTCTGGATCAGGTGCCCGAGCACGCGCTCGAGCCGTTCGCGGTCGGCCAGCACCAGCAAGGCGGCGTCGTCGACCGCCAGCTGCGGGCGCGGCTCGAACGCGGCTTTCAGCGCGACCGCCTGCCGCACCACCTGCTCCACCGCCAGCGTCGCCGGCTTCTCGGGCGAGGCACTGCGCGACAGCTTTTGCAGCAGCAGTTTCATCTTCTGCACCGAGAACGTCACGGTTTCGAGCATATCGCGCTGGAACTCGGGATTGTCCTTGTGCTTCTCGGCGTTGGCGTTCATCAGCGACAGCTGCGAGACCAGGTTCTTGAGGTCGTGCACGACAAAGGTCGACATCCGGTTGAACGACTCGAACTGGCGCGCGACCATCAGCGCGTTGGCCGCGTCCTGCTGGGCGAGGTAGCTGGCGGCCTGGCTGCCGGCGATTTCGAGCAGGTCGATCACCTCCCAGTTCAGTTTGACCGGGCTGCGCGATTTTTGCAGGATCACGAAACCGAACAGTTTCGCGTGCATGATCAGCGGGATCACCAGCCACGCGCGCCCACTGTCCCGCAGCCAGCCGGGCAGTTCGAGGCCATCGTACTTGTCGGGCTGGCGCGCGTATTCCTGCAGGTCGACCACCCATTGCGTGGTCTCGAGGAACTGGCAAAACGGCGACGCCGCCGGCTCGACGCCAGCGCTGGCCGGCGCCTGCCAGTGCGCCACCGGTTCGAACTGGCCCGGCTCGCGCCGCTGCCACAGCACGCCGCCCGGGCTCTCGACCAGCGCCGCCACCGCCTGGACCGCGCGGTCGCCCAGGCCCGGCCCGTGTTCCGAGAGCGTGCGGGTGAAGCGCATCCACTCTTCGCGGTAGTCGTAGTTATAACTGTAGAAGTGCTTGCTGATGAAGACCCTCAGCCACGAGCGGAAGGTACCGGAAAACAGGATCCCGGCCAGCATGATCAGCGCGCCGAACAGGAAGGTCACCTGCATGACGGTGCCCCAGCTGCCGCCGAAGAAGCGCAGGTAGTAGCCGGCCGATCCCATCGCCAGCAGGTAGATGGCGGAGCCGAACAGCGCGGCCGAGTGGAACATCACGCGGCGCGATACCGCCAGCGGCGACGACCACGATTTGCTGCGGCCCATCGACAGCGCGATCAGCGGCACCGTCAGCGCGTTGATGACGCCGCGCGCGGCCCAGATGTCCGCGTTCACTTCGCGGAACAGCATCGTGTGGCTGTACATGTAGAAGTCGTAGGCGAACATGCCGCCGATGCCGAGGCATGCGAACTTGATCGCCCAGCGCTCCTGGATGGTCTTGTTGCGGTACGCTTGCTCCACCAGCAGCATGCCGAACACCGCAATGCACACCGAGGCGGCCACGCCCGGCATCAGGCCGAAGTGCGTCACCACCCACAGGTCCCAGTAGCCGGTGACGGTGGCGACGATGAACACGAGGTAGAACGCGGCGGCCAGCGCCAGCGACGGGCGCAGGCCGAACGGCAGGCGGCTGCCGGGCTTTTTCCAGTGGCCGAGCAGCGCCACCAGGAACACCGACCAGCCGGCGCCGCGCAGGATCTCGAGGGTGCCGGTGAGCGGCGACCAGTCGATGTAATGGAATGCCTGCCATGCGACCATGCCCGACCAGAGTGTGCTCAGGAGGCAGGCGACGGTCAGCGCGGCCCCGTGCGTGCGCCCGCGCCAGCTGGTCAGCAGCGGCAGGCCCAGCACAAGGAAGCCGGCGGCGGCCAGCGCGTAGCTAAAGGCAGCAATATTGGTCAAAGGTGCACCATCGGTACGGACTGCGACTGACGCGTAGCGTCGGCGGCGACAGGGTTATGCGGCGACCGCCAGCGCCGGGCGCAAGGCCCGGCAAGGATCAGCGTCCGCTGCGGAACAGGACAACCTTCAGGGTATCGATCAGGACCAGGACGTCGAGGAACAGGCTGTTGTTCTTCACGTAATACAGGTCGTACTGCAACTTTTGCAGCGCGTCTTCGGCCGAGGAACCGTAGCCGTAGCGCACCTGGGCCCAGCCGGTAATGCCCGGCTTGATGCTGTGGCGCACATTGTAGTACGGGACCACTTCAATCAGTTGCTCAACAAAATAAGGCCGCTCCGGGCGCGGGCCGACAAACGACATCTCGCCCTTGAACACGTTGAGGATCTGCGGCAGTTCGTCGATCCGGGTCTTGCGCATGAAGTTGCCGACGCGCGTCACCCGCGGGTCGTCCTGCGCCGCCCACTGCGGCTTGCCGCCCTTTTCGGCGTCGGTGCGCATGCTGCGGAACTTGAGCACGCGGAAGGACTTGCCATCCTTGCCGACCCGTTCCTGCGCATAGAACACCGGGCCGTGGTCCTCCATCCAGACCGCCAGCGCGGCGCCGAGCATGATCGGGAAGGTCAGCGCCAGGATGATGATGCTGCAGATCAGGTCGAAGCTGCGCTTCATGAACGTGCGCGCAAAACTCTGGTCGAAGCCGCCGCCGAACACCAGCCACGAGGGCTGCAGCGAGTCGACCCGGATCTGGCAAGTTTCACGCTCGAAGAAGGTAGCCGCATCGGTCACTTTCACACCCTGCAGCTTGCAGTCGAGCAGTTCCTTGATCGGGAAGCCGCCGCGGCGATTCTGCACCGACACCACGATTTCCTCGACGTTGTACTGGCGCGCCAGCTTCACCAGCGAGTCGCCATCGCGCACCTTGAGCAGGTTCGACGACTCCACGCACAGGTCCTCGGTCGCGATCGGGATGAAGCCGGCGATGTCGTACTTGTGGTAACGGTTGTTCCTGATCGCCAGGTCGCTGCACTCCTTCGCCAGCGGACCGCCGCCCAGGAACATGATGCGCGACTGCAGCAGGCGCGATTCGGACGTCTTGAAGAACACGATACGCGCAAGAAAGATGCCGACCGCGGCGATCAGGAAGACCAGCAGCAGCGTGCCGCGGCCGAAATACAGCTCGGGCGCCAGGTAAAACACCAGGGTCAGGATCACGAAGCCCATCACGAACGACGGCATCAGCTTCATGAAGAATGGATGGCGCAACCCCTCGTCGAAATCGAGCTGGTACATGCCCATCGCGCTCATGCTGAAAATGATCGCCGTGGTGAATGCGATCGCCGAGGTGAGGAAATGATCAAGGTGGTGAATCGTGACGCCGCCGTCATAACCGAGCAGGCGCACCGACGCCCCGGCATACACGGCGCCAAGCAGCACCAGCACTTCGACGAACAGAAGCACAAAAACGATCTTCGACACGTAGTGGTTAGAGATTCTAAACACAGTAGCCTCCGGAATTTCTTATTACTTTTGAGTTGCTATTGTTTACCAAGAACGAAAGCAATTTCACGCTCACGCCAGGTGCCGGACATACCAGTCCATCGCCTGTTTCAGTCCTTCGCCAATCCGGTGCGTCGGCGCATAACCGAGCAGCGTGCCGGCCTTCGTAATGTCGGCCTGCGAGTGGCGCACGTCGCCGGCGCGGAATTCCACATGCTGCGGTTGGTGGCTGGCTACATGCGGGAAACGGTCCGCCAGCAGGCCCACCATCATCGCGTGCAGCTGGTTCAGGCTGGTGCGGTCGTTCAGCGCCACGTTGTAGACCTGGTTCGCCGCTTCCTTGCCTGCCAGCGCGGCCAGCAGGTTGGCCTGCACCACGTTATCGATGTAACAGAAGTCGCGGCTGGTTTCGCCGTCGCCGTTGATTTTCAAGGGCTGGTTGCGGATCAGCGCGGCGACCCATTGCGGGATCACGGCGGCATAGGCGCCGTTCGGATCCTGGCGCGGACCGAACACATTGAAATAGCGCAGGCCGATCGATTCGAGGCCATAGGTTTTGCCGAATACGTCGGCATACAGCTCATTGACGTATTTGGTGACCGCGTACGGCGACAGCGGCTTGCCGATCTGGTCTTCCACTTTCGGCAGGCCGGGATGGTCGCCGTAGGTCGAGCTCGAAGCGGCGTAGACAAACCGCCTGACCTTCGCGTCGCGCGCGGCGACCAGCATGTTCAGGAAACCGCTGATGTTGGTCTCGTTGGTCTGGACCGGATCGGCGATCGAGCGTGGCACCGACCCGAGCGCGGCCTGGTGCAGCACGAAGTCGACGCCCTCGCAGGCGCGGGCGCAATCGGCGCCGTGGCGGATATCGGCCTCGATGAAACTGAATTTCATCCATTGCGCGGCGCTGACCGCGTCTTTTATCTGTTCGAGGTTATGGCGGTGCCCGGTCGCGAAATTATCGAGGCCGGTCACACGCTGGTCCAGCTTGAGCAGGGCTTCCACCAGGTTCGAGCCGATAAACCCGGCCGCGCCCGTCACCAGCCAGTGGTAGCTGTGCTCGCGCAGATGCTGTTTGACGTCTTCAATCATTTTCACTTCAGGACACTTTCAAGGTGATTCAGGGCTTGCCGGTAAAGCTGACAATGCCGCCAGAGTTGCCAATGGCGGCATCGCGGGGTGAAACAAGTTACAGGCGCCAGACGCAGTAGCCAGCTTCGCGGATCGCCTTCGGATCGAACTGCGACTTGACGTCGATGAAGCAGCCGGACTCGTTCAGCTTGTCCTGGAAATCGGTCAGCGAATGCGCCAGCACTTCCTTGTGCGCGACCGCGACCACGAGCGCGTCGGCCTTCGGCAGGCTTTCCCAGCTTTCCAGCTTGATGCCATATTCATGCTGCGCTTCGTCGGCGTCGGCCACAGGATCGTAGACGTGCACGTCGACACCGTACGATTCCAGTTCATGGACGATGTCCGCGACTTTCGAGTTGCGCAGGTCGGGGCAGTTTTCCTTGAAGGTCAGGCCGATCACATTGACTTTCGAGCCTTTCACGTGGAAGCCCGCCGAAATCATCGACTTGACGGTTTTCTCGGCCACGAACTTGGCCATGCCGTCGTTGATGCGGCGGCCGGCCAGGATCACCTGCGGGTGGTAGCCGATCATTTCGGCCTTGTGCGTCAGGTAGTACGGGTCGACGCCGATGCAGTGGCCACCGACCAGGCCCGGGCGGAACGGCAGGAAGTTCCATTTGGTGCCAGCCGCTTTCAGCACTTCGAGGGTGTCGATGCCGACCTTGTCGAAAATGATAGCCAGTTCATTCATCAGCGCGATATTCAAATCGCGCTGGGTATTTTCGATGACCTTGGCCGCTTCGGCGACCTTGATCGAGGACGCGCGGTGCACGCCGGCGGTGACCACCGATTCGTACAGCTCGGCGACGCGCTCGAGAGTGGTATCGTCGTCGCCCGACACGACCTTCAGGATCGTGGTCAGCGTGTGTTCCTTGTCGCCCGGGTTGATGCGCTCCGGCGAGAAGCCGACGTGGAAATCCTCTTTCCACTTCAGGCCCGAATGTTTTTCCAGCAGCGGAATGCAGACTTCCTCGGTCGCGCCCGGGTACACGGTCGATTCGAACACGACGATCGCGCCGCGTTTCATGTGCTTGCCGACCGTGGTGCTGGCGCCGGCCAGCGGGGTGAAATCGGGATTGTGGGCGATGTCGACCGGGGTCGGCACGGCGACCACGATATAGTCGGCCTCGGCCAGCGCCTGGGGATCGGTTGTGACTTCGAGATTGCGCGAGGCCTTCAATTCCTCGGTCGAGACTTCACCGGTCGGATCGACGAATTTCTTGTAGTTGTCGATCTTGTTGGCGGACAAGTCGAAACCGATCGTCCTGCCCTTTTTGCCAAACTCCACTGCCAGCGGCAGGCCCACGTATCCGAGCCCTACTACTGCGACGACCTCATCTGCTTTCATTATCGAGTTCCGTTCAAGAATTAAATTTTGCTATTATGCTAACTTTTACTTTAGCACGTAACACAGCAGCACACACACGCGGCGGCTTGTTTGTCTACCAGAAACAACAAGTCGCGGAAAGTAATATTAAAAAGACACGTCTGCGCCAGTGCTGCAGGTGTTGATCCGGGTGCCCTTGACGGGCGCATGCGATCCCTGGGGAACGCACCAGAGGCGCGTTTCGGGAGCGAAATTGACAAACCGGCATCAGCAAAGCTTTTCAATATACCTGTTCAGGCGGCTTGAAAATACGCTCTTTGTCACCGGGACAATCTGTTAGCACGGTGGCACCATGCAGCAATGGCTACGGTGCAATATTATCATTTTCTAGTTGTCAAGTTCCGGAATGGAATGAATCGTGCGCACCCCTGCCGGCTGGGGAAAGGGCGACTTTCAGAGGGAGGGTGGGGCTTGACGAGCGGTCCGTCAGCTGCGGAACCGGGAACAAAAGTTGAATTTTCGCCACATGTCGTTGCGGTTGTGCAACCGCAATTGCTGGTCGTGGCTTGGAGCCCAAGCCGGCAGCCGGGTTACAGGACCAGGAAGGCGAAGCGGTTGGAAGCGCCGGCCGAGTGGAGACGCCTATTATTTCCGCGCATGAGGCGCTGGCGCAGTTGTGACTCGGCGAATCAGGTAATCAAGCCGTCAGGCGTCACGCTGCCGCCGGAGTGGGTAGGTGCTTGATTTACTAGAGAGGAAATGGTGCGGCTGGCGGGGATCGAACCCACGACCCTTGGCTTCGGAGGCCAATACTCTATCCACTGAGCTACAGCCGCGTTGGGAAATCTGAAGTGATGCGAAGGATACAGACTTTCCCGGTTCCCGTCTATGGAAAGTGGCGCGCGGCAGGCGCTTTGCGTTCCAAATCACGACCTTTGCGTCTATAATCGGCCGTTTGACGGCATTTGCAATATTGCATGCAGCAGCGCAAGCGCCGGAAGAGCAGCAGGTTTTTTTAATTGTATTAAGGAAATCATGAGCGACGCACACAACGAACACCAATCCCTTATCCGGACGCCCAAGCAGCTGATCGCCGCGGTAGCAGGCTTTTTTCTCGTCATTGTCATCGGCATCATCCTGCTGGTCTCGTTCGCGACCAACAGCAAGCTGACAGGGGCTGGGAGCGAAGGGCAAAGCGCCAACGAGGTTGCGCGGCGCGTGCAGCCGGCGGCGGATGAGGGCTTCACGCTGAAAGATGCAAACGCACCAAAAGTGCTGCAGAACGGCCAGGTGGTCTACACCGCAACGTGCGTGGCGTGCCACGGCACTGGCGCTGCGGGCGCGCCAAAGATGGGCGACGCCGGCGCCTGGGGCGCGCGGGTGGCGAAGGGTTACGACACGCTGGTGCAGCACGCGGTCCAGGGGTTCGGCGCGATGCCGGCCAAGGGCGGCAACCCGGACCTGGACAACATCGAGGTGGCCCGCGCCGTGGTCTACATGGCGAACCAGTCCGGCGCCAAGTTCAAGGAACCGGAAGCGCCGACTCCGGCGCCTGCCGCAGCAGGTGCAACCGCTTCCGGGACCGCGCCAATGGCTGTCGCCGACCGCCCGGCTGCCGCCGCACCGGCTGCTTCGGCTGCGGCCACTCCGGCCGCCACGGCTGCACCGGCCCCCGCCGCCGCCCCGGCCGCCAGCGCCGATGCCGGCAAGGCGCTCTACACTGCCACCTGCGCCGCCTGCCATGGCGCCGGTATCGCCGGCGCGCCCAAGTTTGGCGACAAGGCCGCATGGGCGCCGCGCATCCAGCAAGGCAACGCCGTCCTGTACGACCATGCGATCAAGGGCTTCCAGGGAAAAACCGGCGTGATGCCGCCGAAAGGTGGTTCGACCGCCCCGGACAGCGAGGTGAAGGCTGCCGTGGATTACATGGCTGCGGCAGCGAAATAAGTTAGCGCATCCAGCCGCAGTTCCGACGAGACCGCCCCACGGGGCGGTTTTTTGTTGCCCGCGATATTTCCACAAAGGAAAATAAAATTCACAAGAACAAGCTTTCAAGACGAATAATATTCGTGGGAAATCGAATAATATTTCGTTGTGTTCGGGAAACATATTGAACTACGGCATTGATTTTTCTGTGCGGCACTAATTGCTCTGGCGTAACCTTGAGGGCTCAAAAGTACTCAACAATAAGAATCCCCGTTCACCTCCTGAAGAGCCCATCATGAATTTCAAGCAACATCCTCTGACTTCGCGGGTCGTGTCTGCCCTGCTGTGTGGCGTCACCCTGGTAGCCTGCGGCGGCGGCAGCGGCACCGCGCCAGGCGCTACCCAGTCGGTCACCGCAGCCGGTGATCCGAGCGCGGCGGCCGCTCCTGCGACTACCGCTGCCCTGACCTCGATCTCGTCGAGCACCTCGTCCACGTCGCTGACCTCGGGTTCGATCACGGACTTCGCGATGGCGCCCATCACCACCGTCCGCCTCGAAAATACCAACCTGCAGGCGGCCCAGAGCAACGTGCCGTTCACCTTCGGCCAGGTGTTTGTCCTCGATCACCTGCACACCGGCGTATTCCTGTCCGGCCAGCTTGACGACGGCACCACCATTCCACTGCAAATCGACGTCAAGGTGACCAACCCGGACGGCTCGATTCGCCACGCAATCATCTCCGGCGTCGTGCCCAACCTGCCAGCCGGCGCGGTGCGCACGATTTCGCTGATGCGCAGCGGCACGCCCCAGCCGGCGCCCACGGCGACCCCGCAGTCGCTGCTGGCAGCCGGCTTCAACGCTTCGGTACGTGCGAACATCGCCGGGGTCGAGTACTCCGCCGCGGCCGACCAGCTGCTGCAAACGGCAAAGGTTTCGACTTGGCTGAGCGGGCCGGTCGCAAACGAATGGCAGGTGTCGGCCCCGCTGGTGACCGCCGCCGGCGTAGCGCACCCGCACCTGTCGGCACGGTTTGCCGTGCGGTACTACGAGGCGCTGAAACAGGCCCGCGTCGACGTGACGGTCGAGAACGACTGGGCCTACGAGCCGGCGCCGCAGAACTTTACCTACGACGCCAAAGTGGTGGTCGGCGGCACGGAGGTCTACACCAAGCCGGCCCTGACGCACCTGCACCACGCGCGCTGGCGCAAGGTGTTCTGGTGGGGCGGCAACGAGCCCCAGCTGAACATCAAGCACAACACCGGCTACCTGATCGCGTCGAAGGCCCTGCCCAATTTCGACCAGAGCCTGATCGTGCCTGAAACTGCCCTCGCGGCACTGAAAACGAAATGGACCGGCACTCGTACCGAGCCAATGGGCGCGGGCCTCGCCGTGCCGTACATGCCGACCACCGGCGGGCGTGATGACATTGGCCTGCTGCCAGGCTGGGCTGCCGTGTACCTGCTCAGCATGGACAAGCGTGCAAAAGAGGTGACGTTCGGTACTGCCGACCTGGCCGGCTCCTGGTCCTCGCACTACCGCGACAAAAACACCGACCGCCCGATCAGCCTGGTGGACTACCCGTACATGACCATTCTTGGGCACACGGGCGACACGTACAACCCTGTGACCAAAAAATACGAAGCGTTCCCTGCTTGCGCGACCACCACGGCTTGCACGTCGCCGAACACACACGATTCGTCGCACCAGCCGGCTTTCGCCTACCTGCCCTATCTGGTAACCGGTGACTACTACTATCTGGAAGAACTACAGTTCTGGACTATGTGGAACCTGCTTTCCTACAACCCTGCGTATCGCCAGAACATCGCAGGCCTCCTGAACGCCGACCAGGTGAGGGGCCAGGCGTGGAGCCTGCGCAGTTTAAGCGAGGCCGCCGCCATCACTCCGGACGCCGATCCACTCAAAGCCCAGTTCGCAACTTTCCTGTCGAACAATTTGGATTGGTATAACACCACCTACTCGAGCAACGCCTCGAGCAACGTGTTTGGAGCGCTGCTTTCCGGCGCGTTCGCCTATAGCAATGGCACCGGCATTTCCCCATGGCAGGACGACTTCTTCACGTCGGCAGTCGGTCACACTGCGGAACTCGGGTTCGAAAAAGCCAATACGCTGTTGGCATGGAAAGCCAAGTTCTCGATCATGCGCATGACGGACCCAGGTATCTGCTGGATTGACGGCGCGCTGTACTCGATCGTTTTGCGCGATACCAGCACAAGTCCGCTGTACACCAACATTTCGCAAGCTGCGGACAAGAGCGAAACCACGACCTTCCGCTCGCTGGCGTGCGCCAGCAGCGCGATGGCCAGTTTCCTGGGCCTCAAGGTGGGCGAAATGACCGGTTACTCTGGCGAACCGACCGGCTACCCGTCGAACATGCAACCTGCCTTGGCGTTTGCTGCCACAGTCGGCGGCGCTGGCGGCCAGGCGGCATGGACCCGGTTCATGTCGCGCACGGTCAAGCCCAACTACAGCACGGCACCGCAGTTTGCGATCATTCCGCGCTGATCTTCCCGCAAGCACAGAAGGGGCCGCCGACTGGCGGCCCTTTTTTATTTGTCAGGTGGCCATGGAGACTGTCGTTTTCTCGTCAGTTGCCGAGCATTTCAATTTAACAATTTTAGTGTTCCAAATCATTGATTTTTATCGGAATCAATACCTCAGGCAGCGACAGGATTAAACGGTCCTGTTACAAATGCTTACCTCACGCCGTGCTGCTCAGCGGTATTCTCGATTCCCTCGTTCAATTTCACACCCGCAAGTAGTACTTCCTGCCGTACAGAGATTCGCCTTTTTTGTTCAAAGGAACCCAATGCATCGACATCATTTTGACGCGTCCACCCAAGGACGCCTGCCCCGTTTTTCCCCTGCCCTGCTGTTGTCGCTCGCGGTTGCACTGCCCGCCTCGGCAGCCACCCTGTCGGTCGGCCCCGGCAAAACCTACGCAACCCCCTGCCGCGCGTTCGCCGTTGCCAAGGCCGGCGACCTGGTTGAGATCACCGGAAACACCACTTACAGCGGTGACGTGTGCGCGATCTACCCAAACAAACTGACGATCCGCGGCGTGAATGGCCGCCCCAAGATCGATGCCGCCGGCAAGAACGCGCTCGGCAAAGGCACCTGGGTCGTAGCCGGTAGCGACATCGTCATCGAAAACGTGGAGATGTTCGGCGCCAGGGTGCCCGACCAGAACGGCGCGGCACTGCGCCTCGAAGGCACCAACTTCACGCTGCGCCTGGGCTACCTGCACGACAATGAGAACGGCATCCTGAGCGGCGTGAACACCGCCAGCAACATCCTGATCGAGTATAGCCAGTTCGCGCACAACGGCTATGGCACCGGCTACACCCACAACCTGTACATCGGCAATGCGGGCAGCCTGACCTTCCGCTACAACTACTCGCACGACGCCAATGTCGGCCACCACCTGAAGTCGCGTGCCCTGGTCAACATGATCGCGTACAACCGCTTCTCGAGCACCCCGGCCGGCCAGGCTGGCAGCGGCCAGCCGAGCTACGAGATCGACCTGCCCAATGCCGGCACGTCGTACGTGATCGGTAACGTGATCGAGCAGCCGGCGGCCAACAAGAACCCGATCATGCTGTCGTACGGCGAGGAAGGCGCGACCAACCCGGGCAAGGACCTGTACGTGGTGAACAACACCTTCCTCAACGACGACAGCTCGACCGGCACCTTTGTCAAGATCGGCTCGGGCGTGACCACCCCGGCACTGCTGCAGAACAACATCTTCGGCGGCACCGGCACGGTAACCAACCAGGTCAACGCGCTGCAGAAGACGAATTACCGCTCGATCGCACCGGGCTTCGTCGACCGCGCCAACTACGACTTGCGCCCGCTGGCGAACGCGCTGGTTGTCAACGCCGGTACTGCACCGGGATATTCGGCTTCTGGAATTCCGCTCAAGCCAGGCGCGGTGTACAAGCACATCGCCTCGGGCACCACGCGCCCGGCGCTGGGCGCCCTGGACATCGGCGCGTACGAGGCACAGTAAGCGCCGCACAGGCGGTACCAGCAAAAAGGGCCGCGGTTTGAACCGCGGCCCTTTTTTACGCCTGCCTTCCGGCGGTCGTGATTACCAGATAATCACGCGATCCTTCGGCTCCAGGTACATCTTGTCGCCCGGCTTGACGCCGAACGCCTGGTAGAAGCCCGGCTGGTTCTTCAGCGTGCCGTTGGCGCGGAACTGGCCCGGCGAGTGCGGGTCGGTCTTGACCTGGACGATCTGCGCCGGGTCACGCATCTTCGAGCGCCAGACCTGCGCCCAGCCCATGTAGAAGCGCTGGTCGCCCGTCATGCCGTTGATCACCGGCGCCTTCTTGCCCTTGAGCGACAGTTTGTACGCCTTGTACGCGATCGCCAGGCCCGAGTTGTCGGCGATGTTCTCGCCCAAGGTCAGCGAACCGTTGACGTGGTAGCCAGGCAGCGGGCTGTAGCCGTTGTACTGCTCGACCAGCATCTTGGTCTTGGCCGCGAAGTTCTTGTGGTCGGCCGGGCTCCACCAGTCGCGCAGGTTGCCGTTGCCGTCGTATTGCGCGCCCTGGTCGTCGAAGCCGTGGCTGATCTCGTGGCCGATCACGGCGCCGATGCCGCCGTAGTTGACCGCGTCGTCGGCGTTCGCGTCGAAGAACGGCGGCTGCAGGATCGAGGCCGGGAACACGATCTCGTTCAGTTCCGGGTTGTAGTAGGCGTTGACCGTCTGCGGCGTCATGCCCCACTCGTCGCGGTCGATCGGGCGGCCCAGCTTGTTCAGCTCGCGGTTCGATTCGACCACGCGCGAACGCATCACGTTGCCCACCAGGTCATCCTGCGACACCGTCAGCGCCGAGTAGTCCTTCCACTTGTTCGGGTAGCCGATCTTCGGCGTGAACTTGGCCAGCTTGGCCTGCGCTTCCTTCTTGGTCACCGGGCTCATCCAGTCGAGCTTGTCAATCGACTGCTTGTACGCGGCCAGCAGGTTCTTGACCAGTTCCTCCATGCGCGCCTTGCGCTCGGCCGGGAAGTGCTGCTCGACGTACAGCTTGCCGAGCGACTCGCCCATCGCGCGCTCGACCGCGCCGACGCCACGCTTCCAGCGCGGCTCCATCTCGGTCACGCCCGACAGCGTCTTGCCATAGAACGAGAAGCGCTCGTCGACGTAGGCCTTCGACAGGTAGCTCGCGTAGCCGTCGATCAGGTGCATCTGGAGGTAGGCCTTCCAGGTGTCGAGCGAGGTCTTGTTCGAGACCTCGGCGAAGCCCTTCAGGTAGCTCGGCTGGCTGACGATCACGTAGGTGGTCTTGGCGCCGATGCCGCTGGCGTCGAGCCAGGACTTCCAGTCGAAGCCAGGCGCGGTCTTGGCCATATCGGCCAGCACCACCTTGTTGTAGGTCTTGACCGGGTCGCGGTTCTCGACCTTGGTCCACTGCACGCGCGCGATCTCGGTTTCGAAGTCGACGATCGCCTTGGCGTTGGCCGCCGCGTTCTTGTCGCCGGCCAGCGCCAGCGTCTTCTCGACGTGCTGCTGGTACTTGGCGCGCGCGTCGGCCAGCTTGGCGTCGTCCGCCTTCAGGTAGTAGTCGCGGTCGGGCATGCCCAGGCCACCCTGCATGATGTCGGCCACGTAC
>JBJMVW010000217.1:0-6775 GCA_045810465.1 Massilia sp. | reverse complement strand
TCGGTCCGCAAGGGCAAGATCGAGACCATCGAGCAGAACAAGGACAAGGGCATGGGCGTGACGGTCTACTACGGCCAGCGCCGCGGTAACGCCAGCACCTCCGACTTTTCGCCCCAGTCGCTGCGCGACACCGTCGAAGCGGCCTCGAACATCGCCCGCTTCACTGCCGAAGACGATGCCGCCGGCCTGCCGGACGCCGAGCTGCTCGAGCTGGCCCCGCGCGACTTGCGCCTGTTCTATCCCTGGCTGATCTCGACCGAGGAAGCGGTGGAGCTGGCCCAGCGCGCCGAGGCCGCGGCATTCGAGGTCGACCCGCGCGTCACCAACAGCGAAGGCGCCAGCGTGTACGTGCAGCAGTCGCACTTCGTCGGCGCCAACAGCCGCGGCTTCTGCGCCGGCTACCCGTTCTCGCGCCACACGCTGTCGGTCGCACCGATCGCCGGCAAGGGCGCCAAGATGCAGCGCGACGACTGGTACACCTCGTCGCGCGACCCGAAAAAGCTGGCCAAGGCCGAAGCGGTGGGGCGCTATGCCGCCGAGCGCGCGCTGGCGCGCCTGAACGCGCGCAAGCTCAACACCCGCACCTGCCCGGTGCTGTTCGAGGCGCCGCTGGCCGCCGGCCTCTTGGGCGCGTTCGTGCAGGCCACCTCGGGCGGCGCGCTGTACCGCAAGTCGAGCTTCCTGCTCGATTCGCTGGGCACGTCCGTGTTCCCGTCGCACGTGCAGGTGCTCGAAGACCCGCACCTGATCGGCGAAGTCGGCTCGGCGCCGTTCGACGAGGAGGGCGTGCGCACGGTGCGCCGCAAGGTCGTCGACGACGGCGTCCTGCAGGGCTACTTCCTGTCCTCGTACTCGGCGCGCAAGCTCGGCATGCAAACCACCGGCAACGCCGGCGGCTCGCACAACCTGCAGCTGCTGTCGGGCGAGACCAGGCTGGCCGACGACTTCGAAGGCATGCTGCGCAAGATGGACCGCGGCCTGCTGGTGACCGAATTGATGGGGCAGGGCGTCAACTACGTGACCGGCGACTATTCGCGCGGCGCGTCCGGCTACTGGGTCGAAAATGGCGTGATCCAGTACCCGGTCGAGGAGATCACGATTGCCGGCAACATGAAGGACATGTTCCAGCAGATCGTTGCCATCGGCAATGACGTGCTGACGCGCGGCAACAAGTCAACCGGCTCGATCCTGATCGAGAAGATGGTGGTGGCGGGCGGCTGACGCCAACACCTGGCGGTTTGGGCCTTTTGGTGGCGCGGACGCCGCCACCATGTTTCGGTTATCGCGATTAGTTGACTGGCGGAAACTTTGCTGTTAGCTTGTCTGTTCCGAAACTCAAGCGCGCCGATCATGACCACTCTCACCTTGTTGCAGGCATTCGATTTCCGAGTCAGCCAGGACCGCCTCTGGCTGGCCACCATCGGCCCCACCGATATCAAGCTCGAGAGCGGCGCCTACGCCTACCAGCTCAAAGGCAGCTTCGTCTACACCGCGTCCGGCGACTTCAGCGGGACCGCCAGCTCCGTTTCGCTCTTCATCGACAACGCCGAGACCTACCGCATTACCGGCATGTCGCACGATGCCTTGCAGATGGCCGTCTATACGAACCCGGGGCAGACCCAGGCGCTGTATGGCTACGTCTTCGGAGGCAACGACACCCTGGCCGGTAGCGCGGGCAACGATGGGCTGCTGGGGTATGCGGGCGACGATACCATCAGCGCCGGCGCCGGCGCCGACTTCATCAGCGGTGGCGCAGGCAATGACCGGATCGACGGGCAGGCAGGCGTCGATACCGCAGCCTATAGCGGCAACCGCAGCGCGTACACGATCACGCGCACCGCCGCCGGCTTCACGGTCAGCGACAGCCGCGGCGTCGATGGCACCGATACGCTGGCCGGCGTGGAGCGCCTGGTCTTCGCCGACAAGACCCTCGCACTCGATGTGGATGCCGGCGCAACCGGCGGCGAAGCCTACCGGCTGTACCAGGCGGCGTTCGCCCGCACGCCCGATGCCAAGGGTGTCGGATACTGGATCTCGGTCATGGAGAAAGGCGCCAGCCTGGAGTCCGTGGCGCAGGGTTTCATCACCTCGAAAGAATATGCCGACGCGTACGGCAGCAACCCGGGCAACCGCGACCTGGTGACGAAGTTCTACCAGAACATCCTGCACCGCGACCCGGAAAAGGCGGGCCTGGACTATTGGGCCGGCCGCCTCGACGACAAGGCGCCGGTGGCCTCGGTGCTGGCCGCGATCAGCGAAAGCAAGGAAAACATCGACGGCACCGCTGCCGTCATCGGCGCCGGTTTCGAGTTTATCCCCTACGGCTGACGGCAGGGTTCAGCCGGCCGTCAGCGACCTGGCCGCCGGCCACCCGGTGGCGACCTTCAGCAACGCGCGCTCGACCCGCGCCGCCAGCTCCGACAACTGGAACGGCTTGCGCAGCACCATGTCGTCATCGATCACCTGTTCGATCGCCTTCATGTCGGCATAGCCGGTCGCGATGATCATCGGCAGCCCCGGAAAGTCGCGGCGCGCCCGCTCGATCAGTTCGGCCCCGGTAATGCCCGGCATCAGGTAATCGGTGATCATCAGGTCTGGCCGCGCGCGCCGCAGCTCGCGCAGTCCGGCTTCGCCGTCCGCCGCCTGCGCCACCTCGTGGCCCAGCGCCTCGAGCGACTCGACCATCGAGCCGCGCACGAAATCGTCGTCCTCGACCACCAGGATGCGTGCCCCCGCCCGCGGCGCCGGCGCAGCCGGCCTGGCCGCCGCCCGGGTGTCGTCCGCGCCACTGGCCGCGCGCAGCCAGATCTCGACCGTGGTCCCGACCCCGCGCTCGCTGACGATGCGCGCCGCCCCGCCCGATTGCTGCGCCATGCCATACACCTGCGACAGGCCCAGCCCGGTGCCCTTGCCGACTCCCTTGGTGGTGAAGAACGGTTCGAACACCCTGGCCGCGACCTCGGCGCTCATCCCTTCGCCGCTGTCGGCCACCGAAATCCGCACGTAGCTGTCGGCCGGCAGCAGGCCGTCCGGTGGCGCCGCCAGCGCGGCCCGGAACACCAGCTCGCCGCCGCCGGGCATCGCGTCGCGCGCGTTGATCGCCAGGTTGAGCAGCGCCATTTCCATCTGGTTGGCGTCGGCCAGCACGCTGTCGACCTGCGGCGCGACCTCGAAGCGCAGCTTGATGCTTGACCCGAGCGAGGCGGCCACCAGCTCGCGCACGCCGTCGAACAGGCCGTGCACGTTGGCCGGACGCAGGTCCAGGCTCTGGTTGCGCGAAAACGCCAGTAGCTGGCTGGTCAGTTTGCCGCCACGCTGGCAGGCGCGCAGCGCGACCTCGGCCCGTTTTTTTGCGCTCTCGTCCGACGACGTCAGCAGGATCAAATCCATGCTGCCCTGGACCACGTTGAGCAGGTTGTTGAAGTCGTGCGCGATACCGCCGGTCAGGCGCCCGACCGCCTCCATCTTCTGGAACTGGATCATCGCCTGCTGCACGCGCTCGCGTTCGATGACCTCGTTCATCAGGCGGTCGTTGGCCTGCGCCAGCGCGCGGGTGCGCTCCTCGATGCGCGCCTCCAGCGTTTCGTTGAGCTGCACCAGCGCGTCCTGGCTCTGGCGCAGGCTGTGCGCGGTCCTGACCCGGTCGGCCAGCACGTCGCGCGCCTGGTATTGCCGGCGGCGGCCGCGCAGCGCCGACGACACCGCGCTGCGCAAGGTCTGCGCGTTCAGGGGCCGCTCCAGCAGGATCACGTTGCCGAGGTCGCCCAGCTTCGCGCGCGCGCCATCAACCGGCAGCCCGATCAGCTTCGAGACCAGCACCACGAACGGGAAGTCGGACCACGGTTCCTGGCGCTCCAGCCATGCCCGCAGGCGCCCGATGTCGACCCCTTGCAGGGCTTCCTCGGCCGCGATTGCGGCGCCGGCCCCGGCTTCGATGGCGGCCGCGAACTCGTCGAATGCGGGCACGCTCTCGCAGTAGAAGTCGCGCGCGAGCACGCCCAGCATCACCTCGGCGTCGCGCCCACGCGGCGCAAACACCAGGAGCCGCTCTTCCTGCCGGCTATTCGGCTGCATGGGTGGCGGTGGACATCATCGGCGTCGAGCCGCGATAACTGGGCAGGCCAGTCAGCACGCCCTCGAAGCCTTCGAGCGGCGGACCGATCGTGACCCCGTCGGCGCCGAGGCGCAGTTCGTGGATCGTCAAAGCATGGTTGGCGGTGCGGCTCTTGATCACCGTGACCGCGCGGCGCAGGCGGCCATTCGATTCGAAAAAGCGCAGCAGCACCGTGGTGTCGCTCAGGTAGCTCAGGTCGACGTCGCTGCGCACTTCGCCGATCAGGCCGTGCTGGCCGAGCACCAGCACCGTGGTCACGCCTTGCTGGTTCAGGTAGGACAGCAGTTCATGCATCTGCAGCGTCAGGAACTGCTCGCCGGGCATCGCCTGCAGATAGGCATTGAGGCTGTCGATGACGATGAAACCAACCTCGTGCACCTCGACCGCGTCGCGCAGCATCTGGGCGAATTCGCCCGGCGCCAGCTCGGCCGGGTCGATGTGGTGGATGCGCAGCTGTCCGCTGTCGGAATACGCGCGCAGGTCCATGCCCAGCGCCGCGCTGCGCGCGAAGAAGGTGGCCAGGCCTTCGTCGAACAGGTAGAACGACGCCTGTTCGCCGCGTTCGAGCGCCGACAGCAGGCAGCGCACCGACAGCGTGGTCTTGCCGATGCCCGACGGCCCCACGATCAGCGTGTTGGTGCCCCTGGCCAGGCCGCCGCCGAGCAGCTCGTCCATACCGGCCGAACCGCTGGACCGGACATCGGGCACGAAATCGCGCGCATGCTCGGCCGCGACCAGCCGCGGAAAGATCGTGATGCCGCCGGTTTGCAGCGTGTAGTCGTGGTAGCCGCCGCGGAACTTGATGCCGCGCATCTTGATGATGTTCACGCGCCGGCGCTCCTTGCCGAACTCCTTGGCGATCTGCTCGAGGCTGATGACGCCATGCGCAATGCTGTGCAGGTGCTGGTCCGACTGGCTGGTCTTGTCGTCGAGCAACAGCACGGTGCATTCGCGCGACGAGAAGAACTGCTTGAGCGCCAGGATCTGGCGCCGGTAGCGCAGCGGGTCCTGCGCCAGCAGGCGCATCTCGGACAGGCTGTCGAACACGACCCGCGCCGGCTTGATCTGGTCGACCTGGTCCATCACGCTGCGGGTGGTCTCGCCAAGTTCGACTTCGGACGGGTGGAATACCGACTGCTGGGAATCAGGATCGAGCGCGGTGTCGCTGGCCAGTTCGAACACCGAAATCCGGTCGATCGACCAGCCGTGGCTCTCGGCCACGGCGTCGAGCTCGTCGGCCGTCTCCGACAAGGTAATATAGAGCCCGCTCTCACCGCCTGAAACGCCGTCGAGCAAGAATTGCAGGCCAAGGGTGGTCTTGCCGGTGCCGGGCGAGCCCTCGACCAGGTAGACGCGGTGGCGCGTCAGGCCGCCGCCGAGGATGTCGTCGAGGCCGCGGATGCCGGTCGAAAGCCGGGTCGCCGGGCTGCGCCCCGCGCGCCGGGATGGTTGTGTTGAGGTCATGAGCCCCCCTTAAATGGTTGTCCGAGGTCGACAGCGTCGCGACGTCATTCAAGGCATAAAGCCGTCGTGTATGTCCCCGTCAAGTAGTAGCGGTGCCGCCATGCCGCGCGGCATTGTTTACATGAATTATAGAGGGATTTACGATTTGTCAATTTTCCGTTGACTGATCCGTGCGCGGGGTCGCCAGGCGGCTCAGCCGGGCCGCTCCATGCGCTTCAGGCGCTGGCCATAAATGCCCCAGACGCAATTGACGCCGTCATCCTGTGCGCATAAAGCCCAGCCGGTGCCGATCTTTTCGACCGTTACTTCGCTGCCGAGTTCGGCCGACAGTTTCTCGGCCCACATCTGGGCGGCCCCTTTTCCCTTGAACAGCTCCTGCCCGTCGACCAGGACGGTGGCGTCGAACACCGGGGCGGCAAAGATCGTCATATTTTGATACCTTCCGAAACTTCTCTGATAAAAACGCCCCGGCGTACGGGGCATCTGTTTACTTTTACTTCATCGCGCGGATCGAGTGCAGCACCGGTTGCAATACCGCCTCGCCCAGGCGCGCGCTGCGGGCGCCGTCCCAGCCGGCCTGCTCGTCCGGATCGTTGGCATTGTCCTTGAACGGCAGCTCCAGCGTCAGCGACAGGCAGCCGAAGCGGTGCGTGATGTGCGGCGAGCCCATCGTCAGTACCTCGTCGGTGAACTGCTCCTTCGGGTAGCCGTGCACGTCCTGGAAGTCGGGGCTGGCGATCTTGAAGTCGTCCGAAAAGCGCTTCTGCATCGCCGCCTGCGCCGCCGTGAAGGTCGGCAGTTCGTCGCTGCCGGCGATGAACACGTAGGGCAGGCCCTCGTCGCCGTGCACGTCGAGGAACAGGTCGACCCCGGTTTCCTTCATCTTCTCGAGCACCAGGAACACTTCCGGGCTGCGCTCGATCGACGGGTTCATCCACTCGCGATTGAGGTTGGCGCCGGCCGCGTTGGTGCGCAGGTTGCCGCGCACCGAGCCGTCCGGGTTCATGTTCGGGACCACGTAGAACACGCTCTCCTTGAGCAGCTGGCGGCCGAACGGGTGCGCCGGATCGAGCAGGGCGTCGAGCATGCCCTCGACGAACCACTCGGCCATCGTCTCGCCCGGGTGCTGGCGTGCGATCACCCAGACCGTCTTCTTTCCAGGCGCCGGTTCGCCGATCACCAGCAGGTTCAGGTCGC
>JBJMVW010000216.1:0-26834 GCA_045810465.1 Massilia sp. | reverse complement strand
GGCGCCGCCGTGGCCTACGCGATCTGGAAGCTGCAGGACCGCGGCCGCATGTTCGTGTCGCACAACGACCCGGTGTACGAAGGCATGATCATCGGCATCCACTCGCGTGACAACGACCTGGTCGTGAACCCGATCAAGGGCAAGCAGCTGACCAACGTGCGTTCGTCGGGTACCGACGAAGCAGTGCGCCTGGTGCCGCCGATCCAGATGTCGCTCGAATACGCGGTGGAATTCATCGCTGACGACGAGCTGGTCGAGATCACGCCGAAGAGCATCCGCCTGCGCAAGCGCTACCTGAAGGAGCACGAGCGCAAGAAGGCAAGCCGCGAAGCGGCATAATTGAAAAGGGCGCCGCGGCGCCCTTTTTTTTGGTTCGTCACGGAATGACGTCGCCTCGGCCGCCTGATGGGCCCGGTCCTCAGCGGCGCAACCAGGAAGTAACCCGCTGCCATGGCAGCGGGTTACTTTCCGAGCGCTGCGGGAAAATGTCGTTCTCGCCCGCTTGTGCGAAGCCGTCACCGAATTCGACGCACCCCTCGATGACCGTGTATGGAAACACCACCACGACCGAATAGCCGTCGCGGTGGTTCAGCGAAATAACCACCGCTTCCGTGCTGTCGGTGGCGCCCGGCGGCGTCGTGCTGGCGTTGTACAGCAAGGCGGTGGCCTTGTATTGCCCCGATCGCGCTCCTGCGATGAACCCGTCCTTGAGCAGGGCGATCAGTTCGCGCGACAGCGGCGCTTCGGCGTCGTCCCAGGCGCCGATATGCGCCATCTCGCCCGCCATCTTCAGCACGCCCCCAAACGGCAAAAACTCGCCATGTTCGGCCAGCATTGTCTCGGCGAACGGCAGCAATTGCCCCATCAGCTGCTCGCACTCCTGTTTGGCGCCGTGCGCTGGCGGGATATCCGGTTTCGTCATGCCTCGGTACTTTCGCTGGAGATGGTCGACCAGCACAGGCTATCACCAAACGTTGCCAATTATTTACTTTATTGCAAGCGGGTACAGACCCGGGCATTGGCTCACGAAGCCATCGATTTGGCTTCTTGATCAATGACAAAAGATGCATTTTTGAACACGGTAGTTGTACGATAGTTACTCTTAATTAATTCCTGATTAAGAGTGACGCTGTCCCGACCATCCGTCCCTATCGGCCACAAGCCGGGCGCGGGCTCGAACGGACCGTGTCGGGAAGCCCGAAGAGATTCCCGTCGATTTCACTACAATAACTACTGGAGATAGCAATGAAACTGCTGAAAAAACTGGCCCTGGTTGCCGCCCTGTCGTCCGTCGGCGCCTACGCCTCGGCCATGACCCCGATCACCGATACCGAACTGTCCAAAGTCACCGGCCAGGACGGCGTGTCGATCGCTGCTGACCTGCATATCAACATCGGCGAGTTCAAGTACACCGACACCGACGCTACCGGCGGTTCGGTCAGCTTCAAGGGCATCGGCATCAATGGCGTGATCGGCGCGACCATCGACATCGTCAACAACGCCACCTTCCAGGCTGAAGCAAGCGCCGCTTCGGGCGCAGGCAGCGTGCTGGGCGTGACCGGCGGTACCGGCCTGGCTGCGTTCATGCCAGGTGGCGACGTGGTCAAGATCGCGATCCCGCAAGTCACCACCACCAAGAGCCTGAACATGAGCGTCGACCGCATCGAAATGGGCGGCTCGACCGCTTCGTACGGCTCGATGGCCATGAACGACGTCAAGCTGCAAGGCACCACGGTCTACATCTGGGCCCACTAAGCAGTCCATCCGAAGAACGGCTCGCGGGTTCGCCCCGGGCCGTTTTTTTGACCACATCGCCCACACACCGATGCGCTTTCCGACCTTTCGCGCTTGCGCGCCGCTGCTGGCGCTTGCCGCCGTCCTGTGCAGCCCCCATGCCGCGGCCCAGATGCGCGCACTGTCGGAGGCCGAACTTGCCGCCGTCAGCGGGCAGGGGCTGTTCACCGTCGCTAACAGCAGCCTGAACGGCTACGATTTCACGCGCATCAGCCTTGACGCCGACGTCACGCTGAACGCGAACCTCACCAACCTGCGCCTCGGCGAATACGCTTACGCGCCGCGCAACGGCAGCGGCGCCGATCTCGATATCGGCGCGCTCCAGTTCGGCCGCAGCGACGGCAACGCCGCGCAGCGCCTGGTCCAGATCAGCAATCCCTATTTCGAATTCGTGTTCCGCGACGGCGCCAGCGCCGGCCAGCGCGAAGTGATCGGCATGCGCCTCGGCTTCGACAGCATCGCCGGCGACATCGGCCTGAAGATCGCCACGCTGTCGGGCGCGCTGCGCATCGACGCCGGCGCGGCCGGCGTGATCGACTCGGCCGCGGACGCCGGTGGCGGCAAGCGCTGGGACGGCAGCTGCGCCGGCTGCGCGCTGTCGCTGTCGCAGGTCGGCGCCGTCACCGCGGGCGACGCGAGTGGACCGAGCCGCGACTTCTGGATCTCGGTGCTGAAGGCGCCAGTGCAGTTCCCGGCCGCCGCCGGCATGCCGGAGCTGACGCCGGCGCAGGCCGGGGTCTGGCTCAACTGGCGCGACAAGCTGACCGCGCTCAACCTGAACGGCGCGCTGCCGCCCAACCTGCCCGGGAGCCACTGACGATGGCGCGTCCGCAGGTGCCGCCGCACACGCTGCTGCTTGCGCTGCTGCTGGCGCTGCCCGGCCTCGCCCAAGCGCTCGAGCCGCTGCCCGACGCCGCGCTGGCGCAAGTGGCCGGACGCGACGGCATGAGCTTCAACCTGTCCGGGTTTGCGATGTCGGGCAGCGGCTCGCTGCGCTACTACACGCCCGACAACCGCGCCAGCTTCGCGCTATCGAACCTCTGGGCGTCGCGCTCGGATAACCTGGACGCGCCGTTCGCCGACCCCTATCGGCTGGACGTGACCAGGAGCGCGGGCCGGGCCGACATCATCAGCGTGCTGCGGCCCGTGAACGCGGCCGGGCGCGAAGTGTGGCAGGTCGGGTTCGACCTCGACGTCGACGCCGATGGCCGCAGCGCGCACGTCGGCAGCGTGGTCATGAAGGACCTGGTGTATTACGGCGGCGGCATGCAGTTCTCGACGCCGCAGGCCGGCGACGGCCTGGCCTTCGGCTATGCGCTGCGCAGCGAACTTGGCAGCATGGCGCTGCAGCCGAACGGGCGCGCCGCCAGCGGCGAGGCGCTGGTGCTGTCGACGCTGCGGATCGGCGCCGCGACCAGCGACGGCAGCGCGCCGGTGGCGCCGTGGCGCATCGCCGACGTGGTCCACCAGCCCGGCATCTTCAACGCCCGCACCGACGCCGACGGCAACGCGCGCCTGCACATCGGCATCGACTGGCCCGACGCGGCCGGCGCGCCGAGCGGCACGCTGCAGGTTGCGAACATCAGCTTCCGCAGCGAGGGCGCGCCGCCGGTCGACCTGGGCGCCTCGCGCATCGGCGCGATCCAGCTGCAGTACCTCGACATCCGCTTCCGTCCATGAAGCGCCGCGCCGCCTTGCTGTTGCTGTGGGCCGCCGCCCGCGCCGCGCTGGCCGGCCCGACGCCGCTCGGCGACAGCGAACTGGCCGCGGTGCGCGGCGCCGACGGCGTCAGCTTCGCGGTGCGGCTCGAACTGAACCGCGAGGGCGACCACCTGGCCCCCGGCGACAGCCGCCTGTGGATCGGCCAGCAGGCCGATGGGCGCACCACCTACACGGTGCTCAAGAACGTCAGTGGGCTGGTGCAGATGATCGGCCTGAACATCGCCGCGCGCAGCACCCCGGAGGGCGCGTCGTATGTGGCGCTGACGCTGCCGGTCAGTACCCGGTTCACCGATTTCGGCTTCGAGTCGCTCAGCGTGCAGGCCGACCCGCACGCGCCCGTGACCGAGAGCCTGGGACGCTTCACGCTGAACGGCGAAGTGCAGATGCAGGGGCAACTGCGCCTGTGGTCGCACTGAGCTTGCCGGCCTGCTGGAATTCGCCCGGCGCCTTGCCGAACCAGCGCAGGCAGGCGCGGTGGAATGCGCTCGGATCGGAAAAGCCCAGTTTGTAGCTGAGGTTCTTCAGGCTGATGCGGTCGCTCCCCAGGTACTGCTGCGCGATCGCGCGCCGCACCTGGTCGACCAGGGTGGAGAAGTCGGTGCCCTCGTCGGCCAGGCGCCGCTGCAGCGTGCGTTCGCTGATCAAGAGCCGCCGTGCCACCGCTTCGCGCAGCGCGCCGCCCTGGTCGATCATGGTCGGCAGCAGCTCGCGCACGCGGCTCGAGAAGCTGGTGCGTTCGGCCTGGGCCAGGCGTTCGTCGAGCAGGCGGACCAGGCCTTCGGCGGCCAGCGGGTTGGCGGTCGGGATCGGCGCGCCCAGGTCGGCGTTGGAAAATTCGAGGGCGTTCCCGGCCGCGCCAAAGCGCACCGGGCAGCCGAAGTGCTCGCGATAGCCGCCACTGGCGGGCGGCGGCGGATAGGCATAGTCGACCAGCACCGGACGCAGCGTGGGGCGGCCGGCGATGAAGCGCAAGGTCGACAGCAGCAGGTTCCAGGTGAAGTCGTAGCGCTGCTGCGGCACCGCGCGCGCGCCGCCGACCAGGTGCAGGATGACGCGGGTGCGCTCGGCTTTCGATTCGATGGTCGCGTGCACGATGGGCGCCATCAGCGGCATGTAGCGCATCAGGCTGCCGGCCGCGCTTTTCAGGGTGGGGGAGGCCAGCATCAGGTGGCCCAGCACGCCCAGCCAGCTGAGCGGGTCGGGCGGGAACACGCGAAAGCCGAGCAGCGGGTCGCCGCTGGCCAGCGCCAGCGATTCCCACAACAGGCTGAACTGGTCGGACAGGGCCAGCAGGTCGGTGGCGCGCCCGGCGCCGGCTTCGAAGCCCTGCAGCGCCGCGCGTTCGAACAGGCCGGCGGCATCCACGCCTTCGGCCGACAGGCAGGACCTGATGCACTGCACCACGTCGGTGGCGGACAGATAGTTCATGCCGGCCGGCGCGCAGGGGCGGCCGTGCGCTTCGCTGTTCTCATAGATGTCTCCGTCGTAGCGGCCGCGGGTCTGCGCCCGGTTGCCGTTTTTTTATTATGTGGTCACGACCAAAGCCATCGAATCGGAAAATGATCCTGTGTTTATCGAAAAACGCTCATCTGTGGGCGGAATGCGACAAACGCATGCGGCGCCGCGGCGTGCGCGCCGCCGTCACAGGCGCGCCTGCTGGCGCGCGCGCGCCGGGGTGATGCCGTACGCGGCCGAGAAACAGGCGGTCATGTGGCTCTGGCTGTTGAACCCGCACTGGGCCGCAACACGGGCGATCGAAAAGCTGGTGCGGGTCAGCAGCTGGTGCACGCGCTCGAGGCGCAGCCGCTGCACGTAGCGGTGCGGCGTCATCCCCATCGCCTCGTGGAAGATGCGCCGGAAGTGCGATTCGGACACCCCGGCGCGCTCGGCCAGCTCGGCGTTCGACAGCTCGTTCGACAGGTTCTGCTGCATCCACTCGAGCACGCCTTGCAGGCGGCCCAGTTGCAGCGCGTCGGGCGGGATGTTGCGCGCGGTCTTGCCTTCGAGGACGCGGCAGGCCTGCTCGATCATCAGGTCGGACAGGCGCGCCAGGAAGCCGTGGTTGGGGGTGCTGCTGCGCGCGATTTCGCCCAGCAGCTGCTGGGCGCTGGCGCCGACCAGCGGGTCGGAGAACGGGGCCGACTTGCCGCGCGCCGCCAGCAGGCGCTGCAGCTGGCGCACCTTGTCGTGGCCGCAGTCGAGGAAGTGGAACATCGCGATGTCGATCGCGCCGCCGAACATCCAGCGGCTGGCAAAGCCGGGCTGGAACACGGCCGACGAACTGGGAATGAAATCGAACGAGCGCCCGCTGCCCTTGCCGATGGTGGCGCGCGCGCCGCCCAGGTGGCAGGCCAGCACCATCGAGTCGAGCGCCGGCACCTCGCAGGCGTTGAGCCGGAAGATGTAGCGTTCGGCCCGCAGCGGCACACCACCGGTCTCGAAGCTGGCCACCGGTTTCACGCCCAAGGCATTGCTGATCCTGTCCCAAGTCTTCACTGGCAACTCTCGAATGAGCGGTTTTTTACAAAAACGACAGCGTTTTATAACACTGCCAACACTGCAGTGCACCGAAAATATAGAAAATTTGCAATAAACGTGTCCAAACTACCACGTTTCAAAGCACGCACACACGAAAGACGGGCGCCAACCGATCCGTCCTGGGAGACACAATGTTCACAATCCTGCTGGGCATCCTGGCCGCCGCGCTGGGAGGCTCCGGCTTCCTCGCCGAGCACGAGCCGGTCGACCGCCCGCTCGCGCAGTTCGACCTGCCGGCCACGCTGTCGGTGGCCAGCAGCGCGCCGCAGTCGGTGCGGATCGAGCCGTTCTACGAACTCAAGTACAGGAACATCGTGCGCCAGGCCTACGACTACAGCTGCGGCTCGGCGGCGCTGGTGACGGTCCTGAATTACCACATCGGCATCAAGGTCAGCGAACAGGAGTCGATGGAAGGGATGATGGCCTTCGGCGAAAAGGACAAGATCATCGAGCGGCGCGGCTTCTCCCTGCTCGACATGAAGCGCTACCTGGCCTCGATCGGGGTCGACAGCGCCGGCTTCAAGGCCGAGATGGCCGACCTCGAGAAGCTCGATTCGCCGGCCATCGTGCCGATCGAGTGGGCCGGCATCAAGCACTTCGTGGTGCTGCGCGGGGTGCGCGACGCAACGGTGTTCGTGGCCGACCCGGCCAACGGCAACGTCACGTTTTCGGTCGCCGAATTCGCCAGGCTGTGGGAAAAGAACACGCTGTTCGTCGTCTATCCGCCCAAGGACAAGCCGCCGGTCGCCGGGCTGGCGCTGACGGACAACGAACTTGGCGTGATGGACATGGACCGCGTCCGCGACCATGCAATGCTGCGTCCGCTCGACACCCAGCCCCAGGTCGAGCGCCTGCTGAACGGCTTCGGCGGCGTCTCGATCCGCAAACAATAGTCAACCCTTGGAGGACCCTGGAACATGAAGATTTCCCGATTGCTGGCGCTGTCCGCCGCCTTGCTCGCAGCCCCGGCGGCGTGGGCCCAGCAGGCGCCCGCCACGCCGGCGACCAACGAGGCGGTGCGCGACGCGCTGGCGAAAAAGGACGGCGACGTCGATTCGACCACGCAGCTGAAGGACACCCTGACCCAGGTCGACAAGCAGTATTCGCTGCTGCGCAAGGACAAGGTGCAAGTCAACTACGACCTGAACTACTCGTACATCGGCCAGGAAAAGATCAACACCGACCTCGCGTCCGGCAACGCGACCCTGTTCTCGATCGAGAACACCAGTTCGCACACGATCACCAACACTCTGATGGTCGATTACGGCCTGCTGAACAACCTGACGGTCAACGCGATGATGCCCTTCATCAGCCGCTATTCGGACGCGGCTGGTTATTCGGGCGTGTCGCACACCGTCGGCGACGTCGGCGTCGGGGTGCGCTGGCAGCCGTTCGAGGTCAAGCAGGACGAAACCTCGTTCACGGTCACTGGCGGCGTGCGCGCCGCCACCGGCACCAGTCCGTTCAAGGTCGACGCCGCCAAGGGCCTGGCGACCGGCTCGGGCTTCAACACCGTCAACCTGGGCGTGAACATGACCCGCATCGTCGACCCGGTTGCGCTGTTCGGCTCGCTCAACCTCGGCTACAGCCTGCCCGCGCGCCACCTGTCGCAGCAGCTGGCTGGCGCGGTGCTCAAGGAAGTCAAGCCGGGGCCGTCGGTCGGCTTCGGCATGGGCTTCGCCTTCGCGCTGACCTACAAGATCACGACCTCGTTCTCGTTCCAGGAATCGATCTCGGCCAAATCGCGGCTGAGCTTCGACAACGACCGCAGCGTCAGGACCGGCACCCAGTCGGCCGGCGTGCTGTCGATCGGCCTGGGCTACCGGGTCTCGCCCAAGACCACGCTCAACACCACGGTCGGCATCGGCCTGACCTCGTCGGCGCCGAACATGAGCCTGGGCCTGAGCCTGCCGCTCGCGCTGTGACGATGGCCATGCAGCGCGTGCTCCTGTCCCTGCTGGCGCTGGTGGCGGTGGCGCCGGCGGCGCGCGCCGGCGTCACCGACAACCTGGTCACCAGCCCGGTGGCGATGGCGATGGGGAACGCGGTGACGGCCGACCCGCCCGGGATCGAGTCGATCCACTTCAACCCGGCCGGGCTGGCGCGCCTGAACGGGATCCAGCACATCGACTCGGTGTTCGGCGCCTCGATCCGCAACCACAACAAGTTCGAGTCCGCGCCCGACATCGACATCGGCGGCTTCAAAGACGACCCGATCAACGGCAAGGAAAGCGGCCCGGTGCGGCAGGCGGTGGCGCTGCCGTACGTCGGCATCCCGAAGGCGCGCCTGCCGGCGGTGGTGGTGCCGGGCATGGGCATCTCCTACAACGCGCCGGGCTCGCGCTGGACCTTCGGCACCATGGTCTACCTGTCGCAGGCGATGAGCATGGACCGCACCAAGGACCCGGACGATCCGGCGCGCTTCGACGGCCGCCTGGTGCAGCTGCAGCGGCTGGTGTACCTGTCGCCGGCGGCCGGCTACAAGATCAGCGACACGCTGCGCGTCGGCATTTCGGTGCCGATCGCCTACGCCAGCTTCGCGATCAACACCGACTTCCGGGCGCCCAACAAGTTACTCGGGACCGTAGGCTCGCTGCAGAAGGGCCTGTGCCCCGAGGGCAACCCGACCGTGATCGACACCTTCACCTTCGGCCTGTGCGGCGGCGGCCCGGAAGGCATGGTCAACCCGTTCAAGCGCGCCGCCAACATCGACTTCGACATGCATTCGTCGTTCGACCCGACCGTCAACATCGGCCTGCTGTGGGAGCCGAAGAAATGGTTCGCGCTGGGCGTGGTCTACCAGGGCGGCACCACGACCACCTACACCGGGCGCTACGCGTTCCATGCCGACCCGATGCTGCGCCAGTTCACCAAGGGCCTCAACAGCAGCCTGCTGGGGCCGATCGTGGCCGGCATCACCGGGCTGCCGCAGGAGATCCCCGAATGGCAGACCGGGAACATGACGGCCCAGATCCCGTTCCCGTGGCGCGTCCAGGCCGGCATCAAGCTGATGGCAACCGACTACCTGCAACTGAACGCCGACGTCAGCTACGCCGACTGGTCCCAGTGGAACCAGCTGCAGTTCAAGTTCGACCAGAGCGTCAAGCTGCTCGAGCTGGCGCGCCTGTTCGGGTTTGCCGATTCGACCCAGGCCACCTTCCAGATGGGCTTTCGCAGCGTGGTCAACTACAGCTTCGGCGCGCAGCTGAATGTGACGAAGAAGCTGGCGCTGCGGGCCGGCTATGAGCCGCGCAAGAGCTCGATCCCGGGCGACAAGATGAGCCTGCTGGCGCCCTTGCCGGATACCAAACTGCGCAGCCTCGGCCTGCGCTACCGGTTCGATAGCGGCAGCGAACTGAACCTGGCGGCCAGCTACATGAAGGGCACGTACAACATTCCCGCCCGCAGCGACTGCAACCTGAATTGCGACGGCTTCTTCAACATCATCTACAACCCGTATGCCGCGACCAACGTGTCGGGCAACCTGATTGTGCGCTATGCCGGCCTGTCGTACACGACGCCGTTCTGAAGCTTCTCAACACTGTGATTCGGAGGAACCGATGTTTCGAGCGAAGTTACCAGTCCTGGCCGGCCTGATCGCCGCCACCTGCGCCGCCGGCGCGCTGGCCCAGACTGCGCCGGTGGCGCCCGACAAGCAGGCGCTGGTGCAGCGCGTGCTGGCCAAGATGCCGATGGAAAATGTCGGGCTGGCTATGCTGCAAAAGCCGATCGGCGATGCGCTGGTCCAGGCGCGCGCCGTGCTGCAGGGACGGGTGGCGCCGGCCAAGCAGGAAGCCGTGCTCAAGGAGATCACGGCCGAGGCCGAGAAGGTGTTCAACGAAGAGGCGCCGCTGGTGCGCGCCAGTACCCGGGCCGCGGTCGACTCGACCATCGCGCCGCTGCTGGCGCAGCGCTTCAGCGAAGACGAGCTCAGGCAACTGGCGGCAATCCTGGAGTCGCCGGTGCGCGCCAAGTTCGAAGCGCTGGCGCCGGAAATCCAGAAGACGCTGGGCGAACAGGTCGCCAGGGCCAACCAGGTCCAGGTCAAGGCCAGGCTGACCGAACTGCAGAACAAGATCGGGCTGCGCCTGCGCGCGGCCGTCACGCCCTGAAGCACTGACCCGACCACGAGGAGCGCAGCATGGATTGGCTGAACCAGAACCGACAGAAATCCCAGCTCGGCCAGATCCTGGTCGGCAAGAAGCTGATCTCGGAAGACCAGCTGGAGCAGGCGATTGCCGAACAGGGGCGCACCGGCCAGCGGCTGGGCGAGGTGCTGGCGGCGATGAAGCTGATCACCGATGCCCAGGTGCGCGGCGCGATCCGGCGCCAGCGCAACCTGCGGATGGCGGCGGCCGTCGCCACCGCGCTGCTGGGGCCGCTGCAGGCCTACGCGGCGGTGGCCGCGGCGCCGGCGGCGGTGGTGGGCGCGCGCACGCTCGGCGCCGAGCGCGGCATGCGCGAGTTGTCGGATGAAGAACTGGGCGAGGTGGCGGCGCAGGGACGCAATGACGACGCGCTGCGCGAACAGGCCTTGCTGGCCGCGCTGCGGCTGGCGGCGCTGGCAGCCCAGGGCGGGCAGGGCGCTGCGGCCGACGCGCTGGCGCACGCCAAGACGGGCGACGGCGCGCAGGTGCTGGGCGAGCTGGCCCGGGTGTTCAATCCGTTGTCGATGCTGTTCGGCGCCGAGACCAGCATCCGCGGGGTGGTCTACGACCCGGCCAACTCGACGGCGGTGATTAACAAGGACGGGTCGGTGACGCTGCGGCTGCCGAGCACGATCGGCGAGATCAGCTTCCGCAACATCCGCGTCGGCAACGCGGCGAGCGGACCCAGCCTGGGCAGCATCAGCATCCGCGATATCGATTTGCGCGGCACCACGATTACGGTCAGGCCGCTGTAACCACGTCGTCCTCGCGAAAGCGGGGACCCATGCTGAAGCGGCGTGTCGGCACACTCGGCATGGGTCCCCGCCTGCGCGAGGACGACGTGTTGGTATTTGGGAGGCGCGGGTAAGCGGTTGTTGGCGGCTTAGCGCAGCCCCAGCAGGGCCAGCACGCGTTCGCGGCTGACGCCGACCAGCGCCGAGGTGATCGCGAGCAGCGAGTTGTAGTCGGGACTGGATGCGGTGCTGGCGAAGTCCTGGGCCTGCTGGGTGGCGTTGGCGGCATTCGCCGCATTCGCCGCCGCGCTCGCGCGCGAGGCGCGCGCGGTGGCGTCGCCCAGCGCGGCGTTGGCCGCTTCCTGCGAGCGGCGCACGCGCGCCAGCGCTTGCACCACTTCGCGCAGGCTCTGGCGCACGGCGTCGGTGTTGATGGTGTCGAGGCCCTGCGGATTGACCGCCGGCGCTTCTTCTTCCGTCGCAACCCGGCCACGGCCGGAGATCGCAATGCTGTCCTTGATGCCAGGCCAGTTGGCCTCGTCGGTCGAGAACACCAGCTCGCCGCGCTCGTCCAGTTGCGCACGCACCTTCAGCGGCGCCAGTGCGCGGTCGAGGCGCTGGGCAATTTCCTTGCGCGACAGGCCGGCTTCGATCGATACCGACAGCTGCGGACCGCCGGCGCTGCCGACCGAGAACGCCAGGTCCTGGGCGCCGCCCGACTGCAGCGTCGCGAGGTCGAGCCCGCGGATGCGGAAGCGCTGCAGCGCCGGCTTGCCGCCGTTGAAGTCGAGCCGGGCATCGAGCCCGCCGCCGGCGTTGTCGCGGCGCGCGGCCAGGCTGGACGCCAGTTCGCGCAGGCGCGCCTGCAACTGCTGTTCGTCGCCACGCGCGCCCGACAGCCTGGCTGCCAGCTGGCCCTTGAGCGCTTCAAGCTGGCTCGCGACCTGGTCGAGGTAATCGAGCGCCTGCTGGGCGCGCGCGACCTCGTCCTGCATGCCGCTGTCCCAGCCTGCCACGCCACGCTTGAGCGGTGCGGGGGTGCGCGCCTGGGCCGCGGCCGGGGTGGCGCGCGCAGGGCGCGGATCGGCCTCGAGCGCACGCGTGCGCGCCAGCGCACCGCTGCGCGCGGCGCTGGCGTTGGCGAGTGGCGGCGGGGCCGGGCGAATCGTCGTATCCATGACCGTTACAGCGCCGCGAACAGGGACAGCTCGCCGATCCGGCTATACGCTTTGTAGGTAGCCTGCAGCGCCGTCGAGTAGCCGTTCAGGTCGATCGCGGCCTGGCCCATGTCGAGCTGGCCGATGTCGGTGATCGCCATCTGGTTCGACAGGCTCACGTTGGTGTGGTTGGCGTCGAGCGTGGTCAGGATGTTCTGCGAGCCGCCGAGCACCGCGATCTTGCCCGAGACCAGGTCGAGCGCACTGTCGAAGCCGTCCAGGCTGGACGCCAGCACGCTGCGTACCGCCGGGTCGTTGACGTTCACGTTCGGGGTCGACATGACCTGGATCGCGCTGTCGATCTGGTTCAGCAGCTTCTCGATGCCCGCGATGTTCTGGTTGGCGACCTGGGTGATGCCGTTGCCGACCACGACGTCCTGTGAATTGGTGTTGCCCGCGTAACTGTAGCGCGAGCCGGGCGCGGCTGCACTATTGTAGGCAATCGGCGCGGTGTTGGTCAGGGTGCCGGAAAACACAAAGCGGCCTTCCTGGTCGATCGTGTTGGCGCTGTAGAACAGGCTCTCGCGCAGCGCCTGGAGCGGGCTGACCATCGCCTTCAGGTCGTCCGGCGCATTGCCGCCGTCGGAGGCCCAGACCAGCAGGTCGCGGCCGGTCATCATGTCGTTGACCATGTTCGACAGGTAGCCTTCGTTCTTCGACAGCCGGATCTTGACCGCCGCGATGTTGTCGCGGTACTGGCTGACGGCCGCCTCTTCGCGGTTCAGGCGCGACAGGCGCACGCTGTCGACCGGGTCGTCGGACGGCAACATGATGCGGTTGCCCGATGCCATCTGCTGGGTGATGCGGGTGATGCGCCCCTGGTTCATCTGGAGCGACTGGTTCATCGTCGACTGGTATTGGGTGGTAGCGATACGCATGGCTTATCCTTTAGCCCATCATGGCAAGGGTGGCGTCGAACAGGGCGTTGGCGACCGACACGACTTTCAGGTTGGCCTGGTACATCTTCTGGTACTCGACCAGGTTGATGGCTTCCTCGTCCTGGTTGACGCCGCTGGTCGACTGCCAGTCTTCGGTGGCGTGGTTGCGCACCGCGTCGGCGGTCGACAGCGCGGCCTGGTTCTGCTGGCTGTCGACACCGAGCTTGCCGACCAGCTGGGTGTCGGCGTCGCCCAGCAGCACGGTGCCGAGGGTGGTGACGGTGATCGGCTGGCCCTTGATCGCGACCAGCTTTTGCAGGTTGCCGGTGTCGCCGGGCGTGTTATCGCTGGAGAAGGCCAGGTCGTCGGTCTGGTAGCCGGCCGCGACCTGCAGCAGGTTGGAGTTGCCGCCCGGGGTGAACACGAACAGCGGCTTGCCGGGGTTGCCGGCCATCGTAAAGCCGGCCGCGAGCTGGGCGTTGACCTTGCTGGCCAGCTGCTCGGCCATGTCCGACACGCCTTGCTGCAGCGGCAGCAGGAGGTCCTGTTCGTAGCGCGACAGGCCGCCCAGCTGGCCGCCGAGCGCGGCGGTCTCCATGCCGAAGCTGGTGTTCGCGATTTCGAGCGTGAACAGCTGGCCGCCGGTGACACCGGGGCTGACGGCCAGCTTGGCGGCGATGCCGCCGATCACCAGCGACTGGCCGGTTTTCAGCGACACGTTGCGCGTTCCGTCGGGCTGGTCGCTCACTTCCAGGCCCATCTTGGCGGCCAGGTTGTCGATCGCCAGGTCGCGCGCGTCGACCAGCGCCGAGACGCTGTCGCCGGTCGCGTTGGCGTGGGTGATCTTCAGGTTGAGCGCGGCGATGTTGGTGATCTCGGCGTTGGCGGAGGCGACGATCGCCGCGCGCTGCTGGTAGACCGACAGCAACTGGCTGTTCAGCACATTGTTCAGGCTGTTAAAGCGCTGCGAGACCAGCCCGGCCGCGGTCAGCACCTGCTGGCGCAGCGGGGTCGAGGTCGGGTCGACGCCGGCCACCGCGTTGAGCGACTGGAAGAACTTGTCGATGCCGCCCGCCAGGCTGGAGGCATCGTCACCCATCACGCCCTCGAGCTGGCTCAGGTAAGGCTGGCTCTGCGAGCGGGCGCCCAGGTCGGAGGCCGCGCGCCACAGCTGCTGGCTCTTGTAGCCGTCCGAGAAGCGGATCAGCGAGCTGACCTCCACGCCGTTGCCGGCCGAGCGGTTGCCGGCATTCGGGCCGAGCGCGGTCAGCAACGCTGCCTGGCGCGTATAGCCCTTGGTCTGCAGGTTGGCGATGTTCTGGCTGGAGGCCGACAGCGCCACTTGCGCTGCCAGCGCGCCGCTGAGCGCGTTATTGATGATGGTCATGATGGGCTTTCGAGGGGTACTCTATGACAAGGCGACCATTTACTTCGAATTATTAAGGGGCGCCGGCAATAATTGGCGCAGGATCGCGTCGGCGATGCCAAACGCGCGCTGGCCGGCCATTTGCCCCGCCAACATGTTGTCGGCCATGTCCTGCATGTCGCTGTTGACCGGATCCTTGAACACGCTGTCGGCGCCGGCCATCTCGCGCGTGGACGAGCGCATCGTGCGCAGCATGTGGCCGATGAAGAAGCTTTCGAATTCGACCGCTGCCTTGGTGGCTTTGGCAACATAGACGGGGTCGTGCGCCGGCGCGGGGTTGGCGGCGACCGGCGTGTCGGCCGCGGCGACGGCGGCGGGCAGGGCAGGATTGAGTTTATCGAGCATCAGATCACCACCAGTTCGCCTTCGATGGCGCCGGCCTGGTCGAGCGCCTGCAGGATTGCCATGATGTCATCGGGGGACGCGCCCAGGCTGTTGACGACGTCGATGATGGTTTGCAGCTTCGCGCCGGCCGGCCACTTGAACATCTGGCCCGAGCCCTGGTCGACCGATACCTTCGACTGCGGCGTGACCGCGGTCTGGCCATTCGACAGCGGGCCCGGCTGGCTGACCGCCGAGCTTTCCGAAATCACCACCTTGAGCGAGCCATGGGTTACCGCGGCGGCCTTCACGCGCAGGCCGTCGGCAATGACCACGGTGCCGGTGCGCGAGTTGAACACCACCTTTGGCACCTCGATGCCGGCTTCGACCGCCAGGTTCTCGAGCTTGGCGACAAAGGCCACGCGCTCGGTCGGGTCGCTGGGCGCCAGCACCTCGACGCTGGTGCCGTCGGCGGTGGTGGCGACCTGGCCGTAGCGGCGGTTGATCGCCTGCACGACGTTGGTGGCGGTGTCGAAGTTCGGGTGGCGCAGGCGCAGCAGCACTTGCGGGCGGGTCGAGAAGTCGGTGCCGATCTCGCGTTCGATCAGCGCGCCGTTCGGGATCCGGCCGCTGGTCGGGGTGTTGACCGTGACCGACGAACCGCTGCGGCCGGTCGCGTTCAGGCCGCCGACCACCAGGTTGCCCTGGGCCAGCGCGTAGACTTCGTTATCGGCCGCGCGCAGCTGGGTCAGCAGCAGGGTGCCGCCGCGCAGGCTCTTGGCGTCGCCCAGCGACGACACGGTGACATCGATGTTCTGGCCGCGCCGGTAGCCGGGCGGGAAGGTGGCCGACACCATCACCGCGGCCACGTTCTTGTTCTTGGCGTCCTGGCCTTCCGGCAGCTTGACGCCGAACTGCTTGAGCATATTGATCACCGACTGGCTGGCGAACTTGACCTGGGTCGAGTCGCCGCTGCCGTTCAGGCCGACCACCAGGCCGTAGCCGACCAGCGGGTTGTCGCGCACGCCTTCGACCGAAACCAGGTTGCGCAGCGCCTGGGCGGCGCAGGCCGGCAGGCTGGCCGTGGCCAGCATGGCGGCGAGGGCGAGGCCGAAAAAGGAGGTGCGGCTAAGTTGTTTCATCTTGTCCTCAGAACGGCATCAGCGGGCCGACGAAGAAGCGCGTCAGCCAGCCCGGCGAGTTGGCGTCGGCCAGCGCCCCTTGCGCCGCATACCCGATGCGGGCATTGGCCACGCGCTGCGACGACACCTGGTTGTCGGCGTCGATGTCGGCCGCGCGCAGGTAGCCTTTCAGGCGCAGGTATTCCTCGCCCTGGTTCAGGGTCAGGCGCTTTTCGCCGGCCACCCGCAGCAGGCCGTTGGGCAGCACTTCCTGCACCATCACGGTGACCGCGCCGGACAGCGCGTTCTGCTGGGTGCTGGTGGCGTCGCCGGCAAAGCTGCGGTCGGCCGAGATGTCGAGCCCGGTCTTGCCGAAGGTCTTGCCGAGCGCGCCGATCGGCGCGACCGACGCCGACGAGCCCTTGTTGAAGCTGGTGCCGGCCTTCTTGCTGGCCTGGGTGGTCTCCTGCAGGATCACGGTGACCACGTCGCCGACGCGGAACGCGCGCTGGTCGGAGGTCAGCGAGACGGTGTCGGCGCTGAACACGCCGCCCGACATGCCGCGCGCGGCGGCGCGCGCCATCGGCAGCTCATCGTCGGCCGGCGGCGCGAGCGGTGCGCGCGCGGCGCAACCGGCCACCAGCAGCGAAGCCAGCGCAGCGGCGGCGGCGGTCAGCATTTTCATCAGCGGGCCGCCTGTGCCAGGTACTGCAGCATGTTGTCGGCCGCCGACAGCACCTTGGTGTTCATCTCGTAGGTGCGCTGGGCCGCGATCATGTCGACCATTTCCTCGACCACTTGCACGTTCGAGCCTTCCAGCGCGCCTTGCTTGAGCTTGGCGAAGCCGCCGTCGCCCGGCTTGCCTTCGTTCGGGGTGCCGCTGGCCGGGGTTTCCTGGAACAGGTTGTCGCCGAGCGCCAGCAGGCCGGTCGGGTTGACGAAGGTGGTCACGGTCAGCTGGCCCAGTTCGGTCGGGGCGACGGCGCCGGCGACGGTGGCCGAGACCATGCCGTTTTCACCGATCGTGATGCCGGTCGCATTGGTCGGCACGGTGATCTGCGGCACCAGCGGCAGGCCCTGGGCGTTGACCAGGGTGCCGTTGGCGTCGACTTGCAGCTGGCCGGCGCGGGTGAAGGCCGGTTCGCCGTTCGGGCGGCGCACCTGCAAGAAGCCGTTGCCGACAATGGCGACGTCGAGCGGCTGGCTGGTGGTCTGGATGTTGCCGTTGGTGAACACCTTCTGGGTGCCGACCAGGCGCGTGCCGTTGCCCAGCTGGACGCCGTTGGACACGGTGTTGTCGGCGCTCTGCGCGCCCGGCTGCTGGTCGACCTGGTAGAACAGGTCCTCGAACACGACGCGGTCGCGCTTGAAGCCGACCGTGTTGACGTTGGCCAGGTTGTTGGCGATCGCTTGCAGCTTGGCGTCTTGCGCCTGCACGCCGGTCTTGCTGATCCACATTGCTGGGTTCATTGAATTCTCCTAGGTTGGGCCGTTCAGGACCCGAGCAGGCGGTTACCCACCTCGTCCATGCTGTCGCTGGCTTTGAGCAGCTTCATCTGGATCTCGAAACTACGGTTCAGGGTCATGGTCGCGACCATTTCCTCGACTGCCGACACGTTGCTGCCTTCCAGCGCCCGCGCACGCACGCCGATGTTGGCGTCGGGCGCCAGCGGGGCGCCGCCGCGCGCGACCACCAGGCCGGCTTCGTTCTTGGTCAGCTGGCCGGCGTCGGCGCTCACCAGGCGCAGGCGGTCGACCACCTGCATCGTGGTGGCGCCCGGGGTCTGCACCGAGATCGTGCCGTCGGCGGCGATTTCGACCACGTCATGCTGCGGCAGCACGATCGGGCCGCCTTCGCCGAGCAGCGGATGGCCGTGCACCGACAGCGCGCCGTTGGCGTCGATGTCGATCGCGCCGGCGCGGGTGTAGGCTTCGCCGTCGCCGTACTGGACCGCGAGGTAGCCATTGCCGCTGACCGCCACGTCGAGCGCGCGGCCGGTCTCGCGCACGCTGCCCGAACGGGTCGAGATCGCGTCGGCCTGCATGCGCGACAGGTGCACGTCGTCGTAGCCGTAGCCGCCCAGCGCGGTGCTCGAGCTCAGCTCGAGGTTGGCGCGAAAGCCGGCCGTTTCCATGTTGGCCAGGTTGTTGGCGTGCACCTGCTGGGCGCGCAGCGTGTGCTCGGCTCCGGACAGCGCGGTGAAGATCAGTTTGTCCATGCTTACATCGCCTGCATCAGCGCCTGCATCATGGCGTTCTCGGTCGAGATGACTTTCGAGTTGGCCTGGTAGTTGCGCTGCGAGGTCATCAGGCCGACCAGTTCCGAAGTCACGTCGACGTTCGAGCCTTCCAGCGTGCCGGTCGACAGCTTGCCGTTCAGGCCGCTGCCCGGGGTGCCGTACAGCGCGTTGCCGGACTCGGTGTTGGCGGACCAGCTGGTGTCGCTGATCGAGGTCAGCGCGCCTTCGTCGGGGAAGGTGGCGATGCCGACGGTGCCGATCACCTGCTGCTGCTCGTTACTGTACTTGGCGATCACCGAGCCGTCCGGGCCCAGTTCGACGCCCACGAACGCGCCGGCCGCGAAGCCGTCGGTGCTGTTGGTGGTGGTGGTCGATTCGCCGGCGAACTGGGTGGTGCCGCGGTAGTCGATGGTGAACGGCAGCACGGCGGCGCCGTTGGTCGGGGCGAAGCTCAGCGCCTTGGTCGCGCTGGCGGCCGACAGCACGCCGGCGTTGTCGAAGTTCAGGGTGGTCCTGTCGGTGGCGACCGGCGGGTTGCCGTCGAAGCCGAAGTAGACGTCGACGGTGTTGGCGCCGGTCTTGACGAAGTACTGCGACACCGTGTGCTGGCTGCCCAGCGAGTCGAACAGCACCGACTGCTTGGCCATGTTGTAGCTGGTCGAGTCGGTCGGGCTGAAGGCCACCGCCGGCGCTGTCCAGTCGGCCGACAGGTTGGCCACCATGCCGATGCGGGTGCTGACCTGGGCCGGGATCTGGCCGGTCGGGATCTGCAGGTTGCCCAGGGTGCCGAGCGCGCCGCCCTTGGTCGGGCCGTAGCCCTGCACCTGGCGGCCGACGCTGTCGACCACGAAGCCGTCCTTGTTGACGTTGAAGATGCCGACCCGGCTGTAGCTCATCACGCCGGACTGGTCCTTGCTGACGAAAAAGCCGCGGCCCTGGATCGCGGCGTCGAGGCTGCGGCCGGTGGTCTGCACGCTGCCGTTGATGCCGATGCTCTGGGTCATCGAGCCGACTTCGACGCCGTTGGCGTGCTCGCCCGCGTACAGCGAGGAGAAGTTGGCGCGGCTGCTCTTGAAGCCGTAGGTGCCCGAGTTGGCGATGTTGTTGGAGGTAACTTCCAGTTGGCCGTTGATGGCCTTAATGCCGGACAAAGCGATGTCGAAACTCATGGTCAAATCCTTTCGGTATCTTGTTTAGGGGAGGGCGGCGACCGAGGCGGCGCTCGCCTTGCCGTTAAAACCGGTGATGGCGGAGGGATCGACCTCGCCGATGTTAGCTACCTGCAGCACCACGCCGCCGGTGGCGGACATGCGCACGCTGTCGAGGCGGCCGGTGACTTCGACCGCCGGGGCGCTGCCGTCGGCGGCCTGGGCCGAGATCCTGTAATTGCCGGGCGCCAGGCCCAGCGCCAGCGGGTCGATGGTGAACGCCAGCGGGCCGCTGCCGTGCGCCGGCAAGGTCAACTGGTGCGGCTGGCCGTCGATGCCGGTCAGCGTCAGCGTGGTCGCGTTGCTGGCCGCGTTCAGGTTGACGGTGCCCGAAAAGGCGGCGTCGCCGAGGCGCACGCTGCCGGTCGCGACCGAGACGCTGGAGCCGACTTGCGCGCCCATCGCCAGCACCTGCATGCTCTGCAGTATCGACGCGCTGGCGGTCTGGCTCTTGGTCAGGTTTTGCAAGGCCTCGGTCTGCGACAGCTGCGACAGCTGGTTGACGAACTGGCTCGGGTCGGTCGGCGACAGCGGGTCCTGGTTGCGGATCTGCGCCACCAGCAGCTTGGTGAACATGTCCTTGTTGTCGCTGGCGGCGGCGCTCGCCGAGACGGTGTCGCCGGCGGCGCCGGTGCCGGTGTTGGCAGTGGTATTGAAGTTGGTCAGCATGGTGTCAGCCCTCGCCCAGCTTGAGCAGCGACGCCTGCATGCCCTTGATGCGGCCCAGCACCTCGACGTTGGTTTCGAAGGCGCGCGACGCGGCCATCATGTCGGTCATTTCGGCGACCTGGTTCACGTTCGGGTAAAACACCATGCCGTCGGCGTTGGCCACCGGGTTGCCGGGTTCGTAGGCCTTGCGCAGCGGCTCGGCGCTCTTGACCACGTCGAGCACCTGCACGCGGCCGCCGGCATTGCTGTCCATCACGGCCGTGAACACCGGCTTGCGCGCGCGGTAGGCTTCGTTTTCGGAGCCGGCCACGGTATCGGCGTTGGCCAGGTTGCTGGCGATCGTGTTCAGGCGGACGGATTGCGCCGCCATCGCCGAACCTGCAATTTGAGAGATGTCCTTGAAACCCATGATTATTGTCCGTTGATGGCTTTGGCCAGGCCGCGCAGCTTCATGTTGATGAAGGTCAGGCTGGTCTGGAAATCGGAAGCGTTCTGCGAGAACGCGGCCTGTTCGACGCCGATTTCGACGGTGTTGCCGTCGGCGCTGGGGTGGAACGGCACCCGGTACAGCGGGCCGTCCGGGTCGAGCGTGGCCTCGCCGGCCTCGTTGTCGATGCGCTGCTGCAGCGTGGCGCCGAAGTCGACGTCGCGCGCCGTATAGCCAGGCGTGCTTTCGTTTGCGATGTTGGCCGCCAGCACGCGCGTGCGCTCGGCGCGCAAGGCCAGCGCGTCGCTGTGCACGCCGATCGCATCTTTGAAATTAATCGTCATGGTCGAACCTCCGTCGGTCTACTGCAGTGTGAATTGGTTAGAATAAGGTTTTCTCTCGGCAGCTATTTTCTAATGATTGCTTTCCGTAAGGCAACCCTAGTTTCGATCATATCCGTCGTATTTGCAACGGTTACTGCCGCCGCGCAACCTATTGGCGGCCAGGTCGAGCAGGCCGCGCGTGTCCAATTAGACAAACAGGCGGCCGCCGCCGGGCTGGTCGAGCCGCAGTTCGAGCTGACCGTGGCGAGCGCGCGGCCGCTGCCGCCGTGCGCCCGGCCGGTGGCCGTCGAGCCGCTTGAAACGCGCCAGCTGGCACGGCTGCGCTTCATAGTGCGCTGCCCCGACACGGGCGGCTGGAAATACGAGTACATCGCACGCGCCAGGGTGACCGCGATGGTGGCGGTTGCCGCGGCGCCGGTGGCGGCCAACCAGCCCTTGACAAACGAACAAGTTACAGTCGAGCGGCGTGATGTTTCCGCCATTGCCGATCCGATCAGCCTGCCGGAAGACGCGGTCGGGCAGAGCAGCCGCCGGATGTTGCGCGCAGGAGACATTTTGCGGACCAGCCAGCTGGCCGCCCCGGTTTTGGTCAAACGCGGCGACCAGGTGGTGATGATCGCGCGGGTTGACGGGATCGAGGTCAGTACCAGCGGCGAAGCGCTGGACGCCGGCAGCCGCGGCGCCACGGTGCGCGTGCGCAACGCTGGCAGCGGGCAGGTGGTGCGCATGCGCGTGAGCGGCGCCGGCACCGTCGAACCGGTCGATACGCGCCGCATCAGCCCTTGATCCCTTTGAGTTTTTCGGCCACGCGCGCCAGCTTGTCGGCGTAGGCCGGGTCGGTCGCGTAGCCGCCGCGCGCCAGGCCCTGGGCGAACGCCTGGGCGTTGTCGCCGGCATTGATGGCGCCGCGAAAACGCGGGTTGGCCATCAGCATGTTGGCGTAGTCGCGGAAGGCGCTGGCCTGGTCCGGGTAGGCGCGGAAGCGTTCGCTGGTCTTGAGCGCCGCGCCCTGCACGTATTCGGTGGTGGCCGACTCGCTGACCGCGCCGTTCCAGCTGGCGCCGGCCTTGATGCCGAACAGGTTGTGGCTGCTGGCGCCGTCGGCGGTGCGCAACGGCCGCTGGCCCCAGCCCGATTCGAGCGCGGCATGGGCCGACACCAGTTCCGGCGCCACGCCGAGCTTGCCGGCCGCCTCTTGCGCCCACGGCGCGATGCTTTCCAGGAAGGCCTGCTGGTCGGGCGAGCCGGCGCCGTCGCCGGCAATCACGCCGGGCGCCGCGCGCGTGCGCCACATGCTGCCTTCGGGCGTCAGCTGCGCGCGACCGTTGTCGGGCGAACCGTTCTGGATGAAGTCGGCCACTTCGCCGGCCACCTGGCCGAAGACGCCCGAGAAGCCGCTGCCGCCGCCCAATGCGGTGCTGGGGCGGGTCGCGGCGGTCGAGGTGGCCGGCGCAATCGGGGCCGTCACGAAGTCAGCGTTCCGCATAGATTTCCCCTTCGCCGTGCAGCACGCGCTGCATCACCGAGAATTGTTCGGCCAGCAGCGCGCCGTTGCGCGTGGTCGCGGCCTTGCATTCCAGGACCAGCGCTTCGAGTTCGCGCCACGCCGCGGCCAGCCCGGCTTGGGCCGGCTCGGCCACGCTGGCGATGAAGCCGGCCATCGTCGCGTCCGGCCCCAGCAAGGCGCGCACCAGCGTTACGCGCTGCTGGCGGCGCTGTTCCATCGCGCCCAGCAGCGGCGTGAGCTGCTCGGCGAGGGCGCTCAGTTGCGCGCTCTGGTGGCGCAGCGCGGCGTCGAACTGCTGCTCGAGCAGCGCCTGGATCGCGCCGGCCGCCGCGAGGTCGTCGCGCACGCCGTCCGCCAGGCGGCTGGTGGCCTGCTGGCGCGTCAGGCGCGTCATCGGCCGCTCCCGTGGAAACGCTGGATCAGGCCGGCCAGGCGCGCCGGGTCGAACGGCAGTTCGCCCCTGGCCAGCGCGTCGCGCAGCTCGGCCACGCGGGCGGCGTCGAATTCGGGCAGGCTGGCCAGCGCTTCGCGCGCCGGCTGCAGCACTTCCGACTGCAGCGGCGCCTCGCTTGGTGCCGGCGCTTCGGCGGGCGCGGCCACGGGGCCCTGCGCGGTCAGCGTCACGGAAGGAGCGCTTGCGCCAGTAATCTTCATGCGGGTACCTCGGCTTTTCGATTGAATCGTCATGGTTATTTCGCCAGTTGGCTGCGCAGCTGTTGCAGCAGGGCCGCGTCGGGCACGCTGGTGGAGGCATCCTTGTCCAGGGCTTCGGTCACGCCGGGCGTGCCGAACATCGCGGCCACGCCGCGGGCCTGGCCGCGCGTCAGGATCAGCAGTTCGATGCGGCGGTTGACGCTGGCAGCCGGATCCTTCGGTTCGAGCGGGGCGCGGTCGGCCATGCCGACCACCTGCAGCACGCTCTCGCTGCGCATGCCGCCGCCGAGCAGTTCGGCGCGCGCGGCCATCGCGCGGTTCGACGACAGCGTCCAGTTCGAATAGGCGCCGTGGCGCTGGTCGACATAGCGGACCGAGTCGGTGTGGCCGACGACCAGCATCTGGTTATCCATCTGGGCGAACAGCGGCCCCATTTTTTTCAGCAGGCGCGAAAAGCGCGGCGTCGGCAGCGGGCTGCCGCGCACGAACATGCCTTGTTTGTCGGTGTCGTGCAGCATCACGCGCAGGCCGAACGGGGTCACCACCGCCGCCAGGTTCGACGACAGGCCGGCGTCGGCGCTCATCGACGCCAGCGCGCGCGACAGCGCGGCCAGGTCTTCCGGCGACTCGTACGACACGCGGTTGGCGCCATTGCCGCCGCCCGGGCCCTTGCCAGGGCCGTCGCCGCTGTGCGGCAGCTGGAAGCGCTCGATCAGGCTGCCGCTCGGGTTGCCCGCGATGTCGGGCTTCCTGCCCTGGCCCTCGATCATGCCGCTGGAGGCGTCGCGCACGATGTCGGCCAGCGCCTGCTGCTGGCGCGCGGCCATCAGCCACAGCACCAGGAACAGCGCCATCAGCGCCAGGCAAAAGTCGGCGAACGCGACTTTCCAGGCGCCGCCGTGGTCGTCGTCGTGGTGGCGGCCACCGCCGCGCTTGACGATGGTCTCTTCGTGTTTGTCGAGCGATTTCAAGGTTTATCCCGCCATCCGGTCGCTGGAACGGCGGCGCTTGTTCTGCGACTCGTCTTCGCCGCCCATCGCGTTGATCCATGCCTCGAGCTGGGCGAAACTCGGCTTGGTGTTGAGCTGGATCAGGCGGCGCCCGGCGTCGATCGCCAGCAGCGCCGGCTTGCCGGCGACGTGGGTGCACAGCACCACCTTCACGGTTTCCATCGTCGATGCTTCGGTATTGACCAGCTGCCTCATCATGTTGCTGATCGGGTCGAGCACGCCGTAGCAAAAGAAGATGCCGATGAAGGTGCCGACCATCGCCGCGCCGACCTTCTCGGAGATCTCGCCGGCATCGGCGCCGTCGGACACCGAGTGCATCGCCATCACGATGCCGAGCACCGCGGCCAGGATGCCGAAGCCGGGCATCGCCTCGGCGATCTTGTGCAGCGATTTGGACGGCTGGGTCAGCTCCTCGTGGATCGCGTCCAGTTCCTGCTCGAGCACGCCTTCCAGCTCGTGCGCGTTGATCTTGCCCATTGCCATCAGGCGGAAGTTGTCGACGATGAAGGCGAGCAGTTTCGGCTCTTCCAGGATGCGCGGGTAGCGCTGGAACAGCGGGCTTTCGCGCGGCGCCTCGACGTGGGCGTCGAGCGCCTTGAGGCCGCCGGCGGCGGTCTGCAGCAGTTCGAACATCAGCAGCAGCAGCTGGCGCTGGAACTCCGAGTCATGCTTCTTGCGGAAGATGATCTTGCGCAGCTGGCCCATCATTTCGCCGAGCACGTGGTTGGGGTTGCCGAGCACCAGCGCGCCGAGCGCGGCGCCGGCGATGATCAGCAGTTCGATCGGTTGCCAGATTGCGCCGACCGTGCCGCCCATGAAGGCAAAGCCGCCAAAGACGCAGCCGAGGACAATGAAAATACCGATAATTTGCTGCATGGTGAACTGCCTTTCAGGATCGTTTCGGTGTTGTTGTTGTGGTTATGCCGCCTGCAGCGCAGCCTTCATCTTCGCCAGCGCGCTCTTGTTGAGCTGGCAAACGCGCGCATCGGACAGGTCGAGCACGGCCGCAATTTCCTTGTACGAGAGCTCGAATTCGTAAATCATCTGGATCACGCGCTGTTCGCGTTCGGACAGGCTGGCGAGCGCCTGTTCGAGGCTGCGCCGCACCATCAGCTGCTCTTCCGGTCCCGGCGCCGCGTGGGTGCGCTCGCTCGCTTCCTGCAGCACTTCGTCAAAGCTGAGCAGCTCGCCGGCGCACTCGTCGAGCTGGTGCTGGTGATACTCGTCCGGCGTGATCCCGAGCGCGGCCGCGGCTTCCTCGGCGGACGGCTCGTGCCCGAGGCGGCGGGTCAGCGCGCGCAGCTCGTCGCGCAGGCGGTGGCTCTCCTGGCGCACCGCGCGCGGGCGCCAGTCCTGGCGGCGCAGCTCGTCGAGGATGGCGCCGCGCACGCGCAACGACGCGTAGCTGCCGAAGCCGTCGTCGGGCACGCCGTAGCGGCGCAGCGCCTCGAGCAGGCCCATCAAACCAATCTGCTCCATGTCCTCGCGCGAAACCGTGCCCGACACCTGCGCGTTCAGCTGGCGCACGATGCGCTTGACCAGCGGCGTGTAGGCGACCAGATGGCGCTGCTCCTCGCGCGGACTGAGTGCGGCGCTGGCGGCGGCGCCGGCGTATTCGCTGGCGCTGCTGGTGTCGGCGTAGTCGGCTAGATAGGCCACGATGTCCCCAGGGGAGGCGTCATTCGATGATCAGTTTGCCGATCATGACCTCGGAGAACGGCTTCTCGATCCGGTCCTTGGCATAACTGGCGTTGAAGGTCTTGTTCAGTTGTTCGGCGAACTGCTCGACCGTCATCTGCGAGGCGGCCGCCATCGTGTAGCCGGACAGCGCACGCACCGCGATACTGCGCAGCAGCGGCAGGTGTTCCTTGGTGTGGCGCTCCTTGTCGAGCGGGGTCGCGAGCACCAGGTCGGCCGACATGTAGTGGGCCTCGGTCTCGTTCGGGCCGCGGCGCAGCATCACGATCACCTTGTCGAGGGTGATGTACTTGAGCGCTTTTTTGTCGGCGTCGGCTTCGAGCTTTTTCGGTTCGTGGCCGACGGCCTGCGGTTTCGGCAGCAGCCACCAGGCGGTGGCGCCGGCGGCGGCCGCGCTCAGCAGGGCGACAGCGGCGACAGTCATAATCAGTTTTTTGTTCATCGGTGTGTTACTCGCGTCCGTTCAGGGAAAAGGTGGACGAGGCGGTACCGGCATCGTTCAGGGCCAGGCCCGGGGCCTGGTCATCCTGATCGCGGCCCGGCTGGCGTCCGCGGCCCTGCGGGTCGCCGGCAAACGGGTTGGCGCCGGCGCTGCTGCGCGGCGCCGGGACCACGGTCACCGCTACCTCGGTGTACTGGCGCTGGGCCAGGTCGTTGCGCAGGCTGTCGCTGACCGTGTGCAGCTGGCGCAGCACTTCGCCGTTGGTGGCCGACAGGGTCACTTCGAGCGAACCGGCGGCGTGGCGGATCGCGATCTCGACCCGGCCCAGCATCGGCGGATCGAGGCGGATCACCGCCTGTTGCAGGTTGTTCCCGAGCTGTAGCTGCAGGCGCTCGCCGAGCGCGTCATGCAAGGTCTCGCGCCAGGCGGCCGGCGGGCCGGCCAGCTTGACGCTGTCGGCGCCTGGCTGCGCCTGCGGCTGGGCGGCGCCTGGGGCATGCACGCCCCAGGCGCCGGTGTTCGCTGGCGCGGCGGCGGGCGCCGCCGTGGCGTTATCCTGGCCGGCGGGGCCGGCGCCGGTGCGGGCGGCGAGCGCGGGCTGGGCGCTGGCGGCGATGGGCGTGGCGCTGTCGGTGCTCGCGGCGCTGGGCGCGGCGCTGTCGGCGCTCGCGCTATACCGGGCAGGGGCGGCCGGGCTGGCGTCGGGCGCGGCCGGGCGCTGCCCGATCGCGGCGGC
>JBJMVW010000215.1:0-2396 GCA_045810465.1 Massilia sp. | reverse complement strand
GATTTTTTGGCTGTTGCCATCTTCGAGCCTCCTAAACGAACACATGGAAAATTGCGCAATGAATCGCACCGGCTTATATTGGTGTCGTTTTACTGTTCGTGCAAGTCTTTTTCGAAATTTTTTCACTCTAACAAGCACGAAAGTGCCAGTTGATGCCAAAACTGGCGCTCCAGAGTGGAAATCCACGGTCCGCATGGCGTAAAAACGCCGCGTGAGCTTGCGCTTCACGCGGCGTGTATGGCGTGCTCAAGGTACGGTTGAATATCAGCGCATCCCCGGCATCATGCCTTTCATCCCGCGCATCATCTTCATCAAGCCGCCGCCTTTCAGCTTTTTCATCATCGCGTTCATCTGCTCGTACTGCGTCAGCATGCGGTTCACTTCCTGGACCTGCACCCCGGCGCCGGCCGCGATGCGCCGTTTGCGGTTGGCCTTGATCAGCTCGGGCTTGTGGCGTTCGGCCGGCGTCATCGAGTCGATGATGCCCACCATCCGCCGCACCTGCTTGTCAGCCTGGTCCATGTTGGCGTTGCCGGCGGCCTGCTGGAACTGGGCCGGCAGCTTGTCGAGCAGGTTGGCCATCCCGCCCATTTTCTTCATCTGGCTGAGCTGGGCCTTGAAGTCGTTCATGTCGAAGCGCCCGCCGGACTTGATCTTGTTGGCCATGTCGGCCGCCGCCTTCTCGTCCACGCCCTTGCGCGCTTCCTCGACCAGCGCCAGGATGTCGCCCATGCCGAGGATGCGGTTGGCCATGCGCGCCGGGTCGAAGGCTTCGAGGCCGTCCAGCTTTTCGGACACGCCGGCGAACTTGATCGGCTTGCCGGTCACGTGGCGCACCGACAGCGCCGCGCCGCCGCGCGAGTCGCCATCGAGCTTGGTCAGCACCACGCCGGTCAGCGGCAGCGCGTCGTTGAAGGCCTTGGCGGTGTTGATCGCGTCCTGGCCGAGCATCGCGTCGACCACGAACAGCGTTTCGACCGGGTTGACCGCGCCGTGCACCGCCGCGATTTCCTGCATCATCGCTTCGTCGATGCCGAGGCGGCCGGCGGTGTCGATGATCAGCACGTCGTGGTAGTGCTTGCGCGCCCAGTCCAGCGCGTTCTTCGCGATGTCGACCGGTTTGTCGGCGCTCGTGCTCGGGAAGAAGTCGGCGCCGACCTGCCTGGTGACCGATTCGAGCTGCGCGATTGCGGCCGGGCGGTACACGTCGGCCGACACGGTCAGCACTTTTTTCTTCTTCTGCTCGCGCAGGTACTTGGCCAGTTTGCCGACGGTGGTGGTTTTACCGACACCCTGCAGGCCGGCCATCAGGATGATCGCCGGCGGCTGCTGGGCAAACGACAGCTGCGCCGCGTCCGGTCCCAGGTCGGCGCCCATCAGCGCGGCCAGCTCGCGCTGCACCACGCCGACCAGCGCCTGGCCCGGCGACAGCGAGCCGACGACCTCTTCGCCCAGCGCTTTTTCCTTCACGCGGGCGATGAACTCGCGCACCGCCGGCAGCGCCACGTCCGCCTCGAGCAGGGCCAGGCGCACCTCGCGCAGCATCTCGGCGGTGTTCGATTCGGTCAGACGTGCCTCGCCGCGCATCGTCTTGACGACTTTGGCGAGGCGTTGGGTTAAGTTATCTAGCATGTTCTACCTGACTATATATATAAGAGGCATTCGTTCAAACCGCCATTTTACCTTATGTAGACGGCCAATCCCGACCGTTGCGGCCGCCTTTCCGGCCGATTCCGGCGGCCGTCCCCCGCGCGCTCCCGCCCCCGATTTCGATGCCAGCAACATTGTGGCTTGCATAGTTTGACACTTGTTGCATTGCAGGTTAGCCTTTTCCTGTAATCATCATTGCAAGCAAATAGAACCACAACGGAGAGACAGGCATGACAGCAAAAGTGTTCGGCAAGACCATCCTCATCGCATCCCTGCTGGCGGCCGCGGGCGGCGCCCAGGCGCAGGACGTGGTGCGGCTCGGGAACCTCAAGTTCGCGCATTACGGCGCGGTTTCGTATATCAAGGAAATCGCACCGAAGTGCGGGATCAAGGTCGAGGAGAAGGTATTCGCCAAGGGACTCGATGTCATGCAGGCCATCATCGCCGGCGAACTCGATGTCGGCACCACCGCCTCCGAAGCGGCGATCTCGGGCCGCGCCGGCGGCGCGCCGATCTACGTGGTGGCCGGTTTCGCGAAGGGCGGGGTGCGGCTGGTGGCGCGCGGCGAGCTCAATATCAAGGGCGTCAAGGACCTGAAGGGCAAGAAGGTCGGCGTGACCCGCGGCGGCATCCAGGAGGTGCTGCTGATGGCCGAGCTGCAGAAGTACGGCCTCTCCGCCGACAGCGCGCCGGGCAAGGACGTGCAGCTGGTCTACCTGGCCTACGCCGACCTGAACCAGGCGCTG
>JBJMVW010000214.1:0-57296 GCA_045810465.1 Massilia sp. | reverse complement strand
CAGTGCCCACGTGGCGGAATTGGTAGACGCGCATGGTTCAGGTCCATGTGCCGCGAGGTGTGGGGGTTCGAGTCCCTCCGTGGGCACCACTCTACCGGGAGTTAATCCGCGGCAGTTGCAGTATCGTAGGGTGGGCAGTCCTTGCCCACGCGGAAGGTAGCACAGTAACAGCAGTAACGAAGTTGTCAGCAGCAGTGCCCACGTGGCGGAATTGGTAGACGCGCATGGTTCAGGTCCATGTGCCGCGAGGTGTGGGGGTTCGAGTCCCTCCGTGGGCACCAAAAGCTTTCCGGTAATACCGGCGCAAAACGCCGCAATCTTTGCAAAAGGATTGCGGCGTTTTGCGTTTCCGGCGCATTGTGCTTTCGGGTCCGTTACACGCCGCCGCGTCACACGCGGCGGATCGCCAGGTCATCGAGGATCGGGCACTCCGGGCGGTTGTCGCCGCGGCAGGAGGCAGCCAGGGTTTCAAGGGTGCGGCGCATCGCTTCCATTTCCGCGATCTTGCGGTTCAGTTCCTCGATGTGGCTGCGCGCCAGCGCCCGCACGTCGGCGCTGGCGCGGTGCTTGTCCTGCCACAGCGCCAGCAGGCTGCGGATCTGTTCCAGCGAAAAGCCAAGCGCGCGGGCGCGATGGATGAATTGCAGCACCTGCACGTCCTGCCCGGTATATAGCCGGTAGCCCGACTCGGTGCGGCGCGCTGCGCCAATCAATCCGATCGATTCGTAATGCCGGATCATTTTGGCCGACACGCCGGACGCTTGCGCCACCCCTCCTATATTCAATTCGCCCTCTTTGCCTTCGGTTGCTTGCATGTTCCGCCTCCCAGATCAGAATCCTGAAGCATACACCTTCCCATCATTGGAAGCTTAACCACCGCAGCGGCGCGCGGTACGCTTGACTTGGAACGGCATCGGTTTATGCTGGGCATTGCATATGAAAATGACTCTTGCCTCCCTTTCCGGTTTGCTGCTCGCCTGCACCTGCGCGCTGGCGACGGCGGGCCCGGCGCCATGGTTCAAGTGGCGCAGCAAACTGGACGGGACCCTGGCCTGTTCGCAGACAGCGCTCGGCCCCGGCTGGGACAGGGTGGCCGACGCATATAGAGATAGTCGTTGCGAAAAGCTGATTGTTGCTAAATAATTAGCTTAGCTGACAAAACAACAAGGAGTATCAACCAGGCCGCCTGCTGCATTCATTCACCGAGGAGACATCAATGTTTACCAATCCGGAACAATTTGCCAATGCCACCAAGACGCTGTTCGATCTCCAGATGCAGACCTTTAACGCGCTGGCGAGCAAGACGGTCAAGGGTGTGGAACAGGTTGTCGCCCTGAACATGGCGACCGCGAAGAATTCGATGGAAGGCACGCTGGCGACGGGCAAGGATATCAGCGAGGCCAAGGATCCGCGCGCGGCGCTGGCGGCGCTGCAGGCACGGCTGCAGCCCGGGATGGCCGGGGCTGCCGAGTACCGCGAGCAGCTCAAGACCATCATCGAGGACATGCACAAGGAGTTCCGGCAGGCGGCCGATACCCATGTGGCCGAGGCCAGGAGCACGCTGTCGGCGCTGATTTACGACGTCACGCAGAACGTCAAGCCCGGGCAGGAGAACGCGGTCGAAATCATCAAGGCTGCCATCGACAATGCGTTCAAGGGTTATGAGCAGGTGACGCAGGCGACCCGCCAGGCCGTGCAGACGGTCGAGGAGCAGGTCGCCAAGGCGACCGACATGGTGGCGCCGGGGATGGGCAAGCGGGCGCAGGACCAGCAAACCAGCGACACGCAGTAACAACAGGAGCGGGCCTGGAAGGCCCGCCCCACCCTACTTCCTGCCCTCGACTCCCAGCAGTTCTTCCAGCCGCGCCAGCGCGGCGTCGTCCTTGACCACGGCGCGCAGCCACTCGTGCAGCGGTTGTTCGCCCCAGCCGGCCGCCTTGTCGGCGAGGTAGGCGACCGGGCTGTGCGGTTCGGTACGGCGGAAAAATTCGGCGACTTCGCGCAACTGGGCCAGCGCCTGCGCACGGCCCTGGACCGGGCCAGCCAGCGCGGGCGTACCGGCCGGCGCGCCAACTGCCGCCGGCTTCGCCTCCTGCTTTGGCGCGGCGCGCGCAGCTTCGGGCAGCGCCCCCGTCTCGCGCGCCATCGGCGTGACGAAATGGATCAGGTCCTGCAGCGCCGCTTTGGCCGCCGAGAAGCCCGGTCCGTCGGCCCCGAGCCGATCGTCGACCACCCGCTCCAGGTCCGTCAGCGCGGCCGCGCAATGGTCGCAGTCGCGCATCAGCACCTCGTAGAACGCGGGCGAACTGCGGCGCCGGGCGCTCTCGAGGTCGGCCGATTCTTCCGGTCCGCGCGCGCGCGCCGCTTCGAAGTCGCGCATCGTGAACGCGCTTGCCGGGCCTTCGGTGATCGGGATTTCAAGCACCAGCTGCGGGACGCGCGCGGCCACCCAGCACAGGTTGCCGATACGGCGCTCGAAGCCGTCTTCGTCCGCCAGCGGATACAGGTCGTCCCAGAAGCGCTCGCACAGGCCCGCGATCAGCAGCAGGCTGTCGGCCAGGCCGCGCAGGCCGTCCGTCTTTGCGCTCGATTCGGCCAGCCACACCGCCAGCTGCAGGTCCTTGCTGCGCTGCTCCAGCAGCTGGGCGCAGCGCCGCGTCACGAACTTCCAGTCCGCCTCCTTGAGCGTGGTGACCCATGGCCCCTGCTCGAGCGATGGATCGTCGGCCTGGCGCGCCTGCGCGATCTCGTCCAGTTCGGACGAAAACGCCAGGTCGTCGCCACAGGGCCGCGCCGGGCCGACCGGGGTCAGGATCTGTTCGATGTTGAGCATGGCCGTCTCCTATGCCGCTTCGATCGCGTACTTGAACTTGCCCGCCTTGGTCGCGCTGACCTTGATGCGCGCGATCGCGCCGCCTTCGGCCATCCTGGCCAGCAGGTTGTCGGCGATCTCGGGCAGCAGGGTGCCGTTCAGGATCGTATCGACGTTGCGGGCGCCGGAATCGACCTCGGTGCAGCGCGCCAGCACCGCTTCCACCAGCGCGTCGTCGTACCTGAACTCGGCCTGGTGGTTGTCGGCCACGCGGCGCCTGATGCGTTCGAGCTTGAGCCGGATGATATTGGCCAGTACGTCGTCGCCAATCGGGTAGAACGGCACCACCGCCAGGCGCCCGAGGAACGCGGGCTTGAAGTGCTTCACCAGCTGCGGCCGGATCAGCTCGGCCAGTTGCGCGGGCGTCGGCAGTTCGGCCGGCGCCTTGTTCAGGCAGGCCTGCATCATCTGGCTCGACGCCGCATTCGACGTGAGGATGATGATCGTGTTGCGAAAATCGATCTGGCGCCCTTCGGAGTCGTCGAGCACACCCTTGTCGAACACCTGGAAGAACAGTTCGAGCACGTCGCTGTGCGCCTTTTCGACTTCGTCCAGCAGCACCACGCTGTACGGGTTGCGGCGCACCGCCTCGGTCAGCACGCCGCCTTCGCCGTAGCCGACATAGCCCGGCGGCGAGCCTTTCAGGCCCGAGACGCTGTGCGCTTCCTGGTACTCGCTCATATTGATCGTGATGAGCTTGCGCTCGCCGCCGTACAGCAGGTCGGCCAGCGCCAGCGCGGTCTCGGTCTTGCCGACGCCCGAGGTGCCGACGAACAGGAACACCCCTTTCGGCTTGTTCGGGTCGTCCAGGCTGGCGCGCGCCGTACGCACGCGCTGCGCGACCGCCGCGCTGGCGTGCGACTGGCCGAGGATGCGTTCGTCGAGCAGCGACTGCAGGCTCATGACCGTCTTGAGCTCGTCCTTGACCATGCGCCCGAGCGGAATGCCGGTCCAGCTGGCGACGATCGCGGCCACCGTGTGGCCGTCGACCTGCACCGGCACCAGCGGCGCATCGCCCTGCAGCGTGCGCAGTTCGTCCATCAGCGCACGCAGGCCCGGGCTGTCGCCCTTGCCCTCCCCGGCTTCGAGGCTGGCGCGCAGGCGCTTGATCTCCGCGCTGAGGGCCAGTTCCTTTTCCCAGCGCTGCTGCTGGTGCCGCTGCTCTTCGAGGGCGGCGGCGCGCCGCGCGCGCAGCGACGCCAGCTTGTCGGCGTGGCTGGCGCCGGCGCTCTCCTCGCGCACCAGCGCGGCGACCTGCGCGTCGATGCGTTCGAGCTCGCGCGCGCAGCCTTCCACCGCGGCCGGCGTCGCGTTCTGCCCCAGCGCGACCTTGGCGCAGGCGGTATCGAGCACGCTGATCGCCTTGTCCGGCAGCTGGCGCCCGCTGATGTAGCGGTGCGACAGCCGCACCGCCTCGACGATCGCATCGTCGTAGACGCGTACGTTGAAATGCTTCTCCATCAGCGGGGCCATCGCGCGCAGCATCGCGCAGGCGGTGTCCTCGTCCGGCTCCTCCACCTTGACTACCTGGAAGCGGCGCGCGAGCGCAGCGTCCTTCTCGAAGTACTTCTTGTATTCGCCCCAGGTGGTCGCGGCGATGGTGCGCAGCTCGCCGCGCGCCAGCGCCGGCTTGAGCAGGTTGGCGGCGTCGTTCTGGCCGGCCGTGCCGCCGGCGCCGATCATCGTGTGCGCCTCGTCGATGAACAGGATGATCGCGTGCGGGCTTTTCCTGACCTCGTCGATCACGTTCTTCAGGCGGTTCTCGAACTCGCCCTTGACGCTGGCGCCGGCCTGCAAAAGGCCCATGTCGAGCGTGTGGATCTCGACCCCGCGCAGCACCCCGGGCACGTCGCCGCTGGCGATGCGCAGCGCCAGTCCTTCCACGACCGCGGTCTTGCCGACGCCTGCTTCGCCGGTGAGGATCGGGTTGTTCTGGCGGCGCCGCATCAGGATGTCGATGGCCTGGCGGATTTCGGGGTCGCGCCCGATCACCGGATCGACCTTGCCGTCGCGTGCGCGTGCGGTGAGGCAGGTTGTGAACTGGTCGAGCGCAGGGGTCTTGTGCGCCGCCTGCGCTTCCAGTTCGGACACCGGGTCGGCGCCGGGATGGCTGGCCGGCGCGGCGACGGCCGGCGCTTCGATCGAACCGCGCGTCATCTTGTCGAAGTCGTGCTTCAGGCGGTCGAGCGGAAACTGGGCGAACAGCTTCGAGCCGCGCTGGGCCAGCTGGGCCAGGCTTGGCTCGGTGAGCAACGCAAGCAGCAGGTGGCCGCTGCGGATCTGGTGTGGCTGGCCGTTGCCGAGCGACGCGATCAGCCAGGCATGCTCGAACAGGGTCGGCAGGTGCTTCGAGAACACCGGCGTGCGCGCGCTGCCGCTGGCAAAGCGCGCCACCTCGTTGCGCAAGTCCGTTTCGAGGCCGGTCAGGCTGATGCCGCAGTGGCGCGCGGCCACAACGAAGTCGCTGTCGGGTTCTTCGATCAGCGCCAGGAACAGGTGCTCGATGTCGACTTCGTACTGGCCCAGGCCGACGCAGATATTCGCGGCACGCGTGGCGGCGGTGCGGGTGGCGTCGTTCAGTTTGCCGATCAGGGTTTTGAGGTTGATGTCCATGCGCGGGTGTCCTTTACGTGTTTTTTTGGCGCGCCGGCCATTCAGCGCGGGCGGGCGGCTTTGCTGATCGAGTAGTGCAGCGACGACGGCTGCAGTACCGCGCTGAAGTTCACCGCCTCGCTGGCTGGATGCATCTGGAGCCTGGCGTTGATCACGAACTGCAGGCGGTTGACGCTGCCGGCCTGCCCCTCCAGCCACGCGCTGACGTCGGTCAGGCGCGGCTCGTGGATCTCGATCGCGGCCTTCAGGCTGGCGCAGATAGCCTCACGGTCCACAGCACTGGTGAGGCAGTGGCCCGCGAAATCGGCCAGGCCGTAATTGAGGATCGAGCGGCGCGCCTCGGGATAGGCGTCGAATGCCTGCTCGGGAATTGCGAGCCGGGTGTTGAGCAGGGCCTCGAGGTCGCGCGCGACGCTGTCCTTGAGCTGTTCCATCGACAGGCGCGGCGCGCTGGCGCCAGGACTGGCCTGCCCGCGATCGCCCATCAGGCGCTCGAGCAGGCCGGGTGCGTAGCCTTTCATGACGCCTCCGAAAAAACACCGCGGCCCCGGGGCCGCGGCCATCGCCACAGGAAGAACCGGATCAGGCGATCTTGTTGCTGGCCAGGTCCCATCCGCCCGAGGTGTTACCGCCGGCGCCGCCGCCGACCTTCTGCTGGGTGTACTTCCATTTGATCTTCGAGAACTTCAGGCCCAGGCTTTCGGCCAGGATTTCCCCCTCGCCGACCTTGGGCGTCACCTCGCCGATCAACACGTTTTCGAGCTCGATTTCGAAGTACTTGATGCGCTCGCCCTGGCCGTCGGCGCGCATGAATTCGAGCCTGGCCTTGGGGATCGTCTTGCCCGACGAGCAGGTCTGCAGCAGGATCGGCGTGGCCAGGTCGGCCAGCTTGGTGATTTCGATTTCGCTGTGCTCGCAGCGCTCCGCGGTGTGGCCGCCGCTGGTCGAAGCCGTCGCCGAGCGCGGCTGCTTGACGCCCCACGCCACCGCTTTGCACTCGATCCAGTCCTTGTGCTTGTCGTCCGCGGATTCGCCCTTGATGCCGTCGATTTGCAGGTACACGTCAATTGCCATTTTTTTGCTCCAGGTTCAGGTTAAAAGGTGGGTACTAGTTTTTGGTCGACTGCGGCAACTCCGCGACCAGTCGGAGCGATACGGACAGTTCGTCCAGCTGGAAGTGCGGGCGCAGGAACGACACCGCGCGGTACACGCCCGGGCGGCCCGGCACTTCGGACACCTGCACGCTCGCCTCGCGCAGTGGGAACTGCGCCTTTTGCTCCTGGCTCGCGTTATCGTCGAGCAGGACGTACTGGGTCAGCCAGCGGTTCAGGTAATCCTCGACATTCGAGGCCGCGGCGAAGCTGCCGATTTTGTCGCGCATCATGGCCTTCATGTAGTGCGCGATGCGCGAGACCGCAAAGATGTACTGCAGCTGCGACGACAGCACCGCGTTGGCGTTGGCGGCCTCGTTGGCGTACTTCTTCGCCTTCTGTGCCGACTGGGCGCCGAAGAAGGCCGCGTACGAGGTGTTCTTGCAGTGGACCAGCGAGATGAAGCCGAGGTCCGACAGTTCCTTCTCGCGGCGGTCGGTGATCGCCAGCTCGGTCGGGCACTTGAGCGCGACTTCGCCCTCGTCGGTCTTGAAGGTGTGGGCCGGCAGGTTTTCGACCAGCCCGCCGCCCTCCACGCCGCGGATCGCCGCGCACCAGCCGTAGTCCTCGAACGCGCGCGTGAGCTTGCTGGCGAAAGCGTAGGCGGCGTTACACCACAAGTACTTCTGGTGGTCGGTGCCGTCGACGTCCTCGACGAAGTTGAAGCCCTCGGTGGCCATGCCGTCCACCGGGTTGTACGGCAGGCGGCCGAGGAAGCGCGGCAGGGTCAGGCCGACATAGCGCGCGTCTTCCGATTCGCGGAACGCCTTCCACTTCGCATATTCGACGGTGTCGAACACCTTTGCCAGGTCGCGCGGCTTGCCCAGGTCGCCGAAGCTGTCGACGCCCAGCAGTTCGGGCGCGGCCGAGGTGATGAACGGCGCGTGGCTGGCGGCCGCGACGTGCGACATCTGCTCGAGAAAGTAGATGTCCTCGGGCTGGCGGGTGATCTCGAAATCGCCGATCAGGGTGCCGTAGGGCGCGCCGCCGAAGGTGCCGAACTCCTCTTCGTAGACCTTCTTGAAGATCGTGCTCTGGTCGAATTCGAGCGCCGACTGGAAGTCCTTGACCAGTTCGCGCTTGGTGGCGTTGAGCATGCGGATCTGCAGGCCGGCGCTGGTCGACGAGTTCCTGACCAGGTACTGCAGGCCGGTCCAGCTGCGTTCGAGCTTCTGGAACTCGGGCGCGTGCATCACCGCCGACAGCTGCGCCGAAATCATGCGGTCCAGTTCCGCCAGCCTGGCGTCGATCGTGGCCGACAGGCTGGTCGACATCACCATGGTCCCGTCCATCACCTGGGTCACCAGTTCCGAGATGATGTCGCGCGCGCGTTCGTGCTCGCTGGTGGACTTGGCGACCCGGCTTTGCGCGACGATCTGGTCGAGCAGGCTGGTATCGAGTTCAACTGCGGCGGCCCTGGCCGCCGCCTGGTCGAGGATGGCGGCCATGTCATTTCTCCTTGTCGGTCTTGCGCAGGCTTTCGAGCTTCTCGGTATTGCCGAGGACTTCGCTGAGGATGTCCTCCAGCCGGTCGTTGCCGGCCAATTTGTTCCTCAGGTCGGCCAGCTTGGCGCGCGCGTCGAGCAGGCCCTTGAGCGGCGCGACCTGGTGCACCACCGCTTCCGGCCGGAAGTCGGCCATTTCCTTGAACTGCAGCTCGACCGCGAATTCGCCCCCCTCGTCCGACAGGTGGTTCGGCACGCGGAAGTTGGCCACCGGGGCGACGCCGCCGAGCACCTCGTCGAAATTGCCGGCGTCGACGTTGACGAAGTTGCGCTCCTTGAGGCGCTTCCTGTCGGCGCCCGGATCGCTGCCGAAGTCGCCAACCACGCCGACCACGAATGGCAGCTCCTTGTTTTCCATCGCGTCGCCGATCTCGACGTCATAGGTCATCTGCACGCGCGGCGGGCGTACTTTATGCAGGCGTTTCTGCCCGCTTTCACTTTTAGCCATGTCGACTCCTGGGGTTTCGGGACAAGGGCCGGCCAGCGCCGGCCCGGCGGGATTTACTTGAGCGCGCCAAACGGGTCGCTGCTGGCGGCGCTGGTCGCGGCCGGACGCGGGGCCGACGCGCCGATTGCCTTCCTGGGCGGCTCCTTGCGTCCGGCGCGGGCCCCGCCGCCCAGCACCAGCGAGTCCTCGCCCAGGCTGGCGCGCAGCAGCTTGGCCAGGTCCTGGGCTTCGCTGCGCACGTTGCCGGTGATGTTGTTCTTGGTGCTCAGGTCGCCCAGCGCCTTGTGCGTCACGCGCAGGCCACTGACGGCGACGATGCTGTTGGCCAGCGTGTCGTCGGGGTCGCGCTCGAGCGCCTCGAGTGCGTTGACGATCGCTTCGCCGTAATTGGTGCTGTCGAAGCGCATTTGCGCCATGCGCAGCCACGGGGTTTTATCGGTCGGGAAGGCGGCGCTGGCCCCCTTCAGGATCGCGTAGGCCTTGTCGTTTTGGCCGGCCATCACGGCGGCATCGGCTTCGGCCATCGCGGCGGCAACGGTCGGCGCTTTGGCGCCGGAGCCCTGGCCGCCACTGGCGCAGGCCGACAGGATCGCAACACAGACAAGACTCGGGATCAGGCGTTTAAACATTTTTCACTCCAGTACGTTTGACCAGAGGCCATTATTCGGCAAGCGTTCCGGGGGGAGTTGCGTGCGGTCAACTTGAGGCGATTTGGGTGTTTGCGTTGCATCCGCGCGAAAGTTGCGCGCAGTCAGGCGCCGCCGCGCCTGTTCCCGTTAAATGATCGCTGGACATTTACTAACGGCAAGGTGATTCCATGGATGCGAAGCGATTTGGCTTGTACGCCGCCGTGCTGGCGGCCCTGGCAGGGTGTGCCGGCGGCGGCCTCGGTTCCATCGCGGGCTCCGCGTTTGGACTCAACAAACCGCCGGAACTGCCCGATGCGCAAAAGCCGGCGCGCCAGGTTGCGATCCGGCTTCATGCGGCCGACAAGCTCAACGTCGACGCGCGCGGCCAGCCACTGGCCCTCGTCGCGCGCATCTACAAGCTGCGCCAGGCCGGCGCGTTCGAGCAGGCGCCCTACGCGGCCTTCCTCAGCCCTCAGGCGGAGAAGGAAGCGCTGGGCGCCGACCTGGTCGAAGTGAAGGAAATCACGCTGGTGCCAGGACAGCGCTACGAAGTGACCGAGAAGGTGTCGCGCGAGGCAGGCTTCGTCGGCGTGGTCGCGCTGTTCCGCGCACCGGCGCCGCAGCGCTGGCGGCTGGCCTTTGCCGCGGCCGACGCCGAACAGGCCGGGGTGACGGTCGGCCTGCACGCCTGCGCGCTCTCGGTCGGTGCCGGGGCGAAGGCGACAGTGCGCGAGATGAAGATGCTGTCTTCTGTGCGCTGTCAATAAGTCGGGCAACGTTTCCAGCAATCTAGAGGTTTACGACAACCAAAGAACACGAGGTTCACGTGAACAATCCGTCCAAAGTGCTATGGGGCGAGGGGCTGTTCCTGCGTCCCCAGCATTTCCAGCAGCAGGACCGCTATCACGAGGGACGGCTGAACCAGACCGCGCGCGCCCTGCACCCGTACGGCTGGGGCGTGCGCAAGCTGGTGCTCGACCTCGACGCGCTCAAGAGCGATACGCTGCGCGTCAGCGAGCTGTCGCTGGTGTTCCCCGACGGCGAAATCTACCGCGCGCCGGAAGCCGACGCATTGCCGCTGCAGGTGAAGCTGGACGAGCTGGCGCCGAGCGTCCAGGCGATCACGTTCTACGCGGCCCTGCCCTCGCTCAAGGCGCACGGCGACAACTGCGCCGGCGCCGGCGAGGACAAGGCCGACGCCCGTTTCACACGCCTTGACCGCGATACCCAGGACCTGTTCACGCGCGCCGCCGACGCCGCGGTCACCTACCTAAGCAAGTCGCTGCGGCTGGTGTCCGAGCTCGACGCGCTCGAATCGTTCGAGAGCTTTCCGCTGGTGCGGCTGCGGCGCGTGGCCACCGGCGGCTTCGAGGTCGATCCGGCGTTCACGCCGCCCTCGGTGTCGATCGAAGGCGCGCCGGGCCTGCACACGCAGCTGGCGCGGCTGATGGAAAAGCTGCTGGCCAAGGTGAATGCACTATACGGCCACCACCGCGAGCCGAGCAAGAACGTGGTCGAGATCCGCGGCGGCGACGTGTCCTCGTTCTGGCTGCTGCACACGACCAGCTGCGGATATGCCGCGCTGACCCATTACCTGAACCATCGCGAGCTTCACCCGGAGCGGCTGTTCGCCGAACTCTTGAGCCTTGCCGGCGGCCTGATGACCTATTCGCGCAGCTACAAGCTGGAAGACCTGCCGGCCTACGCGCACCAGGACCCGGGCCCGGCGTTCGCGCGCATCGACGACATCATCCGCAACCTGCTCGACACCGTCATCTCGTCGAAGTACTTCTCGATCGCTTTGACGAACGACCGCCCGTCCTACCACCTCGGCGCGCTCGACTCGGGCAAGATCAACGCCCAGACCGCGCTGTACCTGGCGGTGGCGGCCGACCTGGCGGCGCTGCAGCTGGTCGAGGTGGTGCCGCTGCGCTTCAAGGTCGGCGCGCCGGAAGACGTCGACAAGTTCGTGCTGTCGGCGATGCCCGGGGTGAGGCTGGTGCACGCGCCACAGGTGCCGGCAGCGGTTCCGGTACGGCCCGACACCTATTACTTCGTGCTGGAGAACAAGGGCATCCTGTACGAGAACATGTTGAAAGCACAGGCGATCTCGATCTACGTACCGAACGGGATCCGCGACCTCAAACTTGAACTGATAGCGATCGCAGCATGAGCCAACACGTCGAACGGCGCGCCGCGCCAACCCAGCCGGGCGCCCGCGGCGCCGCCGGCACCGCCCCGCAAAGCCTGGTGGACCTGATGTACGAAGGCTTCTATGCGCTGTTCCTGCTCAAGAACGGCTGCGGCCCGCAGGACAAGGCCGCCTTTGCCGAGCACATGACCCAGTTCCTGGGCGACGTCGACCGCAACGCAAAAACGCTTGGCGTGGCGGCCGACGACGTCACGGCCGCGAAGTATGCGTTCTGCGCGGCGGTCGACGAGATCATCCTGCGCTCGGAATACGACATCCGCGAGGCGTGGGAGACGCGCCCGCTGCAGCTGCGGATTTTCGGCGACCAGCTGGCGGGCGAGCACTTCTTCCATCGGCTGGAGGACCTGCGCGCGAAAGGCAGCGTGCACCTGCAGGCGCTGGAGGTGTTCCATATGTGCCTGCTGCTCGGCTTCCAGGGGCGCTACGCACTCGATGGGCACGACAAGCTCAATTACCTGACCGCGCGCCTGGGCGACGAGATCGCGCGCATGCGCGGCAAGAGCCGCGGGTTTGCGCCGCACGCCGAGCGGCCGGACCAGGTCACCAACAAGCTGCGCAGCGATTTGTCGCTGTGGGTGCTGAGCGCGGTGTTCGCGCTGGCGGGGCTGGGGGCGTATGTCGGATTCAGGGCATCGCTGGCGCACGATACAGGCGTCGCGCTGGCCAGATACAATGACCTGGTGAAGCTGCCGCCACGGGCGGCGAATGTGACGATCACGCTGCCTTGATCCGCGGCGGTGGCCGCGTGCGCAAAGTGCGCGCGCAGCCCGGCGTTCGCGCTACTGCACGACCTTGAATTCGATGCGCCGGTTGCGCGCGCGCCCATCCGGCGTGCGGTTGTCGGCCACCGGCCGGTCCGGTCCCTCGCCCGACACCGCGATCAGCTCCGGCTTGACGCCCCGGCCCGCGACGTAAGCCTTCACCGCTTCCGCGCGCGCCTGGCTGAGCGACAGGTTGCCCGCACGCGAGCCGGCATTGTCGGTGTGGCCGATAACCTCGACCTTCTTTTCCCTGAGCCTCAGCAGCGCCACGCTCATCTGGTCGAGGATGGCCTTGCCGGAGTCGGTCAGCGTCGCTTTTCCCGACTCGAACTCGATGATGCGGTTGGCCAGCGCGGCGTCGAGCACGCCCTGCTCCGACGCCACCACGCGCAGCCCGTTATTGACGGTGTAGGTCGGATTGAGGCTGGCTGCGATGTCGCCGGCGATCTGCTGGCGTTGCGCTTCGTTCGCGACGTCGCCGCGCAGGCTGATATTGTTACCGTCGATTTTCAGCTGCCCGCGGCTGATCAGCTTCAGGTTCGGGTTGACCAGCTTGTGCACGTACTCGTTCCAGTTAGCCGGCGTCGACACGGTGCCAACCGCCAGCTGGTCAACCACGCGCTGGGCGCCATACACTTCGCGCAGGCGTGCCAGCAAGGCGGCCTTGCTGTGTTCGTCGGCGACGGTACCGGTGATCACGATCGGCGCGTCCTGGGCGATGGCGGCGCCGGCCGCGAGCAGCGCGGCAGCGAACAGGGACAATGTCTTCACGGTGCGGCTCCGATAAAGGTTTTCAGGAACAGCTCGCGCGCAAGCCGCAGCGGCAGTTCCGGCTGGTCGAGGTAGCTCGCGAGCGCGCGCACGTCGATGTCGATGCCGAGCTGCTCGTCGACCCAGCCGGTGTCTCCAAAGTGCACCTGCTGCTCGAGCCCGGCCACCGGGTCGATGATCGCACGCAGCGTCTCGGCGGCCGCGCCGCAAAAACCGATCACCAGCACCGGTTTGCCGTCCTGGTAGGTCAGGAACAGCGCCAGGTCGAAGTCGACCCGGCGCACGAACGGCGCGATCAGCTCCAGCCAGAAGGCGGCGGCCACGCAGCGCATGGTGGCGTCCGCGGGCAGCGGCAGCACCAGGCTTTTGTGCAGCGCGGCCGGTTTGCTGTGCATGACCGGCTGCAGCAGCAGTCCGAGCGCAAGGATCACCCGGTTGGCCTCGATCCCCAGCAGCGCGGTCAGCGAGCTGACCGTGCCGCAGGCGAGGAAGGCGCCGAGCGAATTTTCGCATTCGCCAAGCGCCACGCCGCTGTCGCAGATCGCCTGCAGGTGCGGCGCCGGATCGGCCGACGCCATCACCTTCGGCCCCATCCCCTCGAAAAATGCCCACAGCGGCTCGAACGCGATCGGGCAGCGCGCGACGAAGGCGGCGGGATCGGGCACTTCGAGCGTGCGCATCATCAGGAACGGAAAGCGCCGGCCCGACTGGTCGTGGCTGGCGACCAGGTGTCCGGCCACCGCGTGCCGGCGCGACGGGCCGACGAACGCGAAGCTGACCGGGGCCATCGCGTCGTAGTTCAGCTTCCAGCGCGGGTCGGACGGCAGCCGGCTCATCACGTGGGCCAGCCAGTCGTCCAGCATGCCCATCACCGGTCCGTCGTGCGCGACCTTGACGAAGTCGCTGCGCGCCGGGAGCTTGCCGAAGTAGCCGATCCGGTCCGAAGCGGCGCCGCGCATCACTGGCCTCCGGCGCTGGCAAGCGTGGCCGTGGGCGCGGCGCGCCCGACGATACTGTCGGGCAGGCGCAGGCCCTGGAAGCCCTTCCCCTGGGCCGCGCTGCCGCCGCTGCCGTTGGTCTCGGCACTGCTGGTGGTCTTCAGGTCGATCGACACGGCCACATTGCCGCTGGCCCAGCGCAGCTCGTGCACGCCCCCATCCTTGCGTTTCTTGGTGGCGGCATCGATCATGCGCTTCAGGCCAAACTGGCCGGGTTCGTTGAACAGCTCGACCGTGCGCCCGTCGAACGTGACGGCGCTGATGCGCGCGCCGGCCGCGCCCTGCGGCCCCGGGTGGACCATGTTGGTCCAGGCCGGCGGCGTATTCCGGTAGCGCAGCTGCTGGCCGTCGATCTCGATCGTGTATTCCGTTATGCCCGACGCCGGCAGTGGCTGGACCTGGAACACGGTCTGCGGCCCGCTGTTGGCGGCGACGCCATTGGCCGACAGCGGCGCGACCCAGCCGGGGAAGCCCGACACCGCCGCCGGCGCCAGCGTGATGCCGATATCGGCCCAGGTGCGCGCCGAGAGCATGTCGCCGCGCCGCACCACCAATGGGCCCATCGAGGTATTGACGAACTTGGCCACCACGCCTTCGGGTCCGAAGAACTGGCCGATCTCGGTGCTGGTGGCTTCGATCTTCGAGCCGGGCGCGAACGGATATTTGCCGGCCAGCGTGCGCTGGAACGGCTCGACCACCTGCGCCTGCCAGGTCTTGTTGATCTCGGACTCGGAAGGCAGCACGATCATCGCGAAGGTCTGGATCAGCGGGCGCACCAGCAGCGGACGCAAGGCCTGCTTCTGGCCGTCGCTCATCCCGGTCAGCATCTGCTCGTCGACATATTTGAGCGCCTCCGCCAGCTCCGAGCCGCTGCCTTCCAGGGTCTGCTGCATGAACTGCTTGGCGCCGGGGCCGGGGTCGCCCTGGTTCTTCAGCTGGTTCAGTCGTGTGCGCAGGCGCGACAGCGCGTCGAGGTAACCGGTCATCAGGGAAGCCTCCTTCTCGCGCACGCCGACCAGCCGCGCGACGCCGGCGAACTCGCGCCCGATCGGGCCGGCGGCCTGCCCGGCGCCGGCCATGCGCAGCGGATCGACGGCGTCGGCCAGCGCGCGCGCGTCGCTCGGTGTGCGCCGCAGGATCACCTCCTTGAACCACGCGGCCAGGCCCTTCTCGACCGCGGCCCGGTCGCCGCTCGCGGCCGCCGGGTTGTCCCACGAGGTCTCCTGGTAGATCGTCTTGAGCAGCTTGGCGATCGGCGAGGATTGCGGGTCGCCCAGCCGGTTCATGGCCTGCACGCTGGCCTCGAAGCCGTTCAGGTCGGCGATCGCCACGCCCTGCACGAACTTCATCCACTCCCTGGTGTAATCGGCCTTGTACATGTCGACCAGGGTTTTCTGGATCTGCTCGGGGCTGCCCTCGAGCGTCAGGTCGTCCTTGGCCTGGGTCTTGAGCACCCAGTCGGTGCTTTGCAGCTCGCGGTTGGACGCCTCGCGGATCGCGGCGAACACGAACTTGTCCCACGCGTCGCGGGTAAAGGCGCCGCTGACGGCGTAGCTGCCTGCGACCAGCGCCTGGTCCTGCTCGCCGACGATGCGCGCCACCGTCACCGCCGGGAAGCGGGTGGCGGCGCGGGTCTTGATATCGGCGTAGACCCGCTCGCGGGCCGGGGTGCCGCGCACCACGCGGCGCAGGTTCTCGCGCACATTGTCGAGCAGGCCCAGTTTCGGCGTCACCTGCGGCCAGGCCTGGTCGCCGATTTGCGCCAGGTGAAAGGTCAACAGGCGCTCGGCGCTCCTGATCATCTGCTCGCGCGGCATGGCGCCGCGGTTGGCATCGAGCCAGACGCGCCAGTAGCGCGTGAGCTGGTCGTTCAGGTGGCCCGGTTCGGCGCGGGTTTTGTCGCCCAACATCAGGTAGGTCTTGAGCGCGTTGTAGGCGTCGGCCACGTTGGCCGGCGAGACGTCCTGGTAGGGCTGGCCCGGCCTGGCGGCGGCGGGCGCCGCGCTGGCGTTGGGATCGAGCTGCGCGGCGTTGGCGTTGACCTCGGCGAGCATCGTTTCGAGCGCGGCGGTGACCGGCTGCACCATCACTTCGCGCACGCCGGCGAAGTACTCGTCGCGCAGCTTGCGATCGAGGTCGGCGCCCTGGTACAGGCCGAACGACAGCGCCAGCGGCTGGTCGGCGCGGTATTTTTCGAGCTGGTTGATCCGGTCCTGCAGGATGTCGAGCGCCTCCAGCCGGGCCTGCAGGTCGATGCGCCCGGCCTGCATCTTCATCACCTTGTCGAGGTCGGCCTGCACGTTGGCCACCAGCTGGCGGTTGCCCATGTACGACCAGCTCCAGCCGCCGAGCGCGCAGCCGAGCAGGATGGTGGCGGCGAAGAAGGCGCCATATTTCAGGCGCGTGCTGGTCGGGCTGGTGTAGCGCTTGACCAGGTCCTTGTCGGCGAAGATCACCTTGCGGAACAGGTCGAGCAGGAAGTAGCCCGACTGCTCGCCGCTCTCGCCGCCCTTCTGCTCGCGCAACTGGAGGTCGAAGCGGCTGGCCACGCGCTTCGACGACAGGTCCTGCACCGCGCCTTCCTGCAGCGCGCTGGTGAAGTAGAAGCCGCGGAACACCGGCTTGAACTGGAAGGTATTCTCCTCGAACATCGTGGACAGGAAGGCGCGCAGCGGGCTTTTGATCGAGGCGAATTCGAGCGGGAAGGTGAACACGCCGGGACGCATGCGCGCACTGCGGTTGCCGGCCATGCTGGCCAGGCTCATCTCTTTAAGGCCGTCGTGCAGCTCGTCGAAATGCTGGTCGAAAAACGCCAGCACGTCCTGCGGGGTGCTGCGGCGGTTGTAGCGCAGCGTGGCGCCCCATACCCGGTCGCGTTCGGCGCGCTCGGTATCATGGAAGAAGTCGGAGAAGCCGGCAATCAGGTCGGCCTTGGTAAACACCACGTACACCGGCACGTGGACGCCCAGCCGCTCGGTCAGTTCCTGCACCCGGGTGCGCAGGCTCTTGGCCAGGTCCATCGACGCATTGGCCGGCCCGGCGGCCAGCTCGGCGACGCTGACGGCGATGATGATGCCGTTGATCGGCGCGCGGCGGCGGTGCTTTTTCAGCAGGTCGAGGAAGCTGAACCACTCGGCGCGGTCGGTCTCGAGCACCGAGTAGCGGCCGGCGGTGTCGAGCAGGATGCCGTCGGTGGTGAAGAACCAGTCGCAGTTGCGGGTGCCGCCGACGCCCTGCACCGCCTTGCTTCCCGGGATCGGGAAGGTCAGTCCGGAACGCGCCACCGCACTGCTCTTGCCGGCCGCCGGGTTCCCGATGATCATGTACCACGGCAGTTCGTACAACGCCGCCGCGCCGCGCGTCAGCCCGAGCTTGGAGGTCTTGATCGTGGTGATCGCCTCGAGCATGCCTTTGCGCAGCACCGCCACCTCGCTCTTGCCGGCGTCGCCTTGGCCGTCGGCGTCGGCGCCCGGCGCGATGCTCTCGCCCAGGCTGGCCGCAGCGCGCTTGCGCAGGTGCCGCCGGATGGCCCAGAACAGGCCCCAGCTTGCCAGCAGCGCGAGGCCGGCGATGACGGCCCAGATCGCCGCGACCTGCAGCGTATCTGCTCCGAGGATGAGGAAAGCCGCCAGCGCGGACACGCCGATCGCGACCAGCACGCGGCTGTCGGTCAGGAACTGCCAGATTCGGGCCATAGTGGGAATCGGGTGAGAGGTTTCAAAAAGTCCCACTGGCAATGTTGGCACCGTTCCCCCGGCCAAAGCTTGACCGCGCACAACAGTTAAGGGGTCGCCGGCGCAAGCCGGTCACTGCCGCATCACGCCGCGCAGCCGCAGTTCGGTGTGGCCGAAGTCCATCATGGTCCAGCGTCCGCCCCAGGTCAGGCCCAGCGATTCGGCGACTTGCCCGTACAGCTGGTAGCCGCGCATCGCCCACGGGTCTTTTTCCGAAATGACCAGCCGGCCATCGCGCCAGAATGCGCAGTCCGCCGCCAGCCCATACTGGTGCCAGCTCTGGAACGCGCGCGCATTGGTGACCTGGCTGCCCATCTTCGCCAGCAGGTCCTGGCGCGCCGGGCTGCGGTAGCCCTCGAGCAGCGCCATTTCGTAGCCGTATTTCTCCTTCATGATCTTGAAGGCGAGCAGCAGGCGCTGGTTGAAGTCGGGATTGAGCAGGCCCCAGTTGCGGCTGGCGTCGACCAGCATCGGCCGCACCAGTTCCACCTCGCGGGTGGTGAAGGCGAGCGGCGGCAGCGCGCTTGGGGCCACCAGTTGCTCGCCCTTGAGCAAGGCCGCGACCTGGGCGTCGGGCAGCATCTCGCCCTGCTCGTAACCCGGCAGCATGTCGGGCTTGCTCATTACAAAGGCCAGCAGCGACGGGATCGCGACCATCGGTACGCCGATCGCGAACGCCACCCAGTGGCGGCGGACGAACCGGACCAGCGCACGCGCCCGTTGACGCAGATCACGCCGCAGCGTTGCGGCCTGCAGCCCACTGTCGACTTGCCAACGGACCCTGCGCTGGCCAAGCTGCGCGCGCGCCGCGAGCAACAAATGCAGCACGGCGTCGCGCCCGGCCGGGAAAAACGCAAGCCAGATGAGGCTGCAAGCGACACAAAAATAAAGAAGTGCGAGAAAGATCAGCATGGTTTTCCCCAGATTGTTTCTAATCGGAATGCGACTTCAATCTTAGGAGTAATAACGTGCGCCCTACAGACGAAAATCAACACGCCTCCACGCGTCCCAACCTGATGTCGTCCGGAACACGACGCGCCAGCGGCGAGGAAAACATCCTCGCCATGCTCGAGCGCAACGAGCGCGGTCGGCTGGCCACTGCGCCCCGGCTCGCGTGGTACATGTCGGCAGGCGTGCTGGTGCTGGTGCTGATCACCGCGCTGGCCTGGCTGCTGCACGAAAACCAGGCCAACAACGAGGCCTTGCGCGTGGTCGAGCAGTCGGCTGTGGTTGCGGTTCCGGACCCGCCGCTGGGCGCCGCCGTGGCCGCGACGACGGCCGATGCCGTCCCGGCGCAGGCCGCCACCATCGTCGACGTCCCGGAACCGGCGCCCCTGCCGGCAGCCGCTGCGCTGGTCCTCACCCAGGCCGCGCGGACGGAGCCGCCGCCGCTGGTCCTGCTCTCCCCCAGCGAAGCCGTGTCGGCGCGTGCCCCGGCGCCGCGCCCGCAAGCGGTGCGGGAGGCCCCGCCGACGCGCGAGCTGGCCGTGGAGCATGCCGCGCCGGCGCCCAGGCCAGCAGCGGCGCGGCCAAAACCGGCGAGCGGCGCGCGGGTCGCCGCGAAAGCGCCAGCACGCCCGGCGCAACCGGGGCGGGCCAGGAAAGCGCAGGGCGCAGCCGGCCGGACCGCGGACGCCGCGGTGGACACCGACGTGGCGCTGATTTCGGCGATCATTTCGCAGTCGGTCCGGCACACGGACGGGGCGCCTTGCGGCAACGACAGGAAATGCCCGGCCGCGCCAGCCGCGCAGCCATGAGAAGGCCGGCTGGGCCGCAAAAACCACGAACCGGGCAGAAAGCGGGCGAATCTGCTGGGTAATCATCGTGCGCAGCGTTATACTGTATATATGCACAGTACGACGTTGCGACAATGATCAAGGTTCTGGAAAACGAGTTTTACTACCTCGACAACTTCCAGCGCGTGCTGGACTGGATCGAGCAGCGCTACGACGACCTGCTGGCCGACGACGAACGCGCTTTCATCGGTGCGTTTGCACGCTTGCCGCGGCCGGCCCGCGCGCTGTTCGTGCGGATGGTCATGCGCAAGGGCGACCTGTTCCGCGCAAGCAAGCTCAACTACGCCGAAATCGGCTGCCCGGTCGAGGCGGCACGCCACCTGCTGCAAACCGGCTGGGTCGAGGCCGATCCCGTCATTTCGCTCGACGAGCTGTTCGACCTGTTGTCCAAGCCCGAGATCGGCGGCGTGTTTCGCCTGCACCTGCACCAGAAAGGCGCCAGGAAGGCCGACCAGCTGGAGGCCTTGCGGCGCGAGTTCGGCGACAGCCGCGCCTTTTCCGCCTGGTTCCGCGACTGCACCGACACCGCGCTGCGGATCCACGCCAAACCGCTGTGCGACCGCCTGCGCCTGATCTTCTTTGGGAACCTGCGCCAGGACTGGACCGAATTCGTGCTGTCGGACCTTGGCGTGTTCCGCTACGAGCAGGTCGAGTTCTCGCATGCCTCGCGCGGTTTTCGGACCCGGCGCGACATCGACCATTACCTGCAGCTCCACGATTGCAAGGAGCGCTTTGCCGCCGACGAGGCGCTTGACGCGGTCCTGCGCGACGTCCCGCGCCACCGGTTCGACAACGAGTGGCTCGACAGCCGGCGCGAGCGGCTGCTGTTCCAGATCGGGCAGCACTACGAAAAGCTGAAGGACTGGCCGAACGCGCACAGCGTGTACGCGCGCTGTCGCTTTCCCGGCGCGCGCGCCCGCGCGATCCGGGTGCTGGAGAAGAACGAGCAGCATGCCGAGGCATTCGAGCTGCTGGCCCTGGCCCAGCGCACGCCGGAAAGCGACGCCGAGCGCCAGCACCTGCTGCGCATCGCGCCGCGCCTGGCGCGCAAGCTTGGCCACGCCAGGCTGCCGGCGCGGCGCAATCCCGCGGTGCAGCGGCTCGACCTGTGCCTGCCGATGCCCGCCGGGGAATGGTGGGTCGAAGGCGTGGTGCGCGACCACCTGGCGCGCGAGGAGGCGCCCGTGTTCTACGTCGAGAACGCGCTCGCCAATGCGATGTTCGGCCTGCTGTGCTGGCGCGCCATCTTCAGCGCGATCCCGGGCGCGTTCTTCCATCCGTTCCATCGCGGCCCGGCCGACCTGCACAGCCCCGACTTCTTCCAGCGCCGCGAACCCGAGTTCCGCGCCTGCCTGGCTGAACTCGACGATGGCCGCTACCGCGGCACGATCGTCCGCAACTTCCGCGAGAAAGCCGGGATCCAGTCGCCGTTCCTGCTATGGGACTACCTCGACGAAGCGCTGATCGAACTTGCGCTCGACTGCATCCCGGCCGAGCACCTGAAGAAGTGGTGCGAACGGATCCTGCTGGACGTGAAGGCCAACCGCAGCGGCTTTCCCGACCTGATCCAGTTCTGGCCCGCGGAGCGCCGCTACAACATGATCGAGGTGAAGGGCCCGGGCGACCGCCTGCAGGATAACCAGCTGCGCTGGATCGAATACTGCGCCGCGCACCAGATGCCGGTGGCGGTGTGCTACCTGCAGTGGGAGCAAGCCGCTTGAGCTATGTCGTCGCGGTACGGGCGCTGTGCGAGTTCACCGCCAAGCGCGGGGACCTCGACCTGCGCTTCACGCCCTCGCCTACTGCCCAGGAAGGGATCGCCGGGCACGCGCTCGTGACCAGCCGGCGCGGCGCCAACTACAAGACCGAAGTGTCGCTGGCGGGCGATTACGGGCCGCTGCGCGTGCGCGGGCGCGCCGACGGCTATGACCCCGACCAGAACCTGGTCGAGGAGATCAAGACCTACCGCGGCCAGTTCACCAGCATCCCGGACAACCACCGCCACCTGCACTGGGCCCAGGTACGTGTGTACGGCCACCTGCTGTGCCGCGAATTGAACCTGGCCGAGGTGAACCTGGCGCTGGTCTACTTCGACATCGGCAGCGGCCTGGAGACGGTGCTGCGCGAGACCCGCACCGCCGAAGCACTGGCCGCGCTGTTCGAGGACCAGTGCAGCCGCTTCATCGCCTGGGCCGAACAGGAGCTGGCGCACCGGAGCGCGCGCGACGTGGCGCTGGCCGGCCTCGGCTTCCCGCATCCGCAATTCCGGCCCGGCCAGCGCCAACTGGCCGAAGGCGTGTTCAAGGCGAACGCCAGCGGCCGCTGCCTGATGGCGCAAGCGCCGACCGGCATCGGCAAGACCGTCGGCAGCCTGTTCCCGGCGCTGAAAGCGGCGCCCCGGGAAAAGCTCGACAAGGTGTTCTTCCTGGCCGCGAAAACGCCGGGCCGCCAGCTTGCGCTCGACGCGGCGGCGACCATCGCCGGCAGCAGGCCGGGACTGCCGCTGCGGGTACTGGAACTGGCCGCGCGCGACAAGGCCTGCGAGCATCCGGACAAGGCCTGCCACGGCGAGTCGTGTCCGCTGGCGCGCGGCTTTTACGACCGGCTGCCGCAAGCGCGCGCAGCGGCGCTGGCCCATCCCGTGCTCGACCGCGCCGCGCTGCGGGAAGTCGCGCTGGAGCACGAGGTCTGCCCGTACTACCTGGGCAGCGAGATGGCGCGCTGGAGCGACGTGATCGTGGGCGACTACAACTACTATTTCGACGGCGGCGCGATGCTGTACGCGCTCGCGCTGGCGAACCAGTGGCGGGTGAGCGTGCTGGTGGACGAAGCGCACAACATGGTGGCGCGCACGCGCTCGATGTATTCGGCCGCGCTGGACCGGGGCGCACTACGGGCCGCGCGCGCCGCCGCGCCCGGGCCGGTAAAGAAAGCGCTCGAGCGCGTCGCGCGCGCGTGGGCCGAACTCGACAAGTCGGCGCCAGCGCCGTACCAGGTGTTGGCAGGGCTGCCGGACAAGCTGCTGGCGGCGCTGCAGAACGCGGGCAGCGTGGTCACCGACCTGCTGGCCGAGCAAGCGGCGCCGCTCGACCCGGCGCTGCAGCGTTTCTACTTCGACGCGCTGGCCTTTGCGCGGCTGGCCGAGTCGTTCGGCGAGCACTCGATCTGCGACCTCACGCGCGACGGCGTGCAAGGCTCGAGCGTCTGCATCCGCAACATCGTTCCCGCGCCATTCCTGAAGCCGCGCTTCGCGGCCGCGCATTCGACCACCCTGTTCTCGGCCACGCTCAGCCCATGGCATTACTACAGCGACGCGCTGGGCCTGCCGGCCGACACCGCGTGGGTGGACGTGGAGTCGCCGTTCGCGCCGAGCCAGCTGGCGGTGCACGTCATGAGCGGCATCTCGACGCGCTACCAGCACCGCGCCGCCTCGCTGGCGCCAATCGCCGAGCTGATGGCGAGCCAGTACCGCGCCCAGCCTGGCAACTACCTCGCTTTTTTCAGCAGCTTCGACTACCTGGAGCAGGCCGCCGGCCTGCTCGCCGAACGCTTTCCCGGTATCCCCATCTGGCGCCAGGAGCGGCGCATGAGCGAGGCCGAGCGCGCCGCCTTCCTCGACCGCTTCACCCCAAGCGGCAGCGGGATCGGATTCGCGGTGCTGGGCGGCTCGTTCGGCGAAGGGATCGACCTGCCGGGCGCGCGCCTGATTGGCGCATTCGTGGCAACCCTCGGGCTGCCGCAGGTGAACCCGGTCAACGAGCAGCTGCGCCAGCGCATGCAGGCGATGTTCGGCGCCGGCTACGACTACACCTATCTCTATCCGGGGATCCAGAAGGTGGTGCAGGCCGCGGGCCGGGTGATCCGCACCGAGCAGGATCGTGGCGTGGTGTACCTGATCGACGACCGTTTCGGCCAGCCGCAGGTGCGCTCGCTGCTGCCGGGATGGTGGCGGCTCGATGGCACGGACGCAGCGTAGGGTGGGCAGCCCCTGCCCACGCGAAAGCATGTGAAGAGCCGGCATCCGCGTGGGCACGGGGTGCCCACCCTACCGAATCAGGTCGCGCACTTTCTGGTAGCCGCTGCGGCTGATCGGCAGCGTCACGCCACCATCGAGCACCGCGCAATGGCTGTCCTTCCCGGACGGTTCGATACGCCGGATGGCCCCGATGTTGACGATCCATGAGCGGTGGATGCGCAGGAAGGTCGCCGGATCGAGCTGGCTTTCGAGTTCGGACAGCGGCTGGCTCTTCAGGTAGCGCCTGCCCGCGGCCGTGATCTGCACGTAGTCGTCCTGCGCCTCGATGTGCTCAATGTCGGCGGCGGCCACCACGTGCACGCGCGCGCCGTCGCGGATCAGGACGCGCTCGACCGGCTTGTGGCGTTGCGCGGCTTCGCCCAGAAGCGCCTGCATCCGGGGCGGCGAACCGACGCGCAGGCGCGCGTGCGCCAGCGCCTGCGCGAGGCGCTCCGGGCTGAACGGCTTGAGCAGGTAGTCGATCGCGTGGATCTCGAAGGCGCGCAGCGCGAACTGGTCGAAGGCGGTCACGAACACGTAACGGGTCTTGTCCCCCACCAGCTCGGCCACTTCGAAACCATCCAGCCTGGGCATCTGGATGTCGAGGAAGACCAGGTCCGGCTCCAGCTCCGCGATCGCCTTGACGGCCTCGAAGCCGTTGGCGCACTCGCCAAGGATCTCGATGCCGGGATGCTCGGCCAGGTGCTCGCGCAGCACGGCGCGCGCAAGGTGTTCGTCGTCGACGATCAGCACTCGCATATTCACACTTCTCCTGTTTCGGCGGGCAGCGCGATGTCCACCCTGAAGCTGGTGCCGTTGTTGGCCCAGTTGGCGTTCGCCTCGTGCGCGTACGCTGTCGCCAGCCGCTGGCGCACGTTGACCAGCCCGATGCCCGAACCAGCCGCCAGGCGGGGCGCCTCGGCGTCGACGTCGTTCTCGACGCTGATGCGCAGGATCGAGCCGGCACGCGCGGCGGCGAGCCGGATCGTTCCCGCCTCGAGCATCGCGCCGATGCCATGCTTGACGGCGTTTTCGACCAGCGGCTGCAGGATCATCGGCGGCAGCAGGCATTCCAGCGCATCGTCGGCCACCTGCTGTTCGAAGGCCAGCCGCGCCCCGAAGCGCACCTGTTCGATCGCGAGGAAATGGCGCACCTGCTTGAGCTCCTGCGCGAGCGTGACCTTGTGGTGCGCTTCCAGTCCCAGGCTGTGGCGGTAGTAGGCGGCCAGTTCCAGCACCATCGCACGCGCGCCGGCCGGGTTGCTCGAGGTGAGTGCGCTGATCGAATTGAGGCTGTTGAACAGGAAGTGCGGGTCGACCTGGGTGCGCAGGATGCGCAATTGCGCATCCTGGGCCATCAGCCTGGCCTGCAGTTCGCGCGTCTCGAGCATGCCGGTGCGCTCGAATTCGATCGCCAGGTAGTGGCCAACCACCGACAGGCCATACAGGATCACGCCGAGCCCGAAGACCGCGGCCCTGAGCGAGGCGTCGAGCGCGATGCCCTCGCCGGTGGCGGCGCGCAGCAGCGCGTTCCATCCGAGCGCCGCGGCAGTCCACGTCGCGGCCGCGCACAGCGCCGCAAACACCAGCACGGTCAGGGTCGCCAGCGCGCCGTTGCCGGCCAGCGGACGCGCGCGGCACAGGTAGTAGCTCGAAAAACCGGTCACGAATGCATACAGCAGCGCCAGCGGCAGCGCGAACAGCAGGCTGGCAAGCCATGCGGCGCCGGCGGCGCCGAGCAGCCCGGCCAGCAGCAGGCCGAACATCAGCCAGGCCAGCAGGTACAGGCCCGCGCCGCGCCGGCTGCCGAACGCCCCGGTCATCAGTTGGTCACTTCCAGGCCACCCATGATCACGTAACCCGTAATGACCAGGCGCTTGCTGGCGTCCGGCGGCGCGGCGGTCTTCTCGTCGACGCCGCCGAGGATCGGCGTGCCGTGCAGGACCACGGTCCAGTCGGGCGGGCATTTGATCGAGATGCCGCCAAAGAGCGCAAACACGTGGAGCACCGCCTCGTTCTCGATCGACGAATTGCGCATGTCGAGCGTGCAGCCGCCCAGGATGGCCTGGACTTCGCCGCCGCGAAAAGCCGGCGTGACGATGCGCCGTTCGAAGCCGCCGAGGATGGCGGTGACGTCGACGACCGAGTCGCTGCCCGCTTCGTCCTTGAGCGAAGGGCCAGCGGCGTACTGGCCGCGGCCGCCGGTCGCGGCGCGGAACAGGAGCACGCCGCCGAGCGCGATCAGCAGCAGCGGCCACATGGTATTCCAGCTGATGTACAGGTAACCGAGGCGCTTGAGGATCAGCGTCACGCCGACCCCGATCAGCACCACGCCCACCACGTAGCCGCTTTGCGAACTGGTGTCGAACAGCTTGATGATGCCGGCCACGATGAAGGCCAGCGGCCAGAACGCCAGCGCGTGGCGGAAGTCGATGATCCCGAGGTTATCGAGCAGGAACAGCAGCCCCATGGCGATGACGAGAACGCCAAGCACGACCTGGTTGGGCGCGCTGCGGGTGTGGCTTCTATTTCTCATGGCTGGTCTCCTTCGATTTGAAACGGCGCGCCACGATCGGCTCGAGCGCCATGGTTACCCCGCTGATGATGATAAAAATCGGCCAGCTATTCCAGAACGTCAGGCCGAACAGGCCTTCGAACGTGGCGAACAGCCAGATGCCGATGCAGGCGGTCCACAGGCCGCCGACAAAGTCGCGCGCGCTCGGATAGCCGATGGTCCGGTTGATGCCGATTACAACCAATACCAGCGGCCAATAGTGCCACAGGCTTTCCGTCTCGGCGATCCCCATCTGGTCAAGCAGCACCGCCACCCCGAAGGCAACCAGCAGCAGGCCCCACACCAGTTGGCGCCGCCAGCGATATGCATCGTCATTATTCATCGAGCTACTCCCGTTTTAGCGATGTGCCAACGATACGCAAAGCCGGCGCGGAACGAAAGCGCCATTCGGCGAACGCCGGGCGGCGGCCGGTGAATGGCGCGCGAACCGGCGAATCACGGGGCGCGGACGCAAAAAAGCCCGCCGCGTTGCCGGGGCGGGCTTGGCCGGGATGGGAGCTTGCTATCAGGCGGCCGGAAGGGACAGGTCGGGGGCAGGCCGGTTTTTGACCTGGTTGCGGTATTTTGCCCTGGCGGCGGCCTGCTTCAGCGCCTCGCGCGCGATGTTGGCGCGCCGGGTTTCGAGCTTTTCCTTTTTGCCGCGGTGCTGGGCTTCGTCTTTATTACCAATGCGCTTGGTCATGCACTTCTCCTGTTGTCGAAACTTTTTACGCGCCCGCCGGGTTTTCACAGGCGCGAATGGCAAACCGGCGACGGCGCGTCGCCGCGCTTTACGAGCGGGAGGTGACCGCTTTCAGGTCCGCCGGCATCAGCATCCCCCAGCCCAACTGGCGTCGGATTTCTTCCGGGGTCGGGGGCGGTTTCTGCTCGCGCGAGCGGCGCTCGAGATATTCGCGAACCAGATGCTTGGGTGGATGGCTAATCGCTGACATGGCAACCTCCGCTTCTTGGGGCGCCGCCGCGTCGTTGCGCAGCGGCTGTATTTGGTGCCGATCCTCGAGGCGACCGGCTAACCTGTTGAGATATTTGGCTGCCCGCAGAACACATCGCAGGGACCTCACTCACACGGCTCCATCTTACAAAAGCACGACGGTGTCGACCGTTAGGTGACGCACACTCGCGCGGAGCCTGCTCACCGGTGTGTCGGGATTTTTCACACTCCAGGCCGCCCTCCCCCAATTTGCCGGCACGGCAACGACTCGCCATTCGGAGAAACGCTCGGGCACGCTTCCTGCGTACGCAACGTTACCGTTTCACAACGCGGCGTTCGCGCCGCACTTTCACCGACCTGGAGAGTGCGTATGAGAGTCTTGAAAAAACAATTGTGCAGCTTGCTTGCCTGTGCGGCCGTGCTGGCGACGCTGCCGGCCAGCGCCGCCGACAACGTGGTCTACGACAATGGCGCGCCGAACCACGCTAGCGGCAACAACCTCGGGTTTGCATGGCAGGCCGAGGACTTCACGCTGGGCTCGGATGCAGGACTCGCTGCAGTCACATTCTGGAGCCTGGAAGCCCTCGGCGCCTATCGCGGCAGCATCTCGTGGTCGATCGTGGGCGATGACGGCGGCAAGCCATCGAGCGACGTCTTCGGCTCGGGCAATGCATTGAGCGTCAGCCGCACCGGGCTCGGTAGTTACCTCGGCCTGGACGAATACAGCAACAGCTTCAGCCTCGGCGCGCCGCTCGCGCTCGACGCCGGCACCTATTGGCTGGTGCTGCACAACGGCAGCTTCGGCGACCTTGGCGACCCCAACGAATTCCTTTGGGAGACCAGCGCCAGCAACCAGGGCCTGCGCGGCATGGAATCGTTCAACGGCGGTGTGGCCTGGACCAGCAACTTCAACGAACACGCATTCCAGGTGAGCGCGGTGCCGGAGCCGGCATCGGTCGTGATGCTGGCCGCCGGCATGCTGCTGCTGGGTGCGATGGGCCGGCGCGGCCAGGCCGGCAATGCCTTTGCAAGCTGACCCGCGGCGCCACGGAACAGGAGACCACGAGATGACATTCCACCCCATGCTTCCCAGCCTGCTGCTGGCGGCGACGCTGTCGGCAAGCGGCTCCTTTGTGATGGCGGCGCAGCCGCTGCGCATCGACACGCACCTGACCGTCCCCAGCGAGAGCCCGACCCTGGTCCAGATCGCCAGGTCGCTGCCGTCCCAACTCGCGGCGCCGGCGCGCCACGTGGTGCCGCTGCGCTTGGTCACGCCGCAGATGAAGAGCGGCCGCGCCGCGCCAGGCACGACAGGCGCCGCGCCGCAGAGCGTGCTGCAGTACGGCACCGGGGCGGTGACGCCCAGCGTCTACACCGGCAGTCCCCTGAATATCGAGGGCATCGCCTCCGACAACACGGTTGCCCCGCCCGACACCAACGGCGCGGTCGGGGAAACCCAGTATGTCCAATGGGTCAACACCCGGCTGGCGGTGTACCGCAAGAACGACGGCGCGCTGCTCCTTGGGCCGATTCCCGGCAATGCCGTTTTCTCCGGCATCACGGGCAGTCCCGGCGCCGACGCCTGCCGCGACAGCAACTTCGGCGATCCGATCGTCCAGTACGACAAGCTGGCCAAGCGCTGGATCCTGACCCAGTTCGCGTGGGACCCGGCCAACACGGCGACCGGTCCTTACTATCAGTGCATCGCCGTCTCGACCTCGCCGGATGCGACGGGCAGCTACTACCGCTATGTCTGGGACATACGCGACAGCGCCGGCAATCCGGTGTTCCCGGACTATCCGAAGCTGGCCGTATGGCCGGACGCCTTTTACTTTACCTGGGTCCTGTTCGAGAACCCGATCGACGGCGCCTACCTCGGCCCGCGCGGATGCGGCGTGGACCGGGCGGCGATGCTGGCCGGCGGCGCGCCGGCGGCGCGCTGCTACGACTTCGGCACCGCGTTCGGTCCGGTACTGGCGTCGGACCTGGACGGCTTGATGGCGCCGCCCGCCGGCAGCCCCAACTACATGCTGGCGCTCGATTTCGGCAACGACGGCAGCGGCGACCACTTGTTCATGTGGCGCTTCTCGTTCACCAACGCCAGCGTCAGCGACGCGATCACGATCCCGGTGGCGCCGTTCATCATCGCCTGCCCGAGCCTGTTCGGCGGGCCCTGCGTGCGGCAACCGCCGCCGGGCGAGCCGCTGGACGCGTTGGCCGACCGCCTGATGTACCGCCTGGCCTACCGCAACTTCGGGACGCGCGAGGCGCTGGTGGTGAACCACTCGGTGCAGCAGCCGGGCGCCAGCACCGACGGGCCGGTGGGCGTGCGCTGGTACGAGTTCCGCAACCTGGCCACCGAGCCAGGCGTGTACCAGCAAGGCACCTGGGCGCCGGACACCAACAGCCGCTGGATGGGCAGCATCGCGATGGACAGGATGGGGAATATCGCGCTCGGTTACAGCGTGAGCGGGACCTCGACCGCGCCGGGCGTGCGCTATAGCGGACGGATGCGCAGCGAACCGCTGGGACGGCTCGAGCCGGAGGAAGTCGTGATCAATGGCGGCGGGGTGCAGGTCGATACACATAACCGCTGGGGTGATTACAGCGCGATGGCGAGCGACCCGGTGAGCGACTGCAGGTTCTGGTACACGCAGGAGTATATGGCGGCGACGGGCAGCTTTAACTGGAGGACGCGGATTAACAGCTTCAGGTTCGGGAACTGCCAGTAGAGTACAAAAGGGAGCCGAGGCTCCCTTTTTTAAAAGCGCACGAGATCCGTCGTTCCCGCGCAGGCGGGAATCCCAGTTTTCGTGTATGGCCGCAGGCAACTGGGATTCCCGCCTGCGCGGGAATGACGGTTTTACGTTGACCCGGTAAGAGCCGCACTGCTGAAGTGTCGAGGTCAGAGCACACCCAATCAACACCGTGCCCTGACCCGCGACGATTCATCCAATCAAAACCGTGCTCTGACCCGCGAGGGTTAAAACTTATACGTCGCCTTCAAATAGAACTGCCGCCCGCTGACGTCAAGCTTCTGCTGCTCTTCTTCGCTGTAGCGATATTGGGCGCGCTTGACGTTGGTCAGGTTGGTGCCTTCGAACGTCAGCACCAGGTTCGGCATCAGGTTGTAGCTCGCGTTGAAGGCCAGCGTGGTGACCGGTGCGGCCATGGTCGGGGCAACCGGCATGGCGACGCCGTTGATCACCGACATACCCTGGCTGTTGGCGTTCGGCGCCGGCGCCGTGCTGCTGTTCACGTACTCGCTCCGGTAGTTCGCCACCAGGCGCGCCGACAGCTTGTCGTTCTCGAAGTAGCCGCCAAGGTTGGCCGCCCATTCGGACGAACCGACCATCGGGCGGCCATCGTCGACCTTGGTCTTGGCGCGGCTCAGGTTCGAGGTGAAGCCAAAGCCGGTGTGGCCGAACGGCTGCTCATACGACAGTTCGATGCCGGAGATGCGCGCGCCTTGCTGCGACGACGAGTTGACCGAGATGTTCTTGACCTGCGAGTCCTTCGGGTCGAGCAGCTGGACCGTGTCCATGCCGACGACGCCGGTCTTCGGATAACCGTCGATTTTGGAATAGAACACGTCCACGCCAACGTGTGCGCGTTCCGCGAAGTACCATTCCCACGCCGCGTCCAGGTTTTTCGCGGTCATCGGCTTCAGGTTCGGGTTCGGGCCGGTTACCGTGCAGAAGCCGTCGGTGCAGCCAGGGGTGCCGTAACCGGCGCCAAGCAGGTTGTAGTTCTGGCGGCCGATGGTCTTGCTGGCGCCGAAGCGGGCAAGCATGTCCTTGGTCAGCTCGTAGCGCAGGTTCAGGCTCGGCAGCAGGTTGTTGAACACCTTGTCGGTCGGCGTCTTGTAGTACATAACGCCGGCGAGCGGGTTGAATGCAGTTTTCGGATCGCTCTGGTCGTCGTAGTAGGACGCGCCATCGCTGGCAGTGCTGATCGCACCCGGGAAGGCTGCGCACGGGATCGCCGCCTGGCCTGGCGCTGAGCGCTGGCACTTGCCTTGAGGGATAGGCGACGGGATCTGGGCGTTGACCTCGGTGCGCACGAAGCGCAGGCCGATGTTGCCTCCCCAGCGTTCCGCGTCCAGGTTGGCCATCACGTAAGCCGCGCTCTGGCGTTCGCGCATGCCCAGCTCGCTCGACACACGGCGTTCCCAGTCAGCCGTCGTGGCCTTGGTATTGGCAACGAAGTAAGCCTTCAACGCTTCCGGGGTCAGGGTCCAGCTGGTGTTGTCCCAGCCGGCGGGGCCGCCCAGGTCGCTGCCGAAGTTGGCAGGATACGGGATGTAGTCGGTACTGGCCGGCGCGTTCAGGTTCAGGTTCGCACTGCGGAACGCCGGGTAGCGGCGTGCGCTGTCGCGCCGGTGGTCGGCGTAGCGCACGCCGGTTTCGAGCGAGCGCAGCACGCCCTTGTCGAGGCGGTATTCGGCGTCCAGCGACAGGCTGTTTTCCTTGTCGGTAGTCTTGATGCCGGAGGCGGCGCGGCCGGTCAGGTCGAAGCCGCTGCCGTCCGCATTGCGGCCCGGGACGTTGGGGCCGGTGCCGTACCATTTGACGAACGGCGCATTGTCGACCCCGTTGAGCGAGTAGGAGACGCCGGTGCCGTAGCGGCTGTAGGTCAGGCCCTGGTCGAGCGCGGTCTCGCCGATGGCCTTGGTGGTGGAGAACAAGCCTTTGACGGTCAGGTCCTGGTTGACGCGGTAGCTGGCATTGAGGTCGAGGAAGCCGCTGGTGCCGCGCGCGCCGTCGCGGTAGGCGCCTTCGGTCTCGCCGATGTACTGCGGGGTAGTGCCGGCCGGGTACATGATGTCGGCGCTCTTGAGTACTTTGAGCTGGTTGCCGTAGATCGTGGTTTCGTTGACGATCACCGGATTGCGGATCTGCGCGAAGACCTGCTGGCCGTTCGACGAGGTCGGGGCGGCGCCGCCCTGCGCACCGCCGCGGCCCTGCAGCATGCTGAACATCGCGCCGGCGTTCAGGCGGCCGAAGTTGTTTGCCTTCATGCCAGAGTAGAAGCCGGTGGCAGTAATGTCGAGGTCGCTGTTCGGCTTGAACTCGACCGACATCATGCCGCCCTTGCGGTCACGCACGCCTTCGACGTATTCCATGCTCATCGAGCCCGGGATGCGCACGCCGTTCAGGTCGGCCGCCTTGTAGCCGGTGCCTGCCAGCGATTCGTCGGTGATGCCCTTCATGGTCGCGGTGTTGATCACGTCCCAGCCGCTGCCGCCCGAATACGCAAAGCGCGACACCGAGTCGCGGCGGATGTAGCGCTTCTCGGCGAAGCCCTGCACGATCACGCCGAAGGTGCCGGCTTCGTTCTTCCAGTTGAACATCGCGTTCAGGTCGGGCGCGCTCTTGCCCGGCAAGTCGGCATAGCTCACGCCGCCGCTGACCTGGCCGGAGAAGCGCTCCTTCTGCGTCAGCGGCTTGCGGGTGGTCACGTTGATGGTGCCGGCCAGGCCGCCATCGACGATATTTGCCTGCGACGTCTTGTACACCTGCGCCTGGTTCAGCACCGAGGACGGCATCAGCGACAGGCTGGTCGAGCGGCTGCTCGAGGCCTGGTCGGCGACGTACCAGTCGCCAACGGAGACGGAGTGGCCGTTGAAAATGATCAGGGTCATGTCCGGGTTGGTGCCGCGCATCGCCACCTTTTCGGCTTCGTCATAGTCGGTGCGCACAGCCACGCCAGGCAGCCGCTGCAGCGAGTCGGCCAGGTTCTTGTCCGGCATCTTGCCGACGTCTTCGGCCGTGATGACCTCGACGTTGGCGACAGCGTTTTTCTTAACGTTGAGCGACTTCGCCATCGAGGCGCGGATACCGGTCACCTCGACGGTTTGCATTTGTGGTTCGACGACATTCTGGGCCAGCGCGGGCAGCGCGGCGAGGCTCCACAGCGCCATCGACACAGCGGCAGCCAGCGGCTTTTGTTTAAACATCTTGGTATCTCCTGAATATATTTTTGGCCTAAGAAGGCAGGCGCAACCTGCCGCGCGCACAGTATTGACTATCAGCAAAGAGCTGAATAATCACTTGTGTACGGGCGGATATAACTTCAGGGAATGTGCTTATGCACCGGGAGTAAGGGCGCGTACACGCCCGTCAAGAATTTGATTGTCAAACGCTGGCGGCAGGGGTAGCGTACGCGTTTTGACTAGAGGAAACACAACAATGCGCCTTGCCTGCCTGCTGCTTGCCGCCGCCCTGTCCGGCTGCGCAAGCGCCCCTGCCCCTGTGCCGGCGGTCCCGGCCAAGGTCGCCGGGACGCTGCCGCAGAAACAGCTCTACCAGATGACGCCTGCCGAGGCCGGGCGCTATGTCGCGACCATCCACCAGGCCGAGCCGGACCTGCGCAAGCGCATCGCGGCGATCGGCCGCAAGAACATCGGTCAGCCCTACAAGCTGAACCTGCTCGGCGAATTCCCGTTCGAACTGCACGACGAGCTGCCGCTGTTCAGCCTGGATCACAGCGATTGTGTGGTGTTTGCGGAACACACCTATGCGATGGCGCTGTCGCAGTCGTGGGAGGAATTTTTCTGGATGCTGCAGCGAATTCGCTACCGCGACGGCGTGATCGGCGTGGCGACCCGCAACCACTACACCGAGATGGACTGGAACGTCGCGAACCGCTGGCTGGTGACCGATATCAGCGCGCAGTTAGCCGGCCCGGCCGGTCCGGCCTACGACATGATGGTCGACCGGGCCCGCTTCCTCCGGACGCGCCACCACACCGAGCGCAACATTGCCGTGGAGAGCAGCCGCCAGGCCTACGTCGCGAAGGAGCAGGTCGCGGCGATCGCCAGCCAGTTGCAGGAAGGCGATTTCGTCAACGTGATCTCGACCCGTAACGGCGAGTACTGGGCGTCGCACGTGGGGCTGGTGGTGCTGGGGGCGAATGGCGAGCGCCATTTCCTGCACTCGTCGGAACCGCAGGTGCGCGAGGAAACGTTCGAGTCCTTCATCGCGCGCGCCGCGGCACGCGAGGAGCGTAATGCGCGCGAAGGCAAGAACGGCCAGAAGCTGTCCGGCTTCAAGTTCCTGCGCCTGAATGAGAATATCGTGGTGCCGCCGATGGCGCCGCAGCCGCGCCCGGGCGCGCAGGCTGCTTCCTTCGGCTAACACCAGATCAGGCCGGTGCTGCGACACCACTCGCTACGCTCGGCCAGGCCGTTGCCGGCGCCGTTGATGCGGCGGGTCAGCTGGTCGAGGTCGTCGCCGTCGGCCAGTTCGTTGCAGCCTTTGTCGCACCACATCGCGGCGGCCACCTCAAGGCACCAGTGCGGATCGAGCACCAGATCGGGCCTGGCGACGAAGTCGGGCGCGCCCACAAGGCCGGACACGCCCGCCCCTGCCGTGGCGCAGCGCCCGGCGGCGCGCAGCAAGGCGCTCACCCGTGCGTAACTTGCCTTACCCGTCAGCTGGAGCATGCCGCGCCCGCGGTAGGTGTAGCCGTCGTCAGGCCGCTGGTTACCCATCCGCCCGCCATACACCAGGTTGGCCAGCATGCGCGGGTTGCGCGCATAGGGGGCCGGGTCGAGCGGTCCGCGCGGGCAAAAGCGCGCCGGCCACACGTTGACCAGCCGCTCGGCGCTGTACCACAGGTTTTCGTACTCGAGCGTCAGGGCCTGCGACTCGTGCAGCACCTGGGCCAGGAAATGGGCGACACGGCGGGGCGAAGCCGAGATGCCCCAGCGGTCGAGCGCCGGCTGGCCAGCGCGGAACGCGTCCCGGTAGCCGGGGCGCATCTGCGGCGCCAGCCGGGCGAGTTGTTCGATGGTTACACAGACCGCCATGGCGCCCTCCTGTTATCATCTTTGCATGCTAACAAGCGGGCGCGGCAGCATTTCCACCGGCGTCAAGGATCGTCGCCCTAGCCTCCTTTCACTTCGCGGAAGTCGGCATCGACGACGTCTTCCTGCGGCCGTGCCTCGCCGGCGCCGGGAGCCGCTTCGGGTCCGCCCGCCGGCCCGCCTGCCGGCCCGCCCTGCTGCTGGGCATACATCTTCTCGCCCAGTTTCTGGGAGGCAGTGTTGACCTCGGCGATGCGTGCGTCGATTTCGGCCTTGTCATTGCCTTTCAGCGATTCCTCGAGCCGGGACACGGCGTCTTCGATTGCCTTGCGTTCGCCGGCCTCGAGCTGGGCGCCGAATTCGGCCACCGACTTGCGGGTTGCGTGCACCAGCGCGTCGCCGGTGTTGCGGCTGTCGGCCACCTCGCGCGCGCGGCGGTCTTCGTCGGCGTGGGACGCGGCGTCCTGCACCATCTTCTGGATCTCCGCCTCGGTCAGGCCGGAGTTGGCCTTGATCGTGATGGTGTTTTCCTTGCCGGTGGCTTTGTCCTTCGCGTTCACGTGCAGGATGCCGTTGGCGTCGATGTCGAACGTGACTTCGATCTGCGGCAAGCCGCGCGGGGCCGGCGCGACCCCCATCAGGTTGAATTCGCCTAGCAGCTTGTTACCGCTGACCATTTCGCGTTCGCCCTGGTAGACCTTGATCGTGACCGCCGGCTGGTTGTCCTCGGCGGTGGAGAACACCTGCGAGTGGCGGGTCGGAATGGTCGTGTTTTTCGGGATCATCTTGGTCATCACGCTGCCCAGCGTTTCGATGCCGAGCGACAGCGGGGTAACGTCCATCAACAGCACATCGCTGCGCTCGCCCGCCAGCACCGAGCCCTGGATCGCCGCGCCGACCGCCACCGCTTCGTCCGGATTGACGTCCTTGCGCGCTTCCTTGCCGAAGAACTCCCTGACCTTTTCCTGCACCTTGGGCATGCGCGTCATGCCGCCAACCAGGATCACGTCGCCGATCTGGGCTGCCGACAAGCTCGCGTCCTTGAGCGCAATGCGGCACGGCTCGATGGTGCGGTCGATCAGCTCTTCCACCAGCGACTCCAGTTTGGCGCGGGTGATCTTCATGGTCAGGTGGGCCGGCGCGCCATTCGCCATCGCGATGTAGGGCTCGTTGATCTCGGTCTGCTGGGTCGAGGACAGCTCGATCTTGGCGCGTTCGGCCGCACCCTTGATGCGCTGCAACGCGATCGGGTCCTTGGCCAGGTCGATCCCGTTGTTCTTCTTGAACTCGCCAATGATGTAGTCGATGATGCGCTGGTCGAAGTCTTCACCGCCGAGGAAGGTATCGCCATTGGTCGACAGCACCTCGAACTGCTTCTCGCCTTCGACATCGGCAATCTCGATGATCGAAATGTCGAAGGTGCCGCCGCCAAGGTCGTAGACCGCGATCTTGCGGTCGCCCGTGGCGGTCTTGTCGAGCCCGAAGGCGAGCGCGGCGGCGGTCGGCTCGTTGATGATGCGCTTGACGTCCAGGCCGGCAATCCGGCCCGCGTCCTTGGTGGCCTGGCGTTGCGCGTCATTGAAATAGGCAGGCACGGTGATCACGGCGTCGCTGACCGCCTCGCCGAGGTAATCCTCGGCCGTCTTCTTCATCTTGCGCAGCACCTCGGCCGACACTTGCGGCGGCGCCTGCTTCTTGCCGCGCACTTCGATCCACGCGTCGCCATTGTCGGCGCGGATGATTTTGTAGGGCATCAGGTGGATGTCCTTCTGGACCTCTTTTTCGTCGAACTTGCGCCCGATCAGGCGCTTGACGGCGAACAGTGTGTTTTCCGGGTTGGTCACCGCCTGGCGCTTGGCCGGCGCGCCAACCAGGATCTCACCGTCCTCCTGGTAGGCGACGACCGAGGGCGTGGTGCGCGCACCTTCCGCGTTCTCGATGACCTTGGCCTGCGCGCCTTCCATCACGGCCACGCAGGAATTGGTCGTACCCAGATCGATACCGATCATCTTGCTCATTCGTTCCTCCCCGTTTTCCAAGTCGGGCCGCAACCGGTCCTCGTGGACGCCCGCGGCTTGAGCGTTGGACCAACCCGCGCCAAAAAGGCTCCAGCCAACCGACCCGCATGGCGCGCCAGATCAACATCCTGAACTGTCGAGCGACCGGATACTCCAACGACGGCCGGCTGTGTCCGGACGCCCGGCCACGCCTCCGAGGCGATTCGACCTGCATATCAATTTATTATTTTCCATTTCCGCTGAGCGCAGTCAAATTGATCGGTTTTCCCGACCGGATAATAAGCTGGCACAGCAATAAGGCTTGCGATTTCTCCAGTTAAATGTTTTTGAAATCAAATATTTACCGTGACCAATCAATGTTTGCATTAACGTGTCGAGGACATCCATGCGCGACGAAAGCAAATCGGTTTATCTGGAGCAGCTCACGACCCGGCTGCGCGACCGCAGCGCCGTGATCGGGATTGTCGGGCTCGGCTATGTCGGCTTGCCGCTGACGCTGCGTTATGCCGCCGCCGGCTTCAAGGTGCTGGGCATCGACATCGACCCGGCCAAGGTGGCGCTGCTGAACCAGGGCGGCAGCTATATCGAACACATTCCCGCCCGGGTCGTCGCGCAAGCCCGCGCCAGCGGCTTCGAAGCCACCACCGATTTCGCCCGCGTCCCCGAGGCGGACGCACTGATCATCTGCGTGCCGACGCCACTCAATGCCTATCGCGAACCGGACTTGTCGTTCGTGCTCAACACCACCGAGGCGCTGCTGCCGCATGTGCGCGCCGGCCAGGTTGTCTCGCTCGAAAGCACCACCTACCCCGGCACCACCGAGGAAGAACTGAAGCCGCGCCTGGAATCGCGCGGCTTTACCGTCGGCCGCGAGGTGTTCCTGGTGTTCTCGCCGGAACGCGAAGACCCGGGCAATCCCGATTTCGACACGCGCACGATCCCCAAGGTCTGTGGCGGCACCACGGCGGCCTGCCTGGAAGCCGGCCTGGCGCTGTACAGCCCCGCGATCGATACCGTGGTGCCGGTCAGTTCGACCCGCGCCGCCGAGCTGACCAAGCTGCTGGAAAATATCCACCGCGCGGTCAACATTGGCCTGGTCAACGAGATGAAAATCATCGCCGACAAGATGGACATCGACATCCACGAAGTGATCCGCGCCGCCGCCACCAAGCCGTTCGGCTTCACGCCCTACTACCCCGGACCGGGCCTCGGCGGGCACTGCATCCCGATCGACCCGTTCTACCTGACCTGGAAAGCCCGCCAGTACGGGCTGCATACGCGCTTCATCGAACTGGCCGGCGAGATCAACAGCGACATGCCGCACTGGGTGGTCGGCAAGGTGACCGATGCGCTGAACCAGCGCGGCCGCTCGGTGATGGGCAGCCGTGTGCTGGTGCTCGGGATCGCGTACAAGAAGGATGTCGCCGACATGCGCGAGTCGCCCTCGGTCGAGCTGATGGAGCTGTTGCGCGACAAGGGCGCACAGGTTCATTATTCGGATCCGCACGTGCCGGTGTTCCCGCGCATGCGCGAGCACAGCTTCGAGCTCGCCAGCGTGGACCTGAGCGCTGAAACGCTCGCCTCCTACGACCTGGTGCTGCTCGCCACCAGCCATCGCGCGTTCGACTACGCGCTGATCCGCGAGCATGCCAGGCTGATCGTCGACACCCGCGGCGTATTCCTCGAGCGGGCCGCGAATGTGGTGAAGGCCTGACCGACCACCATCACGACGACCAAGGCCAATATGGACTCCGAAGACCCCGCAGCGCGCGGACGCGCATTGCGCCAACTGTTCGAGAGCCGGACCGCGTCCGGCCCAGGACTGCGCCAGTTCGCGCTGGCGACGGCGGTGGCCAGGCTCGAGGCGCGGCTCGCCGCCTATACCGGCGCCCAGCACTGCGTCACGGTCGGCTCCGGGGCCGAAGCCCTGCTCCTCGCGATGACGGTCCTGCAGATCGGTCCCGGCGACGAAGTCATCACCACCCCGTTCGCGCCGCCTGCATCGGTACGGGCGATCAGGCTACGCGGGGCGGCGCCGGTGTTCGCCGATATCGACCGCGCCACGTGCAACCTGGATCCATCGCTGGTCGAAGCGAGCATCACTCCACGCACCCGCGCCATCGTGCCGGTGTCGCTGTACGGCCAGCCATCGGACATGGAAGCGTTGAACGCGATCGGGCGCCGCCATGGCCTGGCCGTGGTGGAGGATGCATCGGACAGCTTTGGCGCGACTTACCACGGCAACAGGAGCGGCAACCTTGCGGCGCTCGGCTGCACCAGTTTTGCTGCGGACAAGCTGTTCGGCTGCGAAGGGGGCGGAGGCGCACTGTTCACGCGCGACGAGGCGCTGGCGCAGGCCGCCCGCAACGTACGCGCCGCAGGCCTGCCCGGCTGCCGGAGGATGGAACCGCAGCTGTGCGCGAGCTTGCTGGCCATGCTGGACGGGCTGGAGTCCGAACTGGCGCAGCGCCAGCGTGTGGCGGCCAGCTTCGAGGCGCTGTTCGCCGGCCGCCTGCAGCGCGTGGGACGCCAGCGCGACCGGACCAGCGTGTTCGCGCATTACACGCTGATGGTGGAAGACCGCGAGCGCGTGCTGGCCGAACTGGCGGCGGCCGGGATTGCGGCGACGGTGCATCCGTCGCCCCTGCACCTGCAGTCGGCCTACGCCAACTGCTGCGATCCGGCGCGCTACCCGGTGGCCACCGGCCTCGCGGCAAGGGTATTAAGCCTGCCGATCGACTCGCAGCTGGGCGAAGCCAGCGCCACGAAAATAGCCACAGCTGTGCTGCGCTCCGCCGGCGTCGCGATACCGCCACTGGACCAATGGTCGTTAGCAGGGCCATGACTGCGCGCCGCGCGCAATGCCCGGGCTGCTCCCCTGCCGCACTGCCGGCGGCGCACAGCCCTGATCCAGCACGCCTTCGCGCCTGTTGATAGCCTGTCCTGGATTGCTGCTGTTGATCGCTGCCGCGCTGCCGGTCAGGCTCGGCGCGTCCGGACCTCTTTCGCCCCACAAAGCTTGGATTGCGCTAACGCTTGCTATTCAAGCTGTTCGGGTTCGGCACGATGGCGGCCGCGGCAGCCCGGCGCGGCTGGATGGCTTGCCCAGGCTGTTCGCTGTGATCCAGCGGACGATGAGTCTGTCTGGTTCGTCCGCCGCGGCAAGCATCGGACCGGGAAGCTCCTGTTCGGCCGGGCTGCATGCGCTGGCGCCGTCTGCGGCGCCGGGCATGGCCGCCCGGACAGCGCCCAGGGGCCGCCGTCTCAGCCCGAGTACCCGAGCCGCGCGGTGTAGCCGTACTCGGAGCCGTATGCGCTGAGCCGCAGTGGCATGTCGTTAAACAGTACGCCTTGGGGCGAAATCCCGGCGTGGTTCAAGCGCTTGATCGACTCGTTGATCTCGGCCTCGGTGGTCACGCCCGCGCGCGCGAGGATGAACACCGCGCCGGCGTGCGCGCCGATGATCAGCGCGTCCGCGACCGCGAGAATCGGCGGCGGATCGATCAGCACCAGGTCGTAGTGCGCGCTGACCGACTCGAGCAGTTGGCCGAAGTTCAGGTGCAGCAGGAACTCGGACCGGTTCGGCGGCAGCTCGCCGGTCGGGATGAAGTCGAGGTTTTCCAGCACGTTGTGGTGGATCACGTGTTCCGCCGGCAGCGAGCCAGTAATCGCGCGCGACAGGCCGCGCTCGCGGCTGACCCCGAAATAGCGGTGCAGGTGGCCCTTGCACAGGTCGGCGTCAATCAACAGCACCCGCTTGCCGCTGGCGGCCATCACTGCGGCGAAATTGGCCGCGACGAAGGACTTTCCGAGCTTATGGGTTGGGCCGGCAAACATCACGATGTTGTTCTTAAAGTGAGGCATCGAGAACTGCAGCGCGGCACGGAAGCTGCGCAGGCTCTCGATCGCGATATCCTCCGGGATGATCTGCGCGAGCAGCGGCAGCACCCCACCATCCGGGCGCCCCTTGCGCATCAGGCGGTCCTGGTTGCTGCTGTGCGGGATCGTCGCATACACCACCCGTGCGCGCAGCAGGCGTTCGATCTTCTGCGGATCGTCGATGGCCCCCTTCATCGCCTTGCGCGTGAACGCAACCAGCGTACCCAGGAACAGTCCGCTCACCACGGCCAACGCCACGATCAGCGGGCGGTTCGGCTTGATCGGGCTTTCCGGAGCGATCGGCGCGTCGATCATGCGCACGTTGCTGACCCTGCCGACCGAGATCAGGCGCAGCTGCTGGGCCGTGTTCGACAGCGCCGTGTACAGGTCGGTGTTGACCTTGATATCGCGTGTCAGCCGCGCTTCGTCCTGCTCCAGCGCGGGCAGCGTCTTGATGCGCGCCGCCACGTCGCCGATTTCCGCCTCGACTTCCCTGCGCTGGCGGTTGACCGCGGCCACCAGCGGGTGGTCCTCGGCAAAGCGCGCCAGCAGTTCGGTCTTTTTCTGGATCAGTTCGTTACGCCGGGCGCGCGCCGCGGCGGCCTGGTCAAGGCTGCGCTTGGCTTCCTCACGCAGGTCGACCGTGCCGTGGGCGTTGCGGAACTGGTTGTAGCGATCCTCGGAGTCTTCCAGCTGGTGCTTGAGGACCGGCAGCTGCTGGTTCAGGAAAGCCAGCGATTTTTCGGCGTCCTCGGTCTTGCGCGCCAGGTTCTGGCGCAGGTATTCGCGGCCGATCTCGGTCAGCAGGCTGTTGATGCGCCTCGGGTTGTCACCTTGCATCCTGACCTCGATCACGCCCGACTGTTTACCCTGCTCGGTAATCACCAGCACGTTCTGGACGGCCTGGATGGTGGCCAGGCGCGAGGTCCGCTGGAGCCGGAAGCGCGCGCCCGGCCTGGCCAGCACCCGGTCGACCTTCAGTTCGACCGTGCCGTCCGGTGTCGTCATGCGGTAGCGCTGCCCGATGGCGCCCTCGAATGCGAGCGGCTGGGCGCCGCCTGAAAAGCGGAAGCGGTTGTTGCCGCTCGCGGTGAGCGTGAACTCGCGGTTGAGCCAGCGCTCCGGTACCTCGAACACCGAGACGTCGGCCTGCTCGCCGCCCCAGGCATAGCCGCCGTAGCCGAACAGGCCCGGTTCGGACAGCGTACCGGTTTTCTGGTTGGCAAACCAGAACCCGACCAGCGGGAAATACTTGGGCCGCACGTCGACATACAACTGCAGGTTGTCGATCGCGCGCGAAACGACCATGCGCGAACGGAGCAGTTCCATTTCCGCGATCGCAGCCTTCTTGGTCTCGAACAGCGAGGACGCTTCGCTGAGGATGTTCTTGGCCGCGTTGGGGCTTTCCTCCTCGACGTGGATCATCAGGTTCGCTTCGTACACCGGCTTGGCCACCAGCGCGTACATCACTGCCACCAGCGTGATCAGCGCGGTGATCCCGCCGATCAGCCAGCGACTGTCGTACAGCGTGTTGAGGTAGCTTTTGAGGTCGATCGCCGGCTCGTCGGACGGCCCGTCCATCGGGTGCGGATCGAACGGCACCGACAGGATCGGCGGGCTGTGGACGACGTGGGTCAGCGAATGGTGTTCACCGGGGCTGGTCATGGCGCTCTCCGTTAGCTCAGGGCCGGGTGACGCCGACCGCCTGCGTCAGCGCGCCCGGGAACAGCAGGCTCAGATTCCTGTTCCAGTTGGCCAGCGGCGACGCGGCGACATACACCACGTCTTTCGGGCGCAGCTCGAACGCTTCGGCCATTGCGATGGAACCGGTGTCACGCGCGTCGAGCTGGAAAACGCGGGTGCGTTCCGCGGTCTTGCGCACCACGTAGATCTGGCGCGTGTCGCCGCTCAGCGGATTGATGCCGCCGCTCTCGCCAAGCGCCTCGTTCAGCGTCAGCCGGCCGTCATGCATCGTCAACGCGCGCGGGCTCATGACCTCGCCGGAGACGAACACCTTGCTCTCGTCGCGCGAGTGGACGCGCACGACGTCGCCTTGCGCCAGCATCACTGTGCCGGGATTGATCCCTTTTTGCACCAGTTCACGCAGGTTGATCGCATAGCGCGTGTCGCCGCGTTCGAGCACGATGCGGCTCTGGTCGGCCGTCGGCAGCAGTCCGCCGGCGCGATTGAGCGCCTCGACCAGCGTCATCGGGATGTCGTTGATCGCCTGCAGGCCGGGCGACTTGACCTCGCCGTCGATGTAGACGCGCTTGCTGCGGAACGACTGCACGCGCAGCGTCACGTCGGGGTTGGCGATGTACCTGACCAGCTTTTCGCTGAGCAGTGCGCGGGCGCGGTCCTCGGTGAGGTTCTCCACGCTCAGCAGGCCGGCGAACGGAAACTGGATGCGCCCTTCGTGGTCAACCACGAAGCCCTGCGGCGTCGAGTTGGCGGCGTTGCTGGCGGCGTTGGGGTTGTCGGCGGCGGCAGCGGCCGCTGGCATGCCGGCGCCCGACAGCTCGGGGTGGTCCCAGACCACGATCGACAGGACGTCGCCACGCCCGATTACATAGGGCGGCGGATTGGTGACAACCAGTTGCGACAGGTCTTGCACCGACTGCTGCGCGTGCTGCTGCTTTTCGACCTGGATCAGCTGCTCGGTAATGAATTCCGTCGGCGGCGCGGTACCGTCGGCAGTGTTCTCGCGCGGGTTGTCGGACTTGAAGTGCAGGCCGGACACGCAACCGGCCAACGCCAATACGAGCGCCGGGGTACAGCGCCGCAGCAGTGCAATAGCTGAGAAGGTTGTCATGGTCGTGCCTATTCGAAATCGAAATGGGTACCCTGCCTGTTGCTGTCAGACTCAGGGTAAGGTGTCCATTCGGCTGAGCTTTGCTGCACATCAAACGGCAGGCTCAGGTGATCCCGGCTGGCACAGGACGTACTCGGATGGCGAGCCCATCCGTAGGCGCCGGTATGAAAGCGAGCCCGCTAGCGCACTTCCTCGAGCAGTTTCAGCCCCTCGGCAAAGGCCCAGATACGGCGGATTTCGATCACGTCATAACGGGCCGCGACGTTGGGCGGGAACGCCGAGTAGCGCGCGTTGACGCGCACGACGCGGCGCACCGACTCATCGGTTTCAGGGTGGCCGCTCGAGCGCAGGATCGTCACGTCCTCGACGCTGCCGTCGCTGCGCAAGGTGACGCTGACCAATGGGTCGATGCGCACGCGCGCGGCCGACTGCTGGGCGTGGTTCAGCGCGCCGTTGCGTTCCACCTTCTGGCGGAAGCTGTCGACATACAGGCGCAAGGGCACATCGCGTTCCGGCCCGCTGACGACGGCGCGCCGGCCCTCGCCTTCGCCGCGCTGGCGCACGGCGGGCGGCGGCGCGCCGAGGATATCCAGGCCGCGCACCAGCTCGCGGGCGCGATTGCCGGCGTCGCTCCCGAACATGCTGCTCGGCAGCGCAGCATGCGGCGTCCCGGCGCCGCCCGCGCCATTGCCCGCCGCCGACGGCGCACCCGATGCGAGGCGCGCCTCTTCGGCCGCGCGCTGCTGCTGTGCTGCGCGCTGGGCGGCGCGTTCTCGCGCGATCTGCTCGGCTTGCTGCCGGGCGAGCTCCTCAGCGTGCCGCCGCCCGGCCAATTGCTGCTGCTCCAATTCGTAGGCACGGCGGCGCGCCTGCTCTTCCGTCTGTTGCTGCTCCAATTCCTCGGCGCGACGGCGCGCCTGCTGTTTCGCCAGTTGCTGCTCCAATTCCTCGGCACGGCGGCGCGCCTGCTGTTCCGCCTGCTGGCGCTGCGCCAGTTCCTCGGTCTTGCGGCGCGCCTCGCGCTCGGCCTGGCGCCGGGCGTCGTCCTCGGCCTGCCGGCGTGTTGCCGACTCGGCGGCCTGGCGCGCCTGCTCGTCGCGTTGCCGCGCCAGCTGGCTGGACCGGTCGTCCTCGGAACGTTGTTGCTCCGCCATCCGCCTGGCCTGCGCTTCCTCCGCTTCCCGTTGCCGCGCGAGCATGGCCGCTTGCTGCTCGGCCGCCAGCCGTTGCCGCTCGAGCTCCAGTGCCTGCGCGGCCGCGCGCTGTTGCGCCGCCACTTCGGCAGCGCGCGCCCGCCCAGCCTCCGCAGCGAGCGCCGCGACTTGGGCCGCCACCGGTTCCTGTTCCGCCAATTCGGCGCGACGGCGGTCCTCATCCCCGGCCCGCTCCACGACGGCGTTGCCGGTCCCGGTTTCGCTACCATCCTGCGCCGCCATCGGGTCCGCAGCCTGTTCGGAGGACGGCTCCGGCTGCGGCATCGGAACCGCAAAGCCGGGATCCGGGTGCTGGTCCTGGGCAATCACCCGGGTCTGGGGGACCTTGGGCGGCGTGGGTGGACGCGGCCGGCTGATCCGGCGCGCGGCGTGGCGGCGCGGCTTCGGCGGTGCCGGGGCCGGCGCCAACGGATCGACCAGGCGCAGGCCAAGCGCTTGAGCGGGCTCGCGCGCGAGGCCTGGGCCTACTGGTTGCTCATCAGTCACGGCCAGCGCTGGCGGCACGGGCACAGGGAGCGGCGGCGCCAGCCGCACGGCCAGCGGCGCGGGCGGTCCCGGCCGAACGCCAGGAATACCGAATTGCAACGACAGCACGAGCCCGTGCAACACGATCGACAGCAGCAAGCCGATGGCTAGGCGCCGGTTGGCCAGGTCGGTCGGGTCGGCGTGATTCGCGGTCGCTGTCGCCATGCGGTGTGGCACAAATGTTAACAGATCGTGAGCATAGCGTTTACTCAGCAGTATTGCGAGCGGCGCACGGTAGCGGACGCAACGGGCTCAACGCCGGTAACAGGTCTACAATGAATCAAGCCAGCCGAGGGAGTGATTATGTCTCCAGGATTTATATTTGCTACAGGCATCGAGAGCAGCGCGCCAACCATCCAGAATGGCCGGGTGCGGATGGACGAAATGGAGAAATGCGGCCATTACCGGCACTGGCGCCTCGATTTCGACCTGGTGCAAGAACTGGGGCTGCGCGTGCTGCGCTACGGGCCGCCGCTGCATAGGACCTTTCTCGGCCCCAACCGCTACGACTGGGAATTTTCCGACCTGACCTTCAACGACCTGCGTCTGCGCAACGTGGCCAGCATCGTGGACCTGTGCCATTTCGGGGTCCCGGACTGGATCGGCAATTTCCAGAACCCTGATTTTCCCGAACTGTTCGGGCGTTATGCCGGCGAGTTTGCACGCCGCTATCCCTGGATTCAGATGTACACGCCGGTCAACGAAATGTCGATCTGCGCGCTGTTTTCGACGCTGTACGGCTGGTGGAACGAACAGATCCAGAGCGACCAGGCGTACGTGACCGCGCTCAAGCACGTGGTGAAGGCCAACATCCTCGCCATGAACGCGATTCTCGATGTGCGGCCCGACGCGTTGTTCATCCAGAGCGAGTCCTCGGAATACTTCCACGCCGAGAGCCCGGCGGCAATCGCGCCGGCCGAAATCCGCAATGCCCGCCGCTTCCTGTCGCTCGACTTGAACTATGGACGCCGGGTCGACTCGCAGATGTATGAGTACCTGTTCGACAATGGCATGACGCGCGAGGAATACCATTTCTTCCTCAGCCACAACCTGAAGCATCACTGCATCATGGGCAACGACTATTACCAGATCAACGAGCACTACGTGTCGCCGGAGGGCAGGACCCGTGCCGCGGGCGAGATCTTCGGCTATGCCGAAATTACCCGGCAGTATTACGAGCGCTACAAGCTTCCAGTCATGCACACGGAAACCAACTTGTGCGAAGGCCCGAATGGCGACGAGGCCGTCAACTGGCTGCGCAAGGAATGGGCCAACGTGCTGCGGGTCCGCAACGACGGCGTGCCGCTGGTCGGGTTCACCTGGTATTCGCTGACTGACCAGGTCGACTGGGACAAGGCGCTGCGCGAAGACAACGGCAACGTCAATGCGCTCGGCCTGTTCGACCTGAACCGGAATATCCGGCCGGTCGGCAAGGCCTACCGCGATCTGGTGCATGACTGGATGGAAGTGCTGCCGACGAACAGCGTATGCCTGCAGGTGCCCATCGTGATGCCGTACGATTATGAGATGGAGCTTGCCGAGCGTGGTTTCGCAAGCACCCAGGTACCCGGCGACAACAATGGCGCGGCGGCCGCCAACTCGGGAGCGGGCTGACCACTAAAGGAGATCGCGCATGCGCTTTACCGCCCAGGTTGCAATCGTTACCGGCGCCGCCAGTGGCATCGGGCTGGCCACCGCCATGCGCTTCGCGGCCGAAGGCGCCAACGTGGTGCTGGCCGACTGTAACGCCGATGCACTCGCCGCTGCCGAGGCGCGGCTGCTGGCCAGCGGCGCGCAAGGCGTGTTTTGCAGCCGCTGCGATGTGTCGGACGAAGCGCAGGTGCGCCGGACGGTCGACAGCACCATCGGCCACTTCGGGCGGCTCGACATCGTGGTCAATAACGCCGGCTTGATGGTGTTCAAGCCGATCGAGGAACAGACGGCGCAGGACTGGCTGGCAGTACTGGGCGTGGACCTGCTGGGCGCTTTTTTCTTCACCAAACACGCGTTCCGCGTCATGGCCCACGGCGGCGCCATCGTCAACGTGTCGAGTATCCACGCGGTCCAAACCGAGCCGCTGATCGCACCGTACGCCGCCGCGAAGACCGCGCTGCTGTCGCTGACCCGTTCGACCTCGCTAGAAGGCAAGCCGAAAGGCATCCGCGCCAACGCGGTATTGCCGGGTGCGGTCGACACGCCGATGCTATGGTCCAATCCCAACATCAGGTCAGGGGTCGAGAAGATCGCGACGAACGATGTCGGTTCGCCAGACGATATCGCGGCCGCCATCGCATTCCTGGCGTCGAAGGACGCCGCGTTCATCCAGGGGGCCGCGTTGCGCGTCGATGGCGGCCGGCTCGACCGGCTTTGAGGGGGCCGTCAGCGTTTTGCCGGCGCAAACGTATAGGTCTCGCCGTGCGCCAGGTAGACCACCTGCTGCTCGAGCCCGGCCGCCTTGACCTCCTGCGCGAAGTCGGCCAGCGGCGACTTGAAGACGTCGTAGTCGTTGTAGTGGATCGGAATTGCCTTGTGCGGGCGGATAATCTGCAGCATCTGCACGCCATCCTTGCCGTTCATCGTGACCTTGAAGACGCCCAGGATGCGCGTCCCACCCAGGTGCAGCAGGGCCAGGTCGATGCCCGGGAAGCGCTGCGGAATGGTGCGGATGTCGTCGTAGACCAGCGTGTCGCCGCTGATGTACATGCGGTAATCCGGACTCGCCTGGCTGGTGCCGAAATCGAGCACCGATCCCATCACGGGCGGCAACAGAACAGCGACGCCGGCCGACCCGTGCCGCCCCGGCACCGAGGTGATGCGCAGCCGCGCGTCACCCTTTTGCACCTCGAGCTTGTCCCAGGTCGACAGAGGAATCGTCCTGGTAAAGCCCAGGCGCTTGAGCTTTTCGGAAGCTTCCCGCGTGGTCGCAATCGGCGTGTTCTTGTTCAGCTTTTCCTGCACCAGTTTGTCGAAGTGGTCCTCGTGCATGTGCGACAGGATCACCAGGTCGATCGGCGGCAGCTGGCCCAACTCGATCGCCGGGTTGGTGAGCCGTTCCGACGTGATCCCGTAGCCGAGATGGACGTGGTCGCCCTTGTGCAGGAAGTTCGGGTCGGTCAGGATCGTGAATCCCTGGAAGCGGATCAGCACGGTCGCGGTGCCGATGAACTGAAGCGTGCCATTTGCGGTCGCTGCAGCCGAAGTATCGGGACTGAGCGTGAGCGTGATCACAGTTCCGGTTGGCTGGGCGGGCGCGGGCGCATCCGCGCGCGCGAATCCGGCCCAGCCGGTGCCAAGCCAAAGAACGAGAAAGGCAAGTCGAAACAGGCGGCGCGGATGCATGGTTCCCTCATGTTGGTCGAGCACACTAAATGATCGGATCGCTTGAGAGGTGGACGCTAGCATGTTCATCAAGACCCAGGTGCGCGGTTGCCTTCCTGCACGGATAACGCAGTGCGGTGTGGCATGGGGGCGTCCGGCGCATGCGCCCCGGCCCTTCCCCCGCCCTTATTTGCGCCGACTCAAGCCGCAACGGATCAGGCGGAATAGATTGTGATGAGTTTGATCGCAAGCCGACACCAGGGAGCGATGCCGATGGCTATTGCATTACGTTACCGCTTGATCGACCTCGCACGGGGAACCCGTTCGGTCGCCCTGCTCCGCGCACTACGGCAGCGGCAATTCGACAGCGAAGCGATGCTGGCCGACAGTGCCCGGGCCGCACTGGACGGCTACTTCGTGGCGCTGCGCAAGGCAGTTCCACGTTTTAAGGACGTCGCCAGGTTTAGCGACTTGCCCATCATCGACAAGCGCTTCGTCAACATGCACCGCGACGAACTGGTCAATTCGAACTATCGCGGCAAGAAGGTGCGCAAGAAAACCGGCGGGTCGACCGGCGAGCCGCTGGTCTACTTCACCAGCACCGAAACCCAGTCCTATTTGTGGGCCGGCCTGTTCCTGGCCTGGGAGGCGGCGGGCTACCGGTTTGGCGACAAGGTGGCATCGCTGGCCGGATCGTCGCTGTATGCGACGGGCTACAAACAGCGGCTGTACTACAAGCTGCTGAAGGTGACGCTGATGTCGGCGTTCGACATGTCGACCGAGCGGATGGATGAGTACGCGACCCAGCTGCGTGACGGCAGCTTTCGGTTGCTGTACGGTTATGCCTCGGCAATACATCGGTTGGCGCGCCACCTGCTTGACCAGAAGCGCACGCTGCAGACGTCGTTGCGCGGGATCGTCTGCACGGCCGAGATGCTGACGCCAGCGATGCGGGCCGACATCGAAGCCGCGTTCGGCGTGCCCTGCTTCAGCCAGTACGGATGCCACGAAGCCGGCGTTTCCGCCTTCGAGTGCGAACAGCGCAACGGGTTTCACTTGCTGTCGCCACGTGCGCATGTCGAGGTGATGGCGGACGGTCAGCTCATTTCGACCGACCTCACCAATGACGCGATGTTCCTGCCGCGCTACAACACGGGCGACCTGGTGCGCATGTCCGGCCGTAGCTGTCCGTGCGGGCGCGGCTTGCCGCTGATCGATGAAGTCATCGGGCGGCAAAACGACATGGTGGCCGATCCGCACGGCGCTGCGGTCCACTCCGAATTCTTCACCCACCTGTTCCGGGAAGATGGACGCATCCACGCGTTCCAGGTGACGTTCGACGAGCGTTCGCTGCAGGTCAACATCCACCTGACCCCGCGTCCAGGCGAGGAACTCGCGGCGCTAGCCAGGCCATATCGCGACCGGATTGCGAAATCACTGCATTTCGATGCGCTGGACTTTGTGTTCAACCAGCCATTTGTGACGCTGGCAAACAGCAAGCACCGGTTTGTCGTCCGACGAAGTGGTGCTGTCGTGCATGACGCGCAGGCGACCAGCGAGGCAACCCCATTGTAGACAAGGAGCCGGCGCCAGCCGGCTGAAGCTCTTCCTTGCCTACGGCTGTTCCTTCAAGCGCTCCACATGCGCCTTCACTGCCGCTGTGCACTGCTCGCATGGCAGCCACGGGATGCAGTCGTGGCCGGTGTCAAAATATTGCGAACCGATGTTCGTTTTGCCTACGACCAGATCCTTCGACCCGGGGCGGGCCGTTGCCTCCTGTTTTGGCGGACGCGCCGCCGAACCGTTTTCGGAACTGGCGCCACTGGCCGGGGTGTCCGAGTCGGGCACCCAAGGCTCAAACGGCGTGACGAGCACGCCGTCGGGAACGTACCAGAAGCGTCCCTTGGGGTTCCAGCGCGCACCCAGCGCTTTGGCCTGATCTTTGTCTGCATACGGGACGTCAAGTCGGATCGGCATGTCGAGAGCTTTCTAGAAGTTAGTGCGTTGTACGTTGGTGAGCGCTGAACGATACAGCGTCCACGGTCTGTTCGACAACCACAAAATCTCATGTCTCGGCTTCCCAGCCGGGTTCACCAAAGCTCCGTGAAATACATATCTTCGATTCGCCGCCAACGCAGCCCATCGGTGACACTAGCGAAATGGCGGCGCGAGCGGTTGGCGCGGCGCGCCGCCCCCGCCGATGCGGGTCGGGCTGTTGTTATCGACGACATGCAGCGCAATAACAAGCCGTTTGAAATCCCGTACCCAGGGCGTTTTCTGTCCCGCCTTTTGGCTGAACGGGAATCCCCAATCGGCGAGAAACTCCGCTTCCTTACTGCCCGCCGGCCCGGTTTCAATGCAGATGTCGTAGCCGGGCGTGCCGGTGTCATCGACTATATACGCGCCGTAGTTTTGCAGGGTCCATGCAAGCTGGCGCCCCGGTTCCGTTTCCAGCCCCAGCGACGCAATATCGACCATCGCCGGAATCGCAAGCAGCGAGCCTTGCTTCATCGCCGTGTTAAAGTTCCCGCGCCCATGCGTGCCATACTCGCCCGCGGCGTAGTCGTCGCAGTTGGTGGCCGGCCAGCGGGAGCACTCGCCGAGGTGGCGCGCCTGATACAGGTACTGCGCGGCGAATACCTCGATTTTCAAGGCGTGCCTTGGCCCTCGCTGGTCTGGCCGCAACTCGCCAAGGCGCAGCGTCCCGCCGATGGCCGACAAACCCGAACCGCCGTGCGCGCCCGTGATGCCGGGCCCCTTAATATCGACAGGGCGGGAAGTCGCGAGCGAAGTCGCGTAACTCCCGGCAGCACAGCGCGTCAATGGCTGAATCTGCATGATCTTCGCGCCGTCCGCAGTCAGGATCGCCGCAGCATTATTCCCGCGGCCATTCGGCACGATGTAGGTATCGGGTATTGGCACTGCCATCAGCGTTTGGTTGTTGGTGGTCACGCAGCGCTCGCCGCCGCGCCATCCGACATTGCTGTGTTTAACGCGCGCCAATGGCGCGGTCGGAGTCAGGATAATATGATCCTGGTCCGCCCCCGGCATGTGCGCGTAGATGTTGCCATTCCCCGGATCAGCAGTGAGCTCAGCAGGGACATAGACGGCATCCGAGCCAATCGGCATGTTCCAAATACTGTCCTGCGCGAACGGCCACAGCAACATGTCGCGCGTTCCAGGGCGGTTGCTCGGCCGCGCGCCTTCAAGTTCGGTGGTGAGCTGGGCGTGACAGGGCGCGACGCCGCCGGCGCCGAAGGCTGCCAGCAGCAACAAGCGAATACCGGTGTTCACGGAGATGCCTTTTTATTAAAGTGATTAAAAAGGCAAATCCTACACCCCAGCCCGCCTGGACCATTTGCGATAGAGCAGAGTCCGCTGTCACACTAAGGTGACGCATCGTCGACAGCGGCCCGGCGCTGTGGCACGGGTTTCGGCTGGGCTACTGCTGGCGGATGGAATGGATGAGCGACAGGGCACGCAACGAGGCCGAGGGTCGTTGCATAGCGCAACGCCGCGAAATACGGATGAGGTAGCTACTTGGAAGCGAGTGCATTTACCAAGTGATCTGGCCTGCCCAGCAGGAATCGAACCTGCGACCCTCAGCTTAGAAGCCTGCCTTGCGTTAGATAATTTTCCGTTGTGTATCAATGGCTTAGGCGCGTACCGTTGAGTTATCCGCGCCGCGCAAATGCCGCAGTAAGTCATTGATTTGACGACAGGCGCTTGCTTTCAATAACTCACCCACCGCCCTCGGATGGCTTAGCCATCCTTACCAATGTCAAACCCGCAAACATCAAGGTATGAATAGAGCTCCCACGCTTGCAGTTCATCTGCTAGCGTGGAAGCCGCTCACAACAAATTACCCTTGTGTCTTTGACGTCTCGGCAGCATCGGGGCTCGGGAGTTTTGGAGTTCCGGCGTCCTTTGCTCTAGGCGCAGAAAGCGCGCTTACAGATGAACACGCGAGCTCAATGACTTTGTCCGCGAATCCAGGAACGCTCTTAATTGCGCTTTTCACAGCCTCGGATGCGGCCAGCTCATGCAATGGGCTGCCGTGGTTTTCCCGCTCGACAAAGCGCAGCGGTTGCTCATCAAGCCGAGCGAGGGCGGACGCCAAGAGCTTGGCCTCCATGTCTTTGTCGATCCGCGCGGCCTCTCGGCGATACCCCTCATAGGCACGAGATACAGACGCTTTGAACGCGTAATCCTCGGCAAGTCTGAATCGTTGGTTGATCTGCTTGGTCGCGAGCCAGCCGAACCAGATAGCGCCCCCTACGGAGAGTGCCGCCAGCAGGAGGTTGATCCCCAAAGCCCAATTGGTCATCGCTGGATTCTTGAACAGTTCGCCAATTTCGTGAATGCGTTGGGTCCCAACCCAGGCACCGATACCCAGCGCGACTGCGAAAGCGACCACCCAAAACCACATTGACCAGGCGAGCTTGGTTGAACGCTCGGCGAACGCTGCGGCCAAACCTTGGCTTGTGGCTGCTGCATACGCCGAGTGGCAATGTTCCAACACGGATGTGGCCTCCTTCTCCTTGGAGGTCAAGATCCTGCCCGTCGAATCGGCATGCAGCTCCGCCTGGCGAATTTTTCCGAGGTCGGCCTCAGCGGCCGTAAGCAGCGCCTTAATTTTCTCCCGGGCCTCCGTAAGCGATTGCAAATCGGCCGGCAACTGGTCCGCTGCCTCGTAGGCTTGCTCGATCCGCTCGAGCATGTCCGAGACTTTCCCGGACCTGGGCTCTGCATTGTCCAGACGGGTCTCTAGATCCCGCAGGCGCTTAAGCACACGCTGAGCCGCGTGACGGGACTCGGCGGTGACGCCATCAAGGTTTTTCAAGACGGGAGCGAGCGCCTTGGACAACCCATCAAGAGTCAAAAAATAAGTCGGGACGGCTGCTCCAGGGTTGCCCGGCATGTTGGGGACTGTCTGGGTTCGCAAGAAAGAAAGCCTTGGGACGTAGCTCGCCAGCTGTTTCTCATGGGGTCCGAGATCCTCCGTGCCGAACTCTCGGATGGAGCTAACGAGTTCGTCGGCTGCCTCGACAAGCTCGCTCTTAGTCAGGCCTGGAAAAGTCCAATTATTATTGGTGACATTGCCAAATGGCTCATCGTTCGGGATATGCGCGTTGAGCGCGCCAATCACCTGGTTCAATTCGAGGACTATTTGGATCAGCGTCTCGTTCAAGATCCCCACCTTTTGTTGTTATAAACACATAGCATAGCACTGTCGTGAATAACCCATGCCTATTTGAATAACCCAAGGCTCGATTTTTTAGGAGTTGAAGGACTCCACTAACTAGCTGTTTTGAAAGGTTTTTTTGGCCTGCCCAGCAGGAATCGAACCTGCGACCCTCAGCTTAGAAGGCTGATGCTCTATCCAACTGAGCTATGGGCAGTGTCTGATGCGCCGCGCGTTGCACGCGGGCCATATAAATGAAAACGGGCTGTCTGACGACAGCCCGCTTTTCGAAACGATGGTCGGAGTACAAGGATTCGAACCTTGGACCCCCTGGTCCCAAACCAGGTGCGCTACCGGGCTGCGCTACACTCCGATGGATTCATGATACTACCCCCGGGGTTGCGCGTCAATGCGAGGGCGCCCGCTCGCGGACGACGCTACGGCAGTCATACACTGATGAGCTAGCGGGCGGCCCTACGAAATTGGGTTCCCGCCTTCGCGGGAACGACGTGTTCGTGCGGTTTCTGCTTAGGCGGCGAGCTTGGCGGCGATGCGCTTAGCCGAGCCCTCGGCCAGCTGCGCGCTCTTGGCCTCGACCATCACGCGGATCAGCGGCTCGGTGCCCGACGCGCGAATCAGCACCCTGCCCGCGTCGCCCAGCTCGCGCTCGACCGCTTCCTTCTCGGCCACCAGCGACGAGTTGCTGGTCCAGTCGGTGCCCGGCTCGACCTTCACGTTGATCAGCGTCTGCGGGTACAGCTTGAGCTCGCCACAGCAGTCGGCCAGCGACTTGTCGCTGCGCTTGAGCGCCGACAGCACCTGCAGCGCCGACACGATGCCGTCGCCGGTCGTGTGCTTGTCGAGCGCCAACAGGTGGCCCGAGCCCTCGCCGCCGAACAGCCAGCCGCGCTCCTGCATCACCTCGAGCACGTAGCGGTCGCCAACCTTGGCGCGCGCGAAGCCGATGCCCAGTTCCTTGAAAGCCACCTCGAGCGCCATATTGGTCATCAGGGTACCGACCGCGCCGGCCACCGGCCCCGTCGACATGCGGTCACGCACCATCACGTACAGCAGTTCGTCGCCGTTGTACAGGCGGCCGTTGGCATCGCACATGATCAGGCGGTCGGCGTCGCCGTCGAGCGCGATGCCGAGGTCGGCCTTGTGCTCGACCACCGCTTCCGACATTGCCTTGGGAGCGGTGGCGCCGAAGCCGGCGTTGATGTTGAAGCCGTCTGGCGTGGCGCCGATCGCGATCACCTCGGCGCCCAGTTCATGGAACACGTGCGGTGCAATGTTGTAGGCCGCGCCGTGGGCGCAGTCGACGACGATCTTCAGGCCGCGCAGGTCCAGTTCGTTCGGGAAGGTACTCTTGCAAAATTCGATATAGCGGCCCTGGGCGTCGCGCAGGCGCGTGGCGCGACCCAGTTTGTCCGACGGCACGCAGCCCATCGGCAGCTCGATCGCGTCTTCGATCTCGTGTTCCACGGCATCCGGCAGCTTGGTGCCGTGCTCGGAGAAGAACTTGATGCCGTTATCCTGGAACGGATTGTGCGAAGCGGAGATGACGACGCCGGCCTGCAGGCGCAGCGCGCGCGTCAGGTAGGCAATGGCCGGGGTCGGCATCGGGCCGGCCAGCATCACGTCCACACCCGCCGCCGAGAAGCCGGCCTCGAGCGCGGCTTCGAGCATGTAGCCGGAAATGCGGGTGTCCTTGCCGATCAGGACAGTCGGGCGGCTGCTGCCCGACGTGTTGCCCTTGGCCAGGACCTTGCCTGCCGCGTAGCCGAGACGCATCACGAAGTCAGGCGTGATCGGCGCCTCGCCGACCAGCCCACGGACGCCATCCGTACCGAAATATTTGCGTGCCATTCTTGTTCTCTTATCTAAATTAATCGATGGTCGCTGCTCGCCATACCTTGAACGCGTCGACCGTTTCTGCAACATCGTGCACCCGTACAATTTTAGCGCCATGCGCCAAAGCAGCCAACGCGGCTGCAACACTGCCTGCCAGGCGCTGTTCGACCGGGCGCCCGGTCACGGCGCCGATCATCGACTTGCGCGACAGCCCCGCCAGCACCGGCAGGCCCAGCTCGCGCTCGATCTGGTCCAGGTGGCGCAGCAAGCTGTAGTTATGCTCGACCGTCTTGCCGAAACCGAAACCGGGATCGACGCAGATCCGGTCGCGCGCAACCCCCGCCGCGACCAGTGCCTCGACCCGCTCGCGCAGGAAGTCGGTCACTTCGCGCACCACGTCCGTATAGACCGGCTGCTGTTGCATATGTTGCGGAGTTCCCTGCATATGCATGACGCAGAGCCCACAGTCGCTGTTCGCGACCGCTTCCAGCGCGCCGGGCGCCCGGAAGCCATTGATGTCGTTGATCATGTCGGCCCCGGCGATGATGGCCTCGCGCATCACCTCGGGCTTGCAGGTGTCGACCGACAGCGGCTTGTCGAGCCCGCGCAGCGCATACAGGGCCGGCATCACCCGGCCCAGTTCTTCCTGCACCGACACACTGGGCGAACCCGGCCGGGTCGACTCGCCGCCGACGTCGATCATGTCGACCCCGTCGGCCACCATCTCTTCGGCCCGCGAAATCGCAAACTCCAGCCCCTGGTAGCGGCCGCCGTCCGAAAACGAGTCGGGGGTGACGTTCAGGATACCCATCACAAGTGGCCGCTTGTCGAGCTGGTAATCAAAGCGGCCGCATTGGAAAAATTGACGCATTATGAAAAAGATAATGAAGTTAACAAACAAAAGGCATCCGGGGGGATGCCTTTTGTGGGGTTGGCACTGATCAGGCGGGTGCCGTCGTGGTCTGGGCCACGCCGCCCGAACCGCTGTCGCCCGGAGGCGTGCGCTTGGTCAACAGGCCTGCCTTCGGCGGGCGCGGTTCATGGCCGGCCATGATGTCGTTGATCTGCTCGGCGTCGATGGTTTCCCAGTCGAGCAGTGCCTTGGTCATCATTTCGACCTTGTCGCGGTTCTCTTCGAGCAGGCGGCGCGACAGCGCGTACTGCGCGTCGAGGATCGCCCGGATCTCGGCGTCGACCTTCTGCTGCGTTGCCTCCGAGATGGTCTTGGTGGCGCCGCCGAAGAAGCCTTCGTTCTCGCTGTCTTCGTACACCATCACGCCCATGCTCTCGGACATGCCGAAGCGGGTCACCATCGAACGCGCCAGCTTGGTGGCGCGGGCAAAGTCGTTCGAGGCGCCGGTCGACATCTGGCCGACGAAGATCTCCTCGGCGATGCGGCCGCCGAACAGGATCGAGATCTCTTCCAGCATCTTGTCCTTGTAGCCCGACAGGTTGTCGTGCTCAGGCAGCTGCCAGGTCAGGCCCAGCGCGTAACCGCGCGGCATGATCGTGACCTTGTGCACCGGATCGGCCTTCGGCAGCAGCTTGGCCACCACCGCGTGACCCGACTCGTGGTAAGCCGTGTTGCGGCGCTCTTCCTCGCGCATGACCATCGACTTGCGCTCCGGACCCATGAAGATCTTGTCCTTGGCGTCCTCGAAGTCGCTCAT
>JBJMVW010000213.1:0-54428 GCA_045810465.1 Massilia sp. | reverse complement strand
CCGCGGCAGTGGCGCCGGCGGCCTTGAAAAAAGTGCGTCGCGTCAGCTTTTCCATCATTTTTCCTTCCTTGAACTGTTTGGTTAAGCGGGCGACGACCGACCTGCCCACTGGCCGTTAGAGTTGGTTGTTCCGTCAGGGTTCGGACAATGTTCACGATCTTCAGGCGGGCCGACGGACAGGGTGTGTCACCGAACAGATACCGGAGGTTGTCACCGTCACAATGGAACGATCGAAAAAAGGAGCGAATCATGAAGCGTCACGCCTTGCAGCTCAGCTTGATCGCCGCCATGCTGGCGGCCCCGGCGGCCTGGGCCGGATCGGAGATCGTCAAATGCGTCGATCACGAGGGCCGCGTGACGCTGACCGACCAGCCATGCGCCGATGCCGCCACCACCGTGCGCCTGCCGGGCGGCGCCGCGGCCGAAGCGGGCGCCGCCCCGGCCGCCGGGCCGGCGGTCGAGCATTACCCGGCGCCACGCGCGCTGCCGCGCAATGGCCAGTGGAAAAAACCGGAAGCGAAACGGATGAAGCTGTCGCGCGACGTGGCCACGCTCAAGGAGGCGCGGGCACAGTTGCTGCTGCTCGATGGGGCGCCCAGGCCGAAGCTGGCGGGCTTGAATTAGGGTAGCGGCTTCAGTGCAGGTCGTGCAGCGACGCCATTTCGGGGAACTGGGGGGTGGCGGGCGCAGCTTCGAGCGTGCGCACCAGCTGCAGCAACCGCTCGTCGGTGATGAAGCTGGCCGACGAGCTGGCCGCCAGCAGCTTTTCCGGCGGCTGCGAACGGGCTACCGCGTAGCCCTGCACGTAATCGACGCCAAGCTCGGCCAGGGTCTGCACCGTGGCCGCATCCTCGGCCCATTCGGCGATCGTCTTCATGCCCAGGTTCACGGCCAGGTTGACGATGGCCTCGACGATCGCGACGTTGGCCGGATGCGCGTTGATGTTGACGATGAAGTTGCCGTCGATTTTCAGCACGTCGGCCGGCAGTTCCTTCAGGTACGAGAACGAGGTATAGCCGGCGCCGAAGTCGTCCAGCGCGACCTTGACGCCGAACGCGCGCACCTGGTCGATGAAGCGCCGCGTGTTGTCGAGGTCGTGCAGCGCGACGCTTTCGGTGATCTCCATGCATAGCCGGTGCGCCACGCTGGCGTGCTGCGCGAGGATGTCGAGCGAGTCCTGCACGAAGCGTTCGTCGTTGAGCGAGGCGCCCGACAGGTTCATGCACACGAAGCGGGTGTTGGGCAGCGCGTCCTCGTGCGCGGCGATCCATTGCAGCGTCGACGCCAGCACCCAGCGGTCGATTACGCCGGCGCGTCCGCTCTTCTCGGCCGCGCCGATGATCGGTCCGGCCGGCACCACGCGCCCGTCGGCTTCGCGCATGCGCAGCAGGACTTCGAAGTTGAGCGACTGCGTCGGCGCCTTGAGCGACATGATCGGCTGCATTTCGAGGAACAAGCGGTCGGTCGCGTTCGGCCCCGACAGGCGCCCCACCAGGTTCAGTTCGGCCTCGCGCTCGACGAACGCGGCGGCATTGCGCTCGTACACCACCAGGGCGTCGCTGGCGCCGGCCTTGGCCTCGCGGCAGGCGCGGTCGGCGGTCGACATCGCATCTTTCATCGGCATCCCGGCCGATACCTCGATCAGGCCGATCGAGCCGCGCACGTGGAAGGCCTTGTCGCCGACCCGGTACGGCCTGGCGCCGATGCGCTCGACGATCGAGCGGCAGACCAGGGTCGCCAGCGAGATCGCGGTATCGGGCATCACGATCACGAATTCGTCGCCGCCGACACGGCCGATCTGCTGGCCGCCGCCGAGCATCATCGCCATCCGGTCGCACACCTGCTTGAGCACTTCGTCGCCGGCGGCGTGGCCGAACAGGTCGTTGATCAGCTTGAAACGGTCGAGGTCGATGTAGGCCAGCGCCAGCGGCTTGCCGGCCGCCAGCGCGCTGGCCGCGCCCTCGAACATCTTCTCGATGCCGCGCCGGTTGAACACCTTGGTCAACGGGTCGTTATTGGCCATGAAGCGCAGTTGCTCGGTGACCTTGGTCTTTTCGGTGATGTCTTCCAGTACGCCCTCGATGCGGCCATGCGCCAGCGTGGCGCGCACCAGGAAGCGCCGGGAGCGGTCGCGATTGGCGATCTCGAGTTCGGCGTCGGGGCGCTGGTGCACCAGTTCCTGCAGCCGGTCCAGCACGCCCTCCTCGAAGAACTGCTGCCACAGCGTACGGCCGGGGACGATCGCGGCGCTGCCGAGCATCGCGCGCAGTGCCGGATTGGCCGACAAGAAATGCCCGTACAGGTCGAGCGTGAACAGGCCCAGCGGCATCGCCTCGTAGGCGTGTTCGAGCGCGGCCTGGGCCGCGATCCGTTTCTCCGTTTCGAAGCGCATCTGCTCGGCCACCGCGAGCGCCGCCAGCAGGCTCGACGCCAGCGCGGCGGTGACGCCGTTGGCGACGCCGAGCAGTTCGCGGATGCCGAGCGCGGCCGCGAACACTTCGGCCAGGTTCGACACGAAGGTCACGCCAAACGAGGCCGCGAACAGGATCGCCACCCGGGGATGGGGCCGCAGCATGACGTTGAGCAGGCCGAGCGTCATCAGCACCAGGCCGGCCGCGACGATCACCCACATGAGCGGCAGGAAGCTGCTGTACGGCAGCCATAGCGCCAACGGCAGCAAGGTCAGGGACACCCATTGCGTGGCGCGCAGCGGCAGCGCGAACCGGGTGCGCCCCAGCTCGGCGCCGAACAGCGTCATGTACAGCGTCAGCGTCGAGATCGAATACAGCGCCATGGTCACCGCGCGGCTCGGCAGCAGCCATTCGGCCGGCACCTCCTGGCCCAGCCACTGGATGTCCCAGCCGGCCGACAGCGCGGCGATCCGCAGGTTGAGGATCAGCCAGCCGGCGAACTGCAGGTACAGCACCTGGCGGTTGATGATCGCGGTGACCAAGATGAACAGGCTCAACACGATCATGCCGCCGTCGAGCAAGCCCGACTTGCGCTGGAACTGCTGGGCCGAAAGCGCCATCTGGCCGGCCGGCCACTGCACCGCCGTCAGGCGCGCCGGTCCGGAAAAGCTGGCGCGGCACAGCACCTCGCCGGGCGCGGTGCGCAGGCGTAGCGCAAAGCCCGACTTGACGGCGGCCAGCGCGCCTTGCGCGCTGCCGCCGCGCGCCGCGCTGCCCAACGCCTGCAGGCTGACCGCATCCCAGCATTCGATGCCGAGCGCGTGGCGCGACGGGAACTCGATCGCGCCGCCGCCGCCGGGCAGGTTGCGGGCGCCGAGCGCGAACCAGATCGGTGCTTCGGACAGCTGGGTATCGTAGTGATCGACGGTCGGCATCCGGGCCAGTGCGCGCAGCGCCGCCTCGGGACCGCGCAGCGCGCCGGTCTCGGCCAGCACCCGGAGCGGCAGCGGCTGCGCGCCGCTGGCCACGTAATGGCTATTCCACAGGACCAGGGCCAGCGCCGAGGCCAGCGCGACCCCGACCGGGACCAGGTACACCGACACCAGGCGCATGACTGCCTCGACGGCGCGCGGCGCGACGACGGGGCTTGGTTGGTGCGGTGAACTGGACGGCTGGAACATAAGTGGTTCGCTCAGGCTGACAGGCACCGCCAGGCGCCGGCGGCATTCAGCCAGAAGGATACAGCCTCACTATGATTCCGTCATGCAATATTTTCTTTCAAGCAGCGGCGAACTGGGGAACAGGACGGGCAGCGGCCACCGGCCGGGGTGGCGCCGGCGGCGCCGCACGCCCTTGCGTCAGGCCGCCGAGGTCGATGTCGGGGTGGCGGGTGTGGCGGAAAAAATCCAGCAGCGGGTGCCCGGCCGCGCGCCAGCGCGCCTCGGCGCTGGCGATCTCGAACGCCATCACGCGGTGCGGGATGTTGCCAACGTGCCGCAGCGGGATCATTTGTCCCGCTTCGAAGACGTCGGTAAACAGTAACTGTTCATACTGGCGGTCGATCGGGGCACGCCCGGTGACCACGGCAAATTCGGTCGCGCTCCGCTCCCAGTACTCGAAGAAGGCCTTCATCAGCGCCATCTTGACCACGCGGCCGATGCGGCCTTCCGCCACGCCCAGGCGCGTCACCTCGGCCAGGCGCCGTCCCTGCAGCCAGGCCGGCAGCTCCACCGACTCCTCGACCTGCAGCGGGCGGCAGGCGTTGGTCTGGATGCGCGCGGTCCCGAGCGGCGAGCCGTCCAGCCGCGACTCGGCCAGCAGCACCACCGCGTCGTCCGCGTAGTCGCAGTCCTCCGGCACCGCCAGCATCCGCGCAAACTCGGGCACGTGGCGCGCATACGCCGCGTGCCGGATGCGCACCGCCTTCCACAGGCTGTCGTCGTCCTCGACGATGCGGATCGTGAACGGCAGGCGCTCGGTGGCCATGGCGCGGGCGCCGGCCGCCGCCGGAGCGGTGCGGGGCAAAGGCGAGGCGGGGACGACAGGCTGGGACAGTTCCATGACCGGAAACTCCTTCAACATTATGATTTAGAAAATGAACATTGCATTTTCATCATTATCGATGTTGGCGGGAATCTCAATTGGCCGAGGAAGCCGCGTTTTCCACCTCTGTTTAAATGACAACGTTTTTTGTGGTATTTCCTTAAAGAAATTACATGCGTCGGGCGGTTCCCGATACCCGGATCGAGCCGCCCGGCGTGGCGTCGAATTCGGCGCGCAGGCGCGAGCGCATGCCCATGTCCTCGCCCTGCACCACATCGATGCGCCCGCCATGCGGCCAGCCGAGGTCGCGCAGGTAGCCGGCCAGCGCAGCGGTACCGGCGCCGGTGGCCGGGTCCTCATAGACGCCCCCGGCCGCAAATGGATTGCGGGTGTGGAACAGCTGGCCGCTCTCGGCCCACGCCAGCACCACCGTGACCAGGCCATGTGCGTTCATCAGCGTGCGGCCTGCCGCGAGCTCGTAGCGCATCGCGGCCAGCAGTTCGCGGCTCTTCAAGGCCAGCACCAGGTGGTCGGCGCCGCCGTGCGCCAGCGCGGGCGGGATACGCGGGTCGAGGTCGCCGCGCGAGTAGCCGAACAGCGCCAACGCCGCCTCCACCAGCGCGGCTGGGGCGGGGCCGCTGTTCGTCGGCGGCGACTGCAGCGCCGCTTCGACCCGCCCGCCTTCGCTGCGGCCCTCGACCGTGATGTTCGCCTGGTTCAGCGCCAGCGGGTACACGCCATCGCCGTACTTGCGCGCCAGCGCCGCGCCGAGCGCAATCGTGGCGTGTCCGCAGAACGGCACTTCGGCCTCCGGCGAAAAATAACGCACGCGCCAGCCCGCCCCGTCGCGCGCGGCAAACGCGGTCTCGGAAAAGCCGATCTCGCAGGCCAGGCGCTGCATCTGGCTTGCCGGCGGCAGCGCCTCGCCGATCCACACGCCGGCCGGGTTGCCGCCGCTATCGCCGTCGGAGAAAGCGGCGATGCGTTCGACGGCGGCGGCGTCGATGGCTTGCGCCGCGTCCGGGACCAGCACCAGCAGGTCGGTCGCGCCGACGTCCACGCCTTCCTGCGACAGCAGCGTCGTGACCTGGCCGCGGTGGTGGGTCTGGTGGTTAAAGAAGTGCATCAGCACGCCGAAGAAGTTCTTGTCGAAGACGACGCCTTGGCTGTTGGTCCAGTTCAGCGTGTGGTCGAGGTGTTCTTCGGCGATTTCCGCGGCCAGCGCGGCGATCATCGCATCGAGGCGCTCGCGCTGCTGGCGCAGGAGCGACAGGTCGGTGGTGTGCAGTTCGGCGAGGCTGGCGGGAGCTGGCAGCGCAGGCGCTTCGGCCAGCGCGGCATGGCGCGCGGGGTGGGCGGCGAAGCGTTTCAGCCAGATGATATCGGCGTTCACGAGGTGGTTCAGCGTGCCGATGATCGAGCCGAAGAAGGCCTTGCGGTCGGCGGCCAGCGCGGCTTGCGGGAGGGTCGCGGCGCCGGCGTACAGTTTGGCGTTCATCCACTGGTTGTAGGACGCCATCAGGCGCACATGGCTGGTTCGGCTCACGGGGGGCTCCTCATCTGGGACGGAAAGACGGACATGATAAGCCGCGGCGAGGTTGCTTGCATGTAGGGTGGGCAGCTCCACCCTGTCGGCGGCGGACCTGTGCGTGTGCGCTGCCCACGCGTTCGACCGAAGGCCAGCGGCCGGCGGCGCCGGCTTGCTGACGTAATCTGAACGCGTGGGCAGCGCAAATGCGCCGGCATTCAACGGCCATGGTGGAGCTGCCCACCCTACAGTCGCGGTTCTCGCGAGCGGACCCTATGCGATCCGCCTACGCGCAGTCCCTGGCCCGCGCCAGCAGCAGCTCGCGTTCGCGCTCGTTGCGCGTCAGCGCGGCGGCGCGCTCGAACTCGGCGCGCGCCTCCCCTCGCCGCTCCAGCCGCGCCAGCATGTCGCCGCGCACCGACGGCAGCAGGTGGTAGTGTTTGAAGGCCGGCTCCGCCAGCAGCGTGTCGACCAGCGCCAGCCCCGCCTCCGGCCCATACGCCATCGACAGCGCAACCGCCCGGTTCAGTTCCACCACCGCCGACGGCGCCACCTGCGCCAGCGCGTCGTACAGCGCCGCGATGCGCTGCCAGTCGGTCTGCTCCGCCGCGAGCGCGCGCGCGTGGCAGGCGGCGATCGCGGCCTGCAGGCCGTATGGGCCGAGGCCCTGCCCGAGCTGGCCGGCGCGCTCCAGCGCCGCCATCCCGCGCCGGATCAGGAGCGGGTCCCAGCGCGTGCGGTCCTGGTCCATCAGCAGGACCGGTTCGCCGCCCGGCCCGACGCGCGAGCGCAGGCGCGAGGCCTGGATCTCCATCAGCGCGACCAGCCCATGCACCTCCTGCTCGCCCGGCGCCAGTTCGGCCAGGATGCGCCCGAGCCGCAGCGCTTCCTCGCACAGCGCCGGCTTCATCCAGTCGGCGCCCGAGGTGGCGGAATAGCCTTCGTTGAAGATCAGGTAGATCACCTGCAGCACCGATGCCAGCCGCTCCGGCAGCTGCGCCGCCGGCACTTCGAACGGCACCCTGGCCTCGGCCAGCGTGCGCTTGGCGCGCACGATGCGCTGCGCGACAGTGGGCTCCGAGACCAGGAAGGCGCGCGCGATTTCGTCGGTGGTCAGGCCGCCGAGCAGCCGCAGCGTGAGCGCGACCCTGGCGTCGGTCGAGAGCAGCGGATGGCAGGCCACGAAGATCAGGCGCAGCAGGTCGTCGCCGATTGCGTCGTCGCCCAGTCCCGCGTCGGGCGCCTGGCTGGCATCCTGCAGCAGGCCCTCGACTTCGTACGCGAGCGCGTCCTGCTTGTCGGCGTGCAGGCGGCGCTGGCGCAGGTGGTCGAGCGCGCGGTTCTTCGCGACCGTGGTCAGCCAGGCGGCCGGGTTGTCGGGCACGCCCGACTGCGGCCAGCGTTCGAGCGCGGCGACCAGGGCATCCTGGGCCAGCTCCTCGGCCAGCCCGACCTCGCGCAGCATGCGCGCCAGGACCGCGATGATGCGGGCCGACTCGATGCGCCAGACCGCCTCGACGACCCGCTGCACCTGTTCGCTCAAGCGAGCGCCCCGGGCAGTGCGCGTACTTCGACGTCGACCCGGCCGCGGCGCGGATACGGATAGCGCTGCGCCCAGCCGCAGGCGTCGCCCAGCGTGGCCGCCTCGACCAGCCAGAACCCGGCCACCAGCTCCTTGGCCTCGGTGAACGGGCCGTCGAACAGCGCATGGCCGCCGCCGCCAAAGCTGATGCGCGCGCCTTTCGCGCTCGGTTTCAGGCCCTCGCCGGCCAGCACGATCCCGGCGCGCACGCCCTCCTCGTTATGCCGCATCATGGCGTCGATGATGCCGGGCGGCGGATACACGCCGGCTTCCTCGTCGCGGTCGGACTTGAGCAGAACCATGAAGCGCTGGCGGCCGCCCGGCGCCGCCGTCGCCGTCACGTCGAAGCCGACGCACCCCGCGCCGCAGCCAGCCTCGCGCACCTCGATCTCGCGGCCATCGCGTCCCGGCCAGCGCGCGGCCCAGGCCAGGGCCTCGTCGCGCGAGCGCACGTCGATCATGGCGAACGAGGCGACCAGCTCGCGCGGATCGCCAAACGGCCCGCGCCGCACGCTCCAGGCGCCGCCGTCGAAGGTCAGGCGCGCGCCCTGCGCGCTTGGCAGCAGCTCGCCGGCGAGGCGCAGCACGCCGGCCTGGCGCAGCGACTCGCGAAAGCGCGCAAGCTCGCCCTGCTGTTGGGGGCCGGGCGCGCTGCCCGCTTCGAACTCCTCATCGGCCTTGCACAGGATCAGGAACTGCATGCTTGCTCTCCCCAGGTTGCGCCACTTCGCGGATCTCGATGCGCGCCTCGTTTCCCGAGCGCCGCGCCCATTCGGCCGCTTCTTCCCTCGACTTTACCTCAATCAGCCAGAAACCCGCCACCTCGGCGGCAGCGGGGCCATCGCCCGGGCGCAGGCGCTCGGCCGCGAGCAGGACCCCGGCCCTGGCCAGCGCCTGCCCGTAGCGCTCACGCTCGCGCGCGTCCATCGACGCCAAGGCGCCTGCCCCGGTCCCATTTGTTTCGATGAGCATGAACCGCATGGCAGGCTCCAACCGTTCAGCCGCAGTCGCGCTGCATCGCCGCGGCCATCTCTTCCGGCGCCACCTCGCGCTTGTGGGTCGCGATCGACCAGCGGTGTCCGAACGGGTCGTCGACGACGCCGTAGCGGTCGCCCCAGAACATGTCGGCCATTTCCATGCGCACCTTGGCGCCGGCCGACACAGCCCGGTCGAACTGGGCGTCGGCATTTTCAACGTACAGGTGGATCGTCACGGGCGAGCCTTTCAGCGTTGCCGGCCCGACCGAGCCCCACTCCGGGAACTCGTCGGCCAGCATCAGCATCGAATCGCCGATGCGCAGCAGCGCATGGCCGAGCTTGCCGTTGGGCATCGGCATGCGGCCGAGTTCCTCGGCGCCGAACGCTTTCTTGTAGAACTCGATTGCATCGGCGGCGCCGGCGCAGATCAGGTGCGGGGTGAGGCTGTGCATGCCTTCGGGGATCGGTTTGACATTCTCGTCGCTCATGGTGTGTTCCTTCCAGGTTAGGTTGGTGTCGTGCTACATCCCTACGACGGACGGCGCGACCTTCAATCGACACACGGCTGCAAAAATAATTTCGGCAACCTGACGGGCTTGCCATCCACATCAACTATTTCGCGCATTTACTTGGGAAGCTGCCTTGGAGCAACCGCGCGGCGTTCTGGTCGCTGTTGTACTACAAGCGGCTGGAGCGCAGCGGCCGGCTCGTGGCCTAGCCGCCGGCGGTGCTGGTAGGGTGGGCGGGTTGCCCGCCCACGCGTTCGAACGCGGCGTGCAGATTCTGTAAGCTCGCAGCTGCGCCGATTGCAGCTGAACGCGTGGGCGGGGGACCCGCCCACCCTACAGGTTCAGAACCCGGGCGGACGCTCGCCCGCCACCCCCGCCGCCTTCTCCAGCGCCATGCCGACGCGGCCGATGGTGCCTTCGTCGAACAGGCGCCCGATCAGCGTCACGCCATGCGGCACGCGCCGCGGCGGCGAGAACTTCGGCAGCGGCTGCGCCGGATTCGGCGCCCAGTCGCTGCGCGCCTCCGCCACCTCCACGGAACCGGTGCGCAGCGTCAGCGACGGGTGGCCGGTGAAGTTCGAGATCGTCAGCATCTCGTCGCGCAGCGAGGGCACCAGCAGCAGGTCGACCTGGCCGAAGATGCGCGCCATCTCCTGCGCCACCTTGCGCCGCATGCGGTCGGCCTGCACGAAATCCACCGCCGACAGGAAGCGCGCCTCGCGGAACAGGTTCGGCCAGGCGTCCGGCACCTGCGCCTTCAACTGATCGACGCGGCCATCGAGCGTGATCTCCTCGAACGCCGCCGCGGCCTCCGCGAACAGCACGGTATTGAGCGACTGGTACGGCCAGTCCGGCAGCGTTACCGCCACCGCCTGCAGGCCAAGCTGCTGCAGCGATTCGAGCGCCATGCGGTCGACGACGGTGGCCGGGGCCTCCTTCATCCAGGCCGGGAAGTAGCCGACCTTCAGGGCGCGGACTGGCGCACCGGCGTCGAAGTCGAGTGGCGCCTCCACGCCGGCGAGGTCGCCCGCGTCGACGCCGGAGATCGCATGCAGGACCAGCATCGCATCCTCGACGCTGCGCGTCATCGGGCCGAGCTTGTCGAGCGACCAGCACAGGGTCATCGCGCCGGTGCGCGGGACCCGCCCAAAGGTCGGGCGCAGGCCGGTCACGCCGCAGCGCATCGCCGGGCTGACGATGCTGCCGCCGGTCTCGCTGCCGATCGCGAACGCGACCAGGCCGGCGGCGGTGGCCGCGCCCGGCCCGGCGCTCGAGCCGGATGCGCCCTCCTCGAGCAGCCACGGGTTCATGGTCTGGCCGCCGAACCAGATGTCGTTGAGCGCCAGCGCGCCGAGACTGAGTTTGGCGACCAGCACCGCGCCGGCCGCGTCCAGGCGCGCGACGACGGCCGCGTCATGCGCCGGTACCCGGTTGCGGAACGGCTCGGCGCCCCAGGTGGTGGGGATGCCGGCGGTGTCGAGCAGGTCCTTCACGCCGTACGGGATGCCGTGCAGCGGGCCGCGGTATTTGCCGGCCGCGATCTCGCGGTCGGCCTGGCGCGCCTGCGCCAGCGCGTGCGCCTCGGTCACGGTGATCACCGCGCGCAGCTTCGGATCGAGGCGGTCGATGCGCGCGAGGTAGATGCGGGTCAGGCGCTCGGAAGTGAGCTTGCGGGTTTCGATCCAGCGCGCGAGGCGCGTGACCGGCGCAAACGCGATGTCCTCGTCGCGCGCCGGCAGCGGGCCGGCCTCGCCAGGGGTGCGCACGAAGCGTTCGCGCGCCGGGCCGGCCGCCGCGCCGGGAACCGAGAGCGGATGCCAGAGCGTGGCCGGCGCCAGCTGGTCATCCAGCGCCAGCTTGCGCGGGCCGGTACGCCGTTCCATGGTCGACGCCAGCGACACGCGCCAGCTGCCGGTCGCCATCTGGCGCTGGGCCGGCGTCATCTTCACCTGCACCAGCTTTTCGGCCTCGGCGAAGGTGGCCGGCGTGACGTCGGGCCCGCTTGGGGGCGTGGCGCCGAAGGTGGGCGGAGCGCCGGGTGGCGGCGTATCCTGCGCAAGCGGGTCGGAGGCGTGGCTGGCGCCGGCCGCGGCGAGCAGGCCGAGCGGCGCGTTGATCAGGAACTGGCGGCGTTGTTTCATGAACCCTCTGTGATAGGTTGAACAGGCGTAGCCCGTCGATCCTACCTTAATTCCGATTGGCAAAACAATACGGAAGCGTACTGGGGGCGTTCGCGCGGGTGCGCATGCAAACTTGGGTTCCCGCCTCCGCGGGAACGACGTTTTGCGGCCGTCATTCCCGCGGAGGCGGGAACCCACTTCTGCTTGCGTCGCCGCCCGTCGAGCCCCGTAGGGTGCGCTCGAGAGCGCACCCCAAGTTACCGCTCCAGGGTCTCCGCCAGGTGCAGCGCCAGGAAGTCGACCAGCGCGGCCACCCGCGGCGCCAGCGCGCCCTGTTTGTAGAACACCGCCCAGATCGGCTGCATCCACGGCAGCGCGTGATCTTCCAGCACCGGCACCAGCGTCCCGGCGGCGACGTCGGCGCGGGTCATGAAGTCGGACAGGCTGGCGATCCCGGCGCCCGCCAGCGCCAGGTGACGCACCGTCTCGCCGCTCGACGCGCTCACCGCGGGCGCCGTGGTCCAGCCCTCGCCGCCCGCATGCGCCAGCGGCCAGGTGTTCAGCGAGGCCGGCTCGGTGAAGCCGAGCAGCCGGTGCTGCGCCAGCTCTTCGACCGCCTGCGGGGCGCCATGCCGTTGCAGATAGGCTGGCGCGGCCAGTACGCGCACCCGGCTCGAACCGAGGCGGCGCGCGTTCAGGGTCGAGTCGGGCAGCTGGCCGATGCGAATCGCGAGGTCGGCGCGTTCCTCGATCAGGTCGACCACGGTTTCGCCGCTGGCCAGCTGTAGTTGCACCAGCGGATAGGCGTCGAGGAAGGCCGGGACCAGCGGCGCGAGCAGGTGGTCGAGCGCCGGGGTGGCGGCGTTCACGCGCACCAGCCCCGCCGGCTGCGAACGGCGCGCCGCCGCTTCGGCCTCGGTGTGCGCGAGCTCGGCCAGCACGCTGCGCGCCCGGCCCAGCAGCCAGGCACCCTCCTCGGTCAGGTCGAGGCGGCGCGTGGTGCGGTGCATCAGCGTCATCCCGAGCTGCTTCTCAAGGCGCGAGATGGTGCGCGACACGCCCGACGGCGTCTGCCCCAGGCGCGCTGCGGCGGCCGAAAACGACCCCGTATCTGTGACGGCAGCGAATGCAATCAGCGCATCAACGTCCAGCATTCGTGACTCCAGGTCAAAAGTCTATTGTACGGCGGACAGTTTTTCTTTGCTTCGCCGCGCGTCACACTGCATGCCTTCGTAAAACCTTCAAAGGAACAATCCATGCCACTCGCACTTTGGGCGCTGACGCTGAGCGCTTTTGCCATCGGGACGACCGAATTTGTCATCGTCGGCCTGATACCCACCATCGCCGCCAGCCTTGGCGTGTCGCTGCCGTCGGCCGGCCTGCTGGTCAGCCTGTACGCACTCGGCGTCGCGGTCGGGGCGCCGGTGCTTACCGCGCTGACCGGCCGCGTGCCGCGCAAGCAGTTGCTGATCGGCCTGATGGTCCTGTTCACGGTCGGCAACCTGGTCGCATGGCAGGCGCCGGGCTACGGCGCGCTGATGGCCGCGCGCGTGCTGACCGGCCTTGCGCACGGCGTGTTCTTCTCGGTCGGCTCGACCATCGCCACCGGCCTGGTGCCCAAGGAGAAGGCTGCCAGCGCGATCGCCCTGATGTTCAGCGGCCTGACCGTCGCACTGGTGACCGGGGTTCCGCTCGGGACCTTCATCGGCCAGCACTTCGGCTGGCAGGCGACCTTCCTGGCGGTGTCGGTGCTGGGCGTGGTCGCCATCGCCGGCAGCGCGCTGCTGGTCCCGCGCGGCATCGCCGCCGGCAAGCCGTCCAGCCTGCCGACCCAGCTCGCGGTGCTCAAGAAGCCGCGCCTGCTGCTGGTCTACGCGATGACGACGCTCGGCTACGGCGGCACCTTCATCGCCTTCACCTTCCTGGCGCCGATCCTGCAACAGGTCGCCGGCTTTTCGGCCGGGAGCGTGAGCCTGGTGATGCTGGTGTATGGCGTCTCGGTCGCCGCCGGGAACATCTGGGGCGGCAAGCTGGCCGACCGCAAGGGACCGGTGCGCGCACTGCAGATCGTGTTCGCGCTGCTGGCCGCGGTGCTGCTGGCACTCACCTTCACCGCGCCGCACAAGCTGCTGGTGCTGGCCACGGTGCTGGCCTGGGGCGCGGTCGCCTTCGGCAACGTGCCCGGCCTCCAGGTCTACGTGGTACGGCGCGCCGAACGCGATGCCCCGCACGCGGTGGACGTGGCCTCGGGCCTGAACATCGCGGCCTTCAACGTCGGCATCGCGCTCGGCGCCTGGGGCGGCGGTATCATTGTCGCGCAGCTCGGGCTGATGGCCACGCCCTGGATCGGCGCGCTGGTGGTGCTGGGCGCGCTGGCCCTGACCACGCTTGCCGGGGCGCTCGACCGGCGCGACGCGGCCGCGCTGCGGCCCCAGGCCGGCGTGCTCGCCCCGCACTGATTCTTCAAGCGGCGTGGATTGATCTGTTTCAGGCGTCCAGCTCGGGATAGCTCCGGAAAATGCCCTCTTCGTTGAACGGGATGCGCCGCGGCGAGGCCAGGTAGGCCGCGATGCGCGGGCGTGCGGCGACCCGGTCGCGCAGCGCGCCCAGATTCGGGAAGTCGGCCTCGATGCGCGCGGCCGACTTCGGAAACGCGTAGCGCAGGCCTTCGACCACCTGGAACAGCGACAGGTCGGCGTAGGTCAGCTTGGCGCCGACCAGGAACTCGCGCCCGGCCAGCACCCGTGAAAAATAGCCGTAGAACTTGGGGATGCGGCTGTCGATGAAGTCGGCCGCGCGCCGCTTCGCCTCCGTCTTCTGGTCCTCGTAATGCAGCGAGGACGCGATCGGGTGGTGGCTGTCGTGGGTCTCGGCCACCAGGTCGGCAATGGTCAGCTGCAGCTGGTGGGTCCACAGCCCGCCCGCCTCCTGCTGCGGGGCCAGGTCGTGGTGCTGGCCGAGGAACAGCAGGATATTGCTGGTCTGGCCGATGGTCAGGTCGCCCGCCTTCAGGAACGGCGGCGCAAAGGCCGGGTGCTGGTCGGACTCCAGCAGCGCGAACAGGCGCTTCATGCCGCCCGGCTCGCGGGCGACGTCGACGTACTCGGCGCCGGCCTCTTCCAGCGCCAGGCGCACGAATTCGCCGCGCCCTTGGATCGTCGGCCAGTAGAAAAGTTCGTAGCTCATCATTAAGCTCCTGTCTCGCTCGGCATGGCGCAATTATCGGCCGGGATCCCGTTTGGATGGCGCGCCAATCGTGCTAGTCTACCCGCTGCCAGGCTCGGCCAAGGGGCTGTCGCCAGATGCCTGGCCGGGGTAAAATTGCCTTAGAGAATTTGTTTCCCTTGAGCAATATCACCTACCGCAACTGCCAGGTGGGACAAGATAGAACCGCGTGAGAACAACCGACAATAACACGGAGCTCCACATGATCTTCGCTCACCTGACCCGCCACTGGCTGGCGCGCCGCCGCGGTGCCAGCCTGCCGTCCTGGCTACTGTGCATCGCGCGTGGGCTGCGCGTCCTGCTGTTTTACCGCGACCACCGCGCGCTGTGCCAGCTCGACGTCTACCGCAACTACGTGGCCAGCCCCGGCAACGACGACCTGTTCCACCACCTCAGCCACCGCGACTACCTGCTCAAGGGCCTGACCGCGCGCCAGCGGGTGCAGTGCGTGCTGGCCCACTACCGGTTCGAGGAGACCACGTTCAACAGCGCCTACAAGCAGGCGGTCTACGTCGACCGCAGCCTGCCGCTGTGGCAGCACAGCGGCGAGCACGGGCGCTTCCTGCTCCAGCTCGAGATGGCCGCGCGCATGAACGCCGAGGGCGACCTCACGATTGCCTTCATCGCCAACGGCAAATGCCTGCACCGGCTGTCGTTCAGCTGGATCGAAGGCGCGCTGGCCGGGGTGGCCGCGCCGATGACGATCTTCGTCGCCCGCAACCAGGGCCGCTGGACCGATTCGGGCGAGGCGTTCGACGCCTTCGAGCGCGCCTTCCCCAACAATTCACCCAGCTTCTTCTGCTTCGCCGCGCTGCAGGGCCTGGCCCAGGCGGTCGGCATGACGCAGGTGGTGGCGGTCAAGTGCGAGGCGCATATCTCGTACGACCCGGCCGAGGTGCGCCACTTCGCCAACGCCTACGACGGCTTCTGGAAAATCCTGGGCGGCACCGAAACCGCCGGTCCCGGCTACCTGATCGGGCTGCCGTTCTACCTGAAGCCGCTGGCCGACATGCCGTCCAAGCACCGCAAGCGCGCTGCCCAGCGCCGCGAGTACTGGCGCGCGATCGGCGATGCGGCCCGGTCCACGCTGCAGCGCCACCTGCTGCACGCCCGCGCGCATGTCGAGCACGCCGCGCCGGTGCGCGAGGCGGCCGAAGCCTGACCACAAACCGTTGTTTTGCGTAGGGTGGGCAGCCCCTGCCCACGCGAATACATCCGCGGTGCAGGCTTGCGCTGCCCACGCGAACACATGCGCGGTGCTGGCTTCCGCGTGGGCACGGAGTGCCCACCCTACGACCTGCTGCGCGCGCATATCGAGCACGCCGCTGACCACGTAAGGTGCGCTCTCGAGCGCACGCGTGATGTCCGCGCACCCGCGGCCGCCATAGCCATGTTGTCCATTGCCAAAACCGCCACCTCGCGCGCGGTTCGTGGTACACTGCCGCCTCGCTAGGGGTCCTGGAATTTGCGTTCCGGGTGAGAGATACCCTTCGTACCTGATCTGGATAATGCCAGCGAAGGAAAGCGCAAAGCAGTTCCCTTCTTTTTTGCTCTTCCCCCAGTTGGCTCCGGCTTTTTAAAAAAAGCAGCGCGGCCAACATGGCGCGCGAACATGAGCAAACCATGAAACCAACACTGAAGCAAACCGCCCTCGCCTGCGCGATCGTGCAGGCCTTTGCAGGCGTCGCCTGCGCACAAACCAGCGGCCAGGGTGTGCAGGAAGTCGTGATCACCGGCGCCAAGCCGCTCGCCACAGGCCGCGCCGGCGTGGCGGGCTTTTCCGACACCCCGATCCTCGAGACGCCGGCTTCGGTCACCGCGATCGGCGTGGCCGAAATGCAGGACCTGTCGATCCGCTCGCTGACCGACGCGGTCAAATACGACGCCTCGATCAGCGACGCCTACAACGCGGTTGGCTACGCCGAGCAGTTCTCGATCCGCGGCTTCAAGCTCGATAACGAGGCCAGCTACCGCAAGGACGGCATCGTGATCCCGGCCGACACCCAGATCCCGCTCGAGAACAAGGAACGCATCGAGGTGCTCAAGGGCCTGGCCGGCCTGCAGGCTGGCGTCGCGGCGCCAGGCGGCATCATCAACTTCGTCACCAAGCGCCCGACCACCACCCCGCTGCGCTCGGCAACGGTCGAGGTGCGCGAGCGCGGCACGCTGTACGGCGCGATCGACCTCGGCGGCCGCTTCGAGGACCGCCGCTTCGGCTACCGCATCAACGCGGCGGCAGAGAAGCTGCGCTCGTATGTGCGCGGCGCCAACGGCGAGCGCCAGTTCGTGTCGGGCGCCTTCGACTGGCAGGTCACGCCCGACGCGCTGCTGCAACTCGACTTCGATTACCAGCACAAGTCGCAGCTGACCGCGCCCGGTTTCCAGTTGATCCGCAACGAAGTCCTGCCGACCGGGGTGTCGCCCAAGATGTTCCTGAACGACCAGCCGTGGGCGCGCCCGGTCGATACGAAGAGCACCAACCTCGGCCTGCGCTTCGAATACAAGCTGGCGCCGGACTGGGTGGCGACCGTCAGCGCCAACAAGCACTGGTTCAAGCGCGATGACTTCACCGCTTTCCCGTACGGCTGCTCGAACGAGGGTGAAGGTTTCTATCCGGGCTACTGCTCGAATGGCGACTACGACGTCTACGACTACCAGAGCACTGGCGAGCGCAAGACGCCGTGGGGCGCGCAGGCCATGGTGCAGGGTAAATTCGCGACCGGCCCGCTGCGCCACGCGCTCACCGTCGGCACCTCCTACCTCGAACGCCATGACAGCTTTGGCGACTACGTGTATGACCTGGTCGGCTCCAGCAACATCTGGCAGCCGCGCGTGGTGCCGCCGGTGGCGCCGGACCGCGTGACCGGCCCGGTTTCGGAGCGACGCACCGAGGAAGAGCGCGCGCTGTTCGCGCAGGACATCATCACGCTGACGCCGAACACCACGCTGCACGCCGGCCTGCGCTACGTGAAGGTCAAGCGCGAACAGCTCGGCACCGACGACGCGTTCGTGCTGCCGAACGTGGCGCTGGTCTACCGCTTTGTCCCCAACTGGAACGTGTACGGCTCGATCAGCCACGGCATGGAGCACGGCGGCATCGCGCCGATGCAGACCGCGAACGAGAACCAGGCGCTCGGCCCTTCGCGCTCGCGCCAGGTCGAACTGGGCGTGAAAGGCGCGCTCGGCGAAGCGGCAACCGTGTCGGCGGCGCTGTTCCAGATCCGCAAGGGTCTCGAATACACCGACATCAACACGACCGTCATCGTCAACGGCGAAGAGCGGAATCCGTTCGTGCGCAACGGCGACGAAACCCACCGCGGCTTCGAGCTGTCGGCCCAGGGCAAGGCCACGGCCAACCTGGACTACGGCCTGTCGCTGCTGGCCCTGAAGACGAAACAGGAAGGCACCGGCCAGCCATCGATCGAAGGCAAGCGCGTGACCAACGTCCCGAACTTCAAGTCGACCGCGTGGCTTGAATATGCGGTGCCGAGCGTCGTTGGCCTGAAGGTCAACGGCGAATGGCAGCATGCGAGCAGCAAGGCGTTCGACCCGGAGAACCGGGTGACGGTGCCGGGCTACAATGTGGTTGGCCTGGGCGCGTCGTACGCGCTCAACGCCGGCCCGTCGAAGGTGACCTTGCGCGCGCGCGTGGACAACGTGTTCAACAAGTTCTACTGGCGCGACGTGACCCAGGACCTGGGCGGCTACCTGTTCCCGGGCGCGCCGCGCACCTTCCGCGTGTCGGCCCAGTTCGACTTCTGACCACCGCCGAGCACGTCGTTCCCGTGAAAACGGGCACCCATGCTGAGCGGCAGGATCCAAGGCGCTGAAGCGCCGCGCAACCCGGAACGACGGTATCTACAGCAATCCGGGCGGTCCCAGCAGCGCCTCGACCTGCCGCAGCCTTTGCGACAGCGTCCCCTCGACCTGGACGAACGCGATGCCGCGTTCGTCCAGCGCCTGCAGCACCATCCGGTGCACCTTGCGGCGCACTTCTTCCGATTCCCGCATCAAGCCGTCCGGCACCCACGGCCCGTCCGGCGCGGCCACCAGGGTCAGCGCGTAGCCGCGCGCCTGCGCGAGCGCGGCCAGCCGGTCGTCGACCCGGTTCCAGTAGACGCGGCTGTACAAGCCGGTCATGAGCGGCGTGGTATCGCAGAACAGGAAGCGGCGCGCGCGCGCGGCTGCGGCGTCTTCGCGCTCCATCTGGACCAGTGCGATGTGGTACTGGTCCTGTTCGTACGGCGTGCGGCCGTGCGCGTCGACGAACTCGCGCAGGTACTCGGGCACCCACAGCGTGCCGTAGCGTGCCGCCAGCGCCTCGGCCAGCGTCGACTTGCCGGACGATTCAGCGCCCAGGATCGCAACCCGCTTCACCTCGCTCATCGCGCCCTCGCCACGGCCACGTTATTCCAGGCGCGCAGCCCTGCCGCGGCCATCACGACGAACACCGCGTACAGGACCGCGGTCAGCATCAGTCCCTTGTAGACATACAGGGCGACGTACAGCACGTCGACCGCAAGCCAGGTATGCCAGTTCTCGACCTTCTTGCGCGCGAGCAGGAAAGTGCCGAGCAGGCTGCCGGCGGTGAGGAAGCCGTCGGCATGCGGCACGTCGGTGTTGGTGTACGCCCGCAGGAAGGCCGCCAGCAGCACGAAGCCGGCCAGCCATGCCAGGGCCGACCACGCCCAGCCGCCCAGGGACAGGCGCGTGACCACCAGCTTGCCGCCGTCGCCGCCGCGCAGCCACTGGTACCAGCCCCATGCCGCCGTCACGATGAACACCACCTGCAGTCCCATGTCGCCATACAGGCGCGCATCGAAGAAGACCAGGGCGTAGGCGGCCGACGAGACGATCGCAAACAGCCAGGCCCAGTGGTTCTGGCGGATATTGAGCAGCACCGTAATCATCGACAGGACAAAGGAGATCAGTTCCAGCGGGGTCGTACTGAAACCCAGGAAGGCAAGTGTTTCGTTCATTCTCGGCGCTAAGTTGGCATGCCCGCGCGCCAGGTGGCGCGCGCGAGGCTAACCGCCGAGTATGCGCCGCCGCGCATCAATATGCAACCTGCCGCTGAGCGCGGCGCTGTCCGGATCCGGACACCCCTGCCCGCCCACGGGCAGCCGCCGCACGCACCAGGCACCGGCCTCCATAGTGAGCCCGTTGCTGGCACGGCATTTGCAATAGTGAAAGGCGCCACGTCGTTCCCGCGAAGGCGACGAACCCATACTGAGCTGGCTCCTCAGGTTCAGCATGGGTTCCCGCCTGCGCGGGAACGACGTGCAACACTTAACTTTTTGCCGCCGCCATGGATCAAGCCCTCAGCAACGAAACACTTCGCCGCCGCCATCGCATCCGGCTTGCCACCGGCCTCGTGCTGATGGCGGGCTTGTGCGCAGCCGCTTGGGGCATCAACCGCGCGGTGCGGCCCAGCATCGCGGCGGCCGATATCGTGATCGCCGAAGTGCGCCGGGGCGACGTCGCCAACACCATCAGCGCCTCCGGCCTGGTGATCCCGGTGCACGAGGAAGTCGTGTCGAGCCCGGTGGCGAGCCACGTGGCGAAGGTCCACGCCAAGCCCGGACAGCAGGTGGCGCAGGGCGAACTGCTGCTCGAACTGGACGACCGCGAGGTCCGCCTCGCGCTCGACGCGCTCAAGGAACAGCTGGCGCAGCAGGAAAACCGGATCGTGATCCTGACCCAGGAACTGGAGCAGAAGCGCAAGCAGCTCGCCAGCGCCATCGAGCTGCTGGAAATCGACCTGCTGTCGGCGCGCGCCAAACACGAACGCTTCCAGAAACTGCGCACCAGCGGCGCGGTGTCGGGCGAAGACATGCTGACCGCGGAACTGAACGTCAAGCGCAACGAGATCCAGCTGCGCCAGCAGCGCGAGCTGATCGAGGACACCCGGCGCGCCACCCGCAGCAGCATCGAGGCGGCCAACCTGCAAAAGGCGATCCTGCAAAAGCAGATCGCGCAGCAGGAGCGGCTGCTGGCGCAGGCGCGCGTGACCGCCCCCTTCGCCGGGATGCTGACCTCGCTGGTCGAGCAGGAAGGCGCCAGCGTCGTCGCCGGGCAACTGGTGGCGCGCGTGTCGGAGCTGAATAATTACCGGGTCGAGGCGACGCTGTCCGACTTCCATGCCCGCCTGCTGGCGCCAGGCCAGGCGGTGCAGGTCGAACAGAACGGCGAGGTGCTGGCGGGTAGCGTCCGCACGATCCTGCCCGAAATCCAGAACGGCACCATCAAGCTGTTGGTCGACCTGGCCGAGCCGAGCAACAAGCTGCTGCGCAACAAGATGCGGGTCGACGTGAACGTCGTCACCGACCGCAAGGCCGGCGTGCTGGCGATCGACAGCGGCGCCGCATTCAACGGCAAGGGACGCCAGGCCGCCTGGCAGGTACGCGACGGCGTCGCCCGCAAGACCATGCTGGAACTGGGCAACAGCGACGGCAAGCTGGTCGAGATTGTCGCCGGCGCCACCCCGGGCGAGCGCTTCATCGTCTCCGACACCAGGGCTTTCAAAGACCTGGACACGATTCGCATCTCACAATAACCAGGAACGAAGGGAACAAGCATGATCCGACTGAATAAAGTCAGCAAGACCTACCGCACCGACAAGATCGAGACGCTGGCCCTGAAAGACATCGACCTGCACGTGACACAGGGCGAATTCGTGGCCATGATGGGCCCGAGCGGCTGCGGCAAGAGCACGCTGCTGAACCTGATCGGCCTGCTCGACCGGCCGGGCCAGGGCAGCATCGAGGTCGACGGCATCCCGGTCACCCGGTACCGCGACAAGCAGGTGGCCAAACTGCGCAACAGCACCTTCGGCTTCATTTTCCAGAGCTTCCACCTGATTCCGGACCTGCGGGTGATCGACAACGTCGAGCTGCCGCTGCTGTACCGCAGCATGCCGGGCGCCGAACGGCGCAAGCTGGCACGCGAGGCGCTGGAAAAGGTCGGCCTGGGCGCGCGCATGGACCACTACCCGAACCAACTGTCGGGCGGCCAGCAGCAGCGGGTGGCGATCGCGCGCGCGATTGTCGGCAAGCCGCAGGTGCTGCTGGCGGATGAACCGACCGGCAACCTCGACAGCAAGATGGGCGCCGAGGTGATGGACATCCTGCTCAAGCTTAACGGCGAAGGCACGACGGTGGTGATGGTCACCCACGACGAGCTGGAAGCGCGCCGGGTCAACCGCATCGTGCGCGTGTTCGACGGCCAGCTGGTCGCCTGAGGAGAGCGCGATGCTGAAGAATTATCTGCTGACCGCGTACAAGGTCTTCATGCGGCGCAAGCTGTTCACACTGATTAACCTGCTGTGCATCGTGCTGACGCTGGTGGTGCTGATGGTGATCACCTCTCTGCTCGAATCCGCGTTCTTCCCGCGCGGGGTCGAGGGCAAGAGCGATCGCTTCCTGCAGGTGCTGATGTTGCGCATGGACGGGTCCCACGGGCACCAGCGCAGCAATAGCCCGCTCGGGTACAAGCTGATCGACAAATACCTCAAGCCGATCCAGGGCATCGAACGGGTGGCTGCGGTCACGATGCCGACGCAGGTGTCGGTGTACCAGGGCGACCGCGTCAGCGAACTGCAGATGCGGCGCGCCGACGCCGATTACTGGAAGGTGCTCGACTTCAGGCTGCTCGCCGGTCGCCTGCCCACCGTCGACGACGACCTGCAGGGCCGCACGGTCGCGGTGGTCAACCAGTCCAGCGCACGCAAACTGTTTCCTGGCCCAGCCGCGGCGGCGGTCGGCCAGAAGATCGACGTCGGCGGGCAATCGTTCGAGATTATCGGCGTGGTCGAGGATGCGATGCACGTGAACGCATTTGCCGACATCTGGGCTCCCATCACCACCTTCAACTCGTCGAGTTACCGCAACCAGCTGACCGGCGAGTTCACGGCGCTGCTGCTGGCGCACCGCGCCGCCGACCTGCCGCGTATCCGCCGCACGGTGGAGGAGATCGCCAAAGGCGTGGTGCTGGACGATCCCCAGGTCTGGAAGACGGCGCACTTTTGGGCCGACAGCAAGCTCGACATGTTTGCCCGGATCCTGTTCCAGAACGACCTCCAGGCCGATGCTGGTGGCGGCCGGCTGATCGCGATGATCGCCGCCGCGATGGTGCTGTTCATGCTGTTGCCGGCGCTGAACCTGGTCAACCTGAACACCGGCCGCATCATGGAGCGGCGCGCTGAAATCGGCGTGCGCAAAGCGTTCGGCGCCACCAGCACCCAGCTCGCGGCGCAGTTCGTGGTCGAAAACATTTTGCTGTGCCTGTTCGGCGGCCTGGCCGGCCTGGCGGCTACCGCGGGCGTGCTGTGGTGGATCGAACGCGCCAACCTGATCCCCTACCTGCGGGTCGACATGAACCTGGCGGTGTTCGGCTACGGCATGCTGATTGCCTGCGTGTTCGGCCTGCTCTCCGGCGTGATTCCTGCCTGGAAGATGTCGCGCCTCGATCCTGTCCATGCCTTGAAGGGAGCTGTCTGATGTTGCGCCACTTATTGAAACTGACCTGGAAGCGCAAAACCAGGAACCTGATGCTGAGCCTCGAAATCCTGCTCGCCTTTGCAGTGGTGTTCGCGGTCGCGGCTTTTGGCGTGCGCAACTGGCAGCTGTACCGGATGCCGATCGGATTCGACGCCCAGGACATCTGGTCTGTCACGCTGCAACCAGCCGACCGGGCAGCCCGGATCGAACCCGCCGCCTACGACGCCTTCAGGCGCGGCTTGCAGGAACTGCCGGAGGTGGCGCAGGTCGCGTTTGCGACCCACGAGCCCTATTCGATGTCGGACATGGCAGGCAGCTGGAAAACGCCGGATGGCGCCCACGTGGTGACCAGCATGCTCGACGCCAGCGACGACTATGCGAAGGCGCTGGGGGTGCAACTGGTGGAGGGGCGCTGGTTTTCGCCGCTCGACGACGGCTCGGCCGCGCTGCCGGTCGTACTGAACCGCAGGATGGCGGACGCCATGTTCCCCGGCAAGCGCGCCGTGGGCCAGCAGTTCGACGATACCGATCGCGACGTCAAGCAGGTCTACAAGGTGGTGGGCGTGGTCGACGAGTACCGCGCACGGGGCGAACTGGCCACGCCGCAAAACTTCACGTTCGTGCGCTTCGTGCCCGGCGCCGGCCAGCGCGCCCCCCGCACCATCGTCCTCAAGCTCCGGCCAGGCACGCCGCGCAGTTTCGAAACGCGCCTGAGCCGTCGGCTGAAGCTGATCCGCAACGACTGGACGTACGAGATCAACCCGGTCAGTGCGGTGCGCAAGTCGATGATGACGGCACAGTTCACGCCGCTCATCATCCTCAGCGTGATTGCCGGCTTCATGCTGGTCATGGTCGCGTTCGGCCTGTTCGGCGCACTGTGGCAGAACACCACCCAGCGCATCCCGGAAATCGGCCTGCGGCGCGCGCTCGGCGCCAGCGCCGCGTCGATCTACAAGCAGATCATCGCCGAGCAGTTCCTGCTCAGTTCGGTGGCGATCGTGGTGGCGCTGGCCCTGCTGGTGCAACTGCCGCTCACCGGCGCGTTCGGCGAGAGCCTGAACTGGACGGTCTTCGGCGCCGCCACCGGCCTGTCGATGTTCGTGATCTATCTGATATCCTTGCTGTGCTCGGTATACCCGGGCTGGCGCGCCAGCCGGCTCAGCCCGACCGAAGCGCTGCACTACGAATAAAGGACTGGATGGAAGCTCTACGAACACAGCGGATCCTGGTGGTCGACGACGACAGCGCGGTCCAGGTCTCGCTGGCGCTGCTGCTCAAGCAATCGGGCTTCGACGCGCTGTGCTGCGACGGCCCGCAGCAGGCGCTGGCGCAGCTGGCGGCCGGCCCGGTCGACCTGGTGCTGCAGGACATGAACTTTTCGCTGCACACCAGCGGCGAGGAAGGCCTTGCCCTGCTGGCCCAGGTCAAGGAGCGTCATCCCGCGCTGCCGGTGCTCCTGATGACGGCCTGGGGCTCGATCGCGCTGGCGGTGAAAGGCGTCAAGGCCGGCGCCGCCAACTTCTTCACCAAGCCGTGGGACAACCTGCAGCTGGTCGAGCTGGTCCGCGCCACGCTCGAACTGGGCGCGCCCTCCCCGTCCAGCCGGCTGTCGCGCCAGGCGCTCGACGCCCAGTTCGATTTCAGTGGCATCGTCGGCGAACACCCGAAGCTGCTCAAGGTGCTGTCGACCATCGGCCAGGTCGCGCGCACGCGGGCTCCGGTGCTGATCCTCGGCGAAAGCGGCACCGGCAAGGAACTGGTCGCCGACGCGATCCACCGCAACAGCCCGCGCGCGGCGCAGCCCGTGGTCAAGATCAACATGGGCGCGATCACGCCCTCGCTGTTCGAAAGCGAAATGTTCGGCCATGTGCGCGGCGCCTTCACCGACGCCAAGGCCGACCGCAAGGGCCATATCGCCAGCGCCCACGGCGGCACGCTGTTCCTCGACGAGATCGGCGAACTGAACCGGGCCGACCAGGTCAAGCTGTTGCGCGTGCTGCAGGACCAGCGCTACCAGCCGGTCGGCGCCAGCCACGCCGAGCAGGCCGATATCCGGGTGGTGTCGGCCACCAACCGCGAACTGGCCGAACTGGTGGCGGCCGGCGAGTTCCGCGAGGACCTGTTCTACCGCCTGAACCTGATCACGATCCGGCTGCCGGCGCTGCGCGAGCGGCGCAGCGACATCCCGCTGCTGGCGCGCCACATCGCCGCGACCGTGGCCGACAGCTACGGGCTGGGCGAAGTGAGCGTCTCAATGCAGGCGCTGGAATGGCTGGCGGCCCAGCCGTGGCCGGGCAACATCCGCCAGTTGCGGCAAACCCTTGAGCGCACGCTGCTGCTGGCCGGCAAAGACCAGTTGACGCAATCGGACTTCCTGGCCACCGGCGCCGCCGACGACGGCGCCGCCGGTGCCAGGCTGGGCGTGGACGGCATGACCCTCGAACAGGTCGAGCGGCACATGATCGAACGCGCACTCGAACAGCACGTGGGCAACATCTCGCGGGTGGCCAAAGCGCTCGGGCTGTCGCGCACCGCGCTGTACCGGCGCCTGGAACGGCACGGCCTGATCGAGGCCGGCGGCGAGACCCCGCCATGAGCCTGCGTTTGCGGCTGGGCGCCTACCTCGCCGCCTTGCACGTGCTGCTGTTCGGCTGCGCCGCGCTGCTGTTGCGCGCCCGGCCGGTATGGTTCGTGAGCGCCGAACTGCTGTTGCTGGGCAGCCTGGCCGGCGGCTTCTACCTGCTGCGGCAGGCGCTCGAACCGTTGGGGTACACGCGCCGTTTCCACGACCTGCTGCAAGACCAGCATTACGCCAACCGGCTGGCGCCGCCCGAGGTGGCCGAACTCGACGAACTGGTCACGCTGTTCAACACCCTGCTCGGCGCCCTGCACCGCGAACGGCTCGAAATCGGCGAGCAGCAAGGCTTCCTCGACCGGCTGCTCGAGGCTACGCCCAGCGCGGTGCTGGTGTTCGACTTCGACGGCGCGATCAGCCTGCTCAACGCCAGCGCCTCTGCCCTGCTTGGGCTGGACCATCCGCACGGCAAGCCGCTGGCCGCCTGGCTCGACGGCAGCGCATCGCTGTCCGCCGCATTCGACGGGCATGCGCGCGCGCGCAGCCTGAACCTGCTCGGCCAGCTCGACGCCTTGCCGCGGGGCGACAGCCGCCTGCTGACCGCGCCCGACGGCCGCCGTTACCGGGCCCAGCGCGGGCGCTTTTTCGACCGCGGCTTCGGGCGCGACTTCCTGATGGTCGAGGAGCTCACCGCCGAGCTCGAGGACTCCGAGCGCGCGGCCTACGAAAAGCTGATCCGGGTCCTCGCGCACGAGGTCAACAACACGGTGGCGGCGACCGGCTCGGTGCTCGATTCGCTGCTGTTCTACGCCTCGCAGCTGGCCGAGCGCGATGCGGCCGACTTCAGCACCGCCATCGTCGCGGTGCGGCGCCGCAACGTCAGCCTGGGCGAATTCATCGAGCGCTTCACGCGCGTGGTCAAGATGCCGGCGCCGGAACTGCGCCCCGCGAGCCTGAAGGATGTGGTGGACGACATCCTGTGGCTGAACCGCGAACAGTGCAACGGGCGCGGCATCGCGCTGGGATGGCGCCGCTGCGACCCGCTGCCGCCGCTGCAGATCGACACCCAGCTGATGGAACAGGCGCTGCTCAACATCGTCAAGAACGCGATCGAAGCGGTCGATGCGCGCAACGCGGCCGATGGCGCGGCCGGGGGCTTCATCCACGTAACGGTCGAGGACGAGGGGGAGCGGGTCAGGCTGTCCGTGGTCGACTCGGGCCGGCAGCTTGGCGCGGCGCCGGCGCGGCAGCTGTTCACGCCCTTCTTCAGCACCAAGAAAGGTGGCCAGGGAATCGGCCTGATGTTCGTGCGCGAGGTGCTGAACCGGCATGGGTGCACGTATTCGCTGGCGGCGGGCGAGGACGGCGAGACAGGTTTCGATATCTGGTTTCCGGCGGCACCGCTCGATTGCGCCACCTGATCGATCCTGTCAGCCCGGCGACGAGCCCGGGAATAACTATTAGTAAGCAATGTAAAATAACAACCGATCAGCTTGCTGTTCAAGTTATCCTGCGTATTTCCCGATCCTGCCCCCTTCGTTGGCCAAGGAGTTTCGATGCGTTTGCGTTCCACCCTTCTGTTCGCCAGCGTCGCAGCCGCAGGCCCGATCGCCCACGGCGCCGAACCGCTGGTGCCGATCGAGGCCTTCGTCGAACCGCAGCAGTACAGCCAGCCGCGGCTGTCGCCCGACGGCAAGCACCTGGCGGTCAACGTCCGCATCAAGCGCGGCGACCGCACGATCCCGACCATGACCGTGTATTCGCTGCCGGCGCTGCAGCGGATCAGCACGATCGCCCTGCCCGGCTACGAGGTCCCGGCGGATTTCTTCTGGGTCACCAACCAGCGGCTGGTGGTCAAGAAGGGCCTGGAACTCGGCCTGCGCGAGCGGCCGGTCGCCACCGGGGAAGTGGTCGCCGTCAACCTCGACGGCAGCAAGCCCGAATACCTGTACGGCTATAAGAATTTCAAGCAGTCCAGCCGGGGCGACCGCTATGGCGACGACTACGGCTACGGCAGCGTCGTGCAGATCCCGGACTCGCGCGACGGCCACCTGCTGGTCGGCTCGTATGACTGGGAGGGTAGCCACAGCCTGCTGTACGACGTGAACTCGACCAATGCGGTGCGCAAACTGCTTGCCGACATTGCCGCGAAAGACCTGGACTTCGTGGTGCAGAACAACGGCACGCCCCGTTTTGCCTACGGCACCGACGACCACTACAACGCGATCCTGTTCCGCAGGGACGACGCCAGTGGCGAATGGCGTCCCGTCGAGGGCGAACGCCTGGGCGTGTCCTACCGCCCTTTTGCCTTCACGCCTGACGACAAGGCGTTTTACGTCAGGCACAGCGAAAAAGGCGGGCCGAACGCGATCCTGAAGGAGGACCTGGCCAGTGGCCAGCGCACGCCGGTTGCGTCCGATCCGCTGGGCAGCGTCGATGTGATCGAGTACACCTCCCGGCCCGAGGTGCCGTTCGCGGTCGCCACCAGCACCGGCATTCCGAAGGCGCGCTACCTCGACGAGACATCGCCCGACGCCCAGCTGCACAAGACCCTGAGCGCACTGTTCCCGGACGGCTACGTGCACTTCCTGAACTTCACCGACGATGGGCAGAAGCTCCTGTTTTCGGTCGGCAGCGACCGCGATCCCGGCTCGTTCTATGTGTTCGACAGGAAAACCGGCAAGGCTGACCTGCTGCTGAGCAACATGCCGAGGATCGACGCCGAGCAAATGGCTGCACGCGCGCCGATCGTCTTCACTGCGCGTGACGGCCTGAAGATCACCGGGTACCTGACCAAGCCGAAAAACCCCGGCAACAAGAAGCTGCCGATGGTGCTGCTGCCGCACGGCGGCCCGTTCGACATCAGCGACGAGTGGTATTTCGACTCCGACGCGCAGTTCCTGGCGAGCCGCGGTTATGCCGTGCTGCAGGTAAACTTCCGCGGCTCGAGCGGGCGCGGGGGCGGTTTCCTGCTGGCCGGCTACCGCGAGTGGGGCGGCAAGGTGCTGGACGACCTGGTCGACGGCGTGAAGTGGGCCTCGGCCCAGCCGGACATCGACGGCGCCCGCGTCTGCGTCTACGGCATCAGCTTCGGCGGCTACGCGGCCCTGATGCTGCCGGCCCGCGAACCCGCAATGTTCAAGTGCAGCGTCGGTACCTCAGGCGTGTACTACCTGCCCCAACTGTATGACGACGAAGGGGTCAAGGGGAAAAAGCGGGCCATCAACTACCTGGTCAAGACCATGGGCGACGATCGCGCGCTGCTCGAAGCCAGTTCGCCGACGCTGCTCGCCGACAAGATCCGTATCCCCGTGCTGCTGGCGCACGGGACAAAGGACAAGATCGCCCCGATCGTGCATGCCAACATGATGCGCGACGCCCTCATCAAGGCAGGCCGGCCGCCGCAATGGCTGGTGCTCGAGGACGAAGGACACAGCTTCTATGACCCCGACCGGCAGAAGCAGTACTACCGGACACTCGAAGGCTTCCTCGCCAAGCACCTCGGCAAGTAACACAGGGTGGGCGCTTGCGCCCACTCCGGGCTGGGAACTGGGGTTCCCGCCTTCGCCGGAACGACGTGTTAGCGCTGACGCCTACTTCTTCGGGTACTTGATCGTCATTTCCTTGAGCAGGTTGTCGGCATGGTCGACTTCCTGCATCACCCACAACATGTAGCGGATATCGACGTGGATCGCGCGCGTGATGGCGCTGTCGAAGTACCAGTCCTTGGTGATCGATTCATAGGTCGAGTCGAAATTCAGGCCAACCAGTTCGCCGCGCTTGTTCATGATCGCGGAGCCCGAATTGCCGCCGGTGGTGTCGGCGCTCGACAGGAAGTTGACCGGCACCGTGCCCAGCACCGGATCCTTGAACGCGCCCCAGCGCTTTTCCTTCACCGCCAGCATCAGGGACGCCGGCACGATGAACGGCTCCTTGTTGGTCGCCTTCTCGACGATGCCCTGCACCGTGGTGAACGGACCCTTGACCAGGCCGTCGCGCGGCGAGTACGGCGACACGGTGCCGTAGGTGACGCGCAGCGTCGAGTTGGCGTCCGGGTAGACTGGTTTGCCCTGCGACTTCTTCCACGCGATGACAGCCGCCATGTACTGCGGAATCACGCGTTCCAGGTTGCCGTCGACGTCCTTGCGGCGGTCCTCCACCGCGGCGGTGGCGTCGTGCAGGCGCACCCCCAGGCCGATGAAGGCGTCGTCCGATTTGCGGAAGGCCTCAGGCTCCTTGCCGATCCAGGCCAGGCGCTTGCCGGTGTCGGCCAGCTGGGTCGACTTGTACAGCGCCGGCACTGCCTGCTGGGCCGGCAGCAGCGCGTCGAGTCCCTGCGGGCGGGTCTTCGGATCGAGCCTGGCGTAGCGCGCCAGCGCGGCGCCGAAGCGCGCTTCGTCCACGTTCGCCACGAACGACTGCTCGAGGCGGGTCAGGCGCGCCTTGATGAACGAGATATCGCGTTCCTGATAGCCGGCTTCGCGCTGCGCATCCGGCTTCTGGCGTTCGAGCGCCAGCCGGTACAGCGTGCGCGCGCTCTTGAGCAGGTCGCTGTGGGTCGCCTCGGCCAGCGCGAACTCCTGGCGCGACACCGCCATGTCGGCCGCAATCACCGCATCAAGCTCGGCCAGCAGGTTCTTGTTGGCGCCGCCATTCTGCTTGTACCAGGCGCGGAATTCAGCGTCCTGTACATCCTTGATCGCGGCGATGTCCTTGCGCGCGAAGCCGTCGAGCAGGCCCTGGGTCTTCTTGAGCACGTTGTTCAGGCTCTTGGCGACGCTGGCGTAGCGCACGTCCGAGGCTGCGTTGCCCATGGTCGCTGCGGCGATCACCGACAGGTCGGCGGTGATGCTGGCCACCCGCGACGGGTAGTCGACGTCGCGCGCGAAGCGGATCTCGGACGGCAGTTTGTAGCGGCTGGTGCGGCCCGGGTAGCCGGCCAGCAGGATCGGGTCGCCGTTGTGCAGGCCTTCGGCCGACACCACCAGGAAGTCCTTCGACTTGTACGGCACGTTGTCCGGCGACGGGTCGGCCGGGCGCCCGTCCTTGCCCACGTAGGCGCGCAGGAAGCTGAAGTCGCCGGTCTGGCGCGGCCACTCGTAGTTGTCGATGTCGCCGCCGAAGTTGCCGATGTGGTCGGATGGCGCGTACACCAGGCGCACGTCGCGGATCATCAGCTGCTTGATGCGGTAGTACTCGAGCCCGCGGTGGAAGGCCGGCACCGAGCAGCGGTAAGCCTTGTCGGTCTCGCACTCGGCGATCAGGGCCTTGATCCGGCTCTCGACCTGCTCGTGGCGCTCGCGGCCCGACAGGTTCGGGGCCAGGCCCTTGAGCACGCGCTCGGTGACGTTCTCCACCTTCTCGGTCACGTACACCAGTGTGCTGGGGCCGCCCGGCAGTTCGGCGGCGCGGGTTTTGGCCAGGAAGCCGTTGATGATGTAGTTGTGCTCCGGGGTCGAGTTGCGCTGCACCGCCGCGTAGCCGCAGTGGTGGTTGGTGACCACCAGGCCGTCGGGCGACACGAACGAGGCGGAGCAGCCGCCCAGCGACACGATCGCGCTCATCGGATGCTTCGACAGGTCGGCCAGTTTTTCCGCCGGCATGGTGATGCCGACGCGCTTGAGTTCCGATTTCAGCTGCGGCAGCTGGTGCGGCTGCCACTGGCCTTCATCGGCAGCGGCGATGGCCGCGAAGCCCAGCAGGGCAACGGGCAGGACGATGGATTTCAACAAGATGGACCCCAGGTGGTAAAAGCAAGCGCGAGTATAGCTTGATTGGCAACTGGAGAACATCATTTTGTGCCCATCCCGCATAGGTGCGCAACGCGCCGTCGGCCCGGTATTTACAGCAGGCAGGTTGAAGCGGCCCCGGCCCACAGGCGATGCCGAATCCCGTTAAAATAGTTGGTTTCCCGCCAACCGGGGCCCCCGCCCAGACCCGCGCATGTCCCGATTTTTCGAATTCATTTCCGCCGCGATGCGCCGCCTCGCGCTCGACACCTTCACCATCCTGATCATGGTGCTGGTCGTGCTGGCCAGCTTCCTGCCCGCCTCGGGCGCCACCGCGGTTGCGCTTGGCCACGTCACCACCTTCGCCATCGGCCTGCTGTTCTTCCTGCACGGCGCCAAGCTGTCGCGCGAGGCGCTGGTGGCGGGGCTGACGCACTGGCGCCTGCACCTGCTGGTGCTGGCCAGCACCTTCGTGATGTTCCCGCTGCTGGGGCTGGCGCTCAAGCCGCTCGCGCTGTCGCTGCTCACGCCCGACCTGTACCTCGGCATCCTGTTCCTGTGCGCCCTGCCCTCCACCGTGCAGTCGTCGATCGCGTTCACCGCCGTCGCGCGCGGCAACGTGGCGGCGGCCGTATGCAGCGCGTCAGCCTCGAACTTCCTCGGGATCTTCCTGACGCCGGCATTGGTCGGGGTGCTGGTGATGCATGGCGCATCGTCCAGTTCCTCGCTCGACTCGATCGTCGCGATCGTCGAGCAGCTGCTGCTGCCGTTCATGGCCGGCCAGCTGCTGCGCCCGCACATCGGCGCCTGGGTCGACCGCCACAAGCCGGTGCTGCGCTACGTCGACCAGGGCTCGATCCTGCTGGTGGTGTACACCGCGTTCAGCGAATCGGTCAACCAGGGACTGTGGCGCCAGGTGTCGCTCACGACGCTGGTGCACCTGGGCGCGATCAGTTGCCTGATGCTGGCGGTGGCGCTCGGGGTCTCGACCTTCGCCAGCCGCAAGCTCGGCTTCAACAAGGAAGACGAGATCGTGATCGTGTTCTGCGGCTCGAAAAAGAGCCTCGCGAGCGGCGTGCCGATGGCCAAGGTGCTGTTCGCGCCGGGCGCGCTGGGCATGATCATCTTGCCGCTGATGCTGTTCCACCAGATCCAGCTGATGGTGTGCGCCGTGCTGGCGCAGCGTTGGGCGCGGCGGCCGGACACTGTGGCTGTTGCGAACGACGCCAGGGAACAGCTCAAGAGTTAGCCCGTCGTTGCGCGCGTCAGCCGCGGGCACGCGCCGCTTCAGCCAATATCCAGTCGCGCACTGCGGGCGCATCGCGGCTGACCGGATTGCGCCGCGCCAGCAGCCAGTATCCATAATCGGCCGCCACGTCCGCCCGCGCCGTTGCGCGCACCAGCTTTCCCTGCTCCAGCAACGGCCGCACCAGTTCCAGCCGGCCCAGCGCAATGCCTTGCCCGGCCAGGGCTGCCTGCACCACCTGGTCGTACTGGTTGAAACGCAAAATCCCTTTCGGCTTCTGCGTGCCGGCCCCGGCGCCGCGCAGCCAGCCTGGCCACTGAAGCCATGGCCGCGATATGTCGTCGAATTCCAGCAGCACGTTCACGCCCAACTGCGCCGGATCTTCGGCCGCGGTGACGCCGAGCGACGGGTGGGCGACCGGCACCAGCGCCTCGTCGAACAGGTGGATCGCGCCAGGCGGGGCATCGGCCCGCCTGCAGTAGCGCAGGGCCAGGTCGATGTTTTCCCGTTCCAGGTCGACGAAGCGGTTGGAGGCAGCGACACGCACGTCGATGTCGGGCGCCGCAAGCTGGAAAGCGCCAAGGCGCGGCAGTATCCAGAGCGCGGTGACGCCGATGCTGGCGCTGACCGTGACCGCCTGCCGCGCGGCCGCCGGGCGCAGGGCCGCGACCACTTCCCCCATTTGTTCCAGCAAGCTGTCCGCGCTGCGGAACAGGCGCCGGCCTTCGTTCGTGAATTCGATGCTGCGGTGTCCGCGCACAAACAGGCGGTAGCCGAGCGCCGCTTCCAGCGCCTGGACCTGGCGGCTGACCGCCGACTGGACCAGGCACAGCTCGCGCGCCGCTTCCGTGATGCTCATGCAGCGGCCGACCGCGACGAAGGTGCGGACGAGATCCAGCGGCGGCAGGTCGAGCAGTCGGTTTGACATTCCAGTCCAGGATGGTGGCCGTTCCATTCTACCCATGCCTGCAGAGCATGTGAAGCAGTCGATTTCAACGTTTGAAAGGGACACCGGGTTGGCGTTCAATGGAGGGGTTGGTCCAGATAACAGGAGAAACCATGCAGCAGCTAGCGAGTGCCGGCACGACGGTCCACACGACCCTGGAGTATTTGCTGCCGGGCGCGCAAAGGCCCCGCACCTACATGTATCCGCCACCCTGGGGCGGATCGTGGGAGAACGCGTTTTACCAGCGCATTGGGGTCGCGATCGCCGACGCACGCGCCGTGCGCGCCGGCCTGTCGATCGACCGCGAAGGCTTCGAGCTGCGCGACGCGCCGACGGCGGTGCGCGATTTCCACGACAAGGACGAGGTGCTGACGGTCTATTATCCCGAGGTGGCGGCGCTGGCCCTTGCCGCCACCGGCGCGAGCAGGGCTGTCGTCTTCGACCATCTGCTGCGCAAGCGCGAGCCCGGCCTGCCCGCAGCGTTCGGGCGGCGCGACGGGCACCGGCCTGGCGCTGCTGGACGGGTGCACTGCGATTTCACCGCCGTGTCGGCGCGGCGCCGGCTCGAGCTCGAACTAGGCCCGGCGAACGCGGCCACCGTGAGGCGCTACAGCATCGTCAACCTGTGGCGTTCGATCCGCCACCCGGTGCTCGATGCGCCGCTGGCGGTATGCGACGCGCGCACAGTGGCCGGGGATGACCTCGTGGCAAGCGATATCCTGTATCCGGAGCGCGCTGGAGAAATCTATCAGGTGCTCCATCGCGCCAGCCACGAATGGGTGTATTTTTCAGCCATGACGCGCGAGGAGGTCTTGATTTTCAAGCAGTTCGATTCCAACCCGGCGGTCGCCGGCCCCACTCCGCACGCAGCCTTCGAACATCCGGCCGCGCCGGCCGGCGCGCCGTTGCGCGAGAGTATAGAGATTCGCTGTTTGCTGGTTTTCGACTAACGACGAGGAGTAGCGCATGGATCAACGAACACCGGGCCGGCTCGAATTCTGGTTCGATTTCGGCAGCAACTACAGTTACCTGAGCGTGATGCGGATCGGCGCGCTGGCGCGCGCAGCGGGCGTCGATGTGTGCTGGCGGCCATTCCTGTTGGGGCCGATATTCAAATCCTTCGGCTGGGAGACATCGCCCTTTGTGCTGCAGAAGGAAAAAGGCAATTACGTCTGGCAGGACATGGTGCGCGAGTGCCGCAAGTACGGCCTCCCCTGGCAGCGCCCATCGGAATTCCCGCGCCAGTCGCTGCTGCCGTTGCGCATCGCAGTGGTCGGCGCGGGCCAGCCGTGGATGGAGGAGTTCTGCCAGCGCGTGATGCTGCGCAATTTCGCGGCCGACCTGGACATCAACGACGAGGCCAGCATGGCTGCCGTGCTCGATGGCATGGGCCTTGATTCGGCGGCCATCCTCGCGGCGGCCGTGTCGGCCGAGAACAAGCTCAGCTTGCGCGAGCGTACAGGGCAGGCGCAGGCGCGCGGCGTTTTTGGCGCGCCTACCTTTTTCGTGGGGGACGAGATGTTTTGGGGGAACGACCGGCTGGAGGATGCGATAGCGCTGGCTTCACAGCGCCCTGCGTGATCCATCGACAGCACGTGACACGTCGTTCCCGCGCAGGCGGGAACCCAAGTTCGCGAGCGTCATCGGCGGCCGCACGAACTGGGGTTCCCCCCTGCGCGGGAACGACGGTGTTTTTCAGGCCGGCTCTTCGATCACGCCATCGGCGAAGAAGCCGTCGATTTCTTCCTCCGTGTAGCGATACTCGCGCAGCAGCTCGCGCGAGCGCGCGACACGTCGTTCCCGCCGCCGCGGGAACGACGTGGTTTTCAGGCCGGCTCCTCGATTACGCCATCGGCGAAGAAGCCGTCGATTTCTTCCTCCGTGTAGCGATACTCGCGCAGCAGCTCGCGCGAGTGCTCGCCCAGCATCGGCGCGGGACGGTCGATCCGGGTCGGCGTGGCCGAAAAATGCACCGGGCAGCCGAGCGCCTTGGTCGGCCCGGCCTGCGGATGCACCAGGTCGACCACCATGTTGCGCGCCGCTACCTGCGGATGCGACAGCGCCTCGCCAATCGTATTCACCGGTCCCACCGGCACCCCGGCCGCGTCGAACGCGGCGATCCACTCCTCCTTGCCGCGCGTGGCCAGCACCGCGTTCATCGCCTCGGTCAGCGCGTCCAGGTTCTGCATGCGCTCCGTGTTGGTGACGAAACGCGGGTCTTCACGCCATTCCGGATGGCCAAGCACGTCGGCGATGCGCTCCCAGTTGGCCTGGTTGGCGCCGCCGATGTTGATCCAGCCGTCCTTGGTGCGGAACGCCTGGTAGGGCGCGGTCAGCAGGTGCGCCGAACCGGTCGGCCCCACCGACTTGCCGGTCGCGAAGAAGATCGCGGCATGCCAGTAGGTCTGCTGGATCGCCGCTTCCATCAGCGACGTATCGACCACCTGCCCCTGCCCGGTTTTCAGCTTGTGCACGTAGGCGGCGGTGATGCCCACCACGGCCAGGATGCCGGCGTTGATGTCGGCAATCGAATTGCCGGTCTTGACCGGCGGTCCACCCGGTTCGCCGGTCACCGACATCAGCCCGGCAAACCCCTGCGCGATCAGGTCGAACCCGCCCTTGTCGCCGTACGGGCCGTCGCGGCCGTAGCCGGATACCGCGCAATAGATCAGCCCGGGATTGACCTTGCTGAGCACGTCGTAGCCGAGCCCAAGCTTTTCGAGCGTGCCGCGGCGATAGTTTTCGGTCAGCACGTCGGCTTCCTTGACCATGCGCAGCAGGATGTCCCTGCCCTGCGGCATCTTCAGGTTCAGCGCGATGCCGCGCTTGTTACGGTTCAGCACCATGAATGGCGCCGAGACGCCATTCACGCGCGGCTCCCGGTAGCCGCGTGCATCGTCGCCGCCGGGCAGTTTCTCGACCTTGATGACGTCGGCGCCCATGTCGGCCAGCATCATGCCGCAGGTGGGGCCGGCCATGATCTGGGCCAGCTCCAGCACGCGCAGGCCGGCCAGCGGCCCTGGGTGGGCAGTCGGTTTCATTGTTGCTCCTTGGTTTATTGACGTGGCGAGGGCTCAGGACCCCGTCCAGGCCGGGCGTTTCTTGTCGAGGAAGGCATTCACGCCGATGTTGAAATCGCGGCTGCCGTAGCATTCGCGGATCAGGTCCTCGCCCTGCGGCTGGCTGTCATTGAGCACGCGCCGGATGCCTTCTTTCGACGCGCGCATCGTCACCGGCGCGTTCTGCGCCAGCCGCGCGCACAGCGCATCGGCCTGCGCCGCGAGCTCGTCCGCCGGCGCGATCGCGGTCACGAAACCGCACGCCAACCCTTCGTCGGCGCCGATGGTTTCGCCCAGCAGCAGCATCTTCTTGGCACGCGGCGCGCCGAATCCGGCGACCACGCGCGCCAGGTTGGAGATCGACAGGCAGTTGCCGAGCGTGCGCGCGATCGGCACCCCGAACGACGCTTGCGGCGTCGCGATCCGGAAATCGCAGGCCGCCGCAATCGCGAGCCCGCCGCCGATCGCCCAGCCTTCGACGATCGCGACAGTCGGAAAAGGCAGCCGCTCGATCTGCCCGATCCGCTCGTCGATCACCTTTTCGTAAGCGATGCCATCCTCGCCGCTGGTGAACGAGCGGAACTGCTCGATGTCGGTCCCGGCGACGAAGGCTTCGCCGCCGCAACCGCGGATCGTCGCCACCCGGATCGCGCGGTTGGCGGCCAGGCTGGTACAGATGTCGGCCAGCTGGTCGTACATCGCCCAGGTCATCGCATTGCGCGCTTCCGGCCGGTCGATGCTGATCGACGCGACGCAGCCGGTGATGGATAAACGTACGCTTCCTTCGCTCATGGCAGGCTGCCTCCCCGGTTACCGGTAAAACAGCTCGACCAGGCCCATGCCGGTCACCGGCACGTAGGTCACCATCATCAGCACCGCGACCAGCACGCCGATGAACCAGATATTCACCTTGGTCACGTCCCACACCGACGACTTGGCGATCGAACTGGCCACCATCAGCACGCTGGCGACCGGCGGGGTCTGCTGGCCGATGCCGAGGTTGATCGTCACAATCAGGCCGAAGTGGACCGGGTCGATACCGACGGCGCGCACCAGCGGCATCACGATCGGGATCACCAGGATGATCGCGGCGGCCGAGTGCAGGAACATGCCGAGGAACAGGAATACCAGGTTCAGCAGCGCCAGCACCACCCACTTGTTCGAGGTCAGGTCCGACACCGTGCGCGCCAGCGCCTGCGGCGCCTGGACTTCGGTCAGGTAGGTGCCGAGCAGCGCGCTGGTGGCCACCAGCAGCATCACGGTGGCGGTCTGCACGCCGCCTTCGATCAGCGCCGCGCGCAGCTGTTTGATGTCGAGCTGGCGGTACACCACCAGGCCGATGAACAGCGCCGCCACCACCGCCAGCGCCGCGCCTTCGGTGGCCGTGACGACGCCGCCGAAGATACCGCCAAGGATGATGATCGGCAGCGCGAACGCCCACAGCGCTTCGCGCGCGGTCTGGGCCACGCGGCGCGGCGAAAACGCGGCCTCGCGCGGCAGGTTGTAGCGGCGTGCCAGGAACGAGGCGACGCCCATCAGGCCGATGGCGCCGAGGATGCCCGGCACGATGCCGCCAACGAACATCTGCACCACCGAGGTTTCGGCCATCACCGCGTACAGGATCATCGGGATCGACGGCGGAATGATGACGGCCAGCGTGGCGGCGGACGACATCACCGCAGCGGCCATCGGGGCCGGATAATTTTTCGCTTTCATCCCCGGGATCAGGATCGAGCCCAGCGCCGCGACGTCGGCGACGGCGGAACCGGAAATCTCGGCGAAGAACAGCGACGAGCCGATCGACACGTGGGCCAGGCCGCCGCGGATCCAGCCGAACAGCGACGACGCGAACGCGATCAGGCGTTGGGAGATCCCGGACGCGTTCATGATCGCACCGGCCAGGATGAACAACGGAATGGCCAGCAGCGGGAAGTTGGTCGCGCCGTTGTACACGACGACGGCGACGTTCGGCAGCGAATCGACGCCGTGGCTGGCGAGCATCGCGATCACGGCGACGATCCCCAGCGAAACGGCGATCGGCACGTTGATCAGCACCAGCGCGAGGACGGCGGCGAACAGCAAAAGCATGGTTGACATGGCGGTCCTTTCGCGGTCAGTGGAGGGCGTCGACCATCGCCACGGCCGGCTGGCCGCTGCTGGTGTGACGTTGGTTGCACAGGTCGACCAGGTGCATCACCTCGCCAACCAGGATCAGGCCCGCCGACACCGGGATCACCGACTGCACGAAGTTCATCGGCACCCACGGCAGGCTGACCATGGTGTCGCCGGCCAGGATCGGCATGATCTGGAGGCCGATCCATCCGAACAGCGCGAAGAACGCAATCACCAGCAGTTGCGCCACAATGTTGACGCCGCGCCGGAGCGATGGCGGCAGCTGGTTGACCACCTCCGGGCAGCCGATATGGTTGCGGTTGACCGACGCCAGCGCCGAGCCGTAAAAGGTCAGCCAGGCCAGCATGATCGATGCCACCTCGTCGTACCAGACCAGCGACTGGCCGACGGCACGGAACACGATGCCCAGCGTGACCTCGAGCGCCAGCACGACCATCAGGAAACCGACGACCCATTCGAGCAGGCGGCCGTAAGTGGCGCGGAAACGCTGCATGCTGCTTGCTTCAACTTGTGTTGCTGGATGCATGGGTTGGCCCTCTTATTTACCAAGCGCGACAGCGCGGTCGATCAAGGGCTGGGCGCCTGCCACTTCGGTGCCGAACGCCTCGTAGATTGGCTTACTGGCGGCGATGAACGCCTCCTTGTCGACCTCGTTGACCTGCATGCCCGCCTGTTTCAGCTTGGCCAGCAAGTCGGTGTCGGCCTTGGCCGCGGTGGCGTAGACGAAGGCCTGGGTCTCGCGCGCCGTGTCCTCGAGGATCTTGCGGACGTCGGCCGGCAGCGCGTTGTAGCGGCGCGTGCCAACCGTCACGAAGGCCGGCGTGTACACGTGGCCCGACAGCGACAGGTACTTCTGCACCTCCTGCAGCTTGGCCGAGTAGATCTGGGTCAGCGGGTTTTCCTGGCCGTCCATCACGCCGGTCTGGAGCGCGGTGAACAGTTCCGAGAATTTCATCGGGCTCGGGTTGGCGCCATAGTCCTGGAACATCTTGACGCGCCATTTACCTTCCGGCACACGCAGCTTGATGCCCTTCAGGTCGGCCGGCCCCTTGATCGGACGCTTGCTGTTGGTGATGTGGCGGTAGCCGTTTTCCCACACCGCCAGCACCTTGAGGCCCTTCTTCTCGGTCATCGGGGCGATGCTCGGCCAGAACACATCCTTTTCGATGCGCGCCATGTGGGCGCGGTCCTTGACGATGTACGGCAGCTCGAAGATGCCGTACATGTCGACTTCCGACGTCATCACCGTCGACGGCAGCGCCATGTCGATGGTGCCGAGCTTGAGTTTCTGGAGCATTTCCTTGTCGCCGCCCAGCATGCTGGAGCCATACACCACGACCTTGGCCTTGCCGGCCAGCTTCGCGTTGGCGTTCTTCGCGAATTCGTCGGCGCTCATCTGGAACAGCGAGCCCGGTTCGCCCACGTGGCCGAGCTTGATTTCGATCTGGGCGAACGCGGGGGCGGCGCCGCCCAGCAAGGCGCCAGCGCCGAGCAGGACAGCGGCCGCGGCAAAGCTCAGCCGGCGGCGGCTGCGGGCAGCGACAGGGGGAAATGAACGCATGGTGTGTCTCCTTTAGTCAGAACGTTTAGTTTTTCGTATCAACTGCACCAATCATCGCTACACAGTACGCGGCGGCGCCGGTTTTGCCGTCTCCGCCAGGTATTCCATCGCCGCCTGCACCCCGCCCTTGCAGTGGGGGATCCCGGCAAGGCCAAGGCCCATCTCGACCCCGGCCAGCGTCCCGCACAGGGTCAGGTCGTTGAAATCGCCAAGGTGGCCGATCCGGAACACCTTGCCCGATACTTTCCCCAGTCCCTGGCCGAGCGACATGTTGAAGCGCTCCAGCACGATTTTGCGGAAGGCGTCGGCGCTGCTTGCGCCGGGCACCAGCACGGCGGTCAGGACCGGGCTGTATTCGTCTGGATTCAGGCACAGGATTTCCAGGCCCCAGGCCCGCACCGCGCGGCGAGTCGCCTCGGCGTGGCGCTGGTGGCGGGCGAACACCTGGTCCAGCCCTTCCTCGAACAGCATCGCGAGCGCTTCGTGCAGGCCGTACAGCAGGTTGGTCGCGGGGGTGTAGGGGAAGTAGCCGGTCGGATTAATTGCCAGCATCTCCTCCCAGTCCCAGTACGAACGGCGCAGCGCCGCGCCTTTCGACGCCGCGCGCGCCTTGGCGCTGATCGCGTTGAACGACAGGCCGGGCGGCAGCATCAGGCCCTTTTGCGAGCCGGCCACGGTGACGTCGACACCCCACTCGTCGTGGCGGTAATCGACCGAGGCCAGCGATGAAATCGTGTCGACCATGAACAGCGCCGGGTGGCCGCTGCGGTCGATCGCCTTGCGGATCGCGGCGATGCGGCTGGTGGCGCCGGTCGAGGTTTCGTTGTGCACCACGCACACCGCCTTGATGCGGTGTTCGCCATCCCGCGCCAGGCGCGCCGCGATCGCCTCGGGATCGGCGCCGTGGCGCCAGTCACCTTCGAGGAATTCGACTTCGAGGCCGAGTTTGCCCGCGAGCTTCTTCCACAGCGACGCGAAATGGCCGGTTTCGGCCATCAGCACCAGGTCGCCCGGGGACAAGGTATTGACCAGCGCCGCTTCCCAGGCGCCGGTGCCCGAGGCCGGATAGATGACGACGTCGGCCTCGGTCTTGAATACTTTCTTGAGGCCGGCGATGACGGCTTTGCCGAGTGCGGCGAATTCGGGACCGCGATGGTCGATCGTCACATTGTCGATCGCCCGCAGCACCCGGTCGGGCACGTTGGATGGACCCGGGATCTGGAGGAAATGCCGACCCGAAGGATGGGAATTAAGAGAAATCATTGTTCTGGCTCCGCAACCGTTTTTTGGTATACCAGATCTGAGAATATGCAAGTTGTTATAATTTTGCAAGCATCTTCGATTGTGCACCACAGCATCGCTCGATCGCCTATTCCCCCAGTAGCGACGGCGCGCGCGTGCTGCGAGAGAACAACACTGCTTTATTTTTCCTTGCAAATCTTTTATGCTGTGGCTTACGCCATTTTGTATACCAAATGAATATCTCCCAGCCCCAGCCGGACGAAATCCGCGCCGCTCCCAGCGTGTCCCTGCCCATCCAGGCGCAGCCCGACGCGGCCGAGCGTCCCACCCTGCCCGCCAGCGTTGCCGACCGGCTGCGCGAACTGATCATCGAGGGCGAACTGCCGGCCGGCACCCGCCTGAACGAACGTGCGCTGTGCGAGCGCCTGGGCGTGTCGCGCACCCCGCTGCGCGAAGCGTTCCGGCTGCTGTCGGCCGAAGGGCTGGTGCAGATCCAGCCGAACCGCGGCGCCCAGGTGGTGGCCTTGTCCGAGCACGACATCCGCGAAAGCTTTGAAGTGATGAGCGCGCTCGAAGCGTTGTCGGGCGAGCTGGCCTGCCGCCGCATCACCGACGCCGAAGTGGCCGAAGTGCGCGCCCTCACCTTCGAGATGCTGGCCTGCCATGCGCGGCGCGACCTGCCCGCGTATTACCGCCTGAACCGCGCGATCCACGAGCGCATCAACCGGGCCGCCGACAACCGCCTGCTCGAACAGGTCTACGCGACGCTGAACCTGCGCATCCAGAACCTGCGCTTTCGCCTGAACTTCGACCACGACCAATGGGATACCGCCGCCCGCGAACACGCCGAGATGGTCGATGCGCTGGCCGCGCGCGACAGTGCGCGGATGGCCTCCATCATGCGCCGGCACCTGAAACACAAGGGCGAGGCGGTGCTCGAAGCGCTCAACCTGTCCCACCCATCAACCGCCCCGTGAGACGCCAATGAACGCACCGACGCCCCAACCGATCCTGATGCACGCCACGCCCCACCAAACCCTGGCAAGGCGGCTGCGCCAGGCGGTCGAAGGCGAGGTGCTGTTCGACGCCGGCACACGCGGCCGCTATGCCACCGATGCCTCGATCTACCAAATCGAGCCGGCCGGCGTGCTGGTGCCGAAAACGGTCGGCGACGTGCAGGCCGCGATCGCGCTGTGCGCCGAATTGAACGTGCCGCTGCTCTCGCGCGGCGCCGGCACCTCGCAATGCGGGCAAACCGTCGGTCCCGGCCTCGTGGTCGACAATACCAGGTACCTGAACCGGGTGATCGATTTCGACCCCGCGGGCATGACCGTCACGGTCGAACCGGGCATCGTGCTGGACCACCTGAACGCCTTCCTCAAGCCGCACGGGCTGTGGTTCCCGGTCGATGTCTCCACCTCCGCCCAGTGCACGCTGGGCGGCATGGCCGGCAACAACTCGTGCGGCTCGCGCTCGATCGCCTATGGGAACATGGTGCATAACGTGGCCGCGATCGACGCGATCCTGTCCGACGGCACCTGGGCGCATTTCGGGCCCGAACAGCAGGCGGCGGGAGCCCGGATGCAGGGCATCGCGGCGCGGCTGCGCGAGATCGCGATGCGCGAACGCGACGAGATCGAACGCATGGTGCCGAAGGTGATGCGGCGCGTCGGCGGCTACAACCTCGACATCTACTACCCGCAAAGCGAACGCCCCTACACCGCGGACGGCAGCGTGAACCTGGCGCATATGCTGGTCGGCAGCGAAGGCACGCTGGCCTGCACGCGGCAAATCACGCTCAAGCTGGCGCTGCTGCCGGCGCACAAAACGCTCGGCGTGGTGAACTTCCCGACCTTCCGGCAGGCGATGGCCATGACGCGCCACATCGTCAAGCTCGGCCCGTGCGCGGTCGAACTGGTCGACCGCACCATGATCGAGCTGGCGCGCGACAATCCCGCGTTCCGGCCGGTGATCGACAAGGCGCTGGCCGGCACGCCGGACGCGATCCTGCTGGTCGAATTCGCCGGCCAGTCGAAGGACGAGCAGGTAGCGCGGCTGAAGCTGCTGGTCGAGCTGATGGCCGACCTCGGCCTGCCCGGCAGCGTGGTCGAAATGCCGGAACCGGCCGCGCAGAAGGCCTTGTGGGAAGTGCGCAAGGCCGGCCTGAACATCATGATGAGCATGCGCGGCGACGGCAAGCCGGTGTCGTTCATCGAGGACTGCGCGGTGCCGCTGGAGGACCTGGCCGACTACACCAGCCGCCTGACCGAGGTGTTCACCCGGCACGGCACGCGCGGCACCTGGTATGCGCACGCTTCGGTCGGCACCCTGCACGTGCGCCCGATCCTGGACATGCGCGCGGGCGGCGCCGAAAAAATGCGCGCGATCGCCGAAGAAGCGGGCGCCCTGGTGCGCGAATACAAAGGCGCGTTCTCGGGCGAACACGGCGACGGCCTGGTACGCAGCGAATGGGTGGCGTGGCAGTTCGGGCCGCGCCTGCTGCGCGCGTTCGAGGAAGTGAAGGACCTGTTCGACCCGGCCGGCATCATGAATCCGGGGAAGATCGTCCGCAGCACCAAAATGGATGACCGCTCGCTGTTCCGCTTCAAGCCGGGCTACCAGCCGCTGCCCCTGCAGACGGCGCTCGACTGGTCGGCCTGGAACGTGCAGACCGATCCGGCCACCGAGATCACGAGCGCGCCGGGCACTGGCGGCGACCCGGCCGGCGGCCTGGCCAAGGCAGTCGAAATGTGCAACAACAACGGCCACTGCCGCAAGTTCGACGCCGGCACCATGTGCCCCAGCTACCGGGTGACGCGCGACGAGCAGCACCTGACGCGCGGGCGCGCCAACACGCTGCGCCTGGCGCTGTCGGGCCAACTCGGCCCCGACGCCTTCACCTCCGCCGACATGCGCGCCACGCTCGACCTGTGCGTCGGCTGCAAGGGCTGCAAGCGCGATTGCCCGACCGGCGTCGACATGGCGAAGATGAAGACCGAATTCCTCTATCACTGGCAGCGCCGGCATGGCCTGGGGCTCAGGGACAGGCTGGTCGCGCACCTGCCGCGCTGGGCGCCCTGGGCGGCGCGCTTCCCGCTGCTGTTCAACCTGCGCGACCGCCTGCCCGGCGCGGCGCGGCTGACCGAGAAATGGCTTGGCCTGTCGGCGCGGCGCTCGCTTCCAGCCTGGCGCGGCGACACCTTCCTGCCCGGCGCCGACGCACTCACCCCCGAGCAGGCCGATGTGGTGCTGTTCGCCGACACCTTCAACAATTACTTCGAGGCCGATAATGCGCGCGCGGCGCTGGCCGTGCTGCGCGCCGCCGGCTACCGCGTGCATGTGGCGCGGCCCGCGCCGCAGGACACGCAAGCTGCCCGTCCGCTGTGCTGCGGCCGCACCTACCTTGCTGCCGGGCTGGTCGACCAGGCGCGCCTCGAGGCGCGCCGCGTGGTCGAGGCATGCCGTCCGTTCGTCGCGCGGGGGATCCCGGTGGTGGGACTGGAGCCATCGTGCCTGCTGACCCTGCGCGACGAATTCCTGGTGATGGGCCTGGGCGAGGATGCACAGCGGCTGGCCGACCAGGCCTTGCTGTTCGAGGAGTTCCTGGCGCGCGAACACGATGCCGGCCGGCTGGCGCTGAAGCTGGCGGCGCTACCGGAAAAGCGCGCCCTGCTGCACGGGCACTGCCATCAAAAAGCGTTCGACGCGGTGACGCCGGCACAAAAGATCCTGGCCCTGGTCCCGGGGCTGAAGGTGGAGCTGGTGGAGTCGAGCTGCTGCGGCATGGCGGGGAGCTTCGGCTACGAAGCGGCGCACTATGACGTGTCGATGCAGATGGCGGAACTGGCGCTGCTGCCGGCGGTCCGCGCCACGGACGCCGGCACCCTGCTGGTGGCCGACGGCACCAGCTGCCGCCACCAGATCGCCGACGGCACGCGCGCGAGCGGCGCGCGCCAGGCGCTGCACGTGGCCCGCATCCTCGAGCGGGCGCTGGGCTAGCTCACTTGCGGCTGGCGGCGCTTACGTCACGCGCGGCGCGGAACTCGGAATCGCTGGCCCAGTTCGGCCAAGCCGTCGAATCGGCCAGGTCGCGCCCCAGTGCGTACAGGATCTCGAGGTCGCGCGCGGCGCCGGCAAAGCTCCAGTCGGCTTGCCATTCATCCGCGGGCTGGTGGTAGCGATCCTTGATGTAGGCCTCGCGCGCAGCCTTGCCGGCCGCGGTGCCGCCTTCCACCCAATCCTCGCCGGCCCGGAACGAGATCGCCGGCACGCCGCGCTTGGCGAACGGGAAGTGGTCCGAGCGGAAGAAGTAGCCGGCTTCCGGTTTGGATTCCGGCGCATACGCCAGCTTGTACTTGCCGGCCGTGGCCACCAGGCGGTCGAGCAGCTCGAGCTTGGCGCTGCCGGAGATGCTGAAGTCGCGCGTCAGGCCGAATGGGCTCATGCCGTCCATGTTGATCACGCCCGCCGTCTGGTCCAGCGGGTAGAGCGGATTGGAGGCATAGTACTCGGAGCCCAGCAGGCCCTTTTCCTCGGCCGTCACGGCGAGGAACACGACCGTGCGCTTCGGGTGCGGCTGCTTGCCGTAGGCGCGCGCAAGTTCGAGCAGCGCGGCGCTGCCGCTCGCGTTGTCGGCGGCGCCGTTATAGATTTTGTCGCCCTTCGCGTCAGGCAGGCCGACGCCGAGGTGGTCCCAGTGCGCGCTGTAGATCACGTACTGGCCAGGATGTTCGCTGCCGTCCACGCGCGCCACCACATTCTTCGACTTGATCACCCTGGCGTCGACCGCGAAGTGCGCCGACAGCGACACGCCGCGCAGCTCGACCGGCCTGAAATCGCGGCTTTGCGCCTGTTTTTTGGCGGTCTCGAAATCGAGGCCGGCGCGCTTGAACAGGTCGGCCGCGAGGTCGCGCTGGACCCACGCCTCCAGCGGCGCGTGCGCCTTGCCGGGCTCCTTGCGCACGATGTCGTACATGACGTTGGTATTCGAATTCTTTACCGTGTTCCAGCCATACGATGCGGGCGCGGTCTCATGCACGATGAGCGTGCCGAGCGCGCCGCGGCGGGCCATTTCCTCGTACTTGTAGGTCCAGCGGCCGTAATAGGTCATGGCCTTGCCGCCGAAATCGCCGTGGCCGGTTTCGAAGTCCGGGTCGTTGATCAGCACCACCGCCAGCTTGCCCTTCAGGTCCTGTCCCTTGAAGTCGTCCCACTTGCGCTCCGGGGCTGTCACCCCGTAGCCGACAAACACCAGCGGCGCGTTTTTGAAGTCGACCTGGGCCGCGCCATTCTGCGCGGCGCGCACGGCGATCTCCTTGCCCTGGGTGAGCTTGCGGGTGGTCTTGCCGTCGCTGACGCCCAGCTCCACCGGGCCCTTGATCTCGAACCGACCAAGCGGCACGTCCTGGGTCCACAGGCGCTTGCCGCCCACCAGGTCGCCGCCCGGCTGCACGCCGGCCGCCTTGAATTGGGCGACCAGGTAGTCGACCGTTTTGGTTTCGCCGGCCGTATTCGGGCCGCGTCCTTCGAATTCATCCGAGGACAGCGTCTTGACGTGCTGCGACAGGCGGTGGCTGTCGAAGGTGGGCTGGGTGGCGGCCTGCGCGGCGGTGGCGGCGGCCAGGATGGCAAGTGCGAGCGTCTTTTTTTTCACGGGCAAACCTCAGTCGATTGGGTTCTGGAGAAGGACAGGCAAACTCGGCAAACAGCCCAGAATATCACAGCTGCGCGTGCCAGCCGCCGCCCAGCGACTGGATCAGCGCCACCGCCGTGGTCTGGCGGTCGGCCTGCACCTGCACCAGTGCGCGGCGGGCCTGCAGCGCGGTCACCTGCACCTGCACCACCTCGGTGTAACTCACCTGCCCCGACTTGTAGCGGTTCAGCACCTGCTCCTCGACCAGGCTGGCGGCCGCGGCTGCCTGGCGCCGCAATTCCTGCTGCTGCGCCAGCACGCGCGTGGCGGTGAGCTGGTTCTCGACGTCGCCGAAGGCGTCGAGCACAGTCTGGCGGTAGCGCGCCACCGCCACCTGGTGCTGCGCCTCGGCGCCCGCCACGCCGGCGCGGGTGGCGCCGGCATTGAAGATGTTCTGCGCCGCCGACAGCCCGAACGACCAGGCCGCGTTCGACACGCTGAGCAGGTCGGCCACGCGGCTGGCGGTGCTGCCGTAGGACGCGGTCAGCCCGATGTTCGGGAAGTAGGCCGCGCGCGCGATGCCGATCTGCGCGTTGGCGGCGGCCACGCGGCGCTCGGCCGAGGCGATGTCGGGGCGGCGCTGCAGCAGCGTAGACGGCACTCCCGCCGGGACCTCGGGCACGCTCACCTGCCACGGCACCACCGGCAGCGAAAAGTCGGCCGGCGCCTTGCCGACCAGGATCGCGATCGCGTGCTCGAACTGCGCGCGCTGGCGCGCCAGCGTCAGCTCGTCGCTCTGGGCGTTGGCCAGCTGGGTCTGGGCCTGGAACACATCCGAGTGCGCGGCGATGCCGGCATTGAAGCGGTTCTGCGTGATCTGCAGCACGCGCTTGTAGCCTTCGATGGTACTGGCCAGCAGCTCGCGCTGGGCGTCGACCTGGCGCAGCGAGAAGTAGTTGGCCGCCAGTTCGCCCTGCGCCGACAGGCGCGCGGCCGCCAGGTCGGCGGCGCTGGCCTGGGCGCTGGCCGCCGCGGCGCCGACGCCGGCACGCAGCCGGCCCCACACGTCCGGCTCCCAGCTGCCGCCGATCGACAGCTGGTAGCGGTTGTCCGCCCCGCCAGCGCCACTGCCGGCGCGGTCGGCGCCGGCATTGAGCCCCACCGCGGGGAACAGCGATGCGCGCTGCTGCCGCACCAGCGCGCGCGCCTGTTCGTACGAGGCCACCGCCGCCGCCACGTTCTGGTTCGAGACCTCGACGCTGTCGGCCAGCCGGTTCAGCACCGGGTCGCCGAACAGCGTCCACCACGGCCCGCGTTCGAGCGCATCGGCCGGCGCCGCCGGCACCCAGCCCTGCGCTTCCTTGAACGCGGCAGGTTCCGGTGTGGCGGGCCGCTGGTAGGCGGGACCGACGGCGCAGCCGGCCACCAGGCTGGCGGCCAGCGCGAACAGGGTTAGTCGAAGCGGCAGGATTTTTCGCATAGGCTCACGGGCGGGTCTGGTTTAAGGTGATTGGGTCGATACGTCTTCTTCGAGCGGATGGCGGCTCAGTTCGCGTTCGGCCGGGCTGCGGCGGCGCAGCTTGTCCATCAGGACGTACACGACCGGCGTGGTCAGGAGCGTCAGCAGCTGGCTCGCCACCAGGCCGCCGATGATCGCGATGCCGAGCGGCCGGCGCAGCTCGGAACCTTCGCCGAACCCGATCGCCAGCGGCAAGGCGCCAAGCGCCGCCGCCAGCGTGGTCATCAGGATCGGGCGGAAGCGCAGCAGGCAGGCCTCGCGCACCGCCTCCATCGCCGACAGGCCGCGCGCGCGCTCCGATTCGAGCGCGAAGTCGATGATCAGGATCGCATTCTTCTTGACGATGCCGATCAGGAGGAACACGCCGATCAGCGCGATGATCGAGAACTCCATCCCGAACATCAGCAGCGCCAGCACGGCGCCGACGCCGGCCGACGGCAGCGTGGTCAGCACCGTCACCGGGTGCACCAGGCTCTCGTACAGGATGCCGAGCACGATATAAATGACGACGATCGCGGCCAGGATCAGCAAGGGCTGCTGCTGGTTGGTCTCCTGCGCCGCGCGCGCCGTGCCCTGGAAGCTGCCGCGCACATTGGTCGGCATGCCGATCGCGGCTTCGGCCTGGTGCACCGCGGCCTGGCCGTCCGACAGGCCGTATCCATCGGCCAGGTTGAACGAGACCGTGGTCGCCAGCTCGCCATCCTGGTGGTTGACCGAGGTCGGGGTCGAGCGCTCGGCAAAGCGGGCGATGGCCGACAGCGGCGCCATCGTGGTGGCGGCGCCGGACAGCGCCTGGCCGCTCGAGGGGTCGCGCGCGGCGGTCAGGTTGGCCGGCGTGGCTGGCGTCGCGCTTGCGCTGGTACCCGCGGTGCCGGTGCTGGCCGTGGCTGCGGCACCGGCGGTGCTGGCCGCACCGGTGCCGGCGCCCGTTTTCTTGGCCGGTACGTACACGTCGCGCAGCGCTTCGGGCGACTGCGCGTACTCCTGCGCCACGCCCATGATCACGTGGTACTGGTTCAGTTCGTCGTAGATGTTGGCGACCTGGCGCTGCCCGAACGCGTTGTACAGGGCATTGTCGACGTCGCGCGTGCTGATGCCCAGGCGCGCGGCGCTGTCCTTGTCGATGTCGACGAAGGTCTCGACGCCGTTCTCGGCCTGGTCGGTATCGACGTCGATCAGCGCCGGCTCGCGCTTCATCGCGTCGGCCAGCCGGCTTGCCCACAGCTTCAGGTCGGCCCGGTTGTCGCTCTTGAGCGTGTACTGGTAGGTCGAATTGGCCTGGCGGCCGCCCATGCGCAGGTCCTGCACCGGGTTCAGGAACAGCGATACGCCGGTCACGCGCGCCAGTTGCGGGCGCAGGCGCGCGATGACCTGCTGGCCGCCCTCGGTACGCTGCGACGCCGGCTTCAGGTTGACGAACATGAAGCCGCCGCCGGCGCGCCCGCCGCCGGTGAAGCCGACCACGGCGTCGACCGCCGGGTCGCGCTTGATGATGTTGACCAGCTGGCGCAGCTTCTGCTGCATGGCCTGGAACGAGATGCTCTGGTCGGCGCGCATGCCGCCGTTGAGCTGGCCGGTGTCCTGCTGCGGGAAGAATCCTTTGGGCGCCGCCGCGAACAGGTACACGTTCAGGCCCACCACGAACACCAGGATCAGCATCACCAGCAGCTTGCTGTCGAGCGCCCAGTCGAGCGCGTGCTCGTACCCGCGCAGCACGCGCGCGAAGCCGCGTTCGGCGCCGCGCGCCAGGCGCCCCGGCTGGCGCCCGCCGACGCCCGGTTTCAGCAGCCAGGCGCACATCATCGGCGTGGTGGTGAGCGAAATCACCAGCGAGATCAGCACCGCCACCGACAGCGTGACCGCGAACTCGCGGAACAGCCGCCCCACCTGCCCGCCCATGAACAGCAGCGGGATGAACACCGCCACCAGCGACAGGCTGATCGAGAGCACGGCAAAGCCGACCTCGCGCGCGCCGAGCAGCGCGGCCTTCATGCGGTCCATGCCCTGCTCCATGTGGCGGCTGGTATTTTCCAGCACCACGATGGCGTCGTCGACCACGAAGCCGGTCGCCACCGTCAGCGCCATCAGCGACAGGTTATTCAGGCTAAAGCCGAGCAGGTACATCGCGCCGAAGGTGCCGAGCAGCGACACCACGGTGGCCACCGCCGGCACCACGGTCGCGCGCACGCTGCGCAGGAACACGCTGACCACCAGCACCACCAGCAGGATCGAGATCATCAGCGTCAATTCGATCTCGTGCAGCGAGGCGCGGATCGAATTGGTGCGGTCGGACGCGACCTGCAGGCTGACGTCCTGCGGCAGCTGCGCCTGCAGCGTCGGCAGCAGCGCGCGCACGCCGTCGACGGTCTGGATCACGTTGGCGCCGGGCTGGCTGGTGACCAGCACGATCACCGCCGGCTCGCCGTTGAACAGGCCCAGCGTGTTGACATTCTCGACGCCGTCGCTGACCTGGGCCACGTCCTGCAGGCGGATCGCGGCGCCGTCGCGCCAGGCCACCACCAGTCCGCGGTAGTCGGCCGCGGTGCGCCCGCCGGTCGGCGTGTTGGGCTGCGAGTAGATCTGCAGGCGCCGGCCGTGGCCCTCGATTGCGCCCTTGGGCCGGTTGGCGTTGGTGGCCTGGATCGCCGCGCGCACGTCCTCGGTCGAGACGCCGTAGCGGTTCAGCGAATACGGGTTCAGGTCGACACGCACCGCCGGCAGCGAGCCGCCGCCGATCTCGACGTCGCCCACGCCCTGCACCTGCGCCAGCTTTTGCTGCACCAGGTTCGACACTTCGTCGTAGATCTGGCCGGGCGAACGGGTCTTCGAGGTCAGCGCGAGGATGAGCACCGGCGCGTCGCCCGGGTTGGCCTTGCGGTAGGTCGGATTGCTGCGCAGCGTGGACGGCAGGTCGGCGCGCGAGGCGTTGATCGCGGCCTGCACTTCGCGCGCCGCCGAATCGATCTTGCGGTTCAGGTCGAACTGCAGGCTGACCCGGGTCGAGCCGTTGCCGCTGTTCGAGGTCATCTCGTTGACGCCGGCGATCACGCCCAGCCTGCGCTCGAGCGGAGTGGCGACCGAGGTGGCCATCGTGTCCGGGCTGGCGCCAGGCAGGTTGGCGCTGACCGAGATCACCGGATAGTCGACCTGCGGCAGCGGCGACACCGGCAGCACGAAGAATGCGGCGATGCCGGCCAGCGCCAGGCCGAGCGTCAGCAGCACGGTCGCGATCGGCCGGCGGACGAACGGCGACGACAGGTTCATGCCCCAACCTCGCGCGGCTTGGCCGGCGCGCGGCCACCCCAGCGCCGGGCCAGCCGGTCAAAGCCGAGGTAGATCACCGGCGTGGTGAACAGGGTCAGCATCTGGCTCACGATCAGGCCGCCGAAGATGGCCAGGCCCAGCGGCCGGCGCAGCTCGGCGCCCTCGCCCCAGCCCAGCATCAGCGGGACCGCCGCGAACAGCGCCGCCAGCGTGGTCATCAGGATCGGGCGGAAGCGCAGCATCGCGGCCTGGTGGATGGCGTCGCGCGGGCTCTTGCCCTGGTCGCGCTCGGCCTCGATCGCGAAGTCGATCATCATGATCGCGTTCTTCTTGACGATGCCGATCAGGAGGATGATGCCGATGATGCCGATCACGCCCAGGCCCTGGCCGGTGACGTACAGCGCCAGCAGCGCGCCGAGGCCCGCCGACGGCAGCGTCGACAGGATCGTCAGCGGGTGGATGTAGCTCTCGTAGAGCACGCCGAGCACGATGTAGACGCACACCACCGCCGCCAGGATCAGCCACAGCTGGTTCGACAGCGAGGCCTGGTAGGCGCCGGACGCGCCCAGGAAGGTCATGGTCACCGCCGGCGGCAGCTTGATCTCGGCGGCGGCCTCGCGGATCGCCTCGACCGCCTGGCCAAGCTTGATGCCGGGCGCGGTGTCGAAGCCGATGGTGGTGGCCGGGTACTGCGCCACGTGGGTGATCTGCAGCGGCGCCGGGCGCTCAGTGATCCGGGCCACCGCCGACAGCGGCGTCGGGCGGCCGGAGCCGGTGCGCAGCTGCAGGTTGGCGAGCGCGTCGAGCGACATCGACTCGTCGCGCTGCGCTTCGAGGATCACCCGGTACTGGTTGGTCTCGGTGAAGATGGTCGACACGATGCGCTGGCCGAAGGCGCTGTAGAGCGCGTCGTCGATCGAGGCGGCGGTGATCGACATGCGCGAGGCGGTGTCGCGGTCGATGTTGACGAAGGCCGCGGCGCCAGTCGCGCCGGCGTCGCTCACCACGTTGCGCAGCTGGTTTTTGGCCTGCATGCGCTGCACCAGCCGCTTGGCCCAATCGGTCACGGTGGCATTGTCGGCGCCCTCGATCGACAGCCGGAACTGGGTCGGGCCGGTTTCGGCGTCGATGGTCAGGTCCTGGGTCGGCTGCAGGTACAGCGTCAGCCCGGCCACCTGGGCCACGCGGCGGCGCAGCCGGTCCATCAGGGCGGCCTGGTCGCCATGCGTGTCCTTCAGGTTGATCAGCATGGTGCCGGTGTGGAGCATCGTGTTATTGGCGGCATCGACGCCGACGGTGGAACTGAGCGACTTGACGTCGGGGTCGGCCAGGATCTCCCGCGCGGCGGCCTGCTGCAGCTCGGCCATGCGTTCGTACGAAATGGCCTGGCGCGCCTCGACCCGGGCCTGCAGCTGGCCGGTGTCCTGGGTCGGGAACAGGCCCTTGGGGATGAACAGGTACAGCAGCACGGTCAGCACCAGCGTGGCCAGCGCGACCAGCAGGGTCAGGCGCTCGCGCGCCAGCACCCAGGTCAGCGCATGGTCGTAGTGGCCGACCACGCGGTCGAACAGGTCCTGGGTACGGCGCGCGAAGCGGCCCGGGTGCGCTTCGGCCTGGCTGTGCAGCCAGCGCGCCGACATCATCGGCACCAGCGTCAGCGACACCACCGCCGAGATCAGGATCGTGATCGCCAGCGTCACCGCGAATTCGCGGAACAGGCGCCCGACCACGTCGCCCATGAACAGCAGCGGGATCAGCACCGCGATCAGCGACACGGTCAGCGAAATGATGGTGAAGCCGATCTGGGTGGCGCCCTTGATCGCCGCGTCCATCGGCTTGTCGCCTTCCTCGAGGTAGCGCGCGATGTTCTCGATCATCACGATCGCGTCGTCAACCACGAAGCCGGTCGCGATCGTCAACGCCATCAGCGACAGGTTGTTGAGGCTGTAGCCGAGCAGGTACATCGCGCCGAAGGTGCCGACCAGCGAGATCGGCACCGCCAGGCTGGCGATCACGGTCGCGCGCACGCTGTGCAGGAAAGCGAAGATCACCAGCACCACCAGCGCCACCGCCAGCACCAGTTCGGTCTGCACATGCGAGACCGAGGCGCGGATGCCGGTGGTGCGGTCGGTCAGCACGTCCAGGCGCAGCGATGCCGGCAGGCTGGCCTGCAGTTCGGGCAGGCGCGCCTTGATCGCATCGACGGTCGCGATCACGTTGGCGCCCGGCTGGCGCTGCACATTCAGGATGATCGCCGGCTTCATGTTCGACCAGGCGCCGAGGCGCACGTTTTCGGCACTGTCGACCACCCGCGCGACGTTCTCGAGGCGCACCGGGGCGCCGTTGCGGTAGGCGACGATCAGGTTCTTGTAGTCGGGGACCGCGACCAGCTGGTCGTTGGCGTTGATGGTATAGGCGCGGGTGGGGCCGTCGAAGCTGCCCTTGGCGCTGTTGGCGTTGGCCGCCGTGATCGCGCTGCGCAGCGTGTCCAGGCCCAGGCCGTAGGACGCCAGCGCGTCGGTGTCGGCCTGGATTCGCACCGCCGGCCGCTGGCCGCCCTGCAGCGTGACCAGGCCGACGCCGTTGACCTGGCTGATCTTGAGCGCGAGGCGGGTGTTGACCAGGTTCT